>JAVBKY010000003.1:0-883800 GCA_031553765.1 Bacteroidales bacterium
CCTACAACGCTTGGGGCAAAGTAGCCACCATAGCGCAGGGCACCGATAGCGTGAGCATAAGCTACAGCCACCAAGGGCAGCGCAACAAAATGGAGCACTACCGCAATAGCAGCCTACTGCGCACCCACTACTACAGCGGGCTATTTGAGCGGCAGGTGGAGGCCGGTGGCGCCTCACACGATTTGTTGTACGTAACCGCCGAAAGCGGTATATTTGCCGTGCACGAAAAACCGAACCAAGGCAGCACCTCGTGGTGGTACCTGCACCCTGACCACTTGGGTAGCCCAACGCTGATTACCGATAACCTTGGGCAGCAGTATGAGCAACACCGCTACGATGCCTGGGGAAATAGGCTAACACCACAGGGGCGGTTCTCTCGCAGTTATACCACGCATGAGCATCTGGATGCCTTTGGCCTCATTAACATGAACGGCCGCATATACGACCCTATGTTAGGGCGCATGCTCAGCCCCGACCCCTATGTAGTAGACGGGAAGTACACGCAGGACTTTAACAGGTATAGCTACGCACGGAATAATCCGCTTGCGTATACCGACCCAGATGGCGAATGGATACACCTTGTAATAGGAGGCACCATTGGAGGCATTGTGAACCTGGCCACCAACTGGAAGAATATTGACGGTATTTGGGACGGCGTTACGGCATTCGCTGTAGGCGCGGGTGCTGGTGTAGCTGTTGCCGCTACAGGTGGTGCAGGAGCAGGGTTCTGGGCAACCGCGGGTGTTGCTACCGGAGGAGGCGCATTAACCGCCGGCACCAATAGCGTGATAGAACAAACAAGCAAAAACTTCTCGGGAATAGGAGAAGTAGATTGGGGGCAAGTGGGAATCAATTCTTTCGTTGGCGGCGTTTCCGGATTTGCAGGCGGGGCTGCCGGCTATGGTCTAACTTCATCATCCTCGCTGGTAAATGGTATTTCCAGCCCGCTTTTACGTACCTCAGTAGTAGCGCCACTTGCTGCAGGAGCCGGACATGTAGCGGGAGGAACTACCGCTAACCTTATCGCGGGGCAGAATATAGGAGATGCCTTCACCAACTCCTTCAAGGGAATGGGTCCCGCCATGCTCATGGGATGGGGAATTGGTGTAGCATCTACAGCGGGGGTGTGTTACTTTAATGGGGTAAATCCATTGACGGGGGCGCCTATAACTAAAACACCAAATACACTAGATCAGAATGGCATATTAGGAACACAAAAAGGTATAGACGCAAAAATACGAGATCAATATTATGATCAAATGATGAAAGGAGAGTTTGATTTGAATTCTAGAATAGGAGGGTTTAAGAATGATGGAAAATATTACGTTGGAGATGGGCATCATCGGATGAGTGCGGCTTCAAAGTATTATCAACAAACAGGAAGTTCATACTATATAGATCATCTCATAAATACAGGTCGCTGGCAGCAAAATGCTCATCAAAATTACGGATTAAAAATTTATAAAATCAAATAATGCAAATTCTTATTAATTTCCCCAATACAATTATTAATACATTACCTATCCCCTCATTTTCCATCAAAAAGGGAGAAATTCTTTTTATTCACATACCTACCAAGTATGATGTTAACGTGTTCAATAAAAAATCGAATATCCCTAATCTTGATATACAAATTGAAAGCGAATGGGTAAAGTTCCAAATAATGCGCTACAGTAATGCAGCCCTCGATGAAATAAATAAATATTTACCATATCTGCAACAATTTTCATCCTCGTTGCATTCGTATAAACAACTCACAAAGAAGAATATTGCCACATTATCAGGATGGGATATTAGGTTAATAAATTTATTCTACCTATTGCACGTAAAAAAAAGTCCATTTATTGAGATCAATGTTGCTGGACTTGCACCTGAATCTATTGTTCATTTATTAGATTTTTCCATGGATATTCATTCATCTAAAGACAAGCAGGGTACAATAGTTATTGTAGACTCTAACAAGAAAAACTTGGAGAATCCCACGTTCATAACCCCCAACAACTTAATATTAATAAAACAATTGTACATCAACGAAAACAGTTGCATATCACCTCCTTTTCGCCTGAAGTTGTGAAGTAGGGCTACTCTCCGCTAAGCGGCATCTTCCATTATAACCACAAGGCGGCATGAGCGGGAGGGTTGAGCGTGATTTATTCACGAGCGTTTTTATTTTCAAGGAGTTCATGAGGTCGCTTCGCTTAGTTGCAATCGCGCTCGGAATATGGTACAATTTGCAATTGTATAGCGGGTGGGAAAAAGCATGCAATAAACAACATACTGCGCACGCACCGGATTACAAATCCTACCGTATTGCGAGCGGCATTGCAAATGCCGCTCAACGGCAACAGCAACGTGCCGCTGAACGGGGTATGAAAGATGGCCGGTGGCTGAACTGGAGCAAAATGCAATATACTCATATGGCATTGGATAAGACTAAAACAACCATACACTATCTCGGAAAATGGAAAAACGGTGTATTAAAAGCAGTTGATGATTTTAAATACTACCATGATAATAAAATGTTTACATAACACAGGCCATGCTTTAAGGCAATATGAGTACAAACCCTTAGAGAATGAAATATTAGGACGATTTGGTTCGACAGCATATAGCCAATATAATGAACTTAGTATTGGTCAGGAGTACTTAGTAATGGGCTTAATAATCTTTGAGACTTATCAAGCCTATCTCATAGATGACAATGGATTCATTTCTGTCTTCCCATGTCAATTATTTGAAGTAATTGATAGTAAAATGACCCCGAATTGGCATTTTCGATTGATAGAAAAGAACGAGGATCTCTATCCGTTCATACAAGCTATCTTTGGTTACTACGAATTATGCTTTGATAAAAAAGCGTATGAGAGTCTCATTATAGAAAGAAGTAAAGAGTCGCAGCAAATATACTTCAAATGAAAAATGGAATTGACAAAGGAATTAGAAAATAATAGTTGCCCCCCGTTCGTCTGAGGCTGTGAAATAGCACCACCCCATTCGGCTGCAGGCTTTACCTCGGTCGGTCTATGGCTGCAGGTTGCACCTGCATGCGAGAGGTTGTGCGAGTAAAAATAGTTGTGTGTTTTTGCAGGTATAACCAGCACTGATACGGCGACCAAGGTACAACCTTGGCCGAACATCCGTGCCACTTGCAGCCTAAGGCGAACAGGGGGGCTGCCAGCTATGGTCTAACTTCATCATCCTCGCTGGTAAATGGTATTTCCAGCCCGCTTTTACGTACCTCAGTAGTAGCGCCACTTGCTGCAGGAGCCGGACATGTAGCGGGAGGAACTACCGCTAACCTTATTGCGGGGCAGAATATAGGAGATGCCTTCACCAACTCCTTCAAGGGGATTGGTACCGCCATGCTCATGGGGTGGGGAGTTGGGGTGGCATCTACGGTGGGAGTATGTTACTTCAATGGCAAAAACCCAATAACGGGAAAAATGGCATATCCTTCCAATGATGGATTTAAGGGAGAAGCAAATCCAGCAATGCTAAAAAAAGGAGCAATAATAGATCGATATGGCAATGACGATGGGTCCTTCGCTGCCCCACAAGGAACATCCTTCGATGCACGTTCGCTACCCCCGAAGGCTATACAAAGCCCTTTAAATACATACAAGGTAGTTGTTCCGATTCCTGTTATGCAAAGAACGGCAGCACCCTCAATTTGGTTCAACGCGTCAGGAGGTGGCATGCAATATCAATTTGCTCACCCTATCAATTATTATGTACGGAACGGATATCTCATCAAATATTAAAATATATGCATATAAAGAAGAGGATGTCAATGTATGACATTTATAAAATATTGAAAAGGAAAGGTCTTAAAGATTTAGGCTTAGAGATGGAAATTGGCATTTCCTTATACTCTTTTAGAATAAATTTTCTTTGCGTAGGCGATAATTCAATGGAAATCAGTTGTATAATACAAAAAAAAGACGTAAATACAATGTTTATTATACGTCAAAAGGGAGCAAGTACAACATAAACTCATTTGATCAATACTTTGACCCAAATGCTGAAGAAAAAGCCTGTGATTTGTATTACAAAATAATAACAATCCATTATCCCGCATTAGGGTAGTGTACCATTTGCAGCAATTTTTCTTCACAAAGACACGACTGACTTATTATCAACTTAGTTCAGCGGCATTTGTAATGCCGCTGGGAATATGGAACAGTTTGCAACTGCGTGTGGGCAGAAAAAAGAAGTGTTATGTGCAATAAAAAAACGTACTGCGTATGTGCCGGATTATAAATCCTACAGTGTTCCGAGCGCAATTGCAAATTGCGCTCAACGGCAGCAGCAACACGCCGCTGAACGGGTATAAAAAGATAGGCATGCCCGGCAGCTTAGGCGTGGACATATATAACGACTTGTGGGGCGATGGAGGTGACAGGTTTAGAACCTCGCGCGTGCGCCTAAACATTGGCCCCCTTTACCTCGAAAACGTGCTATTTACAGGAGATCCGGGATTGAAAGAAGAGGACAGATTTACTAGAAGAATAGAAGGATGTGGCCCCAATGATACATATATACAAAATCCCGATGACCCATATGCGTCCGATCCCAACAAGTACAGGCATGGCATACTTTCTATTGGGCTTGGCCCATTTTCCAGAGGGTACGACTCTGAAAACATACGCTACCTTTTTCAGAATCTAACAACCCACAACATAACTAACTCACCCTACTTTAGGTATGAACGAGAAAAGAAGGGAAAGCATTATTTCCAATTTGGTGGATGGTAAGTGCAATATTAATTAAAAAATCAAAAGATGAAGATAATCTATTTATTAATACTATTAATGTTTACGGGGTGCATAAAATTTGGAGAGGATGATGCTCTGAGTCTGCCCAAAACTCCTTACATAGGGAATCAGTTAAGGGTAGATGGATACTACCATTCAATGTATTATGCACCTGATGAAGAACAATTATTTGAGGGCTACGCCCTTTATCGAAATGGAATTATACTTTATCTAGGGGGGGCATTCGTCAGTTAGCGAGTTAGAGCAAAGAATAAAAATAAATTATATTGACAACAATGATCATAAAAAAATAAAATATAGATGGGGCGTATTTTTGGTAGATAGTAGCAAAATTGCTTTTGAGCGTTGGTATCCATCAGAAAGGCCCCATCATGCCTTTGTGCGGGAGGGTGTAATATTGAATGACACTACTTTTCATATTACAAAATCATACCGCTATAATGAGTCGGAGCAAAGGGAGAAAAATGAAATTTACCATTTCCGCTCGTTTAGCCCCAAGCCTGACAGCACTAATGGGTATGTTAAATAGGAGAGTAATGCTATACGGCCAGCAGTGCCACACATCTCTGTTCTGCTGAGGCTGTGAAATAGCGCTACGAAGTTCGGCCGTAGGCTGTGCCCACATACGTGTTCGTTGTGAAATTAAAAAAAGTTTTACTATGAAGAATCAGTGCGTTTTTGCAGGTATAACCAGCACAGGTAGGCCGACCGAGGCAAAGCCTACGGCCGAACATCCGTGCCACTTGCAGCCTTAGGCGAACAGGGGCAACAGCAACATGCCGCTGAACGGTAAGCACCGGACAGCAAGAAGTTGAATTTAAGATATCGTAAGAGAGTTTATTACCTGCTATTAGAAAATAATCCTAAATTTGCTTTACCTTAAAAAGCAAATTTAGTGGAACAAGCAACTCCTCAACAACGACTATACCGCGGCAAACCCATGGTGCGCATGCACGCCATGATTAAGGCCACGGGGCCCATTTGCAACCTTGGCTGCGACTACTGCTACTACCTTAGCAAGGAGCAGCTGCTATCAACCGACAGCCACTGGCGTATTTCGGACGAAACGCTGGAAAATTTCATAAAGCAGTATATTGAGCAGCAAAACGCGCACGAAATAGTCTTCTCGTGGCAAGGTGGTGAACCCTCCCTATTAGGATTGGACTTTTTCAAAAAGGTTATTGCTCTGCAAAAAAAGTACGCACCCGCGCATGTGCGCTGCGAAAACGACCTACAAACCAACGGCACCCTGCTCAACGATGAGTGGTGCGAATTCTTGCGCGAGAACAATTTTCTTGTTGGGCTCAGCATTGATGGTCCCAAGCCCCTGCACGACACCTACCGCCGCTATGCGCATGGAGGCGGCTCATTCGACAAGGTTTTTGCCACAAGCAAGCTGCTGCGCAAGCACAATGTAAATTTTGCCACCCTCACCGTTATCAACAACGTCAACGTAGAAAGGCCGTTGGAAGTATATCGCTTTCTGCGTGATGAAGTAGGCAGTAAGCAAATGCAGTTTATCCCCATAGTAGAGCCCAAAAGTTTCACCAATACCGCGCCACAGCATTGGAATATAAACGAAATGCCAGTGGAGGGTTCCGAGCAGGCACTCCCTACCCACCCCGACTCCTTTGTAGCACCGTGGTGCGTTGACCCCGATAAGTATGGCGACTTCCTTATAAAATGTTTTGACGAGTGGTTTAAATACGACCTTGGTAACATCGTCGTACCGTTTTTCGACAGCGCCGTGGAGCAGTGGATGGGCAAGCCATCACAGCTATGCATTTTCGCCCCCATTTGCGGCAAAGGCTTAGCCATGGAGCACAACGGCGACGTGTACGCCTGCGACCACTACGTATATCCCGAATATAAAATCGGCAACGTCAACGAAACGAAGCTGTCCGATATGGCCTTTGCCAAAAATCAGGAGCACTTCGGCTACGCCAAGGACTTTACCCTACCCGTAAAATGTCGCCAGTGCCGCTACTTATTCGCCTGCTCCGGCGAGTGTCCAAAAAATCGCCTGCTCAAAACCAAGCAAGGCGAAGCTGGGTTGAACTACCTATGCAGCGGGCTATACAAGTACTTTTCCCACATTGACCCTTATGTGCGTAAAATAGTGCACAGCTTAGGCTACGAAGTAGCAAACGACGTACCACCTTTAAAGTAGGACATGCGATGCTCGACATGCGACAAAATCACCTCGCAAGTCGCATATCGCTTGTCGAACTATCAAATTTCAAACCATGCAAACCGAAACAACCACCATCAACGACCTCGAAAAACAGCTCCAAGTCACGCTCGATTGGGGTGAAATTCAGGAAGAGTATAATGACCTTATAGCACGCTACGCCAAATTTCCGCTCAAGGGATTTCGTGAGGGAAAGGTTCCCACCGGGCTTATTGAAACCACCTATAAAAACGAGCTGCGCGAAGACCTTGTTTCTGCCTGCGCACCACGCTTTTGCCGTAAGGCTATGGACGAGCAACAGCTACAAGCGGCATCGCCCGTAGAGGTAAGTAACGTGGAGTTTGAAAAAGGCAAGCTCCTATCGTTCATAGCTAGCTTTGTTGAAATGCCCGAGTTCAGCTTACCCGATTACAAAACGCTAAACGTAACAAGCGCTACCACCGAAGAAAAGCTGGACGAGGTTTCGATGAGGCTGTTGGAGCAAACTCCTATTACTATACACAGCAAGCTGATTGACCACGAGCTGGAGTACTCCGAAATTGACCCCGAAGAAGCCTCTGACGATGACAAGTCAGCTGCCGAAGCCCGCGTAAAGCTTATGATGATTTTGAAAAAAATCGCAGCGCAGGACAATGTAGAAGTTGACCGCAAGGATGTGGAGCTACGCATTGAAGAGGTAGCGCAAGAGAATGATGTTACCGCCGACCAACTACGCGATTATTTACAGCAAAGCGGCGGTATGGAGCGCCTTACCGACACGCTATTGGCCGAGCAGGTACTCGCCTATGTAATATCACTACAGTAAATAGCTATACACTCAAGAAAGTCACAGTCTTTTTACAATTTTAACTTTCATTTACCTCTCGTAGCTGAGCTTTGCATTCTGCTCGGAAAATCTCACCCAAAAGTTATATAATGTGTAATTTATTCAATTTTATACTGCTTTTACACTAAATAGCAAATACTAAAGCACACGCTATAATATAAACTCTACCTTTGACACAAGTTTTGTCCCTCTGAAGTTTTAACCTTTTAAACTTTAATAACCATGGACTTGCAAAACAAGCTCAAGAAGTGTGGCAAATGGGCTGCCGTAGGCGCCATTTTGGCTGCAGGTGTTGTGGCTCCAAAGGAGAGTAATGCACAACAAAAAAAGTCGGACGTCAAGAAGCCTAACATTATTGTTATCATGACGGATGACGTGGGAGTTGGTGACTTGGGCTGCTACGGTGGCGGTATTACACGTGGCGCTCCTACCCCCAACCTCGACCGTATGGCACAAGAGGGTATGCGATTCGCCACGTATTACGGACAAGCCAGCTGTACTGCAGGTCGCGCCTCATTCATTACCGGTCGCATTCCCATTCGTACATCAATGTCATCGGTGTTAGCACCGGGCGACCCCAACGGGCTAAAAAAGGAAACACCCACCATTGCGCAAGCAATGAAGAATTTGGGCTACAAAACCGTACAATTGGGTAAGTGGCACTTGGGTGATAAGGAGGAGAACTTCCCCACATCGATTGGCTTCGATGAAATGTATCACATGACCCCCTATTACGCAGGCGTATATGCCTACGAAGATCCCGAATTACACCCCAACTTCCCACGCAATGATGCACAATTCATGAAAGAGTGGCGCGCTATGGCCGTACTTTCTGAATTTGAAGGAAAAGCAGGTGAAAAAGCAAAAGTGGTAACCGAGAATTTCAACTACCAAAACCTGAAAACCGGTGACGACAACATGCGCGCAACCGCCATTGATTGGATAAAGAAAAATTCCAAAGGCAATCAGCCATTCTTTATGTACCTCAACTTTTTGAAGGCGCATAATCCCAACAACCCCAGCGACCGCTTTAAAGGCAAGTCACCCGGCGGTATGCCCTACCAGGATGCCATTATGGAGTTGGATGATAATAGTGGACAAGTTATTCAAGCCATCCGTGACTTGGGTATTGCCGAGAATACCTTAATAGTATGGACAACCGATAACGGCGCATGGGTTGACGCATGGCCAGACGCAGGCTACACCCCATATCGCGGAATGAAGGGCACACCGTTTGAAGGTGGCTTCCGCTGCCCCGCTATTGCATGGTGGCCGGGGCACATTCCTGCCGGCAGCACAGCTACCGACATGATGAGCCACATGGACTGGTGGCCTACATTTGTAGCCATTGCCGGAGGTACACCTCCATCATACAAGTGGCAGGATAACACCGGTAAGCCTATTATTTTTGACGGTATTGACAACAGCGACTTGTTGCTTGGGAAAGGTCCCGGAAAGCGTGATTTCTTTGCCTACTTCAATGACCAAAAGTTTGGAGCCATTCGCTACACCAACCTAAAAATGGTGTTCACCGCAAAAGACACATGGTTAGGTCCCGAACTTGATTTGAACCCACCCGCAATCTATGACCTGTGGCAAGACCCCGCTGAAAACTATGACTTGATTTTTAATGGTGCAGCCCCCACACGCGGAGAGTTGAAAACATCTCCCGGACGTTATTCAGGACAAGACAATGCTTGGATGGCTATTAAGATGAATCCAAAATTGATCAGCTTCCTTTTAGAGTTTAAAGACTATCCAAATATCCCCTACCAACCATGGGGAATGGGATTGACAAAGGTTATTCCGGCAGATTTTAAATAAATCCAAACAGCTATGAGTACAAAACTAAACTTGAAGAAGTGTGGCAAATGGGCTGCCGTAGGCGCCGTGCTTGCCGCAGGAGTGGTAGTTCCCGCACAGGAAGCTAAGGCTCAAAAGAAGGCTGAGTCAAAGAAGCAGCCGAACATTCTCGTGATTTTTGGCGACGATATAGGGCAAACAAACATTAGCGTGTACAGCCGCGGATTGATGGGTTTCACAACTCCCAACATTGACCGCATTGGTAACGAAGGTGGCGTATTTATACAATACTACGGTCAGCAGTCCTGCACCGCAGGTCGCGCGGCCTTTATTACAGGACAATGTCCCTTCCGCACCGGGCTTACCAAGGTTGGCCTTCCCGGCTCACCTATTGGATTGCAAGCCGAAGACCCCACCATTGCCGAGTTCCTTAAACCCCTTGGATACATGTGCGGTCAATTTGGTAAAAACCACTTGGGTGACCAAGATAAATACCTGCCCACAGCACACGGTTTCGACGAATTCTTTGGTAACCTGTATCACCTCAATGCCGAGCAGGAGCCTGAGAATCCCGACTACCCAAAGGATCCCGAGTTTAAGAAAAAGTATGGTCCTCGTGGCGTACTACGCTCCACTGCCGATGGCAAAGTAGAAGATACAGGTCCCCTTACCATGAAGCGCATGGAAACGGTGGACGAAGAGTTCATGGCTGCAGCAAAGGACTTTATTACCCGTCAGGTAAAAGCCGGCAAGCCATTCTTTACATGGTACAACTCCACACGCATGCACATATTTACCCACTTAAAGCCCGCCTCCGACGGCAAGACTGGACTTGGTCTGCAAGCCGATGGTATGACCGAGCATGACGGACATGTAGGTGAGTTGCTCAAGCTACTGGATGATTTGAAAATTGCCGACAATACCATTGTTATTTACACCACCGACAACGGTGCGATGAAGAACCAGTGGCCTGATGGCGGTGCGTCACCATTCCGCTCTGAGAAGGACACCAACTGGGAAGGCGCTTTCCGCGTTCCGGCAGTTGTTCGCTGGCCGGGCATGATTAAGCCGGGTACCAACTTCACTCAGCTGTTCTCTGCCGAGGATTGGCTGCCCACATTGGTAGCAGCAGCCGGAGGCGATGCCAACTTGCGTGAAAATGCAACCAAGGGTGTACAAGCAGGAAGTAAGAACTTCAAGGTACATATCGATGGATATAATCAGCTGGATTACCTCACGGGAAAAACCAACGAATCTGCTCGCTCAGAATTCTTCTACTTTGACGACGATGGTAACCTCGTTGCTTACCGCGACCAGCGCTTCAAATTTATGTACAACGTACAGTACGCAACTGGTATGCAAGTTTGGCGTCAGCCTATGACTCCTATGCGTGCACCTGTGATGGTTGACCTATTGTCCGACCCTTACGAGTACTCAATCGATGGATCAGCATACTACGAAAGGTGGGCTATGGATCACGCATTCTTTGTATTGCCCGCCATCAACAAGGTAGGAGCATACTTAATGACCTATAGGGACTTCCCTCCACGTCAAAGGCCGGCATCTTTCTCTATTGATCAAATTCTAGAAAAGTTAGAAGCAGCTAAAGCCAATAGGTAATAACTTTACCTTAAGGAGACGATTTTCCTTCGCATAGTAAACCGCTCCGTAAATTTCTTTATGGAGCGGTTTTTTTATCATTTCATTTTTTATCTACACTGTTATGAAAAAAATTTCATTCATCCTAATTGTGCTGGTTGCCATATCGTGCAGCACAGTTCCCAAGCCTGCTACGTCCGGCGATCCGCTTCCATCGTGGAATGACGGCACCAACAAGCAGACCATTATAAACTTCGTAAAAGAAGTTACTACCGCAGGTGATAAATTTGTTCCTATAGAAAAACGCATAGCGGTATTCGATAATGATGGCACGCTATGGTGCGAGCAACCGCTCTACTTCGAAATGATTTACTCCGTTGATATGACCAAAGCCATTGCCTCGCAAAGCAAAGAGTTGCAAAAGAAACCGGAGCTGAAAGCGCTGGCAAACGGCGACATGAAAACCTTCATGAAGGGTGGAGAAAAATCTATTTTAGAAGCCTTTGCCATTTCACACTCAGCTGTTAAGCCCGAAGTGTTTGATAAAATGGCGCAAACGTGGTTAGACACGGCTATACATCCTCGCTTTAAAAAGAAATACAGCGAGCTCACCTACAAGCCTATGGTAGAACTGCTGAAATATTTGCGCGATAATGGCTTCAAAACCTTTATTGTATCGGGCGGTTCATCGCAGTTTATTCGCAACTTTAGTGAAAAAGTTTATGGTATACCGGCCGAACAGGTAATAGGCACCATGCTTAAGGCAAAGTATGACGAGCCCACGCACAGCATTGCTGTTACCACTGACTTGTGGCACAACGATGACAAGGAAGGTAAGCCCGTGGGCATTTTCCAAATCATAGGCCGCAAGCCTATACTCGCCTTTGGCAACTCCGATGGCGACCAGCAAATGTTGCAGTGGACATCTACCAACACGCTTCCCAACCTCTCACTCATACTTCACCACACCGATGCCGAACGCGAGTATGCTTATGACCGTCCGTCAAAAATTGGTCAACTCGATAAGGCTATGACGGAGGCTAAGGAGAAAGGCTGGATACTGGTAGATATGAAGCAGGATTTCAAAACGATTTTTGCCTTTGAATAACAACCGGTTTTACTCTCCCAACAAGAATGCTCACGAATTTCCGTGGGCATTCTTATTTTATATCGAAATTATTCGCTTTTCTTTTGTCACTTTGGCTTGACCCAAAGTAACCAAAAGTCAAGAACGGTGAAAGCTTCAGCCCTTCCGCTTGAAAAACTGCACTTCGCTCCTTCGGGTCGCTCGTCGTTTTTCAACGCTCTTTCCGGCGCCGGCTCGCTCACCGTTCAGGCCTACGCACCCACCCGCACAGGCCCAAGAGATAGCAAGCGCGATAGCCATTTTGCCGTAAGGCAATGAGGCGGCATGGGCTTTGTAGGCGGGGTACCCGCAGGGCGCTGCGGCGTAAAACAAAATGATGTTTGAGCAAAGCGAGTTCATTTTGTTTAGCCGAGCAAGCCCGTGGCGGGTCGCCGAGAAGCTAAGCCGCGAGTTTTTTTGTTACTTTTTTTGGCGGGCAAAAAAAGTAAGATAAAAATAGAACAATTTATACAAACAAGTAAGACTTTAACACTATCGCAACCACAATCCTTCATTTCTATTTACCAACCTTAAATAACCTCTACATCTGCAAAAAAGCAGCATCAATTACCTTCCAAAAACCTCATTTTATCTTTAATTCGCAACTTCAAACCTAAGAAAAGTTAAGCGATTAAAATTTCTCTTCAATAGCCCTTGGCATAATGTAATTTGCACTTTCAACTCTCCTACATTTGCAGTAATAACATTGTTTCCGCTATGAACTTTTAAAAGAAAGAAAAATGGAAAAGACAAGAAAACTAAAAAAGTGTGGAAAATGGGCAGCCGTAGGTGCCGTGCTGGCTGCTGCCACCATTCTCCCCAACAAGGTGGAGGCACAGAAAAAAACCACCAAGGAAAACACCAAGCAACCCAATATTCTCGTCATCATGGGCGATGATATCGGTGCGTGGAACCTCAGCTGCTGGAACCGCGGTATGATGGGCTACAAAACACCCAACATTGACCGTATTGCCAACGAGGGCGTTATGTTTACCGACTACTACGGCCAACAATCGTGTACCGCCGGACGCGCGGCCTTTATCACAGGGCAATCCCCCTTTCGCACAGGCTTGCTAAAAGTTGGAGTACCGGGTTCCAAATTAGGCATACAACCTGAAGACCCAACACTAGCTGAAATGCTGAAACCCTTGGGCTATGCTACCGGACAGTTTGGAAAAAATCACTTAGGTGACCGCGATGAATTCCTGCCTACCAAACATGGCTTTGATGAGTTCTTCGGCAACCTATACCACCTCAACGCTGAGGAAGAACCTGAGAATCCCGACTATCCGCAAGATCCTGAATTCCGTAAGAACTTTGGACCACGCGGTATCCTCCGTGCCACAGCCGATGGTAAAGTAGAAGATACCGGACCCCTTACCAAAAAGCGCATGGAAACTGCCGATGAAGAATTTTTGGCCGCCACCAAAGATTTTATTAGCCGTCAAGTAAAGGCTGAAAAGCCTTTCTTTGCCTGGTTTAACGCCAGCCGTATGCACATCTACACACACTTGAAACCGGGTGTAGATGGAAAAACAGGCCTGGGCTACTACGCTGATGGCATGGTAGAGCATGATGGTCATGTAGGTCAGCTACTGCAACTGCTCGAAGATTTGAAGGTTGATCAGAATACCATTGTTATTTACACCACCGACAATGGCGCCATGAAGTGCACCTGGCCCGATGCCGGAGCATCTCCCTTCAAAGGCGAAAAAAACACCAACTGGGAAGGTGGTTTCCGCGTGCCTTGCGTAGCCCGCTGGCCGGGACACTTCAAGCCGGGAACTGTAGTCAATGAAATATTTTCAGCCGAGGACTGGTTTCCCACACTCATGGCTGCTGTAGGTGGTGATGCCAACATTCGCGAAAATCTACCTAAAGGTGTTCAAGCTGGCAGCAAAACCTTCAAAGTTCACATTGATGGATACAACCAGCTGCCACTGCTCACCGGGCAAACAGATAAAGGAGCACGTAATGAGTTCTACTACTTTAGCGATGACGGAGAATTGATAGGCATGCGCATGGGAAAGTATAAAATGCTGTTTCAGGTGCAAAACGACAAGGGCTTCAACGTTTGGTCAACCCCCTTCGAAAAGCTCCGATTCGCTCGCATAATCGACCTGCGCTCCGACCCCTTTGAAGATGCGTATGAAAATGCCGACGGCTATCAGGAGTGGTGCACACGCCATATATTCCTCCTCGTTCCGGCACAAGCCATTGCTGCTAAATACTTCCAAACATATAAGGAATTTCCGCAACGCCAACGCCCGGGTTCAATCCACATGGATGAATTGGTAGATGCAGCGCGGGCAAAGAAGTAGTATCAATAGGTGTATAACCATAGCTATTTGCTGTGATATTTGATAGTCCTCACAGGCCTAAAACCTGTGAGGATTTTTACATTAGGTTAACATACAATACCCCTTTTTAGTACCGTAAATAGGTATCTTTGTACATGTTGTTAAAACAATAAACCTCCCCCTTACCATGACAAACCTCGAACAAATTCTGGCGCTGAAAAAAAATATTGGCGCGAGCATTATCGGACAGGAAGATGTGGTTTCGAAAATCATTATAGCCCTGCTCACCGACGGCAACGTGCTGCTTGAGGGCCTTCCAGGATTAGCCAAAACCCGGGCCGTAAAAAGCCTTGCCGCCAACCTCGACTGCAAGTTAAGCCGCATACAATTTACCCCCGATCTGCTACCGTCCGACGTTACAGGTACCGAGGTGTATCAGCCGCAAAGCGAGCAAAAATTCGTCTTCCAGCAAGGCCCCATTTTTAGCAACCTTGTGCTAGCCGATGAAATTAACCGTGCGCCAGCCAAGGTACAATCCGCCTTGCTTGAAGCCATGGAGGAACGTCAGGTTTCCGTTGCCGGAAAAACCTATAAAATGGAGCCGCTATTCATGGTACTTGCTACGCAAAACCCCGTGGAACAAGAGGGCACCTACCCACTACCCGAAGCGCAGCTCGACCGCTTTGTAATGAAGATAGAAATCAGCTACCCCAGCGCCGACGAAGAAGCAAAAATTGTAAGCCTCGTGCGCGAAGAAAGCAAGGGCGCCAAAGCGCAAATCACCCCTACATCTCAACAAGCAATTTTCGACGCGCGCAACGAAATCAGCAATATTACCGTAAGCGATGCCGCCGAAAAATACATGGTAGATTTAATATCCGCCACACGCTATCCTGATAAATTTAGCAAGGATTTGGCACGCTGGATTAACTACGGCGCCAGCCCCCGCGGCACTATCGCACTCGACAAGTGCTCGCGCGCAGTAGCCTGGCTCGACGGTCGCGACCACGTAACGCCCGAAGATACGCGAGCCATTGTGCATGACGTGTTGCGCCACCGCCTCATCCTTCGCTACGAGGCCAACGCCGATCGCGTAAATGCAAACATGGTAATTGACGAAGTGCTGAAGAACGTAGCAGTTTCTTAAATTGACAACGAACAACTGACAATGGACAATTCCGCTTTTTATTGTCCGTTGTCCATTATCCATTGTTCATTAAATGGAGTACCCATTAGAAATAGCAACCACCCTCGACGACCTCATGCGCTTTGAGTACCTCGTCGGCACGCAGGCCATACTGCCGCGGCGCACCGTGTACTCCATACTCACGGGGCGGCACGCGGCGCACATGCGCGGGCGCGGACTTGATTTTGAAGAAGACCGTCTGTACGTGGCGGGTGATGACATTCGCAATATCGACTGGCGCGTAACAGCTCGCATGGGCGAAACCTACTCCAAGGTGTTTAACGAGGAAAAAGAAAGGCCTACTTTTACCCTTGTCGACCAAAGTTCCGTGATGTTTTTCGGTTCACAGCGCTTTGTAAAATCCGTTACCGCAGCGCAGCTGGCGGCCCTTGCTGGATTTTACACACTTAAGCGTGGTGACAGGTTTGGCGGGTTGGTTTTTGGCGACAACGACTACGATTTTCTTGCGCCAAAAAGAAGTAAAGCCCTGCTGCAGCACTTTCTGCAGCTCGTTGTAAACCGCAATCAGGAATTACCCAAGCGTGAGGTGCTTAAACCCAACGCCGACCTCATGAACGAGATGCTGCAACGCACACGCACCAGCATTACGCACGACTTTGTGGTATCCATTATTGGCGACCTCAGCAACCTCAACGACGAGGGAAAGCACCAAATTTTTAGCATGGCCAACAATAACGATGTTATACTCATACACGTTGAAGACCCCATGGATGCTCAGCTTCCCGAGGGCAGGCTGGTGTTGGGCGACGGCACACGTCAAATTGTATGGAACAACAAAAAGGGTGAATGGGGTGAAAAATTCAACAGCAGCTATGCAAACTGGAAAAGCAACTTTATAGAAGAGTGCAGCAAGTATGGCATAGGCGTATCCTTTATGAGCACCGCCATTCCCATAGAGGAGCAAATAGTAAAGAAGATAGGGCAACGAATGTAGCCCCCCCAACAGGGTTTACGGAACATAAAGCAAAAATAGCAACTACAAGACCCTGTTAGGGTTTTAGTAAAAATGATTGATACCACCAACATACCGCAATTAGGGCAACTCATTGAGCCCACACCGGTTCGGTTTTCTTTTGCCGCGCCGGGTTGGTATGTAGTAGGCGCTGCTGTTCTGCTTTGCATCATCATTTTTACCATATACAAGTTCATTGTTTACACAAAAAACAAGTATCGCCGTAGTTCTTTGAAGTGGCTAAACGAGCAAGAAAAAACGCTATCTCCGAACAAACAATATGCGACGCTTATTTACAACGCCAACATGCTTATGAAGCGCATAGCCATACTTCGCTACGGACGCGAGCAAGTAGCAGCCCTACGCAGCGATGAGTGGTTTGACTTTCTCAATAAAAAATGCAAAACAGCCCCCTTTGATGAAAATTCACAGGGGTTGATAGATCAGCTATACAAATCTGCAGAAAAGGTCACACAAACCGATACCAATACCTTTTTAAGGCAAGTAGAAATTTGGATAAAAACCCACAGGTATGACGCCCGCTGAAATAGCCCAAGGCATGCACTTTGTGATAGCGCACAAGTGGGTATTTTTCCTACTTCCGCTACCTATACTAGTGTACTGGCTCATGGCAGCGCTACGCAAGCGGCGCACGGCGCTTATTGCCCCGTTCTACATGCGTGCCGTGCACGTATCGCGCCAGCGCCCAAGGCGCAATGCATGGGTAGGTAAGCGCAACCTACTGACGTGGATTATTCTCATACTATGTTGGATTTGCCTTATAGCAGCAGCCTCGTCACCCAAGTTGGTAGGGCAACCCGGCAAGAAAACTAAAACCGTGCGCAGCTTCCTCATTGCTACCGATATTTCGTTTAGCATGGCGCAGCGCGACTGGAGTCTTGATGGCGAAAAAATGACGCGCTGGGAAGCCGTGAAGCTGCTCATGAAGGATTTTGTAAAAGAGCGTAAGAGCGACCAAGTGGGCCTTGAAATGTTTGCCACACACGCCTACCTGCAAGCACCCCTCACCACCGACCTCGATGCCATTACATGGTTGCTCGACCAAACCGAAGTGGGCATGGCAGGTCAAATGACTGCCATTGGCGAGGCCATTGCCTTTGGTATAAAAATCTTCCGCGAGGACACTATCAAACAGCGCGTGATGCTGCTCATGACCGATGGCGTGGATGGAGGTCAGGACATCATGCCACTCGATGCTGCCGAGGCTGCCAAAAACGACAGCATCCTTATTTACACACTGGGCATTGGCAACAGTACCTCAGGCGGATATGCCATTGACGAGAAGTTGCTCACGCAAATTGCAGAAACCACAGGCGGCAAATACTTCCGTGCCGACGGCCCGAAGGAAATGCAAGCGGTGTACGCAGAGTTGAACAAGTTGCAGCCCATTGTTTACGAAGAGGAAAGTTATAAACCTCAAGTATTGCTATACAAGTATCCGCTTGGCGTTGCTGTTGGCCTCATGCTCGTATCCATGCTTATTAGCGGGGTTATGAATTTAATTCATCAAAAGAAGAAACACAAGCAATAGATAAATGCGCTTCGCGCGATAAAAAAAGACAAGATGGCATTGAATAATAATAAGTATTTACGTTTTGAGGATTTAGAGGTTTGGAAAGAGTCAATGAGAATTTGCAAGGAAGTTGATTAGCAACCATCCTCAGCCCGTAGGGCTGTAAGCATGTAGCCAGGGGTGAAGCCCCTGGTAGTAGTAAGGATTGTATTTTACGCGCGGAAGAAGGGTGTTTTTTCAAGGGGAAAAGTTTGCTCCGCGCGTTACACACCAAGCCACATCCGGTCACCAGGGGCTTACACCCCTGGCTATAAGGTTATCGCGCCGATGGCGCTAAACAGTTTACTGTACGAGTTTATGTAAAACGCAGGGGAAGTATTGCGAAAATTAATTTTATCTTTTTATCGCGCGAAGCGCATTTATCGTCCGTAGGACATTTATCTTTTAAAGTGTAATGCAACTGTTTTCCGACATACTACCCTTCTCTTGGGCAAACTTCCACTTCCTGCGCCCCGCAGCGTTGTGGTTGCTCATACCCTTGGTGGTAATTATTGTCGTGCTATTGCTTGGCAATCGTGAGCAGAGCAAGTGGAAAAGCATTATAGCACCTGCATTACGCCCGTTCATGTTCAGTAAAAATAGTGGCACCGCTATGCTGCTGCCCCTTATTATGCTTGCCATTGGCGGCACCTTCATGATATTGGCGCTGGCAGGTCCCACATGGAAAAAACGCAACATTCCGGGCGAGAAAATCCCCGCCGTAACCATGGTGGTGCTGGATTTATCGCGCTCCATGCTCTGCACCGATATTCAGCCCTCACGCTTGGAACGAGCCAAACTTAAAATCAGCGATTTTCTTGATGCCAACCCGCGCGTGCGCGTGGGTCTTATGGCCTTTGCCGGAACGCCGCATACCGTGCTGCCGTTTACGCGCGATTACAAGCTGGTAAAACACCACTCCGGCAGCCTCTACAGCTGGGCTATGCCTGTACAGGGCACCAACATACCACTTATGCTCACTTATCTCGACACGCTCATGGATCGCGTGCTAGCGCCAAGCACCATACTGCTCTTGACCGATGTTATTTCGGATAGTGAGGCCTCCCTACTGGCGGATTTTGCCGACAACTCCATGCATAAGCTCGAAATTTTGCTTTTCTCCACACCCAATGGTGCTGAAATTCCAAAAAGCGGCGGCGTGATATCAAAGCAATCGCCTGCTACTATTGCCAATTTGCAACAAAATCCTAAAATAACCGTAACGAGTATTACGCTCGATAAATCTGACGTGGAGGGCATCGCTAAGCGCATAAGCGACCACATTATTTTTCAAAAAGATAAAAAGGAAGATGCCAACGAGTGGGACGATATGGGATTACTTTTTCTTATTCCATCCATCATCATTGCCGCGTTTTGGTTCCGTCGTGGCTGGGTAGTGCTGTGGTACTGTATGCTGCCCCTAGTCACGCTCACCTCATGCAGCGTGGATAGCAAGCAGGCCAAATGGTGGTACACGCCCGACTACCAGGCACAAAAGCACTTCGAGCAAGGTCAGTACGCACAAGCCGCCGACTTATTCACCGACTACCCGCACAAGGCTATGGCGTATTTCGAAGCCGGTAACTATCAGGCGGCAGCAGAGCTGTACGCGCTCGACAGCACCCCCGCAGGCATGTACAACTATGCCCTTTCGCTTGCCAAGTTAGGTGAGTACGACGATGCCGTGCAATCCTTCGAAGCCGCAGCACAAGCCGACAGCAGCCTACGCGATATGGTGCAAAAAAGTATAACCGCCACACAGCAGCTGCAAAAGGACGCGCTAAGCGTAATGCGATTTAACCCACAAGAGCAATCGCTAGTGGATAGCGCGCTGAACAAATCGGGGGTGAAGGGAAAACTAAAGGAGCGCAAGCCACAAACCGAGGACGAAGAACTCTCGGCAGACACCGAGGTAAAAAAGTTGCCCACCAAAGGCGATCGCCTGAGCGACGAAGCCGAGAGTAATATTCACCGCGCCAAGGAGCAAAAATTTCCGCCAAAGGATTTCAAAATGGATAAAACTCCGCTCGAAACCCAAATATTAATGCAAAAAACTAACGCCGACCCCGGAGAATTTCTTCATCGGCGCTTCGAAATACAAAAGCAAAGATACTATCCCAATGTAAAGGCAGGGAAAGAGGATTGGTAGCATGGCAAAAAAAATCTACATACTACTTTTTACAATTGTAGCAACGCTAAGCACAGCACTTGCCACCTCCTTTGCTCGTGTTGACCTCAACCGCAGCAGCGTGTACGTACAGCAGCCGTTTAGGGTTACCATTACGGTGTACACCTCTACATGGTTTACCGCGCCGCTGGAGTTCGACAACCTGCAGATACCAAACACCTTCATCATTCCGTTCAGCAGAACCGTACCCGGCGTATTCACCGTGGATGGAAGGCAGTATGCAGGCGTACAGTTCTACTACATTGTTTTCCCATATAAGGTCGGTCAATTCACCATTCCGCCTCTCAACATCACGGCACAAACGCCACCCGAGGGTAGCACCGTGGGCAAAAAAATCACGCTGCAAACCAACACCGCATCTTTTACGGTAAAAGACGTACCAGACCACTTGAAGAGCAGCAACGCGTGGTTTGTAGCCAAAAGCGCAAGCATTAGCGAAACGTGGACGCCAGCCTTGCGCAATGTAAAAGTAGGCGATGTGGTAAAGCGCACCATTACCATAAATGCTGCGGGTACGCTACCGCAGTTTATTCCTAACATTACCCCGCAGGAAGACCTTGGCTGGGCCAGCACCTATCCGCAAAGTGCTGCGCTCACCGACTTGCGCGACGACCACGATGCCAACGGCCGCAGCACGCAAAGCGTTACCTACCTTTTCGAAAAAGAGGGCACATTTACCATTCCGGCAATTACCCTCAGCTGGTGGAACCCCAACACCAGCCGCATGTTTACCAAATCAACAGCGAATATTGAAGTAAATGTGGCAGCAAATCCGAACCTTGGTATACTCACCACGCTCAAGGACAGTCTTGCCACCATGCAAGGCCCCGTAGCCAAGCAAGCCGAAGGGCCAACACTCATACTGGGCATGCGCTGGTACACTTTTTCCGTAGTAGTGATTGTACTATTAGCAGCAGTCGTTTTGCTTGCCGTATACGCACGAAGACTTTTGAAATTCATACAGCGCAAGCGCGAAATCTATCTCGGTAGCGAGGCATGCCGCTTCCGTGCTTTTATCAAAAAAAAAGGAGACGACAAGACCATACTGCAAGCCCTATATGCATGGTGGGATAGAATACGCGAAAAGCCATCGGCCTCGGTAGTAGCTACGCTGAGAAGCACCAATCATGCAGAGGGGGCAGATGCCATGCAACACTTTGTGGACAAAGCGTACGACAGCAACACCACTCAGCCCGGTAATAACGAGGTTGAAAAAGTAAAATCGGAATTAAAGAAAATCAGAAAAGAAAAGTTGAGTTACCACTCGTCAAAATCAAAAGGAGTAGCAAACGAGCAGGAGCCGTGGAGACCGTGAGAATTTAGTTACCCCACCTCAGTACAATGCCAATATTGGCATACGCTACTCCGTAGCCAACCTCTGCGTTTATTCCAAGATTCTCAAAGAAAAAATAGCTTGCGCCAAGAAACCCTCCACCTGCAAATCGAGAGTCCTCCTTCTTCATGTCTTTCGATTTACTATCATAGCGAAGGTAAGGCATACGTATACCCAGTACACAGCCGGCATAGGTATCAAGCCTGTCTACAAATTGAAAGTGAAATGTACCGCGAGCGCCTACAATAAAATCGTCAAGCCAAATACCGCTGTTCTGAATATTGTATGACGCATAACCAAAGTATGCGCCTACGCCTACAGCTCCTCCTGCAGAGAATATATCGTCCACCACGCAATACTCTCCCGAAATAGAGAGTAGCGGAACCGATCCATCATACTCCACCTGTTTGTACACCATGGCTCCCTTACCCACGGTACCGTTCAACAGCCAGTTTCCTTCGCCAAAAACATCAGCAGCATGCACAAGTGATACGCTACAAGCCAATGCAAGCGTAAGAAACAATATTTTCTTCATAATTTTCAATTAAATAAGTGTCAAAAATACACTTTTTTTGATTTTTTTCAAAAAAGCATAGCCCATTTTTCCACAATACTACTACTTTTGCGAGGAATTAAATTTAAAGAAGAAAGATGAATAAAGTAAAAGTAGCCGTAATCAGCTACGGCAATATTGGTAAATACGCCGTAGAGGCGCTGCTGGAAACGCAAGATATGGAGTTGGTAGGCGTGGTTCGTCGCGCCGAGTCGGTAGGCACCACACCTGCCGAATTAGTCAATGTAAAAGTGGTAAGTAATGTAGAAGAGCTGGGCCAGGTAGACGTAGCCATACTGTGCAGTCCCACCCGCAGCATTCCCGAAGTAGCAAAATCACTCGTAGAAAAAGGCATTTGCACGGTTGACAGCTTCGATATTCACGGTCAGGCATTGTGGGATTTGCGCCAAATGCTCGATGTAGAAGGAAAAAAGCATAACACCGCCTCCATTATTTCGGCAGGTTGGGATCCGGGTAGCGACTCCATTATTCGCACCCTACTTATGGCAATGGCTCCTAAAGGCATTACGCACACCAATTTTGGTCCGGGCATGAGCATGGGACACACCGTTGCTGCCAAGTCAAAAAATGGTGTAAAAAAGGCGCTGTCTATGACTATACCTACGGGGAATAGCATTCACCGTCGCATGGTATATGTGGAGTTAGAGCAAGGCGCCAACTTTGCCGATGTAGAAACGGCCATTAAAACCGATGACTACTTTAAAAAGGACGAAACGCTGGTAAAGCAGGTGGACGACCTCGACGCGCTGCTCGACATGGGACACGCTACCCATATTGAGCGCAAAGGTGTAAGCGGTCGTACTCAAAACCAAATGTTCGAATTCCGTATGCGCATTAACAATCCAGCGCTCACAGCACAAGTGTTGGTATCATGTGCTCGTGCCGTAGTAAAGCAGCGTCCCGGCTGCTACACCATGCCTGAAGTTGCCCCGATGGACATGCTCCCCGGTGACCGCGAGGCATTGGTGAAAAATCTGGTGTAATAACCTCCCCTTCTATTAAAAACGTCACAAGTAACACATTGTTAATAATGTTGTTACTTGTGACGTTTTTGTTAAATCACAAGTCTTAAAGCACCTTTTCGACAGAAATGTGCTTACTTTGCAGTTCCGTGTACGCACACATCTCTACAACGCACTAATTACAAGAAATTTATACTTAAATGAAAAAGATCTCTTTCTCAAAAATGCTATTTAGGCTAACTGCCCTATTTTTTATGGCATTTTTTGTATTTAGCGCAAGCGCTACAGAAGTTTTACTGGTAAACGAAAACTTTCAAGGTTGGGAATCTACGTTTACCTCTCCAAAAAGTGCAAAAACAATTCAAGGAGAAGACATTACCTATACTTGGTCCGGTTGCGTCATTACTAAAGATTATGTTGCAAAATCTGACAACGGTGTGACCTCTGCTGGCGCAATAAACACAAATAAAGGAGCCAACGACTACTTTGAGATATCGGGCCTGCCACATGTAACAAGATTCATTATGAAACATTCTTATACGGGTGGCAGCCGAGGATGTATTATCAGCGTAAAAGTTGGCAATGGGGCTTGGGAGGAAAAATTCAACGCTAATGCCACTGCCGCTGCAGGACAATCTACTGAAATCCTTGTTAACGGAGATAATGTCAGTATTCGCTTTGCCAGTAATACACCAACCGCCAACTATGCTTATCTGCATGATTTAATTATTTACGGACAGCCCAGTGATAATGTCGCTATTCCTCCAACAATCGAGTCAGTATCGCCTTCGTCAACAGAGTACTTACCCACTTCGGGGTCACTCACTATTACTTTTTCAGAGGCAGTAACTCGTAACACTACCGGTGATATTACAATTGGAAACATCACAATTTTGGAAGAATATATTAATATTGTTGACAAGGTAGTTACCATTATGTATAGCGGTTTAAGCACAGATAATACTTACAAATTAACCATTCCTGCCGGCGCATTCAAAAATGCAACAGGAACTGCTACCGCAACCGTTACCGAAATCTCATATAAAACCCCCGACACCAAAAGTCCCACCATTAGCAAAAACAGCTATGCCGACGGTGCAACCATTCCCGAATCCGGCATAATTACGTTAGTGCTTAGCGAGATTGTTACTTCCGGCAATGTAAATGTAACGCTTGGAAGCAAATCGATTGCAGCTACTGCCGTTGCCGGAAAAAACATAGCAACCATAGGCTACAGCGGCTTGCCCTATGGAGAAAATATTACGCTTAGCATACCACAGGGAGCATTAAGAGATGTATATGGCAATACGCTCGATAAAGAGTACACCTACAGCTATACCGTGGAGGAGGACACCAAGGGTAGTAGCGTGATTGACTTCTCCAACCCATTGCTGACAGAGTACAGCACAACCGGCGCCAAAAAGACCACCTTAGGCGGAGTTGAAGTTACATTTGATATTGACGCTGCAGCTGCAGCAAGAAATAGTAGTGGTTATACCTCTGCCGTAAAATGCAATACGGTTACTTTTGCTAAAATGGGTAGCGTAGGGCATTTCCAATTTTATATACAAAATGGGAATGGAGCCGATGTAAAAGAATTTTACGTTGAAAAACAGATTGAAGGAAGTTGGCAACGCGTAGAAACCTTTATAGTGCAAGGCAATGGTGCCATGAACTGCGTGGCTGTCAATGCAAAATCCTCCGACTCCGTTGAGCTGCGTATTGCAGGCGAAACCACCTTTTGGCTATACCAAGTGTCGGTACTCGATTTCAAGGACAATAGCCCTGTAGATGACGGCCAACCTCCCTACGTAGTTACCTCAAACCCAACAGAGGGCAGCAGTAATATTGCCATTAACGGCACTATCAACCTAAAGTTTAATAAAACTGTAACCCTTGGTACAGGCAATATTATGCTTAACGGAAAAGCACTTACGCCCAATATTACCGGCTCCAATGTTACGCTGCCATACCTCAACCTGGCTTACGCTACCAGCTACACGCTAACCATTTCGGCTGGCGCCCTAAAAGATAAGTTTAACCATAATTGCAACACCTACACGCTTACCTTTACCACCAAGGCTAAACCTGCTGTAAGCCCTAAGCTATTTGATAAGGTGGTGGCAAAAGACGGGTCGGGTGACTACACCGATATACAAGCCGCATTTAATGCCGTTCCGAATAATAACGCTGTAACCTTCCGTATTTTTGTGAAAAATGGGACTTACAACTACGGCTACAACCGGCTAACTTTAGCAGCAAGTAAAACTAACGTAACCCTTATAGGGCAAAGCAGAGAGGGGGTAATTATTACAGGCGATAACTACGTAGGACGCGTGGATGCAACAAAAAACAGTGAAGTTCCCGGAACTAACGATTGTGCCGTGATAGATATTTTATCCAACGATTTCTACGGAGAAAATTTTACGGTAATCAATACCGCAGGCATTGCCCAAACCGAGCGCGCCGTGTGCATACGCACCAGGGGCGACAGAGTTGCTATGAATAATGTGTCGCTACTTGGCGGACAAGATATTTTGTACACCAATGGAAGTTCCGGAACCGAGCGTCAATACTACAAAAATTCATCATTTAGCGGCACCGTGGATTACATCTTTGGTGGTGGCGATGTGCTGTTTGATAACTGCGAGCAGTATGTGGTTGCGCGAAAAGGCGCAGATGCAACCAAGCCCTGCGTAATCACGGCACCCAGTACCAACGCATTACTGCAGTGGGGTTACGTATTTGTAAACAACACTATCAATGGCGATGCCAGCCAAGATGGCGTATACCAGCTGGGGCGCCCGTGGCAAAATGCCCCCCGCTCGGTGTGGATTAACACCACCATGAATGTGCTACCGGTCTCTGCCGGCTGGGGTGATATGCAAGTTGCTCCCGCCCTATTTGCCGAATATAATAGCGTAAAAGGAAGTGGAATCGCAGTTGATATATCAAATCGAAAAACCCAGTATTACAACGGCAGCACTTTTCTTGGAGAAAACACAAGAACAACGCTGACCGAAGTTGAAGTTGCCACATATACCCCTGAAAATATTTTTGGAGCATGGGACGCAGTATCGCTAACAGAGGCTACGGCAGCTCCCTCTGCCATGACCTTTAGCGGTGACACGCTAGGCTGGAGCACGGTGGATGGCGCCAGCTGCTACATCATTCTGCACGGCGATACCGTTGTGGCATTCTCTACCACCTCCTTACTTACCGGCATTGCTGCTGACACCATCACTCCCTACTACATACAAGCTGCAACTGCTACAGGAGCCTTAAGCGCGTTGTCAGAAGGTTCTTTCGCATCCGCTAAAGGCGAAGAGAGTGGGAACAATGGGGGTACGACAGGTGTGAAAGGAGTTTCACTTAACCACACTTTTCTACAATCAACTTTGGTAAAAAGTCAAATTGAGTTGGTAAGTGTAGAAGTGCTTGCTAAGATTGATATCTATGACATCAGTGGAAGAAACGTATTATCAAGAAGCGTTACCTCATCAAGTATAGATGTCGGTAATCTTCGCAGCGGACTTTACTTTGTTGTAGGCACCACGAAATTCGGGACAAGAATGGTTGCTAAGATATTGAAACAATAAGCGGCATTTTCGACCAAAGGAAAAGGCTACCGAGTTTTCGGTAGCCTTTTTACATTCAATTAAACCGTCGGATATATTCGTTCTTTTTCATCTTACTTTTTTTCCATCAAAAAATCCGCCAATTGGCGGACACGTCTAAACTTCTCTAGGACCCGAAGGGACGAAGTACAGTTTTCAAGCGGAAGGGGGTGAAACTTTCACCGTTCTTGATTTTTTGGCTCCTTTTTTATCAAGAAAAAAGAGTGAAGAAAAAACAAACATTTAAACAAAAGCGACTACCGATTTCTCGGTAGCCGCTTTTTCATAATCAAAATCCTTGATTAGCGAGCAGCCATCAGATTCATAGTCTTAGCCATATCAACGTTCATGTTTGAACCGTAGATGTTAGCGTTGCCATCAACGAATTGAACCAGCTGAACTGATTGACCATCGGCTTCCATGCTCCAAGTTTGCTTAGCAGCATCAAATACCAAGTCAGCAGCAGCGCCGCTACCAAGTAACTCAATGTGGTAACCATTCTCGGTTGACTTCACGTGGTACTCACCCTTTTCGCCCTTTACGTTCATATCAATACCTGCAACAGGTGAACTACCGGTCCAGAATTCGATAGAGTTGAAGAGAATGTAGTCAAGGAAAAGTGAGAATTCGTATACGGGGATAATGTTCAAGCCCAAGAAAATAAGCCAGTTAATCCACTTTTCGTTGGTTGCTTTTTCGTTCCAGCTCAACAACTTGTTGAATAAACCAAACTTACCAATGCATGATGACATCAACAATGCACCTGCGCCCAACATAAGGGCTGCTACGCTTACTCTAATCTTTCTCATAATGGTTTTTTTAATAATTAATAATATTGAAAATACACAATCGGTTTAACAAAAGTAAAAAATATTTTGTTTTTTGAGGTCAATAGTTTTTAACAACAAAACTCAAACCGCTATGAATCAAAAATATAAAAAAAATTAATTTATTCTCTTTTTGATAGCCTCCGTTTCCTTTTCGTAGCCTGGCTTTTCAAGCAGAGCAAACATATTTTTCTTGTACGCCTCCACACCGGGCTGGTCAAATGGATTTACACCAAGTATGTAGCCGCTCACGCCACAAGCCTTTTCGTAGAAGTAAATGAGCTGACCTATTACGCGCTCGCTAAGTTCGGGCAGCTCAATGCGAATATTGGGAACACCACCATCCACGTGCGCTATTTGCGTACCGAGTTCGGCCATGCTGTTTACCTCGTCTATACGGCGGTTGGCAAGGAAGTTCAAGCCATCCAAATCTTCCTTATCAAAAGGAATAGTCATATGATGCTTGGTTTTGGCAACGCTCAATACCGTTTCAAACAGCATACGCTCACCATCCTGAATGTACTGACCCAACGAGTGCAAATCCGTAGTAAAGTCCACGCTGGCGGTAAAAATACCCTTGCCGTCCTTACCCTCGCTCTCGCCGTACAGCTGCTTCCACCATTCGGCCACATAGTGCAGTTTGGGGTTAAAGTTAGCCAGCACTTCTACCTTCTTACCTTTTGCGTAAAGCGCGTTACGCACAGCGGCATATTGCAATGCCAAGTTGTTTTCAAAAGGCACATCCTCAGCGGTAGCCTTTTCCATTTCCACAGCACCTTGTACTAATGCTGCAATATCAATACCTGCACAAGCAATAGGCAACAAGCCCACAGGGGTAAGTACCGAAAAGCGACCACCTACATCGTCGGGGATAACAAAGGTTTTGTAACCTTCCATATCGGCCATGGTGCGCAAGGCGCCACGAGCCTTATCGGTAACGGCTACTATGCGGCGCTTTGCCTCATCCTTTCCGTAGGTTTGCTCAATAAAGTTCTTAATAATGCGAAGTGCCAAAGCAGGCTCAGTAGTAGTGCCTGATTTAGAGATTGCAATACACGAAACCGACTTACCACGCAGGGTTTCCATCAACTCGTACATGTAGTCCTCTCCAATATTTTGACCTGCAAACAGCACCAGCGGCGCCTTACGCTCGGCCTTGGTTTGCAACGCATCGAAGCTGTGCGACAAGGCATCAATCACTGCCTTTGCTCCCAAGTATGAGCCGCCTATACCAATTACAACAACTACGTCAACACCCTTGCTCAGCTGATCGGCAGCGGCTTTCACGTCGGCAATTTCGGCTTGAGAAATAGAAGAAGGCAAGTTAAGCCATCCCAAAAAATCATTTCCCTTTCCGTTACCTGCGTGCAGCATTTTAAGCGCGCTCACGGCTTTATCCTTCAACACCAACACATCGGCATTGCTCACCGTACCTGAGGTTTTTGAGTAGTCTAAACGTAGCATTACAATTAAATTTAAGAATTAGAAATTACAAATTACATAAGTACTTCTGTTAGGGCAGCCACTTCTTTTTTAGCGTTAGCGCCTTCGTAGAGAATGCGATACATGGTTTCGGCAATAGGTAAATTTACCTTATACTTCACGTTCAGGTCGTGCATACACTTGGTAGCGTAGTAGCCCTCGGCCACCATGTTCATTTCCAGCTGCGCGTCCTTCACACGGTAACCCTTGCCAATCATGTTGCCAAACGTGCGGTTACGACTAAACTGCGAGTAGCACGTTACCAATAAGTCTCCAAGATAGGCAGAGTAGGCGGCTTCGCGCTTGGCGGGAAAAACCTCCTCCAAAAAGCGCTTCAACTCCACATGCGCATTGCTCACCAGCACCGCCTGAAAGTTATCTCCGTAGCCCATGCCATGACACACACCCGCTGCCACTGCATAAATATTTTTTAGAATGGCAGCGTACTCGGTACCGTGAATATCAGTGCTAATAATAGCACGCATAAACGAGCCTGTAAACGCCTTCGATATGGCGCGCGAGTTATTCTCGTCCTTGCAGGCGAATGTCAGGTATGATAGGCGCTCCAGCGCAACCTCCTCTGCATGGCAAGGACCTGTTACAATGCCCATATTGATAAATTCACCTCCGAACTTATCGTGCATGTACTCCAGCACAGTGCGGTTACCATCGGGGATAATACCCTTAACTGCCGATACAATAAACTTATCCTTGACGCTCTCGGTAAGCCCCTCCATCCACACATCCACAAATGCTGAGGGGATAACTACAATAAGCACATCGCTGTTGCGTACCGCCTCATTTACATCAGTGTACAGCGAGAGTTTTTTCACATCAAACTCTACCTCGGTAAGGAACTGAGGATTGTGTCCATGCTCTTTAATTCTGTCCACAAACTCCTGCTCGCGCACGTACCATCCCACATTTGGCAGATTATTGGTAAGCAACTTAGTAATAGCCGTTGCCCAACTGCCGCTGCCTAGCACGGTGTAGCGCGCGTTTTCCTTCACTTTTATTTCCATAAAATCAAAAGTCGTAAGTTGTAAGTTGTGAGTCAACAGCGTTGTCAACCTCAACCTCCAATGCTTTAAATTTGTAATTCGTAATTGGTAATTGATAATTTTTCGAGTCTACCTTGCCGTAAATTGCACGGCTACCCCTAAAGTTGGGGCATGAGCATTTGGCCTTTTTCGAGCTGGCACATCCGTTTAGCGCAAGCGCAAAAAAGAGGAAAAGCAATCCGTATGCTGCTGTCTTTTTTCTCATATCCTACAAAGTTAACACTTATATAATACCCTCGCCCCCCTAAGGGGCTTTTTTTTGCAAAACTTGTTTTTTCTCAACTTTGTAGCTATATTTGTACTTATTGTTAACCAAAACTTTTTTCAAAAATGGCGTATAAAATTAGTAACGATTGTACTGCTTGCGGTACATGTATTGACGAATGCCCCGTAGAGGCAATCTCAGCTGGCGACATCTACAAGATTGATCCTGAAGTTTGCACCGATTGCGGTAGCTGTGCTGACGTTTGTCCTGTAAGCGCAATTGCTCCGGCATAAGGCTTTTCGTCGATATTAACCAAGAGGCTGCACGTGCAGCCTCTTTTTGTTTAAATCAAAGTGGTTTAAAAACCCTAACAGGGTTTTGAGACCCTGTTAGGGTTAACTTACCATGCTCAATAAACGTTTTTCCTCTCCCCTCGCCCAAAGCCTGTTGCTGGTTGGCGCCATTATTGTGTCGCTACTAGCTACTACGCTACTGGCTACGCTGTGCGCCCCCATATTCGGCTTTTCTTTTTCCGATGTAAGTACCGGAGGTGGTTCGGGCAATCTTGGACTATCACGCTACTTAATGGCCGTGCAAAGCGTGGGTTTATTCCTTCTGCCACCATTTTTGGCGGCCATGCTCATTGCCCCCAAACGCTCAGGCGTACTCATAGGAACACATCGCAAACCTTTATCAATAAACGTAATGCGCAGTGCATTTGTAATGATTGCTGCCATGCCGTTCATTAGTCTTGCTGCCAACATTAACTCGCAAATACCAATACCACAGTGGGCTAAAGAAATGGAGGAGGCCACTGCGCAGCTAACTGAGAAGTTACTCATGGTAGGCGATGTAAAAAGTTTTTTGCTTAACCTGCTTGTAATGGCATTTCTACCAGCTGTATGCGAAGAGGTGTTTTTTCGTGGTTACGTACAGCGCGTTCTTCGCGATTGGGTAAAAGATCCGCATCTTGCCATTTTTACCGCAGCGCTTTTTTTCAGCGCGTTTCACCTGCAATTTGAAGGGTTTATTCCTCGCTTTCTACAAGGAGCAATTCTGGGCTACCTGTTTTACTGGAGTGGCAGCCTGTGGCTTCCCATTGCAGCACATTTCACCAACAACGCTATTGCCGTGTGCGCCTACTTTTACGTTGCCCACAATAATCTACCTATTGATTCACAGAAGATTGACGCAGCGCTGCAAGGCAGCACTCTCACCGCAATGCTATCTGTACTCATGGTTGCCTACTTCATGTATGGCGTTTTTATATCAGAAAAGTTGAAAAGAAAAATGCGGTTGATGAAGAAGAGAACGGGGGGTGGTTTTACTCCGATAATTTAAGTCCAAAGTAAAGGGCAAGATAAAATCTTGCCCTTTACTTTAGAATAAATCTGAGTGAGTACCTGTATTTGTGAAGAGTAAAATCAACTCGTGGTCATTTTGCTCCCAAACTAAAAGCCAATCCGGTTGTAGGTGGCACTCCATCTTACCTATGTATTTCCCCTTTAAAGAGTGCGGTTTGTATTTGGAAGGGAGTGTTCCGGTTGCTGCTAATATGGAAATGGCTTTCTTTAAGATCTCAATATCTAACCCACGCTTCTTACACAGCTTATAATCTTTTTGAAAACGGTTGGTATAAGAAACTGTATATTTCATTACCTTTCCAACTGTTCAAACATGTCCGCTACACTCTTCGCTGTATAAACTCTACCGGCACGAATATCCTCATCGGCCTCCTCAATACCCGTTTTACGCTTTTTTCTTTTTTTAGGAGATGCATTGTTGTGCATAGGCTTAAAAATCCCGCTTTCAATCAGCGATTGAACTAAACGACGGACAGTAGCATTACGGGCATCATATTGAACTTGAAGAGTAGCCATGACTTGCTTAATTTTTACAAATATACAAATTTTCTAAGGGAAAATCAAGCCACACACGGGTTGCGCCCAACGCATTGCTTTTTTTGCTACCTTTGTGTTCCTAAAAAGAAAATCATTATTCATAAATAATAAATCGAAAACGTTATGGAATTTCGTATTGAAAAAGACACCATGGGCGAGGTAAAGGTACCTGCCGACAAGTACTGGGGCGCGCAAACCGAGCGCTCGCGCAATAACTTTAAAATTGGCCCCGAGGCCTCAATGCCGAAGGAAATTATTGAGGCATTTGGCTACCTAAAGAAGGCTGCGGCTTATGCCAACTGCGACCTCGGCGTACTTGCTGCTGAAAAGCGCGACCTAATTGCCCAAGTGTGTGACGAAATTCTGACAAAGAAGTTGGACGATCAATTTCCCCTTGTAATTTGGCAAACCGGTTCGGGTACCCAAAGCAACATGAACGTGAACGAGGTGGTTGCCAACCGTTCGCATGTACTGCAAGGCAATAAGTTGGGCGAAGGCAAGACCTTTATTCACCCCAACGATGATGTGAACAAATCACAATCAAGCAACGACACCTACCCCACTGCCATGCACGTAGCTGCGTACAAAATGGTGGTTGAAACTACCATTCCGGGTGTAGAGAAATTGCGCGACACGCTGCAAAAGAAGAGCGAGGAATTCATGAACATCGTAAAGATTGGTCGTACGCACCTGATGGACGCTACGCCACTTACGCTTGGTCAAGAAATTTCGGGCTACGTAGCGCAACTCAACCACGCTATTCGCGCCATGAAGAACACGCTGGCTCACCTTGGTGAGGTTGCACTGGGTGGCACTGCTGTTGGTACAGGCTTGAATACGCCTAAGGGTTACGATGTAAAGGTTGCTGAGTACATTGCTAAGTTTACCAACCTACCTATTAAGACTGCTCCCAACAAGTTTGAGGCTTTGGCAGCGCATGACGGTATTGTAGAGGCGCACGGTGCACTGAAGCAGCTGGCCGTTTCGCTTATGAAGATTGCCAACGATATCCGCATGATGGCCTCTGGTCCTCGTTCAGGTATTGGCGAGATACTGATTCCCGAAAACGAACCCGGTTCATCAATCATGCCCGGCAAGGTTAACCCCACGCAGTGTGAGGCTATGACTATGGTTTGCGCGCAGGTTATGGGTAACGATGTTACCATTAGCGTAGGCGGAAGCACAGGTCACTACGAGTTGAACGTGTTCAAGCCCGTTATGGCAAATGCATTCCTGCAATCAGCAAAGCTGCTGGGTGATGCTTGCGTGTCGTTCAACGACCACTGTGCTGTGGGTATCGAGCCCAACATGGGCCGCATAAACGAGCTGGTAAGCAACTCACTGATGCTTGTTACCGCGCTCAATACGCACATTGGCTACGAAAAGGCTGCACAAATTGCCAAGAAGGCACACAAGGAAGGCACTACGCTGAAGCAATCGGCACTTGCTTTGGGCTACCTCACTTCGGAACAATTCGACGAGTGGGTTGACCCTACGAAGATGATTGGCTCTTTATAATTGACAATGGATAGTTGACAATGGACAATGAAGGATGACTCTCATCTTTCATTGTCCATTATTCATTTTTAATTATCAATGGTAATGGCGAAGCTCACCTCCGGCAACGTAACCACCCGCATTTTCCAATTTGCATGGCCCATGCTTATTGGCAATGTGTTTCAACAAATGTACAACATTGTTGACGCTATTATTGTGGGTAAATATGTGGGTAAGGAGGCGCTATCAGGGGTGCTGGCCGCATCGCAAATAATCATGGCAGTTATTGCGCTTATCATTGGCATTGGCATTGGGGGAAGCGTAGTAATTGCGCAGTATTTTGGGGCAAAGGATTCCCGCAAGGTACAAATCACCTCCGATACTATTACGCTGTTTTTGCTGATAGCAAGCGTCATTATCGGCATTGTAGGAATTATTTTTTGCGACCAAATACTCAGCTGGGTACAGCTGCCGCCAGAGGCTCTTGTACACGGCAGGTCTTTCTTTGTAGTTTACTTCGCCGGACTATTTACTGTATTCGGCTTCCATGCCACCTCCTCTATTTTGCGCGGTTTGGGCGATTCCAAAACACCGCTTTACGCACTCATTATTTCCACCATTATCAACATTGCGCTCGACTTTCTATTTGTAGTTGGGTTCAACATGGGTGCGGGAGGCGCAGCGCTGGCAACGGTTATAGCACAACTTGTATCGTGGCTGTTCATCATCATTTACGTCAACAAAAGGGTTACGCTAATTAGGTTCAACATTTTTAATACCAACTTTGATTGGGGTATTTTTAAGCAGTGTGTCCGCATAGGACTTCCATCGGGCATACAGCAAACCTTTGTGGCGGTGGGCATGACAGCACTATTTGGCATTATCAACACCTTTGGCGTAGACGTGTCGGCAGGCTACGGTGCAGCTATGCGCATTGACTCATTCGCGGCGCTTCCTGCTATGAACTTCTCCGCAGCACTGTCCACCTTTGTTGCACAAAATATAGGTGCAGGAAAATTTCACCGCATAAAAAAAGGATTGGTTTCTACGCTACTAATGTCGGGTGGAATAAGCGTGTTAGTGAGCGTTATTGCGCTGCTGCTACGCTATCCGCTTATAGGGCTATTTACCGATGCGCTCAACCAGGAGGTGATTCATGTTGGTTCGCAATACCTCACCATTGTATGCTCATTCTACCTGCTATTCTCAAGCATGTTTGTAATGAGCGGACTGCATCGTGGCGCAGGCGCATCTTTAGCGCCCATGATTTTCTCATTTGTGGGCTTGTGGGGCATTCGCGTTCCTGCAGCCTACTTCCTTTCTCGCCCCGATAGGTTGGGCTACGTAGGCGTATTTTGGTCTATTCCTGCTGCGTGGATTTCGGGGCTCACGCTTTCCACCATTTACTACTTTACAGGGAAGTGGAAAAATAAGGCGGTGATAAAACAACCAATGGAGGCTGAGGTTGTAGCCGAGTAGCGGCTATACGTTATGCTGCCCCGGATTGCCGTAGCGCAGTATGGCGTCCACCATATCCAACGCTACTTTTGCTTCGCAAAATTCGGGAAATAAATCCAACGCTTTTTTAAAATCATTTCGCGCAGCACCTAACTCACCACGCTGGCGTTTTTCTACACCTTGAGCGTAAAGTTGTTGTGCTGCAGATTTATTTTCTTCGTTGATCATACTGCAAATTTACAAAAAATTGTGACCCGTTTTTATGTCAAATCGCTATACTTGTCGCGCAATAACGATTTTATTTGAACATGAGCAAAGACATTCAAAAGGCACACAACGGAGCAATAAATCTCAATGACGTACAGGACAAGATAATCACCATCAGAAAACAAAATGTTATTTTGGATAGCGACGCTGCTTCGCTTTATGGTGTAGGAACAAAAGAAATAAATCAAGCGGTTAGAAATAATCCTGCCAAGTTTCCAAGAGGATTCATTATAGAGCTGAAATCCAGTGAGTTTTATGACGTGCGGTCAAAAATTTTGACCGCAAAAACAGAAAAAACGAGAGTACTACCAAAAGCCTTCACCGAGCAAGGTTTATACATGCTTGCCACTATTCTAAAAGGCGACATGGCAACCGCTACTACCATTGCAATAGTTCAAGCCTTTGCTCGGCTGCGTGAGCTATCACGCATGGCCGCCGATAGCGAGGAAAATAAGTTACGGCCCCTTACAATAAGAAAAGGTCTCAATCACATGATTGAGACCTTTTCTTATTGTCTACCGCAGGCGGTCTACTTCAAACCAAGCACTTCCGGGCCTTGCTTAAAGCGTATATCGCGTGGAATACCTTCTTTAGCAATCTTGGCAAGATCGGCTGCAAGCGCTTCGCCAATCACACTTTTTTCTGCAATCCACTTTACAGCACCATCGTAATCGCCATTGCCTTGCACAGTGAGGATATCGGAAAGCAGGGCATCAATAGCCGCCTTCATCTTTTGCTCATCAACTTTGTACTTACCCTTAGGCGTTTTCTCAAAAGCACCTTTTTCTTGCAAGTAGTTAAACGCTAACATATTTGCCTTACCGTGAGCGCTGGCAGCACCAAAGCGTACCGAACGGAAAATACCCGCAACAAAAGTCACGTAGTTATCCATCATGCTTTTGCCCTGCATTTCACCCATCTTGGCAAGCTGTTGTATAAGGAATAGGCCACCTATATCAGCCTTAGCCTCCTCAATGCCGCTATAGGTTTCCTTGAGCGCATTGCGCACTGTTCCTTTGCTGTTTATGGTTTGCTTAATACCCAAACCATGCGATACCTCATGGTACATTACGTTATCAAAAAACGCGTCGAACTTCACATGCGGCAGCTGCTCTTTTTCAATAAGCAACTCTGCTATGGGCATCATAATGTTATCAAACTTAGCCTGCATAGAGTTGCGCAGCTGCAACTTACGCGTACCTTTTTGCACATGTACGCGCTCATCATTGGGCAGATTAATGGCAATGGTTTTGCTACCCGAATTGCAATCGCCTGCATAGTAAATAGCCTCGTACACGCCCAAATCAGAATCCTTACCGGGAGTTTCCTTCTTGTATTTATCTTCGCATGGAAGAGCCTTTTGTAGCTGCGGCATCAGCGCGTTGAGGTGCTCCAACTTTTTGCTCCATTCCATGTCTTTAATCAAAATGAAAGCCTCGTGCGCGGCCTTGTAGCCATACAAGGCATCTTCGTATGATTCAATGGGGCCAACTACAAAGTCAATAGGGTTGGTACGCATATCCATCCATGCCAAATCGCTGGATAGGTAATCATCGGTGAGCAATGCTTCGGCACGCAGGTTTAGGTACTTTTTCAAGCCCTTGTCTTTTGCCTGTAGCGCAGCTAAGCGAATATTGCTCGCGACTAACTCTATATCGTTTTTAAAAAAATCGCGGTAGGGAATCACCTGAAGCTTACCCAACGAATCGCGACGAATCATGGTGTAGGGGCTATTTTTGCGATCATCCTTCAGCGCCGCAAATTCCTCCTTAGTCATATCGGCAGGATAGAAATTAGCACCCTTAGGCTTTGCACCATAACCCGTGACAAAAGGCTTGTTGCCGTTGAGTCTATCCCACGGACCATAGTTAATGTAAGCATACTCGCGCGTATACTCGTCCCCAACGGCGTCCATCTTGGCCTTATCGCCAAAAGCTTCGTACCAAAACAGGTTGTCCATTATACGTGCCGCCTCAAAAAGAAAAGGCAGCATACGCCTATCGGAGGGTTGCAGCTTGCTCAAGTCGGCCTTTAACTCCACCTCAACGTATTCCTTCACTTTTTTATTTATAGGAGTATCCATTTCTGCTGAAGATTGTTGCTTTACGCTACGTCCGCCGCATGACACCAGCGTTAGCGCCAAGGCTGCAAAAAGTAATTTTGATTTCATTTTAAGAGATATTTATCGAAAAAACTATACCGACTTATCGGCCTTATTAATCACATCGTCGGAGTTAAACTGAAAACCCAAGCGCTTACCCGTTTGAATTTTGGCATCCTCAATCTTGTTGTTAATTTGACCCACGCTCACAATTTTTGCCACATCGTAAGGTGGTACCAGCAGGTCAAAGTCAAGCGCGTACTGAATGGCGGTTTCGGCAATGAGCTTAACACCATCCTCGGTAATAGGCTCGCTGCCAAAGTTGTGGCAGGTGAACTGCATTTGGCGCTTTCCCTCCACAAAGTAGTGCTTATCCTTATTAATAAAAATACGACCTACAAGGTAACCTAAGTCGTCCAAGCGATTGTAGCGAAACGAATCGGTAAGGAAGTTATAAATGTTAATCATACCGCAGTACGAGCTCATCTCATTTTTCTGCACGTATGATGTTTTCCAAATCATGTGGCTACGGTCAAACTGAAACACGTTGGTGTGCATGCTGAACACCAAAATATCGCCCGCTACGCGAATCTCTGCCTCGTACTGACCGCGGTCGCGATACTCTAACTTTATGCGCTTATCCACACCCGTCAACTCCTCATTCACCTCATTAGCCAACTCGTGCAGCACCTCCTTCAGCATTTGAAATGTTTCAAAAGTGGTGTCGTAGATTTTTTGTTTTACCTGTGCTTTTTCTTGTAAACTTTTAAAAATGGATGCACGTAAAGTCGTGCTGTCATTACAGTTTCCCATATTACTTGTTTTTATAATTTACCAACTCTTCTTGCCGTAAGGCAGCTGATCGATGCAATCGCAATTGTTGCCCTTAGTGGTTCCAAAAAACTTGCACATGCGATCGTAAATATCGTAGCGCTTATCAGCATGTTCTGATTCCTTACCGCACTGCGACGCGTTAATAATGTTGAGCGTAAGCCCAAATCCCGGCTTACGATTAGCGTAAGAAGCATCCGTTCCCGTAGGTTCCCAGTTGCCCACTATTACATCGTGGCAAGCAGGCTTAGGCGGCTGCATAGTCATCCAAAACCAAATGGCCGAACCAAACGCAACAACGCTATCTGTTGCAAGCCACTCCGGATTTTTCAGCAGTACATTTTTATCCTCATAGTAGGCCTTGCTAAACTGTCCGTAGTTATAGTTGTAGCTAAGCTGTATAGGGCCGCGACCGTGGTAGTCTTTACCTTCCACCGGAGGATACTCTTTGTGGACAACCGAATAGCTGTGCTTAATGGTTATCTGCTCCAGATAGCGAAAACCGCCCGTTTCCTGCGTAAGGTGCGCTAAAAAAGCCGCCAACTCACGACGACGTGTTTCATCATCACCCTCATGCAAAAAGCGAGGAAAGTGTTTGGTGGCCTCCTTAAATGCCGCAAATGAATAAAAATCGCTCTTAGCGGCATTTGTACCACGCCCCAAGCGATTGGGGAATAACTCCTCCCACATTTCCTCTGAAATAAGGCCAAGAAATAACTCCTTGGAATACTGCGAAACCACCACAGTCTCCCCCACCACGATTAAGGGAGGTGGCGTGCTATACTTTGCTACAGAGGGCGTTGCAGGCTTTGTATTTTCCGCAGTAGCTACACCCTTATCTTGCTGCGACGAGGTACTGCTATCACGCTGCTTTGGCGGAGCCTGTTGCTGTCTCCCGCTACGGGTAGAAGCCGTACGACTTTCGCGCGCGGGAGCATCATTTACATGTACCTTATCACCATCGCCCCTCTTCCACTCCTTTTTTGCATTGCCCCAACTTTGCGATTCGCTTTGTCGCACGGATGCACAACCAAGTAAAAACAGGCTACAAGCAGTAGCTGATATGATTATTTTATAATTCAAACTTTTCAATCGAAGCGTCATTGCGAGGAGGTACGACGAAGCAATCCCTATCTTGAGATTGCCGCGTCCTCGTTCCTCGTCCTCGCAATGACGTGGTTAATAAGATCGTGCGAATACCACCCTTTGCGCCGAAGGTTTTCCGGTAACCATGCACTTACCCGCTTCCTGCTTTCCATCAAGTGGTATGCAACGAATGGTAGCCTTGGTTTCGTCCTTAATCTTCTCCTCGGTTTCAGGCGTGCCATCCCAGTGAGCAAGTATAAATCCGCCCTTCTCAATTTGCTCCTTAAACTGCTCGTAGGTATCCACCTCAAAGGTATTATCAGCACGGAATTGGTGTGCTTTGGCGAAAATATTTTCCTGAATTTCCTTCAGCAAATTTTCTATGTAATCTGCTACACCCTCCTGCGGCTTCATTTCCTTGGTGAGCATATCGCGACGGGCAACTTCCACTGTGCCATTCTGCATGTCGCGCGGGCCAATAGCCAAGCGTACAGGAACACCCTTCAGCTCGTACTCGGCAAACTTAAAGCCCGAGCGCACATTGTCGCTATCGTCGTACTTTACGCTAATACCGCGTGCCTCCAGCTGCTTTTTAATCTCATTCGCTTTTTCAGAGATTTTTACTAACTCCTCAGCACCCTTGTATATGGGCACAATTACCACCTGAATAGGCGCCAGCACAGGAGGCAGCACCAACCCGTTATCATCGCTATGCGCCATAATGAGAGCCCCCATCAGGCGCGTAGAAACGCCCCATGAGGTAGCCCATACAAACTCCTCCTTACCCTCTTTGCTGAGGTAGGTTACCTCAAACGCCTTGGCGAAATTCTGACCAAGGAAGTGCGATGTACCTGCCTGCAGCGCCTTTCCATCCTGCATCATGGCTTCAATGCAGTAGGTATCTTCGGCTCCGGCAAAGCGCTCGCTTGCGGTTTTTTTACCAATCAAAACGGGTACTGCTAAGAACTTCTCAGCAAAGGTAGCGTACACGTTAATCATCTTTTCGGTTTCCTCCACAGCCTCCTCGCGCGTGGCGTGAGCCGTGTGACCTTCCTGCCACAGAAACTCTGCCGTACGAAGAAATAGGCGCGTGCGCATTTCCCAACGCACCACGTTAGCCCACTGATTTACGAGAATAGGCAGGTCACGGTACGACTGTATCCAACCCTTGTACGTATTCCAAATAATGGTTTCAGAGGTAGGACGCACAATCAACTCCTCTTCCAGCTTAGCATCAGGGTCAACCACCACGCCCTTGCCGTTGGGGTCGTTCATCAGGCGGTGGTGCGTAACCACGGCGCACTCCTTGGCAAAACCCTCTACGTGCTCGGCCTCCTTACTCAAAAATGACTTTGGTATAAATAGTGGGAAGTAGGCGTTAACGTGCCCCGTTTCCTTAAACATTTTATCCAGCTGCGCTTGAATTTTTTCCCAAATAGCGTAGCCGTAAGGCTTAATCACCATACAACCGCGTACTGCTGAATTTTCAGCTAGACCAGCTTTAACCACCAAATCATTGTACCACTGCGAGTAATTATCCGCTCTGCTTGTAACCTCTTTTGCCATTTTTTATTTTAAATAAGATAAATTCTTGCTTTTTGCTCAAAATATGAGTATATTTACGTAAGTATTTGTGCCCAATGCCACGGCTTACGGGTGCAATAAGATACAAAGATAATAATTTTGCGAAAGACTCATGAATACCTTTTGTAAATATTTAAAAATAAAAGCATTGCGAATCAACTCTTGGATTTTGGCAGTGCTGCTGTGCTGTGGCGCCACTTTTAGCGCCATGGCGCAGGACGATGACTTGTACTTTAGTCCTAAGAGGCAAAAGGAAATAGACAAGCAAAATGCAAAGTTAAAGGCGTACTATGACAGCCTTTGGGCAGCACAGCGAAAGGTGGTGCCTGCCACAGACTACACGGAAACATGGAGCAATATGGACACCACCGACAACCGTGGCTACCGTGGCATATATGACCTGTCACAGCAGTACGAGACTTATCAGGAGGACGAGGAGGAGCGCGAAAGTTACGCCGACCGTTTACGCTATGAAGACCCGACCTACGTAGTATACACGCGTGACCCATACGTGTATGACACGTGGGGAGGATGGGGTGGTTACCCCGGTTGGGGAATCAACATGGGATGGAACAGCTGGGGCGGCTGGGGGTGGAGCGTAGGTTGGAGCTACCCGTACTACAGTGCCTGGGGCTATCCGTATGGAGGATGGGGTTACCCATATAGTCCGTATAGTCCATATTATCCCTACAATCCATACTGCTACGGATGCTACTATCCAACGCCAAGTCCGACCAATGTAACCCATAGGCAGCAAACGGGTAACATGTCCGGCACAAATAGTGGCACCGGATACACACCTGGTAACCGGGCAAGTAGTAGACCCAGTTCTGGAAGTACCATGGCACTGCCTCGTGGTAGCAATTATAGTGTTACACGCAGCACCAATCGCAGTAGGAGTACAGAAGGAGTAGGTCAATCGTCGCCGCAACAACAACGGAGTTCAAACTCGGTCAACTACCGAAGTACTCAGGGGCAAGAAACAAATTACAACTACAACAACTCAGGCAGCAGCAATAATTCTTCAAGTTATCAGTCAACACAACGAAGTACCAGCAGCAGCCAACCATCATTTGGAGGCGGCAATAGCGGTGGCTCTAGAGGGAGCGCTCCATCAAGTGGATCATCGGGGGGGAATTACCGATCAACGCGTGGCAGATAGCAAACATTTTGAGCAGGTATAATTTTTTCGAAAGAATATTAAGAATGAAAAAGTTTTTTTTAGCCACGGTTTTACTGGGAGTTTCATATGCGAGCATTGCGCAAAGCCAAGTAGAAGCTTTGCGCTTCTCACGAACCACACACTTGGGAACGGCACGATTTGCAGCCATGGGTGGTGCGTTTACCGCACTTGGTGGAGATGCCAGCACCCTAGCATTCAACCCTGCAGGCATAGGTGTATACCGCTCAAGCGAGTTTACGCTGACGGGCGATCTTCTTTACGCCAATACAAGCGTAGATTACATGGGTAATACGGCAAAGGATGACCGTTACAGCTTCGGCTTATCCAACGTTGCTCTCATTGGCGCCTACAGCACTGATAACGAAAAAGGACTTGTGAATTTCAACTTTGGCTTTGCCTACAATAAAACCGACAAGTTCAATCAGCGCTATCTTGCACTTGGCAACTATCAGGACCGAAATACCTACATGGACTATTTTGCACAGCTTGGCACAAACGATGGTAACTATCCCGACTACCTAAATAACAGTGAAGCAGGGTTAGCCTACGACGCAGATTTGATTGGATTTGATTCCGCCAGCTTCGAATACTACCCTTTTCTTGCCAATGGCGATAAAACTCAAGGTCAACAATATGCCGAAATAGAAGGATACTTAGCCTCTTATGATTTTACTCTTGGGGCCAACATTAGCAATGTACTTTACCTTGGCCTAGGGGTTGCTATTACCGCCGTGAGGTATAATGAAACTAACGTATCATCAGAATATGCGAGTAGGAGTAACACAACCCCCTTCCGCAACTTTGACTACACTAAAGAGTATCGGCAAACCGGAACCGGATATAACTTTAAATTTGGCGCTATAGCATGGCCGTTTGCCAACGCAGATTTTCTTAATGGGCTTCGAATAGGGGGTGCCGTTCACACTCGCACTTTTTTGAGCATGAGCAACGAATATGCTGCAGATATTTACGCTCTGTTTACCGATGGTTACACACACTCCTGGCTTACCCCTAATGAGTTTTCATATAAAATTGAAACCCCTTTTAAGGCAATGGGTGGGTTAGCATACGTATTTAGCCCATCTACACCAAAAGGTTGGCGAGGAATAATCAGCGCCGATTATGAGTATGTTGACTATTCAAATATCAAAATGAGAGAAACCAGCGGTTATCCTGCAAATGACCCGAGTGATCCTCACTTTAATACCAGCAATGCCAACATTGCATCTATGTATAAAGCGGTGAATAATTTGCGCTTTGGCGGAGAATTGGGCTATCAAAATACATCATTCCGACTTGGATATGCCCGATATGATAACCCTTACACATCCACCGCAGACAAGAATGGCACTATAAACATATTTTCCGGAGGTATAGGATGGCAGTCATCAAGTTTTGGCATTAACTTCACGTATAGCCTCTCTACTCAAGAAGACAAGCAGTATATGTACTACTGTGAGAAGGCACCTGGAAAAAGCGGAGATGATATAATATCCGACGAGGAGTTTCACACTATACACCAAAGTAACTTTTTCCTCAGCCTTGGTTGGAGATTTTAAGTATACTCAGCGCCTCTGGCCCCTCGTTAAATAGCAAATCAAGTATGCTGAGGTTGGGCGTAAAGCCAAACTTGTGGGCAAATACCTGAAAATACTCCTGCGGATAAAACTCTTTATCCGCTTTTTGTTGTCCGGATTTAGGGCTAATGCTCAATCGAAAATCGCGCGGGTTATTTTCAAAAAATTCGTACCTTTCGGTGGTTAAAATTTTAGTACGAATGCCCAATATATCGCACAACAGTCGTGTTATTTTGAGGTTCAGATCGAATAAAAATGTTTCTCGCTGTTCAAACAAGGGAAGAATTTCGTCAGCATAGTACATGAAAAAGGGCGAGGAATTATATGCCGTAACTAAAGCACGGCTATGTACTCGCTGCCATGGCATGGAGTAGTCCACGCGCACATCGCGAATGAGCATTTTTTCGCCATGTACTTTTTCTACAGGCACGCTTAGCGCAAGCGTTCCGTGACCGGTAAGTATGTTGCAACGCGTGCGGTAAGTTTGCTTCAGGTAGTGCTCATGCGCCTCAACAAACGTTTGTTCGGCACAAGCCAACTTGCAAAAGTATTGCATAGGTGCAAAGTAGGCGGATGAAAGAATTGGTTCCAAATTCCAGATTTTAGATTCGCAAAATTATAAAATTTACCCAATATGGACTTCGACAAGCTCATTCATCGTCGCCAAAGCGTGCGCGGCTATACCCCTCAACTGGTGGAAAAGGAGAAGATTGAGGCTTGCCTCGAAGCCGCGCGACTGGCTCCCTCGGCGTGCAACTCACAGCCGTGGCACTTTATTGTGGTAACCGACTCGGCACTGAAAAATGCCGTAGCCGATGCCACTTCAAGCCGCGCATTGGGCATGAACCACTTTACCAAGCAGGCTCCCGTGCACGTTGTGGTAGTACGTGAATCAAAGAATTTCACCGCAGGTATAGGAAGTATTATCAAGGAAAAAGATTACGCCATGTACGACGTTGGCATGGCCGTGGCACACCTGTGCCTACAAGCTACCGATTTAGGTTTGGGAACTTGTATTTTGGGTTGGTTCAACGAGAAAAAAGTGCGCGAGCTGCTCAACGTTCCTCGCGGAAAACGCATAGACCTCATCATTACACTGGGCTACCCTGCCAAGGACGAAATTCGCCCGAAAGTAAGAAAAGAAACCGAGGAAGTTATTTCGTACAATACCTACAAGTAAAGTTTTACCCCTAACCCTAACAGGGTTTTGAGACCCGGTTAGGGTTAACTTGGCAAGCATCCCTATCGTCATTGCGAGCAAGGCGAAGCAATCTCTGGTTAGAATGAACCTTGCCACGCAAAAAGATTGCTTCGCCTTGCTCGCAATGACGCTCGAGGAGACAACTACAAGTACACTAGCTCAACACTTTCCTCCTCTACCCTCAACTCTACCTCCGCACCAAATCGCATTGCAAAATTCGGCTGCTGATGCCCCGCAGGAAATCCAAATGCCACAGGGATGTGAAATTTGCTCACGTGTTCGTGAATTATCTCAACAGCATTTTTACCGTAAGGTATAGTGTTATCCTTCATATCGCTCATGCCGCCTACCAGTAAACCTTTAATTCTGCCCAACTGACCACTCAACTCCAAATTCATCATCATACGGTCAACGTGGTAAAGGTACTCGTCCAAGTCCTCAATAAAAAGAATGGCGTTATCAGGCAAAAGTGCAGCAGGCGTACCCTGCAGGCTATATATTATGGAAAGATTTCCACCCACTAAGCGACCCTGCGCAATGCCTTTTATATTCAACTCGTGCGCAGGAAATTGCTGGTTTAGGGTTTCGCCAAAAAGTGCAGCACGCAGGCTATGCACACCCTGCTTATCGGCAAAACTAATGGGCATGGTAGCGTGAAAACTTTGTACTCCTAAGCGATGCAGCGCAAGATGCAGCACCGTAAAATCGCTGTAACCAACCAACCATTTTGGATTATTTTTCAATGGCGACAAGTCCAGCAATGGCAACAATCGTGCGCATCCGTAGCCACCCCTTGCCGAAATAATTGCCTTCACCTCAGGGTCATTTATCAGCGTTTGCAAATCAGCCGCGCGCTGTTTGTCGGAACCCGAAAATTGGTGGTACTCATCAAACAAGTTGTAACTCATGCGCACCCGCAATCCCCACGACTCAAAGGTGGCTACCGCCGGGCGCATCTCCTCTTCGCTCACCTTACGCGCCGGAGCGCAAATAGCAATGGTGTCGCCTGCTTTAAGATAGGGAGGTAAAACAAAATGATGTGCCGCCATAGGAAATGTTTTATTTAGAGAAAAATAACCTCAACAAAGGTACAAACATTTTTGTATCTTTGTTGGTTAAAATCGCCCCACATAATGGGGCTTAAACGAATTTCATCAATCTGATTATAAAATATTTACACTAAATGAATAAGACTCCCAAACGCTATCTTGTTACCTCCGCCCTACCCTACGCCAACGGGCCGGTACACATTGGCCACTTAGCGGGCGTGTACGTTCCTGCCGATATTTACACGCGCTACATGCGTTTGCGCGGTCGCGATGTAATTCACGTAGGCGGCTCGGACGAGCACGGAGTCCCCATTACCATTGCCGCACGCAAGCAAAACTGCACGCCTCAGCAAATAGTGGATAAATACCATGAAATCATAAAGAAATCTTTTGCAGAGTTCGGCATTTCATTCGATATTTATTCGCGTACATCGTCACCCACTCACCACAAAACAGCGTCCGATTTTTTCAAAAAATTGTACAATGAGGGTAAATTTATTGAGAAAACGAGCGAACAATACTACGACGAGGAGGCTAAGCAATTCCTTGCCGACCGTTACATTACAGGCACTTGCCCCAAGTGTGGTAACGAAAATGCCTACGGTGACCAATGCGAAAAATGTGGCAGCACGCTAAGTCCCACGGAACTTATCAATCCCCGTTCAACCATCAGCGGCAATAAGCCTATAATGCGCGAAACATCGCACTGGTACTTACCTTTGGAGCAGTACGAACCGTGGCTTAAGCAGTGGATTTTGGAAGGGCATCAGGAGTGGAAAAGCAACGTATACGGTCAATGTAAATCGTGGTTGGATGGCGGATTGCAACCACGCGCCGTAAGCCGTGACCTCGACTGGGGCGTAAAAGTTCCCGTGGAAGGTGCTGAGGGAAAAGTGCTATACGTATGGTTTGACGCGCCTATTGGTTACATTTCAAACACCATTGAGCTGCTACCCAACGATTGGGAAAAGTACTGGAAGAGTGAGGACACCAAAATGGTGCACTTCATTGGCAAGGATAATATTGTTTTCCACTGTATTGTATTCCCCAGCATGCTCAAAGCACATGGAGAATTTATACTTCCCGAAAACGTTCCTGCCAACGAATTTTTGAACCTCGAAAACGATAAAATTTCCACCTCGCGCAACTGGGCGGTGTGGCTGCACGAGTACCTTCAGGAGTTCCCCGGCAAGCAGGATGTGCTGCGCTACGTACTTTGTGCTAACGCTCCCGAAACCAAGGATAACAACTTTACCTGGAAGGACTTTCAAGAGCGCAACAACAGCGAGTTGGTCGCCATTTTCGGTAATTTTGTAAACCGTGCTATGGTACTTACGCAAAAATATTTTGAGGGAAAAGTTCCGCAGCCCGGCACGCTAACTGACTTTGATCACACCACACTGGCCGAGATGAAGGAGGTAAAATCAAAGGTGGAGGGAAGCCTTGAAACATACCGCTTCCGTGAGGCTCTAAAAGAGGCCATGAGTTTAGCACGCTTAGGCAACAAATACCTTGCCGACACCGAACCGTGGAAGGTAATTAAAACCGACGAGGAGCGCGTAAAAACCATACTGAATATTGCGCTGCAGATATCGGCAAACCTTGCCATTGTTATGGAGCCATTTTTACCATTTACGGCCGAGAAATTGCGTAAAATACTGAATGCCGATAGCACCATGTTGCAGTGGGATTCACTGGGTTGCGCAACACTTCTACCCATTGGACACCAGCTGGGTGAAGCAGTTTTGCTATTCGACAAAATAGAAGACGATGCCATTGAGGCACAGCTGCAAAAGTTGGAAAAAGCCAAAGAAGCCAACGCTGCTCAAGCACATCAAGCCGAACCTCAGAAAGAGCTGTGCGCCTTTGATGATTTCCAGAAAATGGATATTCGTGTGGTGAAAATTTTGGAGGCGGAGAAGGTTGCCAAGAGTAAAAAGTTGATAAAAATGCTAGTAGATACAGGCATTGACAAGCGCACCATACTAAGCGGCGTAGCCGAATATTTCACTCCAGAGGACCTTGTGGGTAAACAAGTGTGCATGCTTATCAATCTTGCACCACGCCCCATAATGGGTGTAGAATCACATGGCATGATACTGTACGCTGAGGATTACGATGGCACCTTACGACTCATGCAACCCGCTGTGGAGGTGAAAAATGGGAGCAAGATTGCGTAGTAAGGAATCTAACCGACCATGAGGTATATTAAAAACGTGCGCCAACAACGCACGTTTTTTTATACCTGTTTACCTTTCCACTAAGTGAAAACGCCTCCACCAATACAAGATAAATACCTACGTCGGCACGCTTGCCATTATCGCATACACCATCCCACGACAGCTGTCCCTCCACGGCCAGCGTAGTATTGCGGCATAGTATTTTGGCAACTTTACCTGCCGACGTAAAAATAGTAATGTTAGCAATGTAGCCCTCCGCAGGCATACGGTAACCAATAAACAGCATATCGTCCACGCCATCTCCATCTGGTGAAAACACCTCCGGAGAAATGCTAACAACATCACTACCTTTAAAATCATGAGTAGAGTACTGTGAGTTTTTGTAAGTAGGCGTAGCAAAACCCACTTCCTGTGCCGCTGAAGTCCAGTTGGCGCCTTCGCTTGCCGCACGATTGGGGTTTATGCGCTCCAGCGAAACACCTTTTGTGTCCACCAGCACATCGTTGTGCATTTTATCGCTGTAGTAAAAATCCTCCAACAGCGTACCATCGGTGTTGAGCAGCGTAACGCAACCCTCCTCATTGGGATACGAGGGCATGGTGGCAAGTGCAATAAAAGCATCGGTATTTTCGCAAAAATACTGCGCCTGTACAACATCGGGCTTAGTGGTTACAGCTACATATTTATTGGGTAAAAGCGAATAATTAGGCAGGGTGTAGGATTTATCAATAACTCCTGTTTCTATTTTTCTATTAGCAATACTGCAGCCCTTCAAGTTGACCACTGCATTGGAGCAATTATACAACTCTACAAAATCTACTCCTCCCGTATAGGGATTAAACAGCACCTCGTTTATCACCACCGCACCGCTGGGCAACACATACCGCTGACGTGGAGCAAAGGTGGCTTCAATATTATCCAGCACAAGACACTTGTTATTCTTAGCAGTGCTTGTAACCAAATGAACACCAATGCCATTCCCTGCAAAATCGCACGAAGAATTACCTGCTATATAAGATTGCATATTGTCAAAACTACCATCTGTACCTACCAGCAAGGTTAGCGTCCCCTGCACTGAGCGAATAAGTCGCACTGCTAATGTTGTCCCATTACAACGGGCTTGGGTTGAAATAACGGGCGTAAGTTTCTTATTTTGCAAGTAAAATAATCGCAACGTGTCATCACCTCGTGTCCCGTTAAACGTCAATACAAAAGACTGCAGCTTTTCGTTGGCAAATGAAATAGAATCTGGATTTCCAATATTTGCTCCAACAAAAACACCAAAACGGTTGGTGGAAACCACCGCTGTCTCACCTGTACCATAGGTAAACTTTAGTGAAATGCTAAAAGTATCTGCTATAGCTTGCACCGAATGAGGTAAACTAAATGAAAAACTTTCAGAAACAGCCTTATTAGAGGGTGCAACAGAATCGGCTAAAGAGTAACCGCCGTCAATGCTTTGAGAGGTTATTTTCCATGCGGAATTTTGCGACAGAGAGAATTCGGGAGGAAGATTTCCATCTTCGAAATCAAAACATTTTTGTGCTAAAACATGATGCTGCGCAGTCGAAATAAACACGCCCATCAACAGGACAAGGAGCAGTCTCTTCACGCTGATTAAATGTTACCAAATTATATTGTATAGCCCGCCTCTTCTCGCTTTGGCTATAGCGAATTTAGTAAAATTTTCCTTGCCATGTATCACGCTCCAGCAAACGTTTATCAAGCATATTGAGTAGCTGCTCATTGCGTATTAACCCCCAATCGGAATGAGCAAGGAAGCGTGGCGGAACCTCGCCGGCAAAGCGTTCGATTACAATATTGGGATTAAAATGCTCCAAGAAGTCAATAAAGAAATCAATATATTCGGGAATCGTAAATCGCACAAAATCCTGTGATTTTTCGAAAAATTCGCGCGCCAGCTGCGTATTTTTTACTATCTGCAGCTGATGAAATTTTATGCTATGCAACGAAAGCGCAGAAAGAATTTCAGCCTCATGCAACATATCCTCTTTAGCCTCGCCGGGCAGGCCAAAAATAATATGTGCACCCACATTGATGCCGCGTCGCGCAGTGGCCTCAATCGCATTTTTGGCACAAGCAAAATCGTGCCCACGGTTAATACGAAGCAGTGTTTTATCATAGCAGGACTCTACACCATACTCTACGGATACATATTTTTCACGAGCAATTTCAGCAATGTAGTCCAACTTCTCGTTATCCACACAATCGGGGCGAGTGCCAATAATAAGCCCATCTACCAAAGGATGCTGCAATGCTTCATCATACAATTTGCGAAGCTTATCAAGCGGGGCATACGTGTTGGAGTAAGCCTGAAAGTAGGCAAGGTAACGCTGTGTATCCTTGTAGCGGTGCGATGCATGAAATTCTATACCCTCATTAATTTGCTGCGTTACGCTTTTTTGCGGTAGGCAGTATGAAGGGTTAAAAGCACCGTTATCACAGTAGGTACAACCACCTCGTGCAATACTCCCATCGCGATTAGGACAGGTAAACCCGGCATTGATGGTAACCTTTTGCATGCGCTGCCCAAAGTTGCGCTTAAAGTAGCCGGCATATGAATTGAAGCGTCGACCACCGGCAACCATTGTCCAAGTGCCATGCGGCGCGCTGTGAAAAGGCATAGTATTACTAAAAGAAAATGTGCTACCCGTGCTCGCTAATACGTCTAATAATAGTTGAATCGAGTAGCTGAATTGAACGACGTTCACCTAATCTAATTAAACCCTCCTTTTGAAAGTTAGTGAGCGTGCGCGTGGCATTAGAGGCTGTCATATTCGAAAGTTTTGCCAGGTCCTCGCGTGACAAGTCTGCATTTATTGTTTGTCCATCCTCGCACATTCCGTACATATCGGCTAGTAAAATAAGCGAGTCGGCAAGACGAGCACGAATATGCTTTTGTGTCAGCGCAAGCAAACGAGTATCGGAAAATATAAAAGCGCGCGCCACCTGCTGCAACAAAGCGGCAGAGAAGGCTGCATTGGTTCTTATCAGCTCGTTTACACACTCATGCTTAACAAGGCAAATGGTGGATTGCTCCAACGTTTTTGCGGAAGCAATGTAGGTATTTCCGGCCAAATACGCCTGAAAACCCAACAAATTCCACGGTTTAATAAGACGTACAATTTGCTCCTTGCCCGACACTCCTTTGCGCGATATTTTTACCTTACCCTGCGACAGGCACACGAGACCACTTGGAGTTTCACCCTCATTAAATATGGTCTCTCCTTTTTTGAATACCCTACAGTTAGTATTCTCGATTATCCGCTTCCTTTCTTCGCTCGAAAAGAAGGGGAACATCATAAAAAATCCATCCGTTTCCTTTTCACCTACCAACAGCATAATGGCTCACGTTTTTTTTAAAACAGACCGTTTATCACAGCGTCTATCCTACTTATCACCTCACTCAAATCTTTTGGGTTATCCGAAAAGTTAATTTCATCAACATTGATAATTAACTTTTGGTGCGTATAAGACTTATTAAATTCTTCGTATCGATCGTTCAAATTTTTCAAATAATCCAAGCGAATGCCCTCCTCGTATTCACGTCCGCGACGCTGAATTTGCCTTACCAGCGTTGGCACTGATGCACGCAGGTAGATGAGTAAATCAGGGGGAGCAATGAGCGAATTCATGAGCTCAAACAAATCTTCGTACGACTTGTAATCGTGGTCGGACATGAGCTGCATGTCGTGCAAGTTAGCAGCAAAGATGTAGGCATCCTCGAATATTGTACGGTCTTGTACAATATTCTGTTTGCTCTTTTTTATATCTACAATCTGCTTAAATCGCTTACTCAAAAAATAGATCTGCAGATGAAACGACCAGCGCTGCATATCCTGATAAAAATCGTACAAGTAGGGATTATCCTCCGTATCCTCATACTGGGCCTGCCACCCATAGTGTTTTGACAAAAGTCCTGCAAGCGTAGTTTTCCCGCTGCCAATGTTCCCTGCTATTGCAACGTGCATGGTAGTAAAGTGCACCTGTGGTGCTTGACATAAATGTATTGTGAATAAAAAGTTAGGAAAGGCTACTTCCCTCGGTAGCTAAGTTAAACAAAATAAATTATTTTGCAAAAACTTTAACTATCAGTCCTTTTTGATAGGTAAAAATGGCGTTATCAACCACAGCACACTGCTCTACATCCTCTGCCACTATACGTGGTGGCTCACTCCAAGCAACTACATTTTGCGCATGCAATTTTTTATTATTAAGGTAGTAAAGGGTGTCACCCTGCAGGTCGAACCACCTATCGGCATTAACAGAAAAGAGGTGTAGCAGGGCGCCAAATTTATCGAATACCGCAATATTTTTTCCCGAAAAGTTAACAAATAATTTTCCTCCACGCTCAACCATGTAGGTAGCCGGCTGCTCACCATGGTTGGTATAGGTTGATGTAGATGCAGCCTCACGCGTGGTGTTGAGAGTAAAGTCAAGGTAAAGTAGCTGCTGGCGATAGCCATCTGCCACCCACATGCCATTTTCGGCCGAACGGCAAACCGCTGATGGTTTAAGCACGTTTACATCGGGTAGAAAAATAGGATTACCAAGTACAGACAGCTTGTTATCGAGCAAGTAGACGCGTAAGAATTGCTTGCAAAAAACCAATACTTTGAAGGGGTCCAACGCGTCAACATTTTCTATTTGTCCAAATGTGGTGGTATGACGCGACAGCAACTCCAACTTGGCATTATACTTAGCTACGCCATTACCCGTAACCACGTAAACGCTACCCTGCTTATCGGCGGCAAGCGAGGTTACACCACCTACATTTAGCGACTGCGAAAAAGCAGATGGGGAGAAAAGATAAAAAGATAAAAAGATAAAAAGATAAAGGATTTTCATTATCCATTGTCCATTGTCAATTGTCCATTAATTTCCAGCAGCTGCTCCACGTATTCGCGCGTGTTGTACAAGCGCGGCACCTTGTTTTGCCCGCCTAACTTTCCTCGCTGGCGCATCCACTCATAAAAAGTTCCATGCTTTAATACGTGCAGCACAGGCATGTTGAGCGTGGTATTATTTTTACGTTTAGCCTCATAGTCCGAATTAGCAGAGCACAATGCTTGGTCAAGTAAGGTGGTAAAGGTTGTAAGATTGGCGGGCTCGTTTTCAAACTCTATAACCCATTCATGCCCACCCTTTTGATCGCCCTGCATAAATACGGGTGCCACAGTGTACTCCTTTATACTGGCATTGGTAGCCTGACAGGCGGTGCGCAAAGCATTTTCAGCGTTATCTACCACCAACTCCTCGCCAAATACATTAATGTAGTGCTTGGTGCGTCCCGTAATTTTTATTTTGTGAGGGAAAAGCGAGGTAAACTCCACCGTATCGCCTATTACATAGCGCCACAAACCTCCGTTAGTAGTAATTACCAATGCGTAGTTTACACCCCTTTGCACATCGCCAATGGTACAGTAGGTAGGGTTGTCGGTACCAAAGGTGTTCATGGGAATAAATTCGTAAAACACGCTATAGTCGAGCATGAGCAACATGCCGCTGTCGTTCAAGTCATCCTGAATGCCAAAGAAACCCTCCGATGCATTGTAGGTTTCCATGTAGTGCATATCGGGTGATGGAATGATAGCTTGAAATTGTTCGCGATAAGGTACAAAGCTCACGCCACCGTGAATGAATAGCTCAAGATTTGGCCATATTTCAAGTAAATTATCTTTACCTGCATGACGGAGAAGATAGCGCATCAATACTAAGTTCCACGAGGGAACTCCGGCAAACTGTACTACATCTTCCTTTAGTGTTTCGGCTGCAATTCGCTTTATCTTATCTTCAAAATCAGATATAAGCGCTACCTCCTTACTAGGCGTGCGGATAAGCTCCGCAAGAAAAGGAGCATTGTCGATAAGAATGGCTGAAAGGTCGCCCGCATACGTGTTGTTACCAATACCTGTAACCTGATGGCTACCACCAAGGGTTAGCCCCTTACCTGTTAAAATATTCGACTCCGGAAAACGGTTAAGGTAAAAAGTAAGTACATCCTTAGCTCCACGATAGTGACATGCGTCCAAAGAACCTTCGGGCACAGGAATAAACTTACTTTTTTCGGCTGTAGTACCCGACGATTTTGCAAACCACTTCACCTGTTCTCCACACAGCACATTATTTCCGCCGTTCATCATGCGCTCAATGTAGGGGCGCAAATCGCCATACTCATGAAGTGGCACGCGTTGCTGAAACGCTTCAATGCTTGTGATGGATTGAAAATCGTAACGCTTGCCGAACTCAGAGTCCTTAGCCGCATCAAGGTTTACAAGTAGCTGCTGCTCCTGCACAGCCAAGGGATTTTTACGAAACGCATCAATCTCGGCCAAACGGCTTTTGAACATGAGATTGAAGATGGAGTTAATGATTGCCAAAGAGAGAGAAATTAGTGATTAAAAATTAGTGATTAGAGGAATAATCTCTACCCCAACTTACTCAACTGCTCCTCCAGCGATGCAATTTTTGCCTCTGCATCGCTTTGTTTTTTGCGCTCAAGCGCCACTACTGCTTCGGGCGCGCTGCCCACAAATTTTTCGTTGGACAACTTTTTCATCACGCTATCCAAAAACTTCTTGAAGTAGTCCAGGTCTTTTTCTATTTTCTTACGCTCCTCCTCCACATCTATGAGGTTGCCAAGGGGAACATAGAATTCTGTGGTTTTTACCAAGAAAGATGAGCAAGCAACCTCATTGTTGCTCTCCACATGAACCACCTCCGAAATATTTGCCAAGCGCGAAACTATGCTTGATGCTTTGTCTGAAAAATCACCCTTTACAAGCAGCCTCAACGCCTCCTTATTAGGAAGATTTTTTTCCTTGCGAATGCTGCGAATGCTGGTTACAACTTGCTTTGCCTCCTCAAAATCATTCAGAGCATTTTCATCGAAGTCTTCTGCAAAAGGTTGTAATGCCACCATAAGGCTTTCTCCATCCTTTCGTTCGGCAAGGTTTTGCCATAACTCTTCGGTAATAAACGGCATGAACGGGTGAAGCAGGCGCAACATAATATCGAATATTTTGAGCGTTGCTTCGTACGTTTTTTTATCCATGGGCTTACCCATTTGCGGTTTCACAATCTCCAAGAACCAGCCCGAAAACTCGTCCCAATACAGCTTGTATATTTCCATTAGCGCCTCGGACAAACGGTACTTATCAAAGTCATCATTGAGCTTTATCACCGTTTTTTGCAGCAGCGAGAAGAACCATTCTACCGCCACATGCGAGTGCTCGGGTTGCTCCTCGCTATCGCTGGGTTCCCACCCCTTAATAAGGCGGTAAACATTCCAAATTTTATTACAGAAGTTACGTCCCTGCTCGCACAAACCTTCATCGAATGGCAAGTCGTTACCTGCCGGAGATGAAAGTAGCATGCCCAGGCGCACGCCATCGGCGCCGTACTGCTCCATGAGTTCAATGGGATCGGGTGAGTTACCAAGTGACTTCGACATTTTACGTCCCTGCTTGTCGCGCACAATACCTGTCAAGTACACGTTCTTGAAGGGATAACCTCCTGCCCACTCGTATCCGGCAATAATCATACGCGCCACCCAGAAAAACAAAATTTCAGGTGCGGTAACCAAGTCGGATGTTGGGTAGTAGTACTGTAAATCCTTGTTAGGATCAGCCTCGGGATGTCCCGGAACGTTAGGGTCAAACACTGAAATAGGCCATAACCACGAAGAAAACCACGTATCTAGGCAGTCTTCGTCTTGGCGCAAATCCTCCAACTTTAGGTTTTTATCCTTCGCTTTCTCCTTTGCCAAAACCAACGCTTCTTCGGCAGTTTCGGCAACCACGTATCCACCTTGCGGCAAGTACCACGCGGGAATGCGATGTCCCCACCACAGTTGACGCGAGATACACCAATCCTTCACATTTTCCATCCAGTGACGGTAGGTGTTTTTGAACTTAGCGGGGTACAGCTGCACATCATCCTCCATTACCGCCTCCAGCGCAGGCTTCGATATCTCCTCCATGCGCAGGAACCACTGCATAGAAAGTTTGGGTTCTATAACAGCATCGGTGCGCTCCGAAAAGCCAACTTTATTAGTATAGGATTCTACTTTTTCCAAAAGACCTGCGGCATCCAAATCTTTTTCAATCTGCTTGCGCACATCGAAACGATCCTGCCCCACGTACATTTGTGCCTTTTCGCTCAGCGTGCCGTTATCGTTGAAAATATCAATTACCTCAAGGTTGTACTTTTCGCCCAGCATGTAGTCGTTTACATCGTGTGCGGGCGTAACCTTTAGGCAACCTGTACCAAACTCCACATCTACGTAGTCGTCCTCAATAATGGGAACCTCGCGGTTGATGAGTGGCACAATAACCTTTTTACCCTTCAGGTGAAAGTTCTTTTCGTCGTTGGGGTTTATACAAACAGCGGTATCGCCCAAAATGGTTTCGGGGCGCGTGGTAGCAACCACAGCGTAGCCATCCTCGCCAACAATTTTGTAGCGCAGGTAGTATAATTTACCCTGCTGCTCCTTATAAATAACCTCCTCGTCCGACAGGGCGGTGAGCGCCTGCGGATCCCAGTTTACCATGCGCACGCCACGGTATATTTTACCTTGGTTGAACAAATCCACAAATACGCGAAAAACGCTCTTTGAGTATTCTTCGTTCATGGTAAAGTTGGTACGGTCCCAGTCACACGATGCCCCCAACTTTTTGAGCTGCTCCAAAATAATGCCACCGTGCTTACGTGTCCACTCCCAAGCGTGCTCAAGGAATTGCTCGCGCGTAAGGTCGGTTTTCTTAATACCCTCCTTAGCTAATTTTGCTACTACCTTTGCTTCGGTAGCAATAGAGGCGTGGTCAGTACCCGGCACCCAGCAGGCGTTTTTGCCCAGCATACGCGCACGACGTACCAGCACATCCTGAATGGTATTGTTGAGCATATGCCCCATATGTAGCACACCCGTTACGTTGGGCGGCGGGATTACCACTGTGTAGGGCTCTCTGTTATCCGGTTCCGAATGAAACAACTTGTGCCTCATCCAATACTCATACCACTTATCCTCAATCTCCTTCGGTGAATACGTCGTTGCTAATGCCATTTATCAATTATGAATTAAAATTTACAAATTATGAATTATTTATTTAATACTGTTCATGGCTTGAATAATCTGCTGAGCACGCTGCCTATCACCGGCACGATCATATATCTGCGCCATGAGCTGGTAGGCAGGCTTAAAATCACCACGAGCTCTAAGCAGCTGCTGTAAGGTGCGTAAGGCATCATTAAGTTGATTTTGTTGCACCTGCGCATTAGCCATAACCCACAGACCCGAAACATCGCGAGTATTATACTTGGCAATGGCTTTGGCCGTAACAATTGCACTCGAGTAATCGCCCTTGGAAAAATAAATATTGGCCAACAAATTTAGCGCAGTAGTATTGCCCTTGTTAAAAGCAACCCAACCTTGCGCCAACATTTGTGCCGAATCCAACATACCTACTTGCTGATAAATAGCTATCAGATCATTTAGCGCCTGCTCATTATACTCATCGTAAGCCAGCGCTTTTTTGAGCAGCCACATTGAAGTTGCCCTGCTGCATTGCCTGATGTCCATAAAAATCGGATTTATCTTCACGCTTTAGAACAATGCAAATGGGCACATCATCAACCTTAATTTGGTACGCTGTATTTTTAGGAGGAAATGCCTTCTTATTCTTCAGTAATTCGGGATTCATACCCGTGATGGTAAATATGGCGTAATCCCAATCATTGTAACCACGTTCATACCAACGGGAAAAGCCCGTTGAGAATGTGGCCGTATCATGTCGGAAGAAATAGTTGACTGACGGACCATGCCATGTTACAACGCGAGTTTTACGGGTACTATCAGGTGCTCCGTTCTTTTCCACATCGGCAATAACCCACTCCGATGCTTCGCGCGTAGAGTGATAGTAGTAGTCCATTTCGTAGTTACCGTAAGCGCCTTTTATGCCTCCAACAAATTTATTGAAGAAAACGTACTCGTATGGATGGTTTTTTACTATGTGTCGAATAGGTCCCGCCAACAGTACAAGCACGCCTACAATACCGCAAGCATACACCATATTCTCCGTACGAATTGATTTATTTTTAATCTTGCGTTGCACCCACTCTATAAGCGCATTAAATCCTAAGCCCGCAGCAGCGACAAAGGGAGGGAACATAAAGGTGGCATGGCGCCAGCCTCCGTATAAGTTAGCGCCTGTATGAATTATCCAAAAAACAGGAAATATAAACGCGAAGTAAACAACAAAAAAGTTAAACCAATTTATTCTTTTCAATCCACCGAAGAGTGGGTACACACACGCACCCAGTATCACAGCAATGGGCGATGTTATCAAAATGTATTTGGGCAGATAATACCACGGATTAAGGTCTGACCAATTCATTTTACCCTCGTAAACGTGTCGTATAATTACACCCCAGTGTGACATATCCTGAAAAGTTGACTTCACGTGCGCATATGGGCTGACAAGGGCGTAGGGCCAAAGCAAAATACCAACTATGAAGCCCACAAGCGAAATACAAATACCGTAAGCCAGCAAGCGGTAAAAAATCGGCTTCAACTCTTTTTGCTTTTTTTCCTTTCGCAATTCAATCCAACGTAGGAGCAGATACACTATACCGAATACTCCAAAATAGCCAATGAGCAACAAGCCCCCTACGCGAGTAGCCAAAGCCAATCCTATACTTAAGGTCAGCATTATCTGTACCTTTTTTGAGGGATTGGAAAAGGTTTGAAAGAAGCACAGCAGGTAGTATGTTCCCATCATAATCATTGCTGCAAATGGAGGGTCTTTCAAGTTATTAAAAGACTGTCCTAACAGATGGGGCGAGAAGAAAGCGAGCAAAAATGTTAGTAGTGCAGCGTACCAACTCCTACTAACTCTGAAAGCTAAAAGCGATGCGAACAGCATAGCTAACCAGCCAAATATAGAGGATACCGCATGCCTCACCGACATGATATCATCTACATTAAACGTGTTGTATATGAGATATGAAATATTGTCGGGGAGTTGCCCAAACATATGCAAGTCATTGGCGCCATTCTTGGGGTTAATATGAACCGCCGTGCTATCCTTGCCCAAAGTTTTATAGAAGTTCATCACATCCCGAGCATGCCCTAAGTGGAAGTGCTCATCGCCGGACATGCCCGCATTTCGGCTCATGAGAAGCATTGCAAGTAGTCCTAATACCGACAGCACAATAAATAGTACTTTGCCATTTCTAAAGAGGTTGTGGGTATCCTTTGGCTCTTCTGCAACAACTTCCGGTGTCGATATATTTTTCTTACGATTCATAGACATAATTATTAGGGTTTAATAATTTGTGATGAAAAAGCATATTAAATACTAAGACCCTACTTCTCTCCATTCCGCTCCCTCATACCTTCCAAACCACGTCAGCTGCCTTTTGGCATACCTGCGCGAGTTACGCTTAATCAACTCCACCGCCTCATCCAACGTACACTTGCCATCAAAGTGGTCAAACAGCTCTCGATATCCTACAGTTTTAAGGGCATTCAAATGCCGATAGGGAAGCATGGATTTTGCCTCTTCAAGCAGTCCTTGCTCCATCATTTGATTTACGCGAAGGTTAATGCGATTATACAATTCCTCCCTGTCGCGATTAAGCACAATGAAGCGAACTTCAAAGTTACGATTTTTTGGGGAATTTCGACGAATTTTAGAGAAAGGTTTGCCTGCCGCTATACATACCTCCAAGGCTCGTAGCACTCGAGCCGGATTCTTGATATCCACCTCGTTATAGTAATCTGGGTCAAGCAGTTTAAGTTCCTGACTCAAGGTGTCTACACCCTCGATAATCATACGCTGTGTGAGAGTTGCGCGCAGTTCCTCATCCACCTCCGGGACATCGTCTATACCAAAACAAACGGCATCAATGTACAAGCCGGAACCACCCACCATGAGTAGCGTGTCGTGTTGCGCAAACAAATCATCAAGCAGGGCAAGCACCTCCTGCTCATACTTCCCCACGGAGTAGTAATCCTGTACGGAATGAGTGGCAATAAAATAGTGGGGTACGGCATTCAGCTGCTCAGGGGTTGGGCGCGCCACGCCAATGTTCAACTCTTTATAAATTTGGCGGGAATCGCAGGAAATAATGGGAGAGCCGAGCTGCTGCGCAAGCGCAATGCTATAGTCGGTTTTGCCTACACCCGTAGGACCCATTAAAACTATCAGCGTTTTGGGCTTAACAAGATCAGTAAAAAAAACTGTTTTCTGCTTATCAATCGTCGCCTCCGGACGACGAGGCATAAAGGTTGGCATCGAAATCGGGCATTGCTTGGTCAAAAATGGATGAAAGCGAACTACTGCCTTTGGTGCCTATTTGCACAGGAGGCTCACCGCTTTCAAAGGCTGTACGGGGGTAACGCGCACGGGGCGTTGCTTCCAACATTTCCTGCAGCTCCATTCTAAAGCTACGATCGTTTATGAGGTCAAAAGTGTATAACAAGCGATGATGCTTTGCACGCACAAGACTTCCAATGGTTACCGTATCCATCAATTCGCTGTCGCCATCGCCAAACAATGAAAACTCACGCTCCTCCTCCCACTTGGCGCTGGCTGTGTAAAATAGCACAGGTTGTGCCTCATCGTAATCCAAATCACCTTGAATAAACTGATGAAAATGGTAAAGCGTTTGCTCCGAATCAATATCGTACTCGCGTTTAAACTCCGGACGCTCGGGAAATGTTACTTTAAATCGAAAAATCATAACTACCTTTTAAATACCCCCGTGGGCTGTCATACTGAGCCTGTCGAAGTATGCAGGGCAGGCTTCTCACAATCCAACGCCGCACCACTTCGACAAGCTCAGGGTGACAACACACATATTCTTAATCTACTATGTAAAAATACAAAAAATTATGATAACGCAAGCAAAAACTTCATAGTATCAACGCCATCGGCATAATCCCAGAGGCGCGGACGCTGTGTTTTTCCAAGAGGAACACAACTTGATTCAAGCCCCGCAAGCGGTGTATTGGTTGCAATACACTGCAAGTTATCTTTATAAAAAGTCAATAGTTCACCCACTTCCTCAATCGCACTATACTCCTGCAAAAACAGCTCGCCTACGGGCGAGTGTAGCTCGTCGTTATAGGTGGCAACGCAAGCATCAAGATCATAAAAATTCGTTTTACGCATTTGATGCATTGCCGTAGCATAGCGCACACAATCGTTGTACGCCGCATGCTCCCGCACTTTTTCAAAGGAAGAAAATGCTTTTTGCAGCAGCGAAATATCAAAGCCTTTCGGCAAAAATATTTTACTCACACTACGACATCCCAAGCCAAAGTAGTCAAACACATCACGCCCCAGCATTTGCAAATCCTCCTCACCCTCACTACCTGAAAGCACCGCTACGCTTGTTCTATTTTTGCGAAAAACGTGAGGTAAGTTTCCAAACTGAAACTCAAAGTATCGCGCGGAATTATCGCTTCCGGTGGCAATAACGGCATCCACGTTACCCTCCAATTTTCCCACAAACTCTATGCGTTGCACAAAGCGATGGTCGATTTGGCAAAGTAATTTTACCACCATGAAAAGCAGCACATCGTCCTTGCTCGACAGCTTCACCACCGCCCTATTTCCGCTAACAAGCACGCACAGCAAGTCGTGAAATCCCACCAACGGAATATTTCCTGCCATAATAATGCCAACGTTTTGCGGAGATGTATTTTCGGAAATAACGTAGCGTGAAAGCCACTCCTGCATTTGCTTTGGCGAAAGCATATCGCGTGCAATGGCCGAGAGCGATTGGCGTACGGAAAAGTCAGTAAACCACGGATTGCGTTCTACACTTTGGGCTATGGCGCCACCTATTTCTTTTTTCAGCCCCTGCGTAAGCCCAAGATAACCCAAGTAGCCTTGCAGCAGGTAGCCCAAATGATATAAAGATTCCACAGAGTTCAACAGTTCAATAATCTAAAAAGCAACCCAAAGGTAACACTTTTTAAGCAAATCTTGAAGTGAAATATAGTACCTTTGTTCAGTATGTTAAGTCGAATACTCATAGTAGAGGACGATGCCGCGTTTGGTACTATGCTTAGCAGCTGGCTCAAAAAAAATGATTTTGAGGCCTCGCTTTGCTCGGGAGTTGAGCGCGCCAAGCAGGAAATTACCGCGCACAAGTACAACCTTGTTTTGTGCGACATGCGGCTGCCCGATGGTGATGGTGTTATGTTTTTGAGCTGGCTTAGGGAGCAAAAAAATAGTACCCCGTTAATTATTATGACTAGCTATGCCGAGGTACAAAGCGCCGTGCTGGCTATAAAGTTGGGAGCATCGGACTACCTCGAAAAGCCAATCAACCCCTCCATACTTAAGCAAAAGATAGAGCAAATATTAAGTGGTACACCTGTAAAAAGCGAGGAACCTAAACCCGCGGCAACATCGGTGCCAAAGGAGTATGCCGTAGTACAAGGAGAAAGTGCGGCTATGCAGCGCGTGTACGAGCATGTAAGGCTGGTAGCACCCACACAAATGTCGGTACTTATTTTAGGCGAAACAGGAAGTGGCAAAGAATACATTGCGCGGCAAATTCACGCGCTCAGCCACCGAAGCAAGGCACCGTTTATGGCTGTTGACTGCGGCAGCTTATCGAAAGAATTGGCACCAAGCGAGCTGTTCGGTCACCTTAAAGGCTCGTTTACCACAGCCATTGCCGACAAAAAAGGGGCACTGGAGTTAGCCAACGGCGGCACCGTTTTTCTTGATGAAGTAGGAAATTTACCCTACGAGGTACAAGTGCAGCTGCTGCGCGTACTACAGGAGCGCAAGGTGCGTCCGGTAGGCTCTGCTAAAGAAATAAACGTAGATGTTCGCATAATAACAGCCACCAACGAAAACCTTGAAAGCGCCATAGCCAATGGCAAGTTTAGGGAGGATTTGTACCACCGCCTCAACGAATTTTCAATCATTGTTCCACCGCTTAGGGAGCGCATGGAGGATATCCCTGTTTTTGCACAGCATTTTCTGAGTGAGGCCAACAAGGAGCTGGACAGGCACATCAAAGATTTTGCGAAAAATACGCTACAAACGCTTGGGGCACAATATTGGAGTGGCAACCTGCGCGAGCTGCGCAACGTAGTGCGTAGGGCTGCTTTATTTGCACAAGGCGATACTATTTTGCCCGAAAATTTACCACAATTTGCAAGCCAAAAAAAGGTAGATATTGAGCCCGGATTGGCTTTGCGCTCTTCCAACGAGCAAGAGCAAATAACCGAAGCGCTGAAAAAGGCACACGGCAACAAAACCATTGCGGCACAACTACTACAAGTTGACAGAAAAACGCTTTACAACAAGATGCACCAGTACGGCATGGAGTTGTAATTTCTATTGTGTCAAAAATTCCCGAACTTCGTTTAGCAACACCTCTGCACCTGCCATAAATTCATGTAGCCTATCTTTCCATTGAGGGTAATATCCCGCATTTTTACCCCGAATGGAATCCATTCTTTTCAATATTTCTACCAAGTCGTGCTTATCCAGCTGCGCAAACATGGGCAGCATTTTATGGCACAGCGCCTGCGCCGACGAAAAATCATCGCTATCCACAGCTTGCTGCAACTTAACGATGTTATCGGTTGTTTCCAGCTCAAACACTTGCAAAATGTCTTTAACTACCTCTACATCTCCTTCAAACATTTCCATGAGCGGAGTAAAGTCTGACGGCACATGATTTACACTACAGCTATTGTTAAGTAAATTTGCCAGCAGATTTATGGAAAATGGCTTGGATAAACAGCCATTAAAGCCTGCCTGTGTTGCCTCCTTTCCGCCAAACTCGCCATGTGCAGTCATAGCAAATACGGGAGTAGCAGTGGTAACCTCACGCACTTTTCTCAAAACATCCAAACCTGAAGCCGCGCCCATATCCATATCGGTTAACACTACATCATACGCGTCAATATTGCCAACCTGCTGCTCAAATTCACCTATACTTTTGCACGGAATGGCAGTGCAGCCCAAGCGTTGCAACATCTGCGTAAGCATAGTAAGTAGCACCGCGGCATCATCCACAAGTAACACGCGATGCGATTTTTCCGACACACACACCTGCTCTTCGTCATGGCATGCAATGCTATCCTTCGAAACTTTTTCTACAGGTATTTGTACCTCTATTTGTGTACCTACACCTACTTCGGAACCTACCTGGATGTTGCCCTGTAAGATATTTATCAAACCTTTTACCACGTACATGCCCACACCGCTACCATCGGCCATGGCGCTTGCATTTTCTAACCGTGAAAATGGCTGAAAAATGACTTCAATTTTTTCGGGGGACATACCTACGCCTGTATCCTCAACTTTTAGGCAAAGGTGATTTTCATTTTCATAAACACGAAAGCGCACTTCGCCTTGCAGCGTGTATTTAATGGCATTTGAGAGTAAATTAACTGCAATTTCTTTAATCTTTACCCTATCGGATGAAACATATTGCAAGGTATCTACCTCACATTGGTACTGCAGCTTAATATTCTTTTGAAAGGCTAAAGGTTCAAACATTTCAGCGAGTTCGCGACAGAGTTCCTGCACATCGAAACGGCTATAATCAACCCGCAGCTTTCCCTGCTCTAAGCGCGAAAAATCCAGCAGATTGGTTAGCATGGCAAGTATGTGATTGGCGGCATTGCGCATAGCCGAAAACCATTGTCTGTGCTTGTGCTGTATAGCCTCGTCGGCTTGACACAAGTCAACGTAGCCAAGCATGGAGGCCAGCGGTGTTTTTATATCATGCGACACCCACAGCAGCAGCTCGTGCCTACTGGCAAGCAGCTGCTCAACGCGCCGTTTTTCCTCCTCCAACGCCTTGCGCAGCACCAGGCTTTTATTTACATCAACAATAATGCGCCCCACAAAAATCAGCACCAGCAGCAATGCTGCACCGGCAGTAACCAGCATCCACGTATAGCTACGCTCAAAACGGTGCTTATTTTTCTGAATTTCGGAAAAAGTAAGATCAAGCGTTTGCCTGTGCAACTTTATTAGTAAGCGCGAAATTTCTTCAGACAACGTTTGGTCAGCAAGCATCAACTTGCTCACTTGTCTTTCAATATTCTTTAAAGCCGAGGAATGTCGTTGCTCCGCCCTCCTTGTTTGCTCCGACAGCGCCCGCATATCGGAAGCTATAGCAAGGGTATCCCACGCCACGCTGGTAATAGTGTTTACCTGCGTGGTAGTCGTCACATTATACTCGCGCTCTTGCGTTGTCGAGGAGGAAAATAGTCCTCCCAACTTTCGCCAAAAGCCCTGCTTGGGTTCGTTTCTCAGTAGCGTATCCTGACGCACGGTAGTTACAATAACCGAATCGGATGTTACCTGTGGCTTATAGCTAAACACATAAAGGCTAAGCGAATCTTGCACACCTTGGCGAGAAAACTGATGGGCAAGGTCAGCTATGGTTGTTTTTTTCTTCTGCAACAACACTACTATTTCAAGCAACGTGGCATGCTGCTCAACCTGCGATGGCATGCGGGTTAAGGAATCTATTTTCAACTCCACATCATCCGACAGCTGTTGAAATTGCCGAAGGTAAACAGGATTACTTGTAAACAGAAAGAGATTGGCAGAAGCCTGCGCCTGCTCCACCGAAGCCACCATATCGTTAGTAAGCGAGAGCGCCAGCTCGTACTGCTCCGTGCGCATTTGCTGCCTGTTTATGCGCCCTTTAAGCTGATATATAAAGCATACCATACCAACGCACGCTGCTACTAGAATAATGTAGATGAGTGCGGCCTTCTGCCTAATTTTATGCTCTATATTCTTTATCATTTCCAATATCGAATGTACTAAAACTTCGGCTATTTTCTTACTTCTGCATAACTTTTGCGCAACAAACTCACCCTATAAGTAATCGATTTGTAGAATATAGTTGTAGAAAAATTCCACAACTTTCCACAACCACCACACATGACAAACCTTCAAAAAACAACATAATTGATTATAAATAAAAACATTACAACAATTGGTATATAAATTGAATTTTATATTTTATGTAAACGACTTTATTAACCAATTTATTTTTTAGTTATGAAAAAGACAATTTTATCCCTCGCGCTCGTACTCGGTGCTATTGCATTTGCAAATGCACAGGAAGCAACTGAGGCTCCCGAAAGCAGCACTCCCACTACTACTGAGGCGCCCGCCCCCGCCCCCACCCCAACCCCCTCTGACAGTACTGCCATAAAGTAGTAAGAAAAAAATCTTGAGAGTATAATGAAAAAGCGGGATGGAAAAATTTTCCATCCCGCTTTTCTTATACTATAAAATCGGCTAACGCCCACGCGATATTGCGTCCTCCATTACCTCGGTAAGCACCTGCACAATGTCAAGTCCTGCAGCCCTTACCTGTTGGGGAATGAAGCTGGCTGCCGTCATACCCGGCACTGTATTTATCTCCAAAAAATAGGGAACGCCTTCGCTAATAATATAGTCGACACGGGCAATACCGTTGCATCCAAGACGCTTGTATATGGCCAACGTTTGACGCTGTACACGCTCCGTAGTTTCGGCGCTAATGCGCGCAGGCGTAATCTCGTCGGACTGCCCCGTGTACTTAGCTCCGTAATCAAAAAATTCATTTTTGGTTACCACTTCGGTAACGGGCAACACGCGCTCTTTTCCTTGCAAAATCATAGCCCCGCAGGTAACCTCCGTTCCAGAAATAAACTCCTCGAGAATAATTTCGCCGTCCTCTTTAAAGGCCTCGTCAAGCGCTTTTTGCAAAGCCTCCGCTGATTTCACCTTAGTTACACCGAAGCTGCTACCACCGTTGTTGGGTTTAGCAAAAATAGGCAATCCCAGCTGTTCCACCACCTCATTGGCATCTACCTTATCACCCTTACGCACCAGTACGGCCTTTGCCATGGGCAGATTCATATCCTGCAAAAATGCCTTACAGGCAAATTTATTAAACGTAAGCGCCGATGCAAACGCTCCACACGTAGTATAAGGCACCTTCAGAATATCAAAGTACGATTGCAGCACACCATTCTCACCGGGCGCACCGTGTATCACAATGAGCGCAACATCAAACTTTACCTTGTTACCATCAACCGTAGCGCTGAAGTCATTTTTATCCACATTGGCAACACGCTCACCCTCCCGCTGCACATACCAGTCACCATACGACATCACCACCAGGTAAGGGTTAAACAACTTTATATCTACCCACCCAAATACGTTGGCTCCACTTCTCACCGACACCTCTGCTTCCGACGAATCTCCACCGCAAACTACGGCAATATTTCTTCTCATAATTATTAATGCTTAACGATTAATGGTTAACGAAAGCAGATGCAATTCATTAACAATTAACCATTTATTACTCATCATTACAATAGTCCGCTTTCGTACATCATAATCAGCTGGTCAAGCATCATATCCTGACCATTGGCATCAAACTTGGCCTTAAGGTTTGAGTCAAAAAGTAATGCAATGGATTGCCAAAAAAATGCAGATACACCGCCCTTCAACTCCTTTACGATTTGGTAGCTTGTGCGACCGGTTTCTCTATCAAGCATTTTAATCAACAAGCGTCCCTGCGACATGGTCAGATTCTTCAAGGGCTTTTCAAATTCCTTAAACATCTCCTTTTCCACCATGTTGATGTACGCTTTTTTTGCCTTCGGATCTTTTATTTTGGCAAACTCCGCATCCATCTCGGCCAACTTCAACTTTGCAATTTGCACATAAGGGTACACCTTCTTAATGTTATATACCGTGCGTGAATATTCCGCATAGTACTTACGCTGCTGCCTCTCATTCCGAAATTTAGGCGTACCGCAAAATATAGGAGGCATCACAATACATGGAATGGTATCACCATATTTGTCCACCACCCTGCGCGCCACTGCCAACTTATCCCAATCAACTTCCTCGGCAAACAAAAAGGTGGGAAAACATAAAAATATCGCTATAAAAAAGGCTCGCATAGCAAATTCTCCATTCGTGCAAAGTTAGGCACATTTTGAGCAAAAACTTCTCTTTTTACATAGTTTAAAAAATTGTGTACCTTTATACCCTTATTCAAACCTGCAATATTGGTAAAACTATCTAATATACAAGAGGTTGTTAGGGATGATCTAGAGCAGTTTGAGTCATTTTTCAAGCAGCAACTACAGTCACCCGTACCGTTGCTAAATGCTATCACCAACCACATTTACCGTAGCAAAGGAAAGCAATTGCGTCCGTTGTTGGTATTCCTATCAGCCAAACTTAATGGCGAGGTTGGCAACAAAACCCACGTAGGCGCGGCCTTAATGGAGTTGCTACATACCGCCACCCTCATCCACGATGATGTGGTAGACGATGCCAACGAGCGCCGTAATTTACTTTCTATAAAAGCATTATGGGATTCAAAAAGTGCCGTATTAGCAGGTGATTTTTTATTCTCGCGTGGTATGTTGGTTGCGCTTGAATACGACGCGTTTGATTTTCTGCGCATAACCGCCAGAGTCACAAAGTCCATCAGCGAAGGTGAACTACAACAAATGGACCGCGCACGCAAATTAGAAACATCCGAGGAGCAATACTTTGAAATTATTCGCCAAAAAACCGCTTCGCTCATTGAGTGCTGTACGCATATTGGCGCAACATCAGTGGATGCAAGTGAGGAGCGGGTGAAAGCCATGCGTAGCTATGGTGATTTATTGGGTACAGCCTTCCAAGTTCGCGACGATGTGCTGGACTACCTTAGCGGAACAGGAAAGGCTGCAGGAAACGACATTCGTGAAAAGAAAATTACGTTGCCGCTGATTTACGCGCTAAGTAAAGTAGGCAAGAGCGAGCAAGGCAAAATTATAGAGCTAGTGGCCTGTGCCCAAAACAATTCACGTAATGTAAAGCAAGTAGTGGATTTTGTTACGGCTAACGGTGGCACTGAGTATGCCAATGAGGTTACGCACAACTACTGTGATAGGGCAAAAAAATCGCTTGATATTTTTCCCGAATCGGACGCAAAAACCGCGCTATGCCAGCTGGCGGATTACGTGCTGGAAAGAGAAAAGTAAGAGCCTCTCCCCTGCCCTCTCCCAAGGAGAGGGAGAACACCGCACAAGACCACCACATGCTAAAAGAAGGCTAGCGGGTTAGCAAGCCTCCCCTTTGGGGAGGTTGGTGGGGCTTATAAATATTGCGCCATCTGCTCCTGCAGTTCCCTCGCTTTCTCCTCCGCAACTTTTGCAAAATTCTCGCCGTTATCGGCAAAAATAATACCGCGTGAAGAATTCACCAGCAAACCGCAACGGTTGTTTAAGCCATACTTAGCCACATCTGCCAAGCTACCACCTTGCTCACCCACTCCGGGTACAAGCAAAAAGTGATCGGGAATAATTTTACGAATGTCGCTCAGCATTTCTGCCTTGGTAGCACCCACCACGTACATGGTGTTATCTACGCTGCCCCACGCTTTTGAGGTTTCAAGCACCTGCTCGTATAACTTTTTTCCGTTACTCAACTGCAGCTGCTCAAAGTCCGCCGACGAAGGGTTTGAGGTCAACGCCAACAGTACGGCCCACTTATCCTCGTACTCCAAAAATGGTTGTACCGTATCACGTCCCATGTAGGGCGAAAGCGTTACGGCATCAATATTCATCTCCTTAAAAAACGCCTCGGCATATAGCTTTGAGGTGTTACCAATGTCGCCACGCTTGGCATCGGCAATGATAAGAATTTCGGGATAGTTGGAGCGAATATAGGCAACCGTTTGCTCCAGCTGCACCCAACCCTCAACGCCTGCCGCCTCGTAAAAAGCAAGGTTGGGCTTATAAGCCACCGTGTATTGCGCTGTTGCATCTACAATGGCTTTATTGAAGGCAAAAATGGGATCTTTCTCCGCCTTTAAGTGCGCGGGAAGTTTCTTCAATTCCGAATCCAAACCTACGCATAGGAATGATTTTTTATGAAGAATTTGTGAGTATAGCTGTTGTGAATTCATCTTTACAATTCGCTTTCCTTTAATCTTTCCGCGTTCTCTGCCATTTGCAGTTGGTCAATTACATCCTGAATATCGCCATCCATAAAGGCGGTGAGGTTGTAAACAGTGTAGTTGATACGGTGATCGGTCATGCGGCTTTGCGGGTAATTGTAGGTACGCACTTTTGCCGAACGGTCGCCGCCTGCCACCATAGTCTTACGCTTAGATGAAATATCATCAATGTACTTTTGGTACTCAATGTTGTAAATACGGGTACGCAACTCCTCCATAGCCTTAGCCTTGTTTTTAAGCTGTGACTTTTCATCCTGACACTGCACCACAATACCTGTAGGGATGTGTACCACACGCACGGCAGAGTACGTTGTATTTACCGACTGGCCACCGTTACCCGATGCACAAAAGGTATCAATGCGCACGTCGCTTTCCTTTACTTCTACATCAAATTCATCGGCTTCGGGAAGCACAGCAACTGAAGCTGCCGAGGTATGCACACGTCCCTGCGTTTCGGTTTGCGGTACGCGCTGCACGCGGTGAACGCCGCTTTCGTACTTAAGTATGCCGTACACCTTTTCGCCTGAAACCTTCATCACGATTTCCTTGTAGCCTCCGGCAGTTCCTTCAGAAAACGAGGTTACCTCCATGCGCCAACCTTGCTTTTCAATAAACTTACTGTACATGCGGAATAGGTCACCTGCAAAAATGGAAGCCTCGTCGCCACCGGTACCGGCACGAATTTCAAGGATAGCATTTTTCCCATCCTGCGGATCGGCAGGAACGAGCATCAGTTTAATCTCCTCCTCCAACTTGGGTTGACGTTCTTCCAAATCGGTTAATTCTTCCTTGGCCAGTTCGCGCATATCGGCATCCTTTTCGTTAGCCAATATATCACGCGCCGAATCAATGTTACTTACCAAGTTGCGGTACTCATCACAAGCTTTTACAATAGGTTCCAAGTCGCGGTATTCCTTGTTGAGTGCCACGTACTTTTTCATATCACCAATCACATCGGGGTCCGAGAGTTGCTGACCTATTTCTTCAAATTTATGTTTTAGTCCGTCTAAGCGGCTAAGAATGCTATTTTCTGACATCTATTTATTGACGATTTACAATTTACAAAGTACAAATTAAAAACAGGCATTGCCCAAAGCGTCATTGCGAGCGAAGCGCGGCAATCTCTTATTTTGCGCCGTTGGCGCAATCTTGTAAGATTGCTTCGTCGTTCCTCCTCGCAATGACGTTCTTGGCAAAATCTCACTTCCATTTTAGCGTAGCTAATACTCAAACTGGCCTTTATCGCTTAGTATGGTGAGGCTCTTTTTGGCAGATTTTTCCACACGTCCCACCACCTGCGCATCAATATTGAAGGATTTTGAAATGGCAATAACACGCTCAGCTTGCTGCGGATTTACGTACAACTCCATACGGTGCCCCATATTGAACACCTTGTACATTTCCTGCCATGAGGTGTCGCTTTCCTTTTGAATCAACTCAAACAAGGGAGGTATGGGGAACAGGTTATCCTTTACTACATGCACATCGTCCACAAAGTGCAGCACCTTGGTTTGCGCACCGCCCGAGCAGTGTACCATGCCATGAATTTCGCCACGCATTTCGTCCAAAATTTGGCGAATTACAGGAGCATACGTGCGCGTAGGCGACAATACCAACTTACCCGCATCAAGCGGTGTAGAAGTCTTGTCGGTTAGCCTACACGAACCGCTGTACACCACCGATTGGTCAATGGCAGCATCGTACGTTTCGGGATATTTCTCGGCAATAGCTTTTGCAAACACATCGTGGCGAGCTGAGGTAAGACCATTACTACCCATGCCACCGTTGTACTCACGCTCGTAGGTAGCCTGTCCGTAGGAAGCTAAACCCACAATCACATCACCCGCTGCTATTTTCTTGTTGTCGATCACATCGCTGCGCTTCATGCGCGCCGTAACGGTGCTGTCCACTATTACCGTGCGCACCAAATCTCCCACATCGGCAGTTTCACCACCGGTAAGAAAAATATTCACGTCCAACAAGCGTAGCTCTTCGCACAAGCTTTCTGTTCCCTCAATAATAGCCTTCACCACCTCGCCCGGAATAAGGCGCTTGTTGCGCCCTATAGTGGACGAAAGCAGAATGCCATCGGTAGCACCAACGCACAGGAGGTCGTCAAGGTTCATCACCACAGCATCCTGCGCAATGCCGCGCCACACACCCAAATCACCCGTTTCGCGCCAGTAAGCGTATGCCAATGACGACTTGGTTCCCGCACCATCAGCATGCATTACCAAGCAGTGGTCGTTGCTGCCGCTAAGGTAATCGGGAATTATTTTGCAAAAAGCTTTTGGGAAAAGGCCCTTGTCCAAGTTTTTTATGGCGCTATGCACGTCCTCCTTCGAGGCCGATACACCACGCATGGCATAACGTTCCATTAATATATTTATTTTTCAACTTTACAAACTAATCCCGACACACTCCTTCGACAAACTCTGGATGACAACCCACACAGGTAAGTACGAACCAAGACCCTAACAGGGTTTACCATTCACTACTGCGCGCCCGAAATTACCTCAAATTCGGTGCGGCGGTTGAGCTGGTCAACAATATCCTCCTCCTCCTGCGTACGAACATGCTTACGCAAGAAATCATCACTCAGCACATCACCCTCATGCAGGAACTTATATTGCGCCGCCACCGTCCTGCTCACCACACGTGGCTTAGTAGACCCATATCCCTTTGCCTCCAAACGGCTAACATCAATACCCTTGCTTACCAGGTAATCTACCACTGACTGTGCGCGCTTTTGCGAGAGCTCCACGTTGTACGTCGAGTCACCTCGGCTATCGGAGTGCGATGCAATTTCGATGCTAATAGTCGGGTTATCGTTGAGCACCTCTACCAAATTATTTAGCGAAACCTCTGATTCCGGCCGCAGGGTATACTTGGCAAAGTCGTACAAAATATTTTCCAACTCCACTGCCTTAGCCGTTGATCGCATAATGAACTCGTCGCGTAGCGTAGTTATTTCCTCCAAGCCCTTAGTGCTAAACTTTGCCTTTTGGTTAAAATAGCCCGACTTGCTTACCTTTACAAGGTAATCCGTTTCAGGTTGCAGCTGTAGCGTAATGAGCCCATCCTTTTCTGTAGTGTACTTTGTAGAAGCGCCGGCGCTGGTAATCACGCTCACGTTGGCATCAGCCATTGGCGTCAATGCTTCGGCTTCACGCACGCTACCTATGAATGTAAATCTGGCTTCGGGAAGTACAAAACGATAAATATCGTCACCACCCTTGGACTTTGGCGCTTTGCGACGTGAGGCAAAGTAGCCTGCCTCATTTTCTTTTTCAAAAATAATGGAAAAGTCATCGGCCGAGGAGTTCATGGGTAAGCCCATATTTTCTACCAGCCATCCGCCCTCCGATTTTTGAGTTGCTTTAAAAATATCCAACCCGCCAAAACCACCATGCCCATCGGATGAAAAGTACAACGCGTTATTATTGCGAATATAGGGGTACATTTCATTTCCGGCAGAGTTAATTTCCTTTCCCAAGTTAATAGGCTCACTCCACCCCTCCTCCGCGCTCAAGCGGTTCACCATCCAAATGTCAAAGCCCCCAAAGCCGCCTGGCATATCGGAGGTAAAATACAGCACCGTTTCATCCTCGGAAAGACTGGGGTGCGCCACGTTAGCTACACTATCGCCGATACTCACCTCCTCCACCTCTAACCACACATTTTCTTCATCTCGTGTAGCCGAAAATATTCTACAACCAGGACTTGAACCTTTGGTAACGCATTGCGTAAAGTACATTTTACGCAGGTTGCGGCTAAAGGTACACACACCCTCCTCTGCCTTAGTATTTACATCACCTACTATAGGTTGTACTTTTTCCCAACGGCCATTGCGCGCTTGCTTGGCAAAGAATATGTCGGTTAACTTATCACCTGTTACAATACTTTTTTTCTTCCCCATGGCCGCATCGCGTGACGAGGTGAAGTACACCACCGAGTAATTATCCTCGGCAAAGGCAGGTGCAAAGTCATCTTTATTACTGTTGAAATCCGGCACCGTTTCGACAAGGTATCGCGTATGCGTCACCGTGCTATCACGCAACGCCTCGCACGACTCCACTGCCATTCTTGCCGACGAATCCTGCGGCACCAACTTCAGGTAATCGGTATAGGTTTTTATTGCCGCCTCATACTTCTCGTTAGCTTGTTGCGATTTCGCCAACCCAAGCACAGCATTGGGGTTAGGTCTACCGCGCGTAATAGCACGCTCATATAATCCTTCGGCCTGACGCGTATTTCCCGTTAGCCTGCTGCTCTCGGCCAAATGGTACAGTACCTTGGAGTATTCGGCAGGATTCTTGCTACGATTGAGCTTGGGGAGCACTTTTCGATAACGTTTTTCCGCACGCACGTACGCCCCCTGATCGTATGACTTATCAGCGAGCGCTAACTTTTGCGATACGGTGCACGACGATAATGCTGCAAGTGCAGGCAGTAATAGCAGAAATATGTACTGTTTCAAATTCACCGGGTAAAAACCTTCCTACGCATAGCGTAGGCACATCTTACAAAGGTAGCTATAAAAAAAGAAAACCCCAACCCCTAAAGGAGGCTATAACATACAGCGTTTGTCAAGAGCCGCATTGTGAGAGGGCAACAAAAAAGGCTCTGCATATTTGCAGAGCCTTAGAAAAATGACCTATAGGTATTAAATGTGCATATTTACAATAGCCTCGTACAACTCCTGCTTGCCGCTGGTAACCTTAGGCTCTCCCTTGGTTTTGGCGTAAGCCACCAGCTCTTCTAAGCCCATCTTACCGCCTTCGAATTCGGCACCTTTGCCACCATCGAATGATGCGTAACGCTCCTTCACCATCTTTTCGTAGGGTGAGTTGTCCAAAATATCGGCTGCAGCCAACAGGGCGCGGGCAAAGGCATCCATACCGGCAATGTGGGCAATGAAAATATCCTCCAAGTCGGTAGAATTGCGACGGATTTTAGCATCGAAGTTGGTACCGCCAACTAAGCCGCCTGAACGCAAAATTACCAGCATGGCTTGCGTAAGCTCATATACGTCGATGGGGAATTGGTCGGTATCCCAACCGTTTTGAACATCGCCACGGTTAGCGTCAATAGAGCCAAGCATACCCGCATCAACAGCGCATTGCAATTCGTGCTCGAAGGTGTGCCCTGCCAGCGTAGCGTGGTTAACTTCGATGTTGAGTTTAAAGTCCTTGTCCAGACCATGCGCGCGCAGGAAGCCAATTACGGTTTCGGTATCTACGTCGTACTGGTGCTTGGTGGGTTCCATTGGCTTAGGTTCAATGAAGAACGTTCCCTTGAAACCCTTGCTGCGAGCGTAGTCGCGTGCCTTGGTAAGCATCATGGCAAGGTGCTCTTTTTCGCGCTTCATATCGGTATTAAGCAGGCTCATATAACCTTCGCGACCACCCCAAAATACGTAATTCTCGCCACCCAATTCAATGGTTGCGTCAATGGCATTTTTAATTTGCACGGCAGCACGAGCTACTACATCAAAATCGGGGTTGGTAGCAGCACCGTTCATGTAGCGCGGATTGCTGAATACGTTGGCTGTACCCCAAAGCAGCTTAATACCGGTTTCTGCCTGCTTTTGCTTTGCGTAGGCTACCACTTCTTTCAGGTTATTTTCATACTCTTCAATGGAGTTGCCCTCGTCAATTAGGTCAACATCGTGGAAGCAATAGTAAGTAATGCCCATTTTTTGCATGAACTCAAAGCCCGCGTCCATTTTAGTTTTGGCGCGCTCAACAGCCGATGCACCTTCGTTCCAAGGGAACTTGTGCGTAGCGGCCCCAAAGGGGTCGCCACCATCACCACAAAGCGTGTGCCAGTATGCCATTGCAAACTTACACCAGTCTTTCATGCTACGACCGCGAACAACTTTCTCGGCATCGTAGTAACGGAATGCCAACGGATTTTTGCTTGAAGTTCCCTCGAACTTAATTTTACCAATTTGAGGAAAAAACTCTTTCATAACTTATTTAATGATTAATGGTTAATGTATTTGTTATTTCAAAATATACTTTTACGCTATAAACCTCTCCCTAAATCCCTCTCCACAAGAGAAGGACTTTCCACCCTCCTGTCACCCCAGTAGCAACAAACGTTACCTGTGGGCAGACTCCCCTCTCCTATGGAGAGGGGCAAGGGGAGAGGTAAATTGCCTACTGTAACTTTCTTTCCAATTCTTTTTTCCAACTTGCGTAGGCCTCGTCCAAAGCGCCTCTTATACTTGCGTCGGGCTCTATTGTTTCTAACTTTTTTAGCGAAGCAAAAGCCTCTTCTCTATTCTTATAAAATCCGGCACCAAGGGCTGCACCACGCGCTGCGCCAAGAGCGCCGTCGGTGTTGTACAACTCTATGCGCACGTTACACAATGTGGCAAGAGTTTTGCGGAAGATGGGGCTAAGGAAAAGGTTGGCTTTACCCGCGCGAATTACGGCAGGTTGCACGCCCAACTCACGCATAATATCAAGTCCGTAGCGGAATGCAAAGGCAATGCCCTCCTGCGCTGCACGCAGCACGTGAGCGCGGGTATGGCGGTTAAGGTCAAGATTAGAAACCGAAGCGCCCGTGAAACGGTTCTGGAGCATACGCTCGGCACCATTGCCAAAGGGTAGCATTACCACGCCTTCGCTACCTGCGGGAATTTGCTCGCATAAGGCATTCACCTCATCGTAGCTCATATCGGCAGCCACTGCGCGCTTAGTCCATGCGTTGAGAATACCTGTGCCGTTAATGCACAGTAGCACGCCCAAGCGCGGTTGTTGCGCTGTATGGTTTACATGTAAAAATGTGTTGACGCGCGAACGTAAATCGGCCTTTGGCACATCGGTTACACCGTATACCACGCCTGAGGTGCCGCCTGTTGCGGCCACCTCACCGGGGTTCATTACGTTAAGCGAAAAAGCGTTGTTGGGTTGGTCGCCCGCACGGTACGAAATGGGGGTTCCTTTTTTAATACCTAATAGTTGCTCCGCAGCCTCGTTGGTATGCGCTTGCACACCTATGGATGGCCGAAGCGCGGGAATGGTATCGGGCAAAATGCCGTAATTCTCCGCAATAAAATCGGCACGCTTGTTATTTTTAAAGTCCCACAGAATTTGCTCGGACAGGCCTGTTTCGGTAGTGGCAATTTCACCTGACAACTTGTAGGCAATGTAGTCGCCGGGGAGCATAAACTTATCTATTGGGGCAAACACATCGGGCTCATTTGCCTTTACCCACGCCAACTTTGAGGCGGTAAAGTTGCCCGGTGAGTTGAGCGCCTGCTGCAGGCACTTTTCGCGTCCTATGGCTTCAAGCGCCTTTGCGCCTATTTCTACTGCACGGCTATCACACCATATTATGGACTTGCGCAGCACGTTGCCGTTTTTATCCAAGCACACCAGGCCGTGCATTTGGTAAGTAATACCAATGGCAGCAACCTCGCTCATGCTATGCTGCTGCGCTATTTGCGCAATGCCCTTGCAGGCGTAGTCCCACCACATGGCAGGGTCCTGCTCTGCCCAACCCGCTTGTACGGCATCAATGGGCATTTCGCTTGATGGCAAGGTGGCTGAGGCCACGCACTCGCCGCTTTGCACATCCATTAGCGAAACTTTTACCGACGAACTACCTACGTCTATTCCGAGAGTTTTCATTCTACTATTTATATACCGAACTTAGTTTGAATATCTTTTTGTACTCGCGGTCGTACTTTTTTTTATCAAAAAAGTAAAACTGCGCGGGCTTATGTGCCACCGAATTTTCCTTTTCACCCACCTCCACAATATAATCCAGCGCCAGCATTTTCTTACGAAAGTTGCGGTTGTCAATCTCAATGTCCAGCACTGTTTCATACAGATTTTGCAGCTGTCGCATAGTGAATTTTTTAGGTAAAAATTCAAAAGCGATAGGCTCCTGATGGAACAAGTGCATTAGGTGATCAATGGCCGACACCAGTATTTTATTATGGTCGAGCGCCAGGCGACGTACATCGTTCAACTCAACCCACTCTCCACCGCGACGCTTGGTATGGGTTAGCAACTTTTCATCGAGCTTTACCAAGGCAAAAAACACCACCGTAAGCACGCGCGACAACTCCACACCGTAATGAGTATTTATCCATGAGAGTTCGTTGCCCTGCACGCGCTGCGGATCAGAAAACACCTCCATTTGCTTAAGATAAATGCTTCGCACACCCACAAAATCACGCACCACGCGGTCGGCTGCGCTAAGTAAATCCTCATTATCCGAAATGAGGCTACCGGGCAACTTGGGATCAACCACCTCTTCACCCGAAGGAAGCGAGCGCCTGCGCCTAGTAAGCAATACGCGTAGTGCCTTTCCGTCGAAGCCAAATACAACGCAATCAACCGAAATAGCCTGCTTATCGTATGTTAAGTTCGGGTCCCCCATAGCACTTCTCCTATTATTACAAAGGTAACCGAGGTAGTGTAAGTTGGTTTCAATAGCGTTAAATTTACGCTAAGTAAAAATATAATCAACTCACAATAAATAATTTAAATATTTTTACATTATTAAAGAAATACGCTATCAAGGGTATAAAATGCAAAAATCGTTTGCAAACGACTATATTTGCAAACGATTTTCCTATGAGCGAGAAACGAGGCTCGAACTCGCGACCCTCAGCTTGGGAAGCTGATGCTCTACCAACTGAGCTACTCTCGCATTTTGGTGGTGCAAAGATAAATATTTTTTGAAAGAAAATCATTTTGAACGTAGAACTTTTCATAGCCCGAAGGCTGATTTTTAATAAGCAGCAGGACCAACGCCTGCTGCGTCCTATAATACGGATTGCCGTGGCCAGCGTGGCGCTGAGTCTTGCCGTAATGCTTATTGCGGTGGCCGTACTTACGGGTTTTAAGCAGCAAATTACGCAAAAGGTCACAGGTTTTTTGGCGCACATACAAATTGTGAACTACGATGGTAACACCTCCTACGAAACCAACCCCATAAGCAGCAACCAAACCTTCTTGCCACAGCTGCAGCAAATGAGCGAGTTGCAGCACATACAAACATTTGCGCTAAAGCCGGGTATTATTACCACCGGCAACGACATGCAGGGCGTGGTACTAAAGGGTATCGACAAAAATTTTGACTGGACGTTTTTCAACGAAAATATGGTGAGTGGCGAGTCGTTTACTGTAAACGATAGCGCAAGCACCAACAATGTAGCCATATCAAGCACGCTGGCAAATTTGCTACGGTTGAAGCAGGGCGATAAGTTCGATATGTTTTTTGTGCAAGACCCGCCACGCATGCGCCGCTTCACCATTGCCGCCATTTACGATACCAAGTTTAGCGAATTTGATAAGCTGTATGTGCTGTGCGACATTAAGCACGTGCAGCGCCTCAACGGTTGGGCACCCGATAAGATAACGGGGTTTGAAATTTTTGTAAAGGACTTTGAAAAACTCGGCCCTACCTACCTGCAGGTGGAGGAAACGGCAGGATATAAGTTGCAACCCGACGGCACACGAATAGTGGTGGAAAACGTCAGGCAGCGCTTTCCGCAAATATTCGATTGGCTGGAGCTGCAGGACCTCAACGCTTGGATTATACTCGTGCTAATGCTTGTGGTTGCAGGGTTCAACATGATTTCGAGCCTGCTCATTATGCTGCTCGAGCGCTCCACCATGATAGGCATACTTAAGGCGCTGGGCATGCAAAATGTGAGCATGCAAAAAATATTTATCTACCAATCGGGATTTATTGCGGGGCAGGGAATGCTGTGGGGTAACGTGATTGGGATAGGATTTGTAGTGTTGCAAAAATACTTCGGGATAGTTTCGCTCAACCCCGAAACTTACTACCTTTCGCAGGTACCTGTGGAGCTAAATGTGCTTACCATTATACTACTCAACGCCGGCGCGCTGGTTGCTATTACGGCTATGCTGGTGTTGCCGTCGTTGCTGGTATCGAGGATAAGTCCGAGTAAAACGCTACGCTTCTCCTAGAGGGGGATAAATTGCTCGCTTTGCTCGCGATAAAAAGATAAAGGGATAAAATTTATCGCGCATATCCATATTTATTCCAGACCCTACTGGAATGTTTAGCGCCATAGGCGCGACAACCATGTGGCCAGGGGTGAAGCCCCTGGTAACTGGATATAGTGTAGTGTGCAGCGCGCGGAGCAAACATTTCCCTTGAAAAAACACCTTTGCTCCGCGCGCAAAATACAACCCTTGCCATTACAACCAGGGGCTTCACCCCTGGCTACATGCTGGCAGCCCTACGGGCTGAGAATTCACAATAATAAATGTGGGAGATTTTATCTCTTTATCGTCCGAAGGACATTTATCGTCACGCCTTAAGCGTGACATTTATCCTTTTATCTACTCCAAGGAAGTCTGAGCGAACTCAGTTACCCTTTCCAGCACCGTCTTTTCCTCCTCAATAAACCCGGCGTGTCCCGAATTTTCAAGTACTAAAGTTTGCGCCTGCGGAAAGCGCTCCATGAGCGTGGTGGCGATGTCAAATGAAATATGCCTGTCCTTTTTGCCAAAAACAAAAAGAAGGGGCTTTGAAAAAGTTTTCAGGAAATCATTCATATCCTCACGCGCTTGCATGCCGCGCAGGCAAGCTATAATGCCTTCGTCATCAGCAATATCAGCGTTGGCTTCAAGGTCGGCAATGGGTTCGTAGAGTTTTTCTACGTTGTCCGCCGCAAACATCATGGGAATACTCTGCGATGCCAACAACTCTTTTTTACCCTCCTTAATAAGCGTGATTTCGCGGTCGCGCAATTGCTTTTTCTCCTCGCTATCGGGGTTAGGTGTGGAGTGCAGCAAGCACAAACCCCGCACTAAGTCGGGATATTTTTCGGCGAAAGCCAAGGCGGCATAACCACCCATAGAGTGCCCAATCACAACAGCCTTACTAACTGAAAGATGCGAGCAAACCCCTTGAACAATATCGGCCATCAGCTCCATGCTATTTACCTCGGCAGTGCCGCTAAAGCCATGACCGGGTAAGTCAAGCGTAGTGGTGTAGAAATTTTTGCCCAATAGCTTGGCAAAGTTTTCCCACACCTCAAGGCTTTCTAAGTAGCCGTGCAGCAACACTACGGCGCTGCTGTTAGCCAAATTATCGCCCTGCGTAGTAATGCGCACAGGGATACCGCTGCAAGTAATGAATTTTTCCATGCGACAAAGATAACTTACAATTGACAACGGACAATGAACAATTAATAATTATTCCCACGCCCACGAAGACTTTCAACTTTATAAACTTTATCACTTTATGAACTTTTAACTATCTTTGTAGGTTATATGGCACACAAATCAGGTTTTGTAAATATTATAGGCAACCCCAACGTGGGTAAGAGCACGCTGATGAACGCTCTGGTGGGTGAGCGACTGAGCATTATTACCAACAAGTCGCAAACCACGCGCCACCGCATTATGGGCGTGGTAAGCGGTGAGGATTTTCAAATTGTATACTCCGATACACCGGGCATTCTCGCGCCCCGCTACAAGATGCAGGAGGCTATGATGAAGTTTGTGGGTACCGCCCTCATTGATGCCGACATTATACTGTACGTAACCGACGTGGTGGAACAGCCCGACAAGCACGCTCAGTACATTGAGCGCCTCAACCAGCTGAATATTCCGGTAAATATAGTGGTCAACAAAATTGACCTTACTACCCCCGAAAAGTTGGAGAAAATAGTAGAAATGTGGCACGAAATGGTGCCCAAGGCGCAGATTTTTCCCACATCGGCATTAGAGAAATTCAACCTCGACGCGCTATTCAAAACTTTGCTGGAGCAGCTTCCCGAGGGACATGCTTACTACGATAAGGACACGTTTACCGACCGTAACCTTCGCTTTTTTGCATCGGAAATTATACGTGAAAAAATTCTTTTGAACTACGATAAGGAAATTCCGTACAGCGCCGAAGTGGTGATTGAGGAGTTTAAGGAGGAAGAGAAAATGTACCGTATTTCGGCAGTAATAAACGTAGCACGCGAATCGCAAAAGGCCATTATCATTGGTCACATGGGAAAAAATCTCAAACGGGTTGGCACCGAAGCGCGCAAGGATATGGAGGAATTCTTTGAGAAAAAAGTATTTCTTCAAACATTTGTAAAAGTAAACCCCGACTGGCGCGACAGCGACAGGAAGTTGAGGGAGTTTGGCTATATTCAAGAGTAATGAACAATGGACAACGGACAATGGATAATGAAAAGCGCAATGCCAATCATTCTTAAAATTGTCAGCTGTCAATTATCAATTGTCAATTAGAAAAATGGGTATTGTAGCAATAATAGGTCGCCCGAATGTGGGCAAAAGCACGCTGTTCAACCGCTTAGTGGGAATGCGTCAAGCCATTGTGGATGAGCAGGCTGGTGTAACGCGTGACCGTCACTACGGCAAGAGCGATTGGAACGGAAAAGACTTTTCGGTAATTGACACGGGCGGATACGCCGTGAACTCTGAGGACGAGTTTGAGGAGGAAATTCGCAAGCAGGTGCTGCTTGCGATTGAAGAAGCCGATGTGGTGCTTTTCATGGTAGACGTTACCGCCGGCATTACCGACTACGATGACGAAGTAGCAAAAATATTGCGCCGTTCGGGTAAAAAAATCATTTTGGTAGTAAACAAGGTTGACAACAACAACCGCATTTACGACTCGCACGTTTTCCATAAGTTTGGCCTTGGCGACCCTTACTGCGTATGCGCCATGAGCGGTAGCGGCACGGGCGAAATTCTGGACGAGGTGGTAAAGTACCTGCCTGATGACGTGAGCGAAATGGAGATAGAAATTCCGCGCATTGCTATTGTGGGCAAACCGAACGTGGGAAAATCATCCATTACCAACGCTTTTTTGGGCGAGGAGCGTAACATAGTTACCCCCATTGCCGGCACCACGCGCGACTCGGTTTTATCGCGCTACAACAAGTTTGGTCACGACTTCTTTTTGGTTGACACCGCGGGACTGCGCAAAAAAGGAAAAGTGACCGAGGACCTAGAGTTTTACTCCGTAATGCGCTCTATTCGCTCCATTGAGGGCGCTGATGTGTGCATACTTATGATGGATGCTACGTTGGGTATAGAGGCGCAGGACCTCAACATTTTCAGCCTAATAGTGCGCAACAACAAGGGTTGCGTAGTGGTGGTAAACAAGTGGGATTTGGTGGAAAAGGAGAGCAACACCATGAAGGAGTACCGCGAGGCTATTCAAAAGCGCCTGGCTCCCTTTAGCGATGTGCCTATTATTTTCACCTCCGTTACCGAGAAGCAGCGCATAATGGATGTTATCAATGCAGCAGCCGAGGTGTACGAAAATCGCAAGCGCAAAATTCCTACCCGCAAGCTCAACGATGTAATGCTTCCGCTGATTGAGGCCTACCCGCCCCCCGCGCTCAAGGGCAAGTACATACACATTAAGTACGTAACGCAGCTACCTACGCCGTCGCCGGCATTTGCCTTTTTCTGCAATTTGCCACAGTACGTACGCGAGCCATACAAGCGCTACTTGGAAAATAAGTTGCGTGAGAATTTTAACTTTAACGGTGTACCTGTACACGTGTACTTGCGCCAAAAATAGAGAAGAATTATGAAGTTCATCGGTATTATTCCTGCCCGCTATGCCTCTACCCGCTTTCCGGGCAAGCCGCTGGCCGACATCAACGGAAAACCCATGATACAGCGCGTATACGAGCAAGCAAAACAGGTGTTTGAGCACTGCTACATAGCCACCGATGACGAGCGTATTTACGCTGCCGTGGAGGCTTTTGGAGGTTGCGCGGTAATGACTGCCGATACCCACCAAAGTGGCACCGACCGCTGCGCGGAGGCCGTACTAAAGGTGGAGACGGAGTTGAACGAAAAGTTTGACGTGGTGGTGAATATTCAGGGCGATGAGCCGTTTATTGCCCCGGCACAGCTGGAGCAACTCAAAGGCTGCTTTACCCAAGCCGGCACTCAGCTGGCCACGCTGGTGAAAAAATTCGGAGCCGACGAGGATATTTTCTCCCCCAACAGCCCCAAGGTTACCATAGATAAAAATGGCAACGCACTGTATTTCAGCCGCTCGGTTATACCCTACTTGCGCAATACGGAGCAAGCAAAGTGGCAGGATTCCTACCCCTTCTTTAAGCACATTGGCCTATATGCCTACCGCACCGACGTGTTGCAGCAAGTATGCCGCCTACCGCAAAGTTCCCTGGAGCTGGCCGAGAGCCTTGAGCAGCTACGCTGGCTGGAAAATGGCTACCAAATAAAGGTGGCTGTTACTCAATTTGAAACATGGGCCATTGACACACCCGAAGATTTGGAGAGGGTAAAGGCTAAGTTTGCTTGAGATTTCAACCAACCTATCATGGTTCAACCTCTCCCTAAATCCCTCTCCGCAGGAGAGGGACTGGCAACGCACAAGCAATCCCTTATTCGCTGCCCATATTTGTGGATACACGCCCCTCTCCTACGGAGAGGGGTTGGGGGAGAGATACTCTCTTGGTTAAATTTTTAGTAAGCTTGCTTATCACCTTTAAGTGTGGTGGTTACTGTGCGTATCACAATCTCAAAATCCAGGTAAATCGACCAGTTTTCGATATACCATATATCCTTTTTTATACGCTCCTCCATTTGCTCCACCTCCTTAGTCTCACCGCGCGAACCGGTAACCTGCGCCCAGCCGGTAATACCGGGCTTGATAAAGTGGCGCACCATGTACTTATCTACTATAGGGCTGTACTCGGAGGTGTGCTTTACCATGTGCGGACGGGGGCCCACAATGGACATATCTCCCTTTAACACGTTGATAAACTGAGGCAACTCATCTAAGTTAGTGCGACGCATAAAGTCTCCTATCTTGGTTTTACGGGGATCATCGCTGGTAGCCTGTTTGGTGTTGGCATCGTTGCTTTGGCGCATGCTGCGAAATTTGTAGCACTTAAAATCACTTCCATTGCGTCCCGTACGCGTTTGCACAAAGAAAACCGGGCCGGGGGAACTCAACTTAATAATTGCGCCAAGTATAAGGTACACAAAAGGAAATACCGTAAATAAAAAGATGGAAGATATAGCAACATCAAATACACGCTTTAGGAGGGCATTGTGTACATAGCCTAAGGGTATTTCGCGTACCGACAGCACCGGCAAGTTGACCAGAGAGTTCATGACCAAGGGGGCTTCAGAGTAGTACCTCACAGCCGGAATAATATGAAACTGTACTATATGATTCTCGGCATAGTTCATTAAGTACACTATTTTATCCTTAGCCGATAGAGGCAAGGTACAGTATATATGATCTACCTTATTAGCCTCAACGTAGTTAACTACATCATCCATGGTGCCCAACATAAGCGGCCCACTCTTATCAGGATCGTCATCAAAAAGGCCGAGCACCTTAATACCCAGAGAGGTATTATTGCGTAACTCCCTGAACACCCTATAGCCCATATCTCCGGCACCCAAAATTATGGCTGTGGCCGATGCGTACCAACCGCGCTTGACAAATACACGCATTAGCCTCTTTAGTAGCGCATGCAGAAGCACCAACATAAAGAAGGCTGAAGTAAAATACACCGTTAAAAACAGGCGCGATACCCCGGATGTCATTTTTATGGAAAAAAGGCAAAGGAGTACTATTGCCGACATAATTAAACACCTATACAGGGCGTTACTAATAATCATGCGCAACGGAACCCTAGCCATATCCGCATTCACGCGCACCATGGCGTAGGCAAGCAAGTAGCCAAGGTTTATCCATACCTGTAGCACAATGTACATTGGGTTAGCATCCCCAAGCTGCGCCCACTCTGTAGACACCTGACTACTATACATCAAGCCCATAGAATGGCGCAAGGCAATAAAAAGCAGGTTTAGGAACAACAAGTCAAGAATTGCCACAACAACAACTGTCAGCAATCTGTATTTTCCACTTTTATTCATAACAACACTTCCGCTGAAGTAAATTTACGTATTAGAAAACCATGGCGCGCAACAAAACCAAGGAATGACTCAACTCATAAAAAGAGTAAAAGTAATTCCTTGGTAGCAATACGCTATATAACAATAAGTTTGTAGGTTGACCACAAAGATAAGACAGAAAACAAGGAAAGGTATCAGCGAAAGTGATAAAAAGTGTAAATTTATACTATATCGTAAATTTACGTATTTAGAAATAACGAGGATTTGTGTTTAAGAAAAAGAGGGGGGAGGATTTACGGAAAACGAAATAATATTCATGTAGGATTATGTGTCATAAAAAGCCGGATGAAATAAATTTCATCCGGCTCATAAATTAGAAACTGTAATTTAATATAATTACAAATACTTTTCTATCAAATCTTTTGTTTCCTGAATATGTCCTTTAGAGGAGGCTCCAAACAATACTGACTCAATTCTTTTAAATTGACCCAAATACTCTATTGCCTCTTTTGGCCTTAATGCTCCAGCTGCTAACACCTGCATTGCTATAGGTCTAAATTCTTTTTCTTCCAAATACTTTTCGTAAAGCGCCCTTCCACCCGACATCCGAAAACCTATTTTATTAATTGAAGAGCAAATTATTGGATTTTTTATCCCCGCATCATTCAATGTATCCAGCAACTTGGGCATATTCATAGTAATGTAGCCCGGTTCGGCATTGTATTTTTTACGAATATAGGCATCATACGCCGCAAGGAAGTCGGTCATACCTAGGCCCAATATCATATCGGTAATTACATTTTGAATGAAAATCACCGGTGTTTCAACACCTTTAAACATTTTCATTTCAGCATCTACCAATATCTCCATCAACTTTGTGAAATCCTTTTGCAAAACAGCCAAGCCTCCTTTTGCAAATGTTCCAAAAATATTCCCCGGAACGTATTGTTGAATAGTTCCCAGAATGCCCAGTTCAGTAACAGCATTGGCATACTTGTGGGCATAAGGCATACATGGAAAAATTTTAAAACCGGCATACTGTCCCGGATTCTCTCGCATGTGCTCACATATATTCGCAATACGATCATGTGTAGTGCACATAAAAGTATTTATACCCACATCTTTTGCGCTATCCAGCACACGTATTATTGAAGAGTCCTCTCTAAACTGCATAGATTGCTGCCTAGACTTCTCATCGGATAGGTGATTAACTGCAAAAAATTGATTATCACCAAAAAGAACTTTATCCATTTTCATAACTGTATTCTCCTACTATTTGACTACGCTTTTTTTGAATTCTGAATAATCATATTTGCAACTTTGTCTGTGTACAACCCCTGCTCAAATGTATTAATTAGGGATGATTTATTATTCTTAATATTTTCTACAAAGTTATCTATCTGGGCACTGTACTCCTCTCCTCTTAAATAGAAATCTACAGGAATTGCGAACTCTGTAATATATTTTATAGTCCACCCCTTCTCTAAACCTAATTTAGGATTTGCCTCCTTCAAGTAAATCTTCAGCTCGGTAGCATCGCAAATTATCTTTCCCTTCTCTCCCTGCAAAGTAATGGAAGTTGACATTTTGCGGTAAGTTTCATCACTCCAGTTTACCAATAAAGTACCGGAAACTCCATTTTCAAGTTCAATTAGGCTATACACAGCATCCTCTACGCCAGTAGAATAAAAACTTTTCATTAAGCTGCCCTTTATGGCCGTTGGCCGAGCTACTATTTCTTGAATTAAATTCAAAACGTGGCAGGCGTAATCAAATAAACAACCACCGCCTTCCTCAGGCTTAGAGCGCCATGTACCACCCTTAGGCTTTGTAACCACAGGACCATACGCCTCTCCTGAAAAATGGAATAACTTACCTAAAACATCTTGCTGTAAAAGACGTTTCAACTCTCTGAATGTTCCAATGAAATGGTTGTGATAGCCGACTTGATTTACCAATCTTTTTTCATTTGCAATGCGAACCAAATCCTCGCCTTCTTCGATTTTAAGTACAAAGGGTTTTTCGCAAAAAACATGTATCCCTTTTTCCAGCGCTGCCTTGGCCACCGGATAGTGAAACTTGGTGGGAATGGCGACAACAACAAAATCCAAAGCCTCCTCGCTAAACATTTTACTATAGTCCGTATAGGTCCTCACCTTGGTGTACTTCTTAAATCCATCCAGTATTAAAGTGGATGTATCACATACGGCAACCATTTCCACATCAGGATGGGCCCCCACTATGGCAGCATGAGATAAACCCATCTTGCCCAAACCAATAACTGCTCCTTTTAACATATTCTTTTTATTTTAGTTATATCTAATAACAAATCTCTAAAGAAAATCATTTGATTTCCAATATTACGTCTAAAGATCTCTCTCCTATAAAAAATACGGATTAGCCATTCCATTCCCATTCTCTGCCAAAAAACATTGGGGCGCTTAGAATTTCCCGCGTACCAATCAAACACATTACCAATGGAGCATACAATATTCACATTTAAAAAAGGAGTGTTTGTTACAGCCCATACCTCTTGCTTCGGTGCCGTCATACCGACAAATACCACATTAGGCTGAAAATCATTTATTGCCTGAATCATTTTTTGATTATCTTCCTCCGAGAAAACCGACTTAAATGGTGGTGAGTAGACTCCAACCTCGACATTAGGAAATTCGCTATTAAAGCGTTTCTTCATTCTCTCCAGAGTTTCTTTTGTTGAACCAAGAAAAAACACCCTACCCTTTCTCTCATTTAGTTGGGATGAATAGTGCATAAAGGCATCCCAGCCGGCAATCCGGTTTATTTTAACCCCCTGCTTAAATAAGGCTACCAAACCAAAATACAACCCATCAAGAATAAGAATATCACTTTTCTGTAAAGCGTCTTTAACCTGAGGAGTCTTGGTCGCTAAACCATAGGAATTTGGACTAATGGTGTTAATTACAAAATGTTTTTGATTTTTAAAATCTATTTCTTCCAAACTTCCTTGAAACACTGGGTAATTCCACAAATTTATAGTTGACATATATATATACAGATGATAATGATGATTTTCTACTTTGTTTTATAAATTTCACACGATTGTATTTTCATTTTTGATGATTCCAGTATTCAAAATATTGTTTGCCCTCACCTCTTAACCAACCAATGGTTTCCTTCACGTTATTTTTCAAATCAGCATTATATAAACCGAACTCCCTTATTGTTATGTTTGTTGGCGCATAATAATCTTCAACCATGTTTTTGAACCTCGTATTGTATAAAGGAAAAGGAATACCTATTTTTCGTAATATAGTTCCCATGAATGCAGGAATAGCAAAAACAAAAATTGGTATTCTTCTAATAGTTTTATTTCGCATTGCCAAAGATAACTCATTTAGCCACTCATATGAATCAATTGGTAAATCCCCCAAATAGAATGTCTGCTTATTTACTTTCTCCACGGGGGCAGTAATTATTTCATTTATTTGATGAGTAACATTCTTTACATATGCGTAAGTTCTAATTACCTCACTCTTACCCGGATGAGAGTAAAATCCCTTACTAATCATTTTCCATAATTCATTCGGATACCGCATATGCCAAGGCCCCCAAACATTAGTAGGCCTTACTATTGTCCAACAACAACTCAAATTTGCACTTCTTGTAAGCTGCTCCGTTATAACTTTACTCTCGCCATAAGTTGTATGCGAAAGGAAATCATCATCATTAGGAGCAAAAGGCAGCTTGCGCGACTTATAAACATATTGAGTTGAGGTAACGATAACTCTTTCGATAAAGTTAAACTCTTTGATGCAATTTATCAGATTCCTTGTTCCTTCTGTATTATCTACATAATCCTCTATGATATTGCTGTCGCAATCTGTTCGCGCTGCCAAATGAATAACAATATTCGGTTTAAAGTTGTCAATGGCTTGTCTTAAGGTGGAAATATCTAGCAAATCTCCTTTTAACCAATATTTTTTTTGACTTATCTTGTTTGGTTCCGACTTATCAAAATTTATAAAATCACACTCCTTCGCCTCAAAAAGTTCTATCAAATTTGCACCAATAAAACCAGATGCGCCCGTAATTAATATTTTGTTGTTTTTCATATTCTAAAAAAAATTCTATACTTGAGTAAATTCTATGACTGTTTAACAATAGTCTTTTTAGCGTGTTAATTATTAGTCAAGGGATTCATATAGTTGACAATCTCCATTATTTTTTCACAATATTTTTCTATCGTAAAATAGGTTTTATACCGTTCAATATTTTTCTGAGACATTGTATGATAAATTATTTTATTCCCCATCAGGTGTTTAATACTCATCGCAATTTGTAATGGGGACTTTTTTTCAACAAAAATTCCCGTTTCCTCCGTAACCATCTCCGGTATCATTCTATACTTCGTAACAATTGGAATCGCTCCATAAGCCATAGCCTCTAAAACCGAAACCGGTTGACCTTCAAACTTAAAATAACTTGGCAACAAAAAAACATTTGCATTAAGAAACGCTTGCGCTTTTTGCTCTCCCATTAGTCCTTTATAATATGTTACTACATTGTTAAGTTGCTTCTTGTCTATAAAACTATTAAACTCCTTCTCCGCCTCCTGTATATTTGAATACCTTTCATCGTCAACGGAGGGTTTGAAAATACCTGAAAAAATGCAAGACACATTCAGATTAAACTTGTTTCTCAAAATATCAACTGCCTCTAACACATCCCAATATCCCTTACTTTCAATCATATAACTCAAAAAAATAAGGTTAAAGGGTCTGCTATCATCATATTGCTTCCCTTCAACTACAGAAACAATATTTCTTTCCGGTAATCCATTGGTAACAGCAATAACTTTTCTCTCAAAATCATCAATTATTTCAAACTGCCTTTTGGTAAATTCGCCCTCAACAATAATATAATCTGCCTGATTAAAAGTCATTCTTACCATTTTTTTAAATAGGGGTGACAAACTTTCATAGAAAATCTGAAAATTGGACCCAAACTGCTGCAAAAGTATTTTATACCGCAACAATTTTGCGAGATTAATAAAAATAAAATCTCTTAAAAACCCCCCTTTTGTTTGAGCTGTGGTTATATAGAGTATCCCCTTTCTCTGTTTTATAAATTTAGGAATTGACCGAAAGATAATAGATAGATATTCCCAAATCCGTTTGAAGTAGATTTTCCCTACTTGAATATCCTGATGTTTCGAGGTAAGATTTACCACAAGAACATTTTCATCCTGCTCTACCAAGTAATCAAGTAGTGCATCAAACATCATTGATTGCCCCGAAAAAATATTTTTCTTTTGGTCTGTCTGCTGCCCTATCGCTAATATCTTCTTTCTCATTTTGATAAAACTATAACTCATCTTTAACCCAATTCCAAACATCATCAATTCCACTAGTTAAACTAACTGCTGGAGACCATTTTAAAATCTCTTGTGCTTTTGCTATCGACAATACATTGTATTGACAATCAAAACTACGAGCAGGTTTTCTAACTATATTTAATTCCTGTTTCGTGGTTGCTTTTACTGCTTCTAAAATATCACTTATGGACTCAGGAACACCTGAAGCTATATTTAATGTTATGCTCTCACTACTTGTCAAAACAAAACTTTTAATAACGGCATCCGTCAAATCGCGAACATGGATATAGTCACGCACAATAGAGCCATCGCCAAAAACAGTTATCGGCTCATTCATTATTACTGATTTCAGAACATGCCCAATTAACCCTTGTGGTTTTTTCAGGTTTTGATACCTGCCATACACATTTGAGGGCCTCAAAACAACCAATTTCTCAGGATTTGCGGAGAAAAGGAAATTCAAATATTCTTCCGCAACCAACTTAGTTAAACCATAACTTGAAATCGGTTTTTTCTCATAATTCTCATCTATGGGAGCACTCACAGTCGGATTTCCATATATTGTACCTCCGGAAGAAAGATATACAAATTTTCGAATGTTTCCGCGTTCTAAAATTTGCTGAACAAAGCGAATTAGGGGTGGGATGTTTGACTGTAAGTCGAACTCTAAGTTATACATACTTGTGGCAGGGACAGTGGTATGAATCAGCCAAACCACAAAATCAACATCATTTACCTGATCAATTAGATATTGGGTGTTGTTAATATCGCTTTCAATATATTTTATGCCATCTCCGTTTTTCAACGACATTTGCAATGGCTTTGTATCAATATCAAACACGACCACATCATAATTGTGCTTCTTCAAATCCATTACCAGATTCTTTCCAATAAAACCATTACCTCCAATTACCAAACACTTTTTCACCATGATTACGTAGAAATTTTATATGTTTTATCGGTTTCTTTACAAGCATCGGATTGCTCACAATATCTTTTATAAATTTCTATTTTTTATTTTTGAAATTTCTACTCCTTTGTTTTTTATTGAAAACACTAACCTTCTCAAATAATAGCCCCTCACAAATTTGCAAACAACATAAAGAAAATAATTAAATGAGAATCTGTCTTTAATGTAACTCCCTTCGTACTTTTTCTCAATTTTCTCATAATCATCAGCCCAAATATTACCACCCATTGCCGTTTTTGTATTTTCATATATTCTTATTGCACCAAACGTTTTATCAACTTGACGAATTACAACATTATTTTCGTATGCTCTTATTAGAAATTCCAGATCCATACAAGCATGATAATCAGCACTCAGATAACCTACATCTTGCATTATTGGAAGCCTCCAAAACATTGATTGTTGTAATATATTATAACATCCGCGTTGTGCAAACCATTTAGAAAAAATACCATAATTAATTTTTAGGCATTTATCATTTTTATCAATTTCAATAACAGTACCATTAAGAAGTCCCACATTTTGATTATTCCTAAAATAACTACCAATATAGTTCAAAGCACCTGGCAATAGCACATCATCACTATTTATCCAGCCAACAATATCACCTGTAGCAATTCTTAATCCCTTATTTATAGCATCACTTTGCCCACTATCTTTTTCACTGATCCAATAAGTAACTCTATTTTCATACTTTCTTATTATCTCTACAGTATTATCTGTTGAACCTCCATCAATGATAATATACTCCAAGTTAGGATACCCCTGGTTAATGATAGAAAGGATGGTTCTTTCTATAAACTGTCCTTGGTTATACGAAGGCGTAATAATGGTTATTTTCGGCAAGTTTATCATAGACTGCTGATTATTAATTTATAGCAAGTAATATTAGGGCGTTCTTTAGAAATTGGCTTTAAATAAAACAGATTCCTCATTAGTGTTATTTATTTTTTTTATAAAACACGCGGGATTCCCTCCCCAAATTTCATTTTCTGGAACTGATTTTACCACCACAGAGCCGGCAGCAATAATTGAGTTCCTTCCTATTGAAACCCCTTTTGTAATTATAGATGCTGTCCCGATAAAAACATTATCCGCTATCGATACTGGTTTTGTATATGTGTTCATAAAATCTCTCTCTGTGTTCCTAATACGAGCATCGGTAGAATGAAAATTTGTATCAAAAATAACAACTCCGCCGCCCAATAGAACATTATTACCAATACATATCCTCTCATGACAAACAATTGTACATGATGACATTCCCACTTTATTTCCTATACGCAATTCTCCTTTTTTACCTACCAATATTTTTGATGGGCGATTCTCTCCTGTGTCAGTATATCGAGCGTATCCTCTAATTGTGAAATTGTTACCAATGAAACATCTCCCACCTAACGACACATTAACAACAGGAAAACCAAAAGCCTTGACTTTTTCATATTGTACATTATTAAAATACAGCACCATTTTAGTGTGTATGGTGCTAACCTCAACGGAGAGGTAAAAAGTAAGTTCTTTTAAAACTTTATAAACGATAACTAGCAGATATCTCATTTCAACACTACAATAAAACACTCAAACAGCCATATTAAATACGAGAATTACACATGACTATTTTACAACTCTTTTTTTAACGCATCTAAATAGCCATGGCCGAATTTTAGATCTGGCTCAACATAATTTCCTTCAGCCCATTCATTCCACGATCTCAAGAATATTATTTTGCGTGAATCTTTCTTCTTTGCAACAACATTGACAACTTTTTTTACCAGTCGTTTAAATAATTCAGGCGTACTATTTGTAAGAATTATGCCTCTATTACCCGATCGGGGAGAATGATCAAAATTTGGCACTATAGATGGAAAAACATTATTTCGCGAATCTAAATTTTCATCAACAGAGTAATTGATGAATTTTTCGTATGAGATTTTACCCGGAGTAATATTTAATATTTTGGAAAGTTCCCACATTATTTTATTCCTTTTTTTTCCTTTTATTTTTATTGTTGCATCATAAAAAACATCCCTATAGACTGCATCAAAACCCGCATTCAACAATCCCTCATGGTCCTTATTTTTATGGGCACATCCTACAAAGAAAACACCCTCCAAAGCATTTTCTCGCGCCCATAAATTCCATAAATTCATAAAATTTTTAATATCAGGGCAGTCTAGTGGCGCAAAAACCAAAAAAAGAGGTTTATTCTCAACCATTATGTAACGTTTATCCTTGAATGCAGGTAAAACTGTTTCAAAATGTTTTCTATAATCTTCTTCCCCCGGATAGGTCTGTTCTATTAATAATTTATCTTTACCCTTTGTACCACCTGCATTCCAGTTTTTCGCATACCACGAATGATTTGCCCATCCAAGACAAAATGGAAAATCCGGCTTACCGCTACTTAGCACCTCTTTAAAAGGTCTTTCTAGTAATGTTTTGTTATTTCCAAACCAATAGTGCCAATACATGAAACCCTCCACTCCTGCCTCTTTGGCCATTGCAGCTTGCGCCTCCCTTATTTCAGGCATTCGCAAATCATAGTAGCCCAAATCAGCCGGCACTTTTGGTTGATAATGCCCTTTAAATAGTGGCTTAGCTTTTCCAACATTAGTCCACTCGGTGAATCCCTTTCCCCACCATTCATTATTTTCAGGTATAGGGTGATATTGGGGAAGATAGAATGCTATAACTCGAGCTTTTTTCATTTGCATTATGATTTATTGAAAAATATTAAGTACCTATTTTTGTTAAAAATTACAATTTGCTTATCGGGCTAAGAGTTTTTTAGTTTCGTTTCTCACATGATAATAATAGTCGATTTTAGAAATAATCTTAGAAATTTCGCCATCTTCTATATCGATAATATCGGCATAGTGTCCCACAAGACCATTTTCATCAAATGCTCCTTTGAATTTATAGCTATAGGCTAAACCAAAGACCGGTATTTGTGTATATATTGCTGCAAAGTTTGCATGCATCCTAGTTCCAATAAAAAAATCAAACTTTGATATAATATACTTCGTTTCGGGCGATGATAGATTAAGGTCTATCAAGTATACATTTTCCTTATTCTTCAATTGCAAATAAATATGCCTACTTGCCTCCATATCATCATTATTACTTTCGGGAGTACAATAATTATAAGAGTGGGAAATTAAGTAGACGGGTACCTGCATCTCTTGAAAATTCTCAATTATCCGGTTTATCAGTAATGGATATTGTTCGAATCTGCCAGATAGTGTTTTAAAGCCATTTGAATAGGCCAATCCACTTATGTTTAGCCCCACAGCATCGGGAAGCACCTCAATTAATGCGGTTCTTTGAGGCTGCATAAAATAAGACAAATCTTTAGAGAGTTCATACTTTACATTCATCCTCTTCAAGTCGGCAATAAAGTTTAAATCCCTGACATATACTTTTGATGCGTATTGTAATATTTTTTTGGCGGTGTTGTAATTAGAGGCTTCAGAGAATGGACCTAAAGTTTGAGGAAGAATTATTAGTGATATCTTATACGACATTGCTAGCCTCGTATCCACTAATCGATTTTCAAATGTTTGCCTACTATATATATCAGAAAAGCCATCTCCCCCATTTATGGCTGCAACATATTCTACATTTTTCATCAATGTATTCAACTTGCCAAAGGGCAATCTGAATTTACATTTGACAGCAAAAAACCATTCAAAATATGATATATAATAGGTTTTTAAATCCCTCTTTTCATTTCCAATATTTACGGTTACTACAGATTCTTTACTCCCCCAATATTTTATAAAATTCTTGTAAAAAACAATATTTATGACTTGATATTCATTTAATCTATGATATTTTTCCAAAAACTGAAAAGCACCGTAACCCAAGGCTGCTGTGCCTCGGTTATTATCATGCAAATTCAGTCCTGAAATAATAATGTGCTTCATAAAAATAATATTACTTATTAATTACACCTTCACCCACTCTTTTAGTTCAAAGTCAAATTTTTTTACAATTCGAGCTGGATTCCCTGCTAAGATAACATGCGAGGGAAATGACTTAGTCACAACAGCGCGAGCGGCAACTATTGTATGCTCACCTAAGTGTACACCGGATAGTATTTCGCAACTAAACCCCAACCAGCAATTATCTTCAATAATTACAGGCCCTTTTGATATGAGTGATTGTTTAGCTATTGGAGTATTCAAATCGGAATAACCATGACTGTGATCTGTTACATGAACATTTCCAGCAAAGAGCACATTGTTACCAACTTGAATCCTATCAATTGATGCAAAACTATTATAGTTTCCAATCCAACAATTATCTCCGAATATAATCTTTGGATTATAATTTATTCCGCAATATTTAACTACAGGTAGAAAGCATGCGTCCTTCCCTATTCCAACTGTGTTTCCAAAAAACAAACATTTAGGATTTTTAAATGTTACATTTTTATGAATACAAAGATCATTTTCTACAGATCCCATTTTTCTCGACCAATACATTCGACGAAAAGTGAAAGGAACACTATGAACTACTTTTATAAAAATATTTTTCATAATAGTCGGTTGAGTAAATGCATAAATTTGATATGCAATTTCAATGTTATTGGGCTTAATGACGCAACTTCCCTGTACAACTTACAATTACAAATTCTTGACAATAAAGAAACGTATTTATATTTACTTGCTACATTTTTTTTTGCAATTACATTAGGGTGCTGAGATAAAAGATAGTCCTCCTTCGTTGATCTTTTCAAATAGATCCAATTCATTTCATCTAACAAACTCAATAACTCAAATGCGAGTGGGGTATTTATGATAAACAATGTATTACCTATTTTATCAGTGTCACTATACTCCTCCAACCATGGATCTGCTAAAGAGACATCCGAATTATAACTAATAACCTCTTGACATTTAAAACATCTCTGGGGCCTAAATAGTTTTGATCCATGAATTAAAGACCAGGGATAATGATAGTTTTCTTTAAATATCTTTTTACCATTACTTAGTTCAATCTGAATACCGCTTGGCCATCCATTTCCCCTATATTGCATCTTCAATATTTCAGATCTGCTGATTTTTAGAAAACGGTAGTACAGCCAAGTTCCCTCTAAAAGTGTTTGACCAGAACACGCAAAAGAAATAATAAAACAATTTATCCCATTCTTATTTAGAAAACTTCTAATAGCTTTTACTTGACATGGCATACAAGTAATAACTATCCCTGAGTGTATTTTATCTACGTTTTTTTTTACAAATGAGTATATGTCTATGTCTTGATATATACTCCCACAAATATTATAATCTTCAAATTTGTAAACGAATTTAGGGATATATGCACATGACATCTTATCAAATACAAATGTTAATGCCGTTCCAAATCCGTGTAAGAGTAGATACTTTATGAATACTGTACCAATCCCACCAGAAGAGGCTTTGTATCTAACATTTTCATCTTTGGAGTGACCTATGTAGTATAGCGGAAATGCATTATCTCCCTTGTTCATATTAAGTTAAATATGCCTTTTTATTTATTTACTCCGTTATTGAACTTTTTAACTGCCCCATAGTATTTCTTTCATTTCCCTGAATCATTCTAATCAAAAATCGGAAAATAGTATGATTCTGTGTAATGCATTTATCCTCCATTCGATAAAAGTATGAAAAATCTTGTTTAGGGTTATTCGTAAAAAGAACATCTGTTTTTTTCATTTTTGCACTATATATATCCCATGCTTTTGTAAAATAATGATTAATTTGGATGGAGGATTTTTTTAATTTATCCCGTCCTCCACCCCATATTTTATCTACAGTACATATATACCCAAATTGGTTTATGGCAGGGATAGTCATTTTAACTCCTGCCACTCGATAAAACATATAAGTATGATGATGAACATGCCAAGTATTAAAATTGGCCACATCAAATCTTGTATTCATCACACACTTTCCGTGTTTATAAAAATGATCCCAACAAGTCGTATATTGTTCTATAACCCACTTTTTAGTATCGTGATAAAGTTGGCCCCCCGTACCGAACATCAACCATTGGATGGTAACAGCCGGATACTTTCCATACTGTTGCAACCAGTCAACTATTGATATCTCATTCTTGGGACATATGAATTCATCTGCATCCAAAAATGAAATCCAGTTTGATTCATTTCTAAAATTCTCATAGCAATGTTTATACGCCTTAAATTGAGCCTGTTCGTAAGGAAATTCAATTAGAGTAATAAATCCTTTGTCCATGTAGGGGGCTAAAACTTCTAAATAATTATCGCTTGAATTGTTATTATAGAGGTAAAAATGATCAACTCCAACTGTGATATGAAAATCAATCCATTCCGCAAGAAATTTTGCTTCATCTTTAAAAATAAGGCAAATAGATAGTTTGTATTTCAATTTACGTGTATCACTTGTCCCCACAAGAGTAATCCAAGACTTGCAAACACTGTTATAAAACAACATTTTAATGGTGGGAATCAGTACCTCCTTAACAAATAATTTCATCTCCTTTATCATATCAAAAACATATTTTATATTTTATTGGTCCCACACAAAAGCGCACCCTGCAAATGGTATCGTACCAATCTGCCGAATAAATCCATAAAAAAAGAATTGTGCAAAGATAATACTAGCCACAATCCAATATTCTAATTTTTTCATCGGCACAAAGCACATGAAAGCACCAATAACTAAAGGAGAAAACCAAACTAACCAATTATAGAACCGAGCATACATTTCAATATCTCCACCCACTGTCTTAATGAGGATAGCAAAGTATGCACAATAGTAAGCACATTGTAATTGGGGCTGTGTTTTAGAAAGTTTGAAACCGTAATAAATAATTACGATATTTGATAAAAAAATAGTCACAATAGAAAGTCGTGACATTGCAATTTTTGTCTTTTCTCCAGTTAGCACAAGACCAATACTCCCCTCTTCCGAAAACCATCGCCCTGCATCTTCTGTGTATCCCAACATCCTATGATCTCCATCAACATTGAGATTGGATAAGGAATCTGTCAAAAGGGAAAAAAACGAATCATTCCAAAAAAAATACAATAAGAGATAACCTGCAACCAGGCCTATAGGGGATTTCAATCTAATTTTCAGATTAGTAAATAGAATGAACATGACGACTGCAAATAGGCCACTCACATGAATTAGGGGTACTATCGCTAAAAATATATATTGTAGTAGTTTATTTCCCTTTAAGTAAGCATAAAAAGCGTATATAACAAATGCAAGGGCTAAATATTGACGAATAATATTCTCAGAAGAGGGGGTTATTAAGAAGAAAAGCGGAAGTGCCCATACTGCTGCTTTAGGAACCAACTTTAATACCAATAGGAAAGCACCGATTAGTAATGCACTATATATAATAAAGCCCGCCCAATATGGTAAGTATAGAACATTGCTAATAATATTCACGATAAACTCATAGACCGGCTCCGGATCCGGAGTCTCCCACCTCCCTATTAAATCAGAATAGTAGTGATGATAATCCACTCCTCTATTCCAACGTAATCCCTGTATGAGTGAATAAAAGACCAAGGCAATAATAGCATATAGATTGAAAAACTTTTCATTTCTATAACTAATTCCCCAGCCACAATATAATAGCACTAGTAGTAAAATTATACGTAATATCCAATACGTGAAAGGATCACCTATATTTGTTGCAAACATTTGCGATTGAATAATTTAATTTATCATTGATATGATTAACAACATTTGTTTTGATTTCTTTTCAACAACAATTTATATTAATTTCTCCACGTAATCAAAAATCGTTTAACAAAAACAATACAACTTTGTTTTTCAATCAAATGAACTAAATGTGGCTCCCAGTGCGTTCAACTAAATGAATGTAAAGCACTCTTTAAATAACAAATAGATTTATCTCGTTCTATCTGCAAAAGTAGTTGCTCGTCATGTGTATTGTAGTACGGAGAGAGGTTATCATTTAAAACTGTATCTGTTTTTATTAATTGAGAGGTTAAAGATAATTTCTCAACGATTGTGGAGATCCTGTCATCAGAGTTCGATTTTCCATTCATTAAAGCAAAAAAGGGTACGCCAAAATTCAATGCAAATGCAGTTCCATGAAAGGAAGAGGTAATAACCATAGCTGCATTCTTCACTAAATACAAAAACTCATAGTTTCCTATTACATGGGAGTCCTCAATTTGGACGTACTCACCTTTAAACCCTGGGGGTTTTGGGCTTACAGATATGACAGGAAGTGAATACTTATTCTGAGCAAATGAAAGTAATTCCGTCATCTTATCTTGAGGATCATAGGTGTATGCCAGCATATAGAAAAGGATGTACTTTTGTGGCAAGTTCAACAATTTTGATTTTCCAGCATATACATCCCATTGGTCTCTACTTAATAGTAGAGTTGGATCCAGAACTACCTGTACATCATTGCGACCGGTCAACTCCTTTACAATTTTACACCCATTGTTCTCACGAACAGATATTACTTTAAATTTAGTCAAATGCTGACGATATCTTTCTTCATATTTTGCAGGTATAGAATCACATGAAAAAGAGGAAGAGTAGGAAAAGCGGCAATCACTAACAGCAAAATCTAAAAAATAACTCATATCTCCAAACATTGTGTTCGGATTCCATATTTGGTCACTGCCAGATACATATATATCAAAAATCGGAGGATTTTTATGCAGGGATTCTTCTGTTGCATATTTTTTAGTGCAATTCATTTCCCTAGCAATAAATTGATTAAGGGTTTGCATTTTTGTTGGTCTTTTTAACCCCAACATTACCAAAGCAGGACGTAATATAGACTTGATAGTGGCATGCTTTTTTTGATGCTTTTTTCCAGCCGCATAGTGATAACTATTGGGATATCTATAATCTATCACATAAGACTTAAAACCCAAATTATCAATGATATATTGCAAGGAAAATGCTTGTAATACAGACCCAAAATTAGCTTGTCGGAAAGTAGTTATTATACCAACTGTTTTCTTAAGTAGCATAGTTATTTTATCCAGCTATGAATTTTTCTATTTATTCTTCGGGCTACAGAATGCATCCAAAGAATCGACTTTAGTGGCACTTGCGATTTTAACAATGAAATATTTAACCTATAAAATATTGGATATCGTGGCGGTTTCTTCATTTGACCTTCAGCAACTGTATAAAACGACTCCTCCACTATAGTACAATTACTTATTTCATTTATAATTCTTTGCCCTTTACTTGTCATGGAAATTAAAGCACTAACACCATCTTCATTTGCCTTGTATTTACTTCCCCACAAATCACCAATACGTAAATCGGCAGCAGATTTATCGCATTTATATTTGCATTTAAAGTAGCATGCACGACCTAAACAGGCATCGCTCAAGAACATTTCGTAAAACAAATCACCTTGAGATAAACGAGAATTATAAACAGTCCCCCCCCCCCTAATTAACAAATTATAAGAATCATGCCAATTGACAGACTCGCCTTGCTGAGTGCCATCGACTCCCCCCATTGCCCACGAATCGTGCCATCCAGTTTGTTTGTTTCGCCAGGAGGCATAGGTAACTTGTCCTGTTATTTTTTCTACTTCCCTAATATATTTTTCCCATAACAACATCGACGGTACCCCGTGGCAAAAGAAGTCTAACAACACAAAATTACCTTCCAACTTCTTTAGCTTTATATACCTCCGAAAAGAATCTATCTGGCAAGGCGTTCCGGTAATTAGGTATTTATCTTTCCTATTAATACTCTTAAACCCATCTACCGTATAACTTTGAATATATTTAGAGCCAATTGAAGGGATAAATTCCTCTCTAGTTCCTGCTACATAATGCTCGGCATGTGTTTTTTCAGCATTATATCGTACACCACAAACTTTATAGCCTTTTGCTATTAGCTGCTGCCCTATTTCAAATCCAATACCTCCAGAAGAGCAAATTCTGCGTACTAAGGCATTATTACTCCATGCCGCATAACTTTGCAGAGCGGAATCATTAGAGACTGGTTTATCATCCAAATAAGCACAAACACGTACACACAATCCACACTCTACACATTTGTTTTTATCCAGGCGAGGTTCATAAAAACCATTTTTATTTAATGTTATTTTAATAGCACCTGCTGCACACGAAATTGAACAAATGCCACAGCCATAGCAATCATTAACATTCCCTATATTCATCTCCTGATTCTATTAACTAAAGTTCCCGCCTTATTCAACATGAATTCTCGCTCTTTACGATCCAAACCTATAAAAAAACTCACAAATAATGAAGAGGTGATTGCCACAATACAAATAAGGAAAAAAGATAGAAAGCTAGACTCCATATTATAGTAAAGAAACAGTGGCATTATAAGTGACAAGAATGAAATAAGGAACGCCTTAAATGTGACCTTGCATAAGAACGAGCGTATGGGCAATTGGATAGTGTAGTTCAACAAAATTAAGCGGACAAAATGACAACAAACAGAAATGGCAAGGCTGATCATCATTGCGATATAAGGAGGATATCCCAACTTAAAAAACAGATAAGCAATGGGCAGTGTCAACAAAGATATTCCTCCTACTACAATTTGATAGTTGCGGACCCTCCCGGATGCATGCATAGATGCAATCAGGGGTCCAGAAAGGGAGTCAATCAAAGCCGTAATTAAAACAAGTCTTAGAAAAATAGCAGTATATTCAGGTACTTGCATTAACCATAGTTGTAAAACATATGGTGCCTCAATAATTACCGGAAGCGACAACGAAAAGAGTAATATGTAAGAAAATTTACTTCCTCTATATACTAACTTAAACATCTCTTGTTTATCTCCGGCAGCGTAGAGCTTAACAATCTGAGGATTTAATGCCAACTGAAAGTTAGCAACGAATCCTTGAAGGGCTCCTAACACTTGATATGCAATCCCACGAGCAGCATTGACAGCTACACCATAAAATATATTTAACATAACATTTAAACCCTGCTCCTTGGCTATCCCAGCTGCTGAGCCTATCAAGTTCCAGCTGACAAAAGACATTATTTGGGACCTGTATTTTGCATCCCATTTCCAATTGCAGCGACAATCGGTAAGGTGTTTATTGCAATAAACGCCATAAATAATGCGCACAACAATAGCTATAACTGCCAGTAAAGCCGCATATAGAAGCAACTTATCAAATGTGGAAATGGCTAGAAGATATACAACTATTAATTTTAATGTCACCTCAACAATACTAATGTAGGCAAAAACCGCCATTTTCTCATGAGCAACAATAGCTGCATTATAAGGGACACTGATGACACTAATGATAAAGGTTAATACAGAAAACTGAAAAACCCAATTAACAGCTGTATACCTATCTGCAGGAAAATTCATTTGAGTATTAATAAACCATACTCCTACTGTTTCTGCCAATATCAATATAACTCCAGCCAATACTATATGAATCATTACAGCTGTTGAAAAAAGTGAGCGCATATTGCCCTCCAACTCTTTTCCAATTTCAAATGAAAGAAAACGTTGGGTAGCAGTGGTCATCGCACCACTCACAATTGCAAACATTGTAACAAAACCACCAACAACATTATAGATACCATAATCAACAGCACCCAATGTAGCAAGAACTATACGCGACGTATAGAGGCTAATACCCATTGTTAACAACATGCGGAGGTAAAGAAGCAGCGTATTCTTAGCTAGTCGCTTATTATTGGCCGTGTGTGCAGTCATTGCTTTTTTTCACAGTGTTATATGCTACTTCAACTTCAATAAATTTGCATTTATGAATTAGCATACATCTTTTCATAGTATTTCTCATACTCCCCACTCGTTACCAGGTCTAACCACTCCTGATTATCCAAATACCAACGCACAGTCTTCTCAATACCCTCCTCGAATTGCAAACTGGGTTCCCAACCCAATTTGTTTTTCAACTTGGTAGAATCAATAGCATAGCGCAGGTCGTGTCCTGCTCGGTCGGTTACGTAGGTAATCAGTTCTTCGGAGGCGCCGGGCTCTCGACCTAATAACCGGTCAACCGTTTCAATCATTACTTTGATTAGGTCAATATTTTTCCACTCGTTAAAACCTCCAATATTGTAGGTTTCGGCAATCTTTCCTTTATGAAAAATAACATCGATAGCCCTCGCATGATCTTCTACATACAACCAGTCACGCACATTTTCGCCTTTTCCATATACAGGAAGGGGTTTATTGTGTCGGATATTGTTAATAAACAAGGGTATCAGTTTTTCAGGAAACTGATAGGGGCCATAGTTATTGGAGCAGTTGGTTACTAGTGTTGGCATACCAAAGGTATCGTGAAAGGCTCGAACAAAATGGTCGCTACCTGCTTTGGAAGCAGAGTAGGGAGAGTGCGGATCATATTTGGTGGTTTCTACAAAAAAACCTTCGTCACCCAGCGAACCATACACTTCATCGGTGGAGATATGATAAAATAGTTTTCCTTCCCATTGACCGTTCCAGTAATGTTTGGCCGCCTGCAATAAAGACAAGGTTCCCATTACATTGGTTTGGGCAAAGGTAAATGGATCCTTGATGGAGCGGTCCACATGGCTTTCGGCGGCCAAGTGAATCACACCATCAATTTGATATTTTTTGAAAATTTTCAGGACCGCCTCAAAATCACAAATATCAGCTCTTTCGAAATGATAATTAGCTTGAGTTTCTATATCTGTCAAGTTAGATAAATTGCCGGCGTATGTCAATTTATCTAAATTAATAATATTGTACTCCGGATATTTATTGACAAATAAACGAACCACATGCGAGCCGATAAAACCGGCACCACCGGTAATTAAAATATTTCTTTTCATAATAATAATTTATGCAATCTTTGACTGAATCTCACCAAAATAGTGCATTTCATCTTCTAATTATCCATTTGCACCGATTACAATATTCTATTCATAATAATTCATGTTGTAATCAAACAAATAAGGAGACTCCTTTAAAGAAGGGCTTTTGCTATCTTTCTCAGACAGCAAAACATCTTTTCCATCAATGTGCCAATCAATATCTAAGTCGGGATCATTCCATCTAACAGAGCCTTCTTCTTGTGGCGCATATAAATTATCACATTTGTATTGAAAGATTGCCTCAGGACTCAACACTACAAAGCCGTGGGCAAATCCTCTTGGCACAAAAAATTGCTTTTTGTTTTCCTCTGTAAGCTCTACACCCACCCATTTTCCAAAAGTAGGTGAGCCTCCACGAATATCAACGGCCACATCATATACCGCACCTTTGACAACCCTTACTAATTTTGACTGGGCATACTTCCCTTTTTGAAAGTGAAGCCCTCTTAGTACGCCATAAGAAGATTTTGATTCATTATCCTGAACAAATGTTGTTTTACAAACTTGTTCTTCAAAGAAAGGCAATGAAAAGGATTCAAAGAAATATCCTCTTGCATCCCCAAACACCTTAGGTTCTAAAATTACAACACCCTCCAGATCGGTCTTTAGTATATTCATTTCTCAAGTAGTCCTAATAAGTACTGTCCATACTGGTTTTTAATCATCGGCTGCGCCAATGATTTTATCTTTTCGGCATCAATCCACCCTTTTCGGTAGGCAATTTCTTCCAGGCAGGCAATTTTTAATCCCTGACGTTTTTCCAACACCTCCACAAAAGTAGCAGCCTCCGATAACGAATCGTAAGTACCGGTATCCAACCAAGCAAAGCCACGCCCCAGCAATTGCACTTTTAACTCACCGTCTTTTAAGAATTCTTGGTTTACGGTGGTAATTTCCAACTCACCACGTGCTGAAGGCTTAATACGTGCTGCCACATCTACCACTTTATTCGGATAAAAGTAGAGTCCTACTACCGCATAGTTCGACTTGGGTTGAGTTGGTTTTTCTTCAATTGACAGTACCCTTCCTGTAGCATCAAACTCCGCTACACCATAGCGCTCCGGATCGTTTACATAGTATCCAAATACCGTTGCTTCGCCTTGTTCCGCATTCTCCACAGCTTGCTTTAGCAAGGCTGAAAAATTTTGTCCGTAAAAAATATTGTCACCCAATACCAAACAAGCGGTATCGTTTCCGATAAACTCTTTTCCAATAATAAATGCTTGTGCTAAACCATCGGGGCTGGGTTGCTCTGCATATTCGAAATGTACCCCGTAATCGGATCCGTCACCCAGTAGGCGTTTAAAACCCGGCAAATCCTGCGGAGTGGAAATAATTAAAATATCCTTAATCCCTGCCAACATGAGAGCTGAGACCGGATAGTAAATCATCGGTTTGTCGTAAATAGGCAACAACTGCTTACTAACCCCTTTGGTAATAGGGTATAAACGAGTACCGGAACCGCCGGCTAATACAATACCTTTCATTATTCTTCCCTTATAATTTTCAATTCTCCATTGTCAATTCTCAATTATCCAGCACCCCCATTTCTACCATCATCTCCCTTACCCTTTTCCAGTCCACGTAGGGGCGCGCACCTTCTTCCGGAAATACAAGCGGACATCCCAAGGCCATATCGTCAATATACAGTTCTCCATACGCCTTAGGTGAGGAGGTCCATACTTGTTGGTCGGGGTTAACCTGTATGCCGTAAAGTGGAATATCGCGCTCAGCAAACCAAGTTACAGCATCGCTAAGGAGAGTTACGCGCTTTTTTTTATCGTTATGGCGCATCGTAAACAGTATAAGTCGATGCCCAGCATCCGCCAACTCGCGCAGTACCGGAGTAGCACCTATTTCACGTCCCATGTCGGGATACTCGTGGGTAACGCAGGTACCGTCAAAGTCTATTACTATATCCATACAAAGAAATGGCCTTATGCTTTCGCCCCCGCCTCATGGTCGCTACCATAGTATTTACCGTAGTACCTATCATAATACTTGTAGCTGTTGTACGAATAGTAGTAGCCATGCCACCTCTCAAACTTCACACCGTTCATCACTACGCCAAGATTCTTTATCTTACCCGAGGCGTAAATCTCATTCAGGAACCTTACCCTATCCTTAGGGGTATAGTTTTGCCGCATTACGTATAGCGACACATCGGCATACTGTGCAAGTAAGGCCGCATCGCTCACCAAGCCTATGGGTGGCGTATCTATTACAACATAATCGTACTGCTTGCGCAATTCATCAAACAGCGGCTGTAACATTTTACCCTGTAGCAATTCCTGCGGGTTAGGCGCTACATGTCCACAGCTAATCATATCCAGATTTTCGGATTGGTTATGTAGCACCTGTGGTAGCGTAGACTGCCCCGCCAAGTAGTCGCTCAAGCCCTCATCGTTGTTAACACCAAATACCTTATGCAGTCCCGGTTTACGCAGGTCAAAGCCCAGGACTACCGTTTTTTTACCCAAAGCGGCAAGCGATACTCCCAAGTTTGCCGATAGCAGCGACTTACCTTCCCCGCTGATGCTGGAGGTTATGAGAATGGTTTGTACTCCTCCTCCTGCCTGCATAAATCTCAAGTTGGTGCGCAGGGTACGCACCTCCTCGGCATACTTACTGCGGCTATCGACCGATAGCAATTTTGTAGCCTGCTCCAAAAAAGACAACTCTCCCACAATGGGAGTCTTCAACTTTTTCTCTACCTCATCCTTCAAAGTTATCTCATTATTAAGTTGATCAAGTAACCAAATTATGCCTATAGGCAATGCCAATCCCATAAAGGCAAAAAGAAGCAATATCTTATTACGAGATGGCGCTACCGGTCCCAGCGAACTGCGCGCGGCATCTATCAGGCGGCTATCGGGCACCGTAGCGGCGTAGGCTATGGCTGTTTCCTCACGTTTTGAAAGCAGGTACACGTATAGCTGGTTTTTAATTTCCTTTTGGCGGGTAACATCCACCAATTCACGCTCTTTTTTAGGCATGGAGCGTATGAGCGCCTCCAGGCGACGGTTTTCGTCCTGTAGCTTGCGTTGCGTAACCTGCAGGCTACCGCGCAACACGGCAATATTATCCACAATATTACGCTTCAGCGCGGTTATTTGGTCGTTAAGCGCCTGCAGCATGGGGTTGGCAGGCTTCATGGTATGCAGCGCGCGCGTGCGCTCAGTCTCGGCAGCAGTGAGCGATGCTATGAGCGACAGCAGCGTGGGGTCGCTTACTCCCAGCGTAGCCGGGGTAGTTCCCCCACCGGAGTTGGATAGCACATACTGCTCAATTTGCTGCAACACATCCAGCTGAATACCCACAGCGTTAAGTTCCAGATCATTTTTTTGTACGGACTGTAAAAACAGCTGAGCTTCGGTACCTATATTAGTTATTTTTTGTTGAGTTTTATAGTCCTCCACCCTTTTTTCAGCATCCTGCAAATCTATGGATAGTAACTCCAGCCTATCGTCAATAAATGAAATAGTAGCCGCTGCCAAAGCATTTTTATCGGTTACAGCAGCCCTATTATATACCATTATAAGGGTATTGAGCATATCCTCACCCTGCTGTGGCAAAGGGGACTTAAGAGATAGGGCTATAACCGAAGTGTTTTTTCCCGTTACCTCCGCATTTACCATCTTCCGCAAATGAGTTGTAATAACCTTTAACGGAGTAAAGGCTACATTCAACACCTGTGTGCTATCCCATTGTGCCAGCAATTCCTCATTCACCGTAGTGCGAATAGCGCCAAACGAACCGGTAATAAGCGAATTGTGAGGGTAACTTTCTCCGTTTACCAGCAACCTATCGCCAGCAAATTGCACGGCAAGCGTTTGCTCGTAAGTCTCAGGTGAAGGTGTTACCAACTCCACCTTTACCGGCACTGTTTGATACAATTGCTGGGTACGCAAGCCGTTTTGTACCGAGTAGGATGTTTGAAGGTTTAACTTCTTCACAACCTCCTCCATTAGCGTATACGAGCGCAAAATCTCCAGCTCGTTGTCCACATTTTTCTTGGCAGAAAACAGGTCCAACTCATCCAACACCGAGTTAGCAGCACCGCCCAACTTTTTGTCATCCTTAATAAGTATACTGGCCGTAACCTCATACTTGGAGGGAGTAAAAAACAAATAGCATGCTCCAAAAAACAGGAATACCAGCAAGGATAAAAGAATCCACTTCCAGTAGGAAAGGTATTTAAAAAACAACTTTTCGAGCTCAGGGAAAATATTATCTCCCTGTTGCTCCATTTCAATATCGCTATTGGGTTGCGCCATGCTATTTCTTGCTATTTAGAAAAAGTGTTAATAATAAGCACCAGCAGCGTAAGCGAGCTGACTACTACCGGTGTGAGTTGGAATACGCGGTCGGAGGCGGTAACCTTACCCGATGCTGCTTCCACATACACCACATCGCCCGAATGCAGGTAGTAAAATGGCGAGGTAAAAAGATCCCTCTTGGTCATATCCACACGGGCAAACTGCCGCTCGCCATTCATCTCCCTTACAATAAGCACATTGTTGCGCTTGCCGTAAATAGTCATATCGCCGGCCATGGCCAGCACCTGCGGCAGGGTTATTTGCTCATTGGGAATAGTATAAAGCGCAGGGCGCACCACCTCACCCAGCACTGATACCGTATAGTTGGCTATACGTACAATAACCGTGGGCGATTCAAGGTAGTGCTGCAACTTATCGGTCAGTTGCTGTGAAAGTTCCTCAGAAGTTAAGCCCGCCACATGAATTTTACCCACCAGCGGCAGGGTTATATCACCTACGGGGTCTACCGTAAAACCTATTACCGGCTGCGGCGCTATGGTTCCCACTGTTGGTGCATTGTAGGGGGTGGTTTGCGCCAAAGGATTGAACATTTCGTTGGCATCCTTGCTCAAGCTGCTTACCTTAATGGAAAGTATATCATCGGGCTTAATACGCGGTACATACTGTTCCTGCATTTTAGCAATAACCTCATCAGCCTCCGGCGTCAGGGGCTGGAAATAGGTTATCTTTTTGGTAGAGTTACACGAAACTAGCAGCAGGCACGCGACAAGACAGCAAAATAACTTTTTATATAATGACATGCGTATATCTTAAAGAAATTACATCAACGGGAGAACTTCTACACGCCTGTTTTTTTGGCGCCCCTTCTCTGTATCATTGCTAGCTATAGGATTTACATATCCCGCTCCTTCTGTGATAATACGGTCGGCATCTATCCCCTTACTCACCAAGCGCTGCTTAACCGATTCTGCTCTTTCCAGCGAAACACCGTCATTCACCTCTACTCCTCCCGTAACATCGGAGTAGCCAACAAGCCTCAACTTAACCTCAGGGTTTTCATTAAGGTAGGACACTATCTGATAAATCACACGAATCTGTGAAAAACTCACATCAACTTTGCCTGAGCCAAAGCCTCCTACAAGGCTGGGAAGTTTTGCGGTTACCACTTTCTTTGCGCTTGGGGCAACACTCGCTGCCTCCGGCTTTACCGTGTCAACCTTCACCTCCTGTTGTACCGGCTGGGTGTCAGCCTTTACCTCCACAACCGGCATTGGAGCAAGCTGCCCGGCTGAAGCAAAGTAAACTCCGGGCATTACATCGCGCACATGTTTTGCCTTGCCAAACTTGTAGCGAACAGTTGCGGAAAGTCCCCACACCCTGGCACCATTCACCTGCACATCATGTAAGTAACCCATATCTCTTGAGAGGTGCCACCTTTTTTCGGCCAAAAGTCCTACAGTAAAGCGCGGGCACAACTCATAGTCAATAGCGCCGCTTAAGGGCACAACCATTGTTGAGCCACTTTTTTCTACATTGAAGTATGAGGAGCCAATTCCCAAGCGGGCATACACATTCAGGTGCTGCCAATAGTTCTGCCTGTATGGACTTAACAGGTTAGCCAAGTTCACTATACCCATTACGGTTACCTCATGATCCCTACCGCTTACATTTCGCTCGTAGCCTTGCGAGGTATAGTCCAAGCCAAGACCCCAAAGCGGGTTGACCATAAACTCCACATCAGCGCCAAATGAAAATTTCAGGCCATCAAAGCTAATGAGCGAACCTGTTGTATTAAACTCCGTTCCATCCACCCCTCCTTTAACGCCTACCGACCAGTGGTCATACTTAGTCTCCTGCGCCATGGCCGCGTTCCCCACCAGCAGCAGGGATAGCGCAAAAACAATACTCCTAACTTTCATTTTGCAATAATTTAAGTGATTAATTTACGTAGAAATAAGTAGACAAATATGCTTGCAATTACGTCAAATTTAATTCAAATACGTAATTTACGCAGTAAAATATTCATGCAAATATACAACAATAATGCCGAAATGCTACTGACACATTGACTTTTAACAGACAAAAACATGCGTCAACGTAAATAAGAGGGGCGTAATGGGTTATAAATGTGCAAAAGCTAATACAGGAACACAGATAAAACAGACGTTGTCACAGATAAACACGGTTAATACAAAAGAAAAATCTGTGTAAATCAGCGACGTAGTCCTGTTTCATCTGCGTTCGAAATAGCTAAGTGGTAAACTTGCGGATAATCAAGTTAAAAAATTACGGCCGAGGTATCTCCCCGGCCGTAACACAAAATATGTTCCAGAAAATTATCCCCTGCGAATTCTTACCTTCATCCCACTACGTTGTTCGGGATTTTTTACCACAAAAATAAAGTAGCCCCCCCCCCCGGCGCCGGAGAGCTTCCAGCCAAGGGCATCTTTCTTATATTCCTGCAGGGAACTTAGAATTTCGTCGTCCACCATGTTGGGGAACATAGTTATCTGCGCCTCATACGAGGCGGTAAACGCCTGTGCAAAAGCCTCCACATCCTTACGCTGAGCGGCATCCCATAAGGCGCTGGCAGCAAGACCCAGTTTTTGTGCGTTGACTTCGTTAATTTGCGTATTGGCCAGCACGTTGTACCCTGCCTTACGCGGCGAAAGCGGCACCATGTACAGGTGGCTCTCTATCCAGCTCAAAATATCCTCATCAAGCACCGAGGTTATTTCCTCGGGCCAGTATCCGTTGTCATAGTCAAACCTGTTTAAACCCGGCAACACTATCCCCAGCGAATCCTGTGAACCGCTTATTACCGCTGTCCCGGGAGGGTTTTCAAAACAAAAAAGGGTTTTGGCCTGCTTAATTCCATCGCCCACCGGAATATTGGTTTGCCACATCTCCACCGCCTTTTTACGTGAGCTGGTAGCCATCCCGCTACGATCATTAAACTCGTAGTCAGGCTCAATGCAAATGGTAACTACAGGCCCTGCAGCAAACTTCGAAACGTAGGGTTGATCGAGCCACCCCCCTGCCAAGTCTATACGGTAGGGAATGTTACACTCCTGCCTCAAAGCTGTGGTGGAGCGCGCGGGTAGCTGCCCATGCGGAATACGCCTGCTCACCACGTACTCAATGCCCTGCTCACGGCAAAACTTTTCCTTATCGGGGCTGGCACCATCTTCATTCACAAAAAAGATGTCGGGCTTAAGCCGCTTGGCATCCTCCTCAAAATCCAGCAACCCACTCCCCAAGTTCACAAAGGCGTCCTTCACCGATTTAAGCGACTTAACCATGTACAAGCGCTCCTGCTCAGTATTAATGGTTTTGCGCCCCTTAAGTTTGGAAATAGTGGCATCTGAGCCTATACCCACGTACAGGTCACCCAACCTAGCAGCCTCCTCAAAAAAGGCCACATGACCGCTATGCAGCATGTCATAACAACCGGAAACAAAAATTTTTTTTGGCATAATTAGTTTAAAATTTTGCTTTAATATCCATTATAATATCAACCTCTCTAACTCCATTGGGGGCATTAAAATAAAAGCACTTCTTTTACCCAGTATCTTATTGAATACCTATTGTATATATCTTCATCTAATGCCTGATAATCACCCTGCAAAAAACTTTCGCTGATTTGAGGATTATCTCTATCCACCACCTGTATATTATTGGGATTATAAAAATCGTACTCCACAATATGCTTGTTGGTAGTGATTAACTTTCTACAAGCGCCCAGCGCCTCAATGGTTCTCATCGTCAACCCCGTTTGCATAGGATGTTGAATATCTACAATTACCTTTGAGCAAGAAATGAGGCGTAGCAATTCTGACTTCGGGAGGGATTTAAAGTGAAAATCTGACTTCACAACTCCTCTAAAAGAGCGATTTTTAATTTTCTCCCTATAGTACAATATCTTACTCCCCAAAAAGAAGTAAAAGAACACGCGTTGTCCTCTTTTCAGAAGCAGCTGCTCAAGTGTTTTTACAAACCAATACCTGTTGCTATGAACCGTACCCACAAATATAGCGTCATATGAGTAGTTTTTATGCTGTTGCCCTATTTGAGCATACTCATTCATATAGAAAAGAGGTCGGAAATGCAGGTTGAAATCCCGCGCATCATCTTTATCAAAGCTTAGAATCTTATCAAAATAGGAAAACGTATCTACCGCGCCTTTTTTATTACGCACGGAATCCCACATGTACAAAACAAACTTTGCCGCAGGGAATTGACCTCTTAAGTCGGCCAGAGTGGAGCTAAGCATGGACTCAATGTTAACCACCAAAACATAGTCATACTCTTTCCCTGACACCTCTTTTTGAATCTTCTGATAGTATTTCCTTATTTTATGCTGTAAAAAACGCTTATCAATTCTTATTAATGCCTTGTCAAAAAAAGAATTTCCCGGACGCTCGTCAAAGTAATCAACAAAGGCTCCCATATCAATGAGAGTTTGCTCTATTGCCTTTTCGTATCCAAAATACTTAGGAGCAAACAGTAGTACTCTTTTATTCTGTAAGGTCATAATCATCTATTTGTACAAACCTCTTTTTTTCATCGCCTCTATTGACTCTCCATAGCGGTCAACCTGAACTTCCTGTCGGTCAACCCAAGCGGAGAAATGCTTGATTCCCTCTGCAAAGGAGACTTTAGGGGTAAATTTTAATGCTTTCTTAGCCAAGGATAAATCAGCATAGTTATGGCGGATATCGCCAAGTCGGTAACCTCCTGAAATCTTCACAGGCACGCTAATTCCATAATTTTTTTGCAGCTCATTTGTGACCGCAACAACATCTGTTGCAACACCTGTGCCAACATTAAAAACAAGGTTATTTGCCTCTTCCTGCTCCAGACCTAAAACAGTAGCATCAACTACGTCATCTATGTACACAAAGTCACGGCTTTCTTTGCCGTCTTCAAAAATATTAATAGGGTTGTTGTTCTTAATCTGCGTAGAGAATATGGATAGTATGCCGGTATATGGATTGGAAAGCGACTGTCCCGGACCATACACATTTTGATAACGAAAAGCAACAGATGCAATACCAATGGTAGGGCAAACCGTCATAACCATTTGCTCCTGATTTTGTTTTGTAATTCCATAAACCGAAGTAGGATGTATTGTGCTATCCTCGCTTGTAGCGCACAGCTCTACCCTACCATCGCAAACGGGGCATTTACATTCAAAATCTCCCCCCGACATATCTCCCTCTTTGCGGGCAACGGGGTATACAAATCCATGAGTGGGGCAAGCATACTTTCCCTCGCCATATATGGCGCGCGAAGACGCTACCACCACCTTCTTTACGCTATGCTTGCTATTGGTTAGAATATCCAGCATCAACGCTGTTCCTCCAATATTCACGTTGACATATTTTTCTATCTCGTACATGCTCTGCCCCGTACCGGTTTCCGCAGCCAAATGCACCACCGCATCCTGCCCCGCCAGTGCTTTTTCCCAATCGGAGCGAGAGGTAACCGTACCTTCTATAAAGCTGACCTTACCTTCTATAGATTTGTATAAGGGAGATGTCTCCTTTGGGTTTGCGCCATGTATTTGAGGCGATAAGCTATCCAGCACGGTAACACCATAGCCTTTACCTACCAACTTTAAGGCTAAATTAGAACCTATAAAACCTGCACCTCCGGTAATCAGTACATTCATATCTTTTCCCATTTTTTTGTTTCAAAATTATACTTTTTAATTGGTAAGGCAGGCGCACCCACTGCAATTACATAGGGGGGAATATTTTTTGTAACTACAGAGTTTGCTCCTATAATACTACCAACACCAATGGTAACACCCGGAAGAATAGAAACAAACTCACCTATCCAAACGTTATCCTCAACCACGACAGGCTTACAGGTGTAGGCTCTTTTTATAGGCGGCGTTGTAGGATCTGAGTCATCAGCGCCACCAGAATAGCTCCCATGAGTACAATCGCTTATATATATTTTACTTGCCAGTAAAACGTTGTTACCAATGGAAACACTCTCCATTGCCGTTATATGTACATAGTCATTAAGCTGCACATCATCACCTATCGTCAGCGTAACCTTGCTTATACCTTGTGGAATGGCCTCAATTCTACAGCCCTTACCCGTAGTAAGTCGTTTTCCCCACTGAATATGCCTCTTTCCTCTTACATCAAAAGGGAAGCGAATAATTCGAGCGGATGGATAAAATACTTTTGTTCTTACAATACACATTATAAGATACAGTAAATCACGAACGGTATATTTTTCAGATAGCATTATCAACTCTTTTTAATTCCAACAATTGCCACTCTTCTTACATATTTTAATAAGGAAAATGCAACCGCTGCTCCGTAAAGAAAAGGTCCAATATTAAGATGTCTGTACGCATATCTCAGGTTTTTCAACTCCCCCTTCTCCATCTCCTTCACATTGGCGCTCAATCCGCTACTTCCAAAACCACGTTTCCCATCGCCAAAGTTTAGTAAGCTCTCATTTAGCAGCGCGCATTTATGCCCAAAGGCTATTCTCATAAAGTAGTTTCCCTCCTCCGCGTACTTTTGGCTTTCATCAAAAAAGCCAACCGTTGACATCACCTCCCGCCTTACTATAACTGTTGAGGGCTGAAAGAAGTTCTTAAACAGCAAATTTTTTAGCGTTATTTCTGTAACTCTCGAAAACCGTTTATGGAAGAACTTTTCAAAAACCTCTCCATTCATTGTTGTGCCCACCAAATGCAGGCTCGGCTCTTCATCCAAAATATCCAGCTGCTTTGACAGCTTATCGGGAAGCCAGGCGTCATCCGAGTCCAGGAATGCAACAAATTCACCTTTAGCTACGCGCATCCCGGCGTTACGCGCCTTTGATACGCCCCCGTTTTTTTGGTCAATGATAACAATATTCTCATCTGCATGCGCTGCTTTAAACTCCTTTATCAGCGCTAAAGAATCATCCCGAGAGCCATCGTTCACTAAAATAACCTCAATATCGGAAGCTGACTGCGACAATACGGACTCCACCGCCCTGATAACCGTTTGTCGGGCGTTGAAAATCGGAATAACAACAGACACTCTACACATCTTTAAATCAGTTCAATATAATTACATTTCACCGTTGAGAATATCACTCCATTTTTTATAAACCACCTCCGGCAAGAACCGTCTAACATTATGGCGTCCTCTATCCGAATACAAATCCCTTTTCTCCTTACTATTTATCAACTCCTCTATTTTCTGCTGCATCAGCGCTGTATTACCAACGGGTATCAAATCCCCGTCAACTCCATTTCGTACGATTTCTCTGGGACCCGGCGGGCAATCAAACGAAACAATAGGCAGCCCACATGACATGGCCTCCAGCAGCACCATTGGGAAAGCCTCTGTTCTCGATGTGCAAACATAAATACAAGAGTTGAGCAACTCTTTTTCAATATTCGTTGTAGGTGGAAACAATTTTACATTCGGTGGACAGCCGGCTATCATTTCCTCTATTTCGCGCTGCAAATATCCCGTTCCAAACAGCACAAAATCCCAATCTGTATATTTTGTGGCCAGCTGCTTGTAAATAGGAATTAGCGTATCAAAACCCTTCTCTGCCACAAGCCTGCCAACGGCAATAACCCTTTTTACGCTCATGTCCGCCTGCCTCTCGGGATAAAAACTTAAAGCATTCGGAATACAAACAACCTTCTTACAGAATTGCTCATAAACTATTTTTTCACTTTCGGTTAACGTAACCACCAAATCAGCAAAGCGAAAAAGCTGACGACGCACCCACTGGGAAAACCTTCCAAAGGCAGCATGGTAGCCATGCTCAAAGAAAATCAGCTTAGCCCGATGTTTGAATTTAAATAGTGCCAAATAGTTAGAGATATTCGTCATATTGCTAATCAAAATATCAGCTTTTTGCACGGGTAGCGCCCACAAAGATTTTATCAGCTTTAAGTTTGATATAATCTTTCCGCGCAGCGGGAATAAGCGATAGCCATCTTTTCTTAGGAACGTAACGTTAACGCTATCCGGAACAGAGAAGCTTACTTTTTCATTTTTTTTAAATACGGAAATAACCTCAACCTCCCTGTCATCATGTTGAGAAAGGTAAGTTGCCATATTAGCAGCAACCCGCTCCACTCCGCCGGCTATTGTTTGGTCTAAAACAAATATTCGAACCTTTTTCATTCTTGCTACAGTAACGGCTATTTCAATTTCCTATAAATATTCAACAGGTGCTGAATATTTTTATTTTTTCGCGAAAACTGCACAAATTTCATTTTGAGCTTATCCGTACGCGACACCCACGAGCCGGCATAGTGGTGTATTGAGTACGCCTTCTCCGTCACATTGACATCACCGGTTTCTGCACTTATAGGCGAAAAATACTCCGAGGGATAAATGGTTACTTCATTCACCTGCTGCAGACTTCCATCCTGCTTAAGCCCTTTTGTCACTAGCATATTAGTAGCTGAGGTTACCACCGTGGTGAGGTCTTTTGTCCCATCTTCTTTATAAAACGACTTGGCATTATAGAATTTGAGCATATCCTCCATAAAAGGCATCCCCTTCTCAGCCCCCACTATAAGTCCGGGAGCAACGTCCCTGCTTGATTCAAAGCCCATAAACACCCTATGGTTGAGCAAGTCATCCAAGCCTTTGAGGAGCTCAACGTCCACATCCAAATATATTCCACCTTCGGTGTATAAAATGTAAAATCTTGCATAATCCGATACGAAAGCCCACTTTTTTTCTTGGGCTGCTCCCTTTGTGTAGGCAACTACATTTACATCAAAATTGGACTCGTCCCACCGCTTAATTTCGTAATCTGGCAGGTACTTCTTCCAGCTAGCGATGCACCTTAAGGCCAAATCCGGCATTGGCTTACCGCCAAACCAACAGTAGTGTATTATCTTGGGTATCATTTCTATCGCGCTGTAATTACATCAATAAAACTTCTAATTTCTCCAAGGAGTAAGCCAAATAAAACCGCCTTAAAGGGAAGCAGTTTTACGCTTTCCACTAAGGAGTATCCTCCAAAACGCCTAAATCTAAAATAGCTAACAGAGAAGTTCAAGTAGCTTCTAAAATCCGGCCCCATATTGAGTATTTGAGCAAAACAAAGCAGGTGTCCCTTGGGATTCTTTTTTATTGTTTCAAAATAGCTTGTTTTAGTCATTCCACCCTCCAAATACTCTCTCACATAAATAGGTGGAGACGCAACATATAGCGCTTTATACTTTTCTGACATGGCACAGAAAAAATATAAATCAGGAGCATATTTTTCGCCTTCAATCTCCAAGGCTCTACATTTTTTATGAATAGCCGATTTCACAACCTCTATACGGTCTCCAGTATTTCCATATTTAAAGGTATTCTCAAAGAAAGAGCAAAAAGTATCTTCCGAAAAAGTATTCTCACCTATGGGCTTTCCTTTCGCATCAACAATTCTAAATACTAAAGCGCATACCTTATCATTGTCTTTAATTCTTGGATATTCTCTTTCTATCGCTTCAATAGCATTAGGTAAAAGATAATCATCGCTGTCAAGCTTAAGAAACAATTCCGTTTCGGTGTGATCTAAGCCCCTATTGATGGCACGATTAAGGCCTCCATTTTCATAAAAATAATATCTTACTGCAAATGGTGCACCCTTGAATTCCCTTATTAAATCATCTGTACCATCAGAAGAGCCATCATCAATTACCAACCACTCAAAGTTGTATGATGACTGCGCAAGTAGCGAGTCATATAAGCGCCTTAAATACCCCGCTCTATTGAAAGTGGGGGTAAAAACAGTTACAAGAGGCTTACTGTTGTGGAGTTCTGTATTGATCATAGGTGTGGTCTATGTTCTTAAAAACAAAATCATACTTTTTTAATGCCCCATTGTCAAAGGTTCTTACGGTATTTACCATCGAGTAGACCGCAAATACAGACAAAACGTAGTACAGAGAAAATTGCAGATATACTTGCTTCAAAATATGCTTAATGAAAATCGCTATCATAAAAATATATCCTACTTCAAAGTACATCCATAACCTCGTCATAACGTCCCACTTACTGAACATTATAAAGCACAATACATAGAGTATTGTCATTTTTAGGAATATATTCATCATGGGCAAGTGTCGGCCCTTGATGTACGCATAGACGGAAAATGCTGTGAGAACTATTAATTTGCAAATAGTTATAACACCAAATGTTCTATCCGAATTCATATAAAAAGCCATTTTTTCACCCACAAAGTGCAGTCCAACGATATCACATATTTTTACCACTGCCGACACCCCAAAGAAGCTAACTATCAAAGCTGCTACAAACATTATTATCACAGACGGAAGTGAGAATTTTATTCTTGTAGCAATAAAATACAGGGGAAAAGCAACAAACGCGCTGTAATGAAAGCAGAGGGCTATGGTATTAAAGAGTAAAAATTTCCAAAGATTATTTGTTTGTATGTACCTGATTGAAAAAACAAATAAGCTTAAAGCAATGGCCTGCCTCATCAACACCATGTTATAAAAGATGAGAATGCTGCCGGCGTAAAGTAGTATTGTCAGCTGGGGCATCGGGCTGTAATCCCGAATGGATTTAAAAACAAGGCCGAGGCAAAACAGGCTGGTAATAAACACAAATTGGGAGAAACTAAACCCAAGCCAGCTAAACACATTTACTATCAAGCGGTATCCAAATTCCCAACTTGGGGCTGTTATGATATTATTGTACTGCTCAAGGTAGTAAATGTAGTCGCTGCCTCCCATATTACGAAACCCAACAATAGCCAAGCAAGAAATGAAAGAAGCATAAAACGCCACCTTTCTAAGCTGAGGCAAAAAATCTGCCGCCGTGCAAGCAAAAAGTATTATAAGTAGACCTATAAACCAAATCATTATGTATAATTCTTTAGTGTGGTAGCAGCTTATATTTTTTGCTAATATAAATAAAATATACCACCTCCGATAGTCCTGCAATGGTAGTGGCCAGCGCTATAAAAATAATATTACGACAAAACATTATAGAGGCTATACTGAGCAGAAAAAAAACACTTGCTGAAATAAGTTGATTTTTGGTTATGTAGTAATATTTATTTTGTTGTACAAATACAAATAATGTGTAGGCAATTACCACCATCCAGGGAATCATGGTAAAGCTGAGAGCCACTAAAATAGGATACGAAGCCAGCATTTGCTCGCCGCCTAGCAGCAAAATTGCAAGCTTCCCAAAAACAGCTATAAGAGCAATTATAACAAGGGCTAAAAAGAACTCGTAGGATATTATTTTCTTTATTGTTTTGGCTACCGGATTTCTTGCTATTTTGGGAAATATAGCGCTATTTATACTTGATGTAAGTGTTTGAGGTACAATCATAATCTTCACCGCCAAATCGTATATAGCAACCTCCGCCATGCCAAAAAAGGCGCCAATGAGCACCGTGGCTCCCTGCTGCTTAAATACTCCGGCGGAAGAGGATAAAAAAATGGGAAAGCATTCTTTATACAATTTTTTCAACTTACGTAATGGTATAAATCGTATTTTGAGTCGATCGACAAATCGTATAATACATGCGGCCACCACTCCACCAAACAACCCCGACAGGCTTACAATTAACGCAAATATCCAGCTGTCCTTTGGGCCGGTAATAAAAATAAATATAAAAGGCAGGGACAATAATTTAAACGCCAGCTGAATAAAAGTAACAACTTTCATTCTTTGCATGCCCTGAAAGTACCATACGGGAAAAATAATATTGACGGCAACTGTTAAAAAACAAATTGCATAAATATACCAGCCAGATTGAAACTTCGGAACAGTAATAAGTAAAGCCAGGAAAAATACCACTGCCGGAATTAAAAGATATAGTTTAGCCCAAAAAACCTTCGACAGAATAAGCTCCTTTGCTCGCTTACTGTCTGCTTTTTGAGAAATTTCCTTAACGGCTACCCACTCAAATCCGTAGGTAATGAATATGATAAAAAAGGTGGCTACAGACAGTGCAAATACGTAAAGTCCATAGCTTTCGGCTCCCAGGGTTCTTATCAAAAAGGGATAAACTAAAAGATAAAACAGGCTGTTCAACACCTGAAGCGTCGTCATAAAAAAGTAGTTCTCCACCACCTTCTTATTATTCTTCAAGTGAGATACCAGCCTTTTTCTTTTATTCATCTTACAGTGACGTATAATTTACGCTATTGAAGGCACCATTTAAGATATTACTACTTCACTCACCCCCTCCCTCAAGCCAATCTTCGCCACCCAGCCCAATCTTCTCAACTTCTCCACACTCATTAACTTTCTCGGCGTACCATCGGGTTTAGAAGTATTCCAAACAATGACTCCTTTATATTCCACAACCTCTTTTACCATTTCGGCTAGAGACTTTATGGAAAGATCCTCACCACATCCTATATTTACCAAGCCGGGTTCATTGTAAGTCTTCATTAAAAACACGCAAGCATCGGCAAGGTCATTCACATGCAAAAATTCGCGCAAAGGCGAACCTGTTCCCCACAACTCTATTTGCACACTGCCATCAGCGGTTTTTTGAATACCGTACTTAGCCAATTTTTGTAAAATATCCGTTTCGCTTGCCGAACCGGTAACACCCTCAACAGGGGTCTTATCAAAATCGCTCCTTATGCTTGTCCAATCGTTAACTTCCAAGCGCTTTCCCAGCTGCATTTTGCGAATCAGCGCAGGCAGCACGTGCGATTTTTCCAAATCATAGTTATCATTTGGACCATACAAGTTAGTAGGCATTACGCTAATAAAATTGCAACCGTATTGCGCGCGATAGGCATCACACAACTTTATTCCGGCAATTTTTGCAATAGCATACGGCTCGTTTGTAGGCTCCAATTCTCCTGTAAGTAAATATTCCTCCTTTAGCGGTTGCGGAGCCATTTTGGGGTAGATACATGACGAACCCAAGAACATCAACTTCTTCACACCATGAACGTAGCTCTGATGAACTACGTTGGCCTCCATCATCAGGTTCTCGTAGATAAACTCGGCACGATAGGTATTGTTGGCAACAATACCTCCCACCTTTGCTGCGGCAAGAAATACATACTCGGGTTTTTCCGCAGCAAAGAAATCAGCTACCGCCTGTTGGTTACGCAAGTCCAACTCCTTAGAAGAACGCAACGCAAAGTTAGAGTAGCCCTCCTTTTGCAACCTGCGCAGCAGAGCTGATCCCACCATCCCGTTGTGTCCGGCAATATATATTTTTGATTGCTTGTCCATACTTTATTCCGCTAACTTTTTTTATTCATGTTGGCTAAGCACTGCATGTCCACCTTCCAGCAAATATTTATCACGCTTAAACAGGGCCACATCGCTTGCCATCATATCCTTTACCAGCGCAGGAAGGTCATACTCCGGCTCCCAGCCCAACTTGGTCTTGGATTTAGTAGGATCACCTATAAGCAAGTCCACTTCGGTAGGGCGATAGTATTTCGGATTAATACGCAACACCACCTGACCTTTTTCCAGCTGATATTCGCTATTGCTACACGACTTTACCTTCGCAACTTCGTCCACACCCCTCCCTGAAAATTCCAACTCAATACCCAACTCTGCAAAGGCCATACGAATAAAATCACGTACAGGTGTTGTTACTCCCGTTGCTATCACATAATCCTCCGGCTTTTCCTGCTGAAGAATAAGCCACATGGCACGCACATAGTCCTTGGCATGTCCCCAGTCGCGCTTTGCATCAATGTTGCCCATATACAGGCAATCCTGTAAGCCAAGGGCAATGCGCGCTGCACCACGAGTAATTTTGCGAGTAACAAAAGTTTCACCACGCAGGGGCGACTCGTGGTTAAATAAAATACCATTGCAAGCGTACATATTATACGCCTCACGGTAGTTTACCGTAATCCAGTAGCCATACAACTTTGCACAAGCATATGGAGAGCGGGGGTAGAAAGGCGTCGTTTCCTTTTGAGGAATTTCCTGCACCAAGCCATACAACTCCGATGTTGACGCTTGGTAAATTCTCGTTTTTTCTGTCAAACCCAACAAGCGCACCGCCTCCAGCAAGCGCAAAGTTCCCACCCCGTCTACATCAGCCACGTACTCAGGTGTATCGAAGCTCACCTTTACGTGGCTCATAGCACCAAGATTGTAAATCTCATCGGGTTGTACCTCTTGTATAATGCGCGTAAGATTCATAGAGTCGCTCAAATCGCCATAATGCAACTTAAAGCGAATATCTTTTTCATTGGGATCCTGATATAAGTGGTCAATACGATCAGTATTGAAAAGTGAACTGCGGCGCTTAATTCCATGCACCTCATAACCCTTGGATAAGAGTAGTTCGGTTAAGTAGGCTCCATCTTGTCCTGTAACTCCGGTAATAATTGCTTTTTTCATAGATTTTATTTATTAAAATGTAATACTCATGTATTAAAACACCTCCGCCTCGCTCAACAGCTTTGCGTTTTTATCTTTGTCCGACAGCAGCAACTCGCTTTCGGCCATTCCCCAATCAATAGCAATGGTGGAATCGTTGAAGCGAATACCACGCTCGCACTGTGGCGAATACACATTGTCGACCTTGTAGGCAAAAATAGCCTCCGGACTTTTCACCAAAAAACCGTGCGCAAAGCCATGCGGAATAAACAGCTGACGCTTGTTTTCCGAGGTCAATTCCACGGCTACGTATTTGCCAAATGTAGAAGAGGCCTTACGAATATCCACTGCCACATCCAATACCGATCCGCTAATTACGCGCACCAGCTTACTTTGCGCAAAAGGAGGCAGCTGATAGTGCAAACCACGCAACACACCGCGTGTTGACTTCGACTCGTTATCCTGTACGAACTCGATTTTGCCGATATGCTCTTCGAACATTTTTTGTTTGAAGCTCTCCATAAAATAGCCTCGCTCGTCGGCAAACACTTTAGGCTCTATAATCCAAACGCCGTCAATGGCTGTCTTTATAAATTGCATGCTGAATTGTTTTTACTTCCTTCCGGGATAAATTTTCAACGCTTCCTTCAGACATTCTATAGCGTTGCGTAAATCATCTATCTTAAGCACGTAGGCCAAGCGCACCTCATCGCGTCCACGGTCAAGCGTGAAGTAAAATCCGGTACCGGGTGCTACCATCACCGTCTGGTTCTTGTAGCTGAAATCCTCCAAAAGCCACTTGGCAAATTTATCCGAATCATCAATGGGTAGGCGCGCCATGGAGTAGAACGCACCCTTAGGTTTGGGGCAGTAAACACCCTCAATCTGATTCAACGCCTCCACCATAAAATCACGACGCTCCACATATTCGTGGTGCACGGCATCAAAGTATGATTGTGGTGTATTGAGCGCCGCCTCCGCCGCAATTTGTCCGTAAAATGGAGGACACAGTCGTGCCTGACCAAACTTCAGCGCGGTTGCTATCAGCTCCTTATTTTTGCTAATAATAGCGCCTTCGCGCGCGCCGCACATGCTGTAACGTTTTGACACGGAGTCAATCAGTACAATATTTTCATCCACCCCTTGCAGCTGCATGGCGGAGTAGCTCTGCTCGCCATCGTAGCAAAACTCGCGGTAGGCCTCATCGCAAAACAAGTATAGGTCGTACTTCTTCACAAGTATAGCCAAGCGCTCCAAGTCCTCGCGCGAATAAAGACTACCCGTAGGATTATTGGGATTGCTGATAAAAATACCCTTGGTTTTGGGCGTTATCAATCGTTCGAAAGCCTCAATATGGGGCAAAGAAAAATCATCATTAATATCGCATGTAATAGGCTTCACGTTCACACCTGCCTCAATGGCGTAAGCCCAGTAGTTAGCATAGAAAGGTTCGGGAATTATCACCTCATCGCCGGGATTGAAGCAGGCCATAAAAGCAAACAGTATGGCCTCAGAACCTCCGGTGGTTATGAGAATATCCTCAATGTTTACGTTAATACCCAACCTCTGGTAGTAGCTGGCAAAACCTCTTCTGAACGACTCGTTACCCGCCGAGTGCCCGTACTCCACAATGTTGGCATTGCAGTTTTTTATAGCATCAAGCGCCACCTGAGGGGTGGGTATGTCGGGTTGACCTATGTTGAGATGATACACCTTCCGTCCTGCGCGCTTAGCAGCTTCAGCCAGCGGCACCAGCTTACGAATAGGCGATGAGGGCATGTACAACCCTTTTTCCGAAATTCTTGGCATAAAGTATCTTGTAATGATTAACCCTGTTGCAACAGGCAACATAGAGCACATCTTACAAAGATAGCTTATTTACCGGCAAAAAACAAGCGCAAAACAAGTTTTAATGCTTTGTATCAAAACGCATTAGCGTTTTTTAAAGACATCTTTACGAAATTCTCACATTATCTATCAACCTCACCTTTCCGGCAAACACCGCAATGCATGCCTGCTTGGGGCAGTCCTCGTCAAGCGATTTTACCGATTGCAACGTGCGCAAATTTACAACATCAAAGTACTCCACCTTTAGCTCAGCGTCGGCATTAATAGTATCTACAACAAACTTTTTCAAGTCGCTCAAACTCATATCGCACACCTTGTCTACAGCGGCAAACAGCGTTTTAGCAATGCGTGGTGCAGCCTTGCGTTGAGCGGGGTTAAGCAGCGTATTGCGTGAACTCAAAGCAAGCCCGTCAACTTCACGTACAATGGGGCAACGCACAATTTCAACAGGCAAATTCAGCTGGCTCACCATCTCGGTAATGATAGCCAACTGCTGAAAATCCTTTTCACCGAAATAAGCACGCATTGGTTTCACCATATCAAACAGGCGGCTTACCACCTGCGCTACACCGTTGAAATGGCCGGGACGATGCTCGCCCTCCATCACCTTATCCAGCAATCCAAAATCAAAAACGCGCGTGTCGGTTTCGGGATAAACCTCTGTTTCGCTCGGCGCAAAAACGTAATCACAACCGGCGGGCTCCAGTAGCTTTGTATCGGCCTCAAGCGTACGCGGATAGCGCTCTAAGTCACCCTTATCATTAAACTGTGTAGGGTTAACAAATATGCTCACCACCGCCACATTATTCTCCTTTTTGCAGCGCTTTACCAACGACAAATGTCCTTCGTGTAGGGCACCCATGGTAGGTACAAAACCCACAGATTTTCCTTGTTTTTTTTCTTCTGCAAGAATTGCTTGCAACTCTTTTACGGTTTCTACAACTTTCATTTTGTATTATGTTTAATGTCCTACGGACAAAATTTATCTTTTCAACCTCTTTTTTCTATTGACATAAAAGCCCTACGGGCTATATACAATAGCAAAATCACACAACAACACATTTTCCCATTAGGGAAATAATATCAATAAAAAAACAGACCAACACCACAGCAGTTAGCCCGTAGGGCTTATATCTCTTTACGAAAAAACCTCCTCCAGCACCGCCAATGAGCGAATGGGATTGTTCATGCCCAAATGCGTACAGTAGTAATCAAGCAGCATGCGAAGTAGCGTGCTACGCTGCTCCCGGTTGGCTTTTATATTTTTCAAAACGTCAAAATTGGCGTCGAGCAGTTCACCTAACAATGCCGATGTGGGCTTGTCCATGTAATCATTATGCTTGGGAATAAACGGCACAAACACACCATTTTGCATATCAAAATAGGGCAAGTCCTCCTCGTGGCTATTGCCGGGGAAAAAGCCCAAATGCTGGGCCAGCTGCGCTAAAAAGTAGAGGTGAAAATTCGAAACACCATGCTGCAGTTCATCAAGCAGCAAAATATGCTCCTGCAGAAAGTCAAATAACGCCTCATTTTGCTCCTCCTCGCGCACCAACTTGTATAGCACTTCACCAATAAAAAGTGCGATAACATTTTTATTTACATCAAAGGGAAGCGACTGTAGCGGCGTGCTTGCACGAAATTCTTTAGCACGACAAATTGCACCACTTTTGCGTTCAGGATAAGCCTCTATATCAAGTAGAAAAAGAGGTTGAATGAGCGATGCTTTTTGCTTACACTTAGCGCCACCGCGTACACCGTTGAGCATGTAGGTTTGTCGCCCGTGTAGGTTGGTGTAAATATAGGCAATCATGCTGGTATCGCCGTATTTAATACTATGCAGTACTATGCCGTGCAACTTTTCCATTAGTTCATTACCAGCAACTTTTCTACCTGTGTTTCCTCCCCGGAACTATCGGCAAAAAAGATCAAATATACACCCGAAGCAACACGGTTACCGTTAAGATTTCGGGTATTCCAAGTTATAGTTCCACCGCTGGCCGTACCATAAAAAACAAGGTTCCCTGACATATCGGTAATGCGCACTGAGGCATCCTCCATAAGGTTAGCTATGGTTACCTGCTGCATTTCGGGGCGCACAGGATTGGGAAAAATTTTCACATTGCTAAATGATTCACGCCCCGTAGTGGCTTCGCCGTAAAAGCCTACCATGCCCTTATCGGTTGCAAAAATCACCTCGCCGGTAACGCTATTCACCGCAATATCCACCACGTTATTTGATGGTAGCGGACTGTTATCTATACCAAAAGCATGTACTTCATCGTGCCCGTCGGGGCTTTGTAAAAACGCTCCGGCATCGCGCGTACCAAACCACTTACGGTTACCGCCATCCACCGTTAGCGCGGTTACCTTTTCGTACTCTAAAAGGTACGAGGCGCGCCCCGGAATTTCGTTAGGTATTTTTACACGTTGTTCTGTGGGTGTTTTTGTAAAGGGATCGGAGTTTGTGTCGTACAGAAAAACGCCCTTATCGGTTCCCAGCCATATTTGGTTATTACGGTCAGCTGCTATAGAGTATATATTACCTACGGTAAACGATTGCAACCCGAATACGGAGGCTTGGTCATCGGAGGGCGTGGCAACATCACTTCCGGCAGAGTAGACATACAGCTGGTTGGCTTCAAAAATTCCCCAGAAAATTTTCCCGGTGGAGGTGACCTTACCCAAGGACTCATTATTCAACTCCGAGTTCGAAAGGCTTGTCCATGTACCGTCGGTAGTGCGTATTTTAACAGGCGTGGTATTATTGCTGGCAAATCCAAAGAGGTTAGCGCTACGGTCAAAATCCAGGGCGCGAATATTTACTCCCGACAGTGATTTATCCACGTAGTTCACAGCAGAGCCATCCTGCGAAAAACGTGCTACTCCACTTGATGTTGATACAAAAAATTCAGCCACATTTTGCTTTCCTACTTTCGCCTCCTGCGCTCCGGAAATTTGCGAACTCATGGTACTTACCCACTCCCTCTTATCTGCTAAAACGCTGAGTGAACCACCTCCCGCAGCAATAATTTTTCCCTTGAATTCGTCAAGCGCTACCACCTGATTTTGCTGTGGCCCGTTAGGAATGAGCTGCCCGAATCCTCCACTACCCTCACCCATCAAGCCCAACTCTAAGTCGGCAATATACGTAACAGGATTTGTGCCCACTTGACAAGCGCGATACGGACTAAAGGCAGCGTAACCGCTACCGTAGTTCGAAATGCTTTGCTGCGTGGTTACATTATATAAAGTCGAGGAAGTGCTTAGCCACAAGCTACCGTTTGATACGCTAAGTACACGGGGGTTGGCATAGGTAGCTTCGGTTGAAAAGGTCTGCAAATCGGTGGAGGAAAGAAGCGCCCCATCACTTCTTAATGCGTAAAAAGTATTGCCATTTACGGCAATGGAAATGATATTGCTACCACTGAGCACGCGCTGCCAGCTGCCGTAGTAGTATAGCTGCGCATTATTTTTATCAATGGTATATAAACCCTTGGCAGTAGCCGCTACAATGGTGCTACCAAACAGCGCAAGGTCGCGCACAGCAAGTGTATCACCGGTTTCATCAATAGTAAAGTCAGCCGTAATCTCGCTATTGCTGACTTCCAAAATACGCGATGCTGTGGCCACAAAGTACTTGCTATCCACCTTTAAAAATCGGTTAATGCGCTTACCTCCGGGCTTGCGGCTCTCCTTCCAATCATTGAGATTTACCGTTTTGGCACCCTGCTTAATTACCGACGCATCGGTACTATTAATTAGGTCAATATTTCCGTTGCCATAGCCCAACAATATACGCTGCGTGGCCGCATCGTATAAGGCCGCCGTAATATCAAAGTCACTCAACCCATTTACCTTCGAAACCTTATTTATTTCACCGTCAAAAAAGATTAAGCCCGCCGAAGTGGCACACACTAGTTGGCTCTGCATAGGCATTAACTCCACACCCTGCGTATAAGCAAAGTGGTCGCGCCATGTGCCCGTTTTTTGCGCAAGCAGAGTAAACGAACACAACAAAAACAATAGTGCAAGCAATTTACGCATAATCAACTATAACAGGCTGAAACTTAAAATCTAAAATTACTCATACGGCTTAGCACGCGCCCTACTTTTGGTAACCAGATACACACCCGCAAATATAAGCGCAGCAGCGCCCAACTTGTACCAACCCAGCACATCCAGCCCTAAAGCCACTGCCGCAAGACTTGCCACCAGCGGTTGTGCGTAGTTGTACATGCTCAATGTGGTGGGCCGCAGGTAGCGTAGCGTATAGCCAATGCAAAGATAAGTAATAAATGTAGCACCTAACAACACAAATGTCAACAGCAGGTAGCCGTTGATTGGCATGGCGCCCCATGCCACGCTACTTATGTGCGGCACAGCCATGGGTGATACCATAATAGCGGCAAACAAAAACATCCATTTCATAACCGTAGGCGAAGAGTAGCGCGCAACCAAAGGCTTTGAAATGGTGAGGTAAATAGCATAGGAAAGTGAGCTACAGAAACACAAGATATCACCCAGCATATTATTACTGCTGAGGCTCACCCCTCCATTACGCAAAATAATCATGAGTGCACCTGCCGCCCCCATGGCCACGCCAAGCACCTTGGGTCCCGTAATGGGTTCCTTTAGAAAGGCCGCGGCTAAACACATTACTAATACCGGAGTAATGGTAACAACAATAGCGGCATCAATAGATGTGGTGTATGAAAGTCCCTGAATGAAAGAAAATTGGTTGAGCGTAATGCCAAAAATAGAGGCAACAACAAGTAGCAAGAGATCGCGTGGTCGCACCTTTTCTCGAGGAGTAAAGATGGAGAGTATCCAAAAGGCAGCTGCGGCAAATACCATGCGCAAGCACGACAAGGTGGTAGCATCCACATAATTATCCAACAATGCTTTGGATATAGGCACGTTGAGTCCGAAAATAATGTTGGCAAGGGCAATGCCAAAGTGCGCTTTAAGCTGCTTTGTCATATTTAACGTATAAAAAATCGGGCAAAGATAGTAAAATACCAAGTGAACCAATAATTAATACCCGAGTTTACAGCAAATATACCCAGCACTTAATTTATCAATCATTTACAAAAATTTAAATACGCCATTCAATCATGTTGCATTAAATTTAAAATTTTTATTTACAGCAATTTAGAAATCACATTGTAATGAATTACAAAATCGTCTTTTAATTTCCTTCTGCACATTGATTTTTGTAGAGAATTTGACTTCCTGCACATTTTAAATACGTAAAATTATGCAGTAGGTCATCACAGTTAAAAAACATAGATATGTACTGTTTTTAGCAACAAAGGAGATTTAACACAACTCCATCTCCGTCAAAATATGTACTAAGCGAGCAATTTCTCCTCTAATTTCTTGCATTTAACTACCAAAACTTTTATTTTTGCAAAGCAGCCTCAATATTTAAGCTATGCGCTTAACGAACGATTTTTTTGAACGAGATGTACTGCAAGTAGCTCCCGACTTGATAGGAAAGTACATTGTACGACAAATAGATGAGGTGCAATACGCCTATCGTATTACCGAAACAGAGGCGTATCGCGGCGAGGAAGACTTAGCCTGCCATGCCAGTAAGGGACGTACTCCCCGTACGGATGTGATGTACCGACAAGGTGGTTTAGTATACGTATACCTCATATATGGCATGCACCAAATGCTCAACTTTGTAACGGCTGGCGAAAACGAGCCGCAAGCCGTACTTATTCGGGGCGTTGAAAATACAGACGGACCGGGACGCGTAACCAAATTGCTACAAGTAAATAAAGAATTTTACGCCGAAAATTTGGCCACCTCAACGCGCCTATGGGTAGAAGATAGAGGTGAAATCGCACCGAAAATTAGAACCGGGAAACGAGTGGGCATTGATTATGCCGGGAGGTGGAAAAATAAACCCTGGAGATATATTGCCAATTTTTGATTTTTAAATTGTAGTGAAGTTACTTGTAAACAATACCGTTAACCCTTTCTTCAACCTTGCCCTTGAGGAGCATTTGCTCAAGCATTCAAGCAGCAACCACTTTATGCTATGGCAAAATGAGCCTACGCTGGTAGTCGGTTGCCACCAAAACACTGCAGCCGAAGTAGACATACAAAAATCCCTTTCCAATGGAGTGCACATTGTTCGTCGCATAACAGGGGGAGGAGCAGTATACCACGACCTGGGCAATCTCAACTTTTCATTAATAAAAACCGGCTTAAAGGCCGAGGGCAGCAACGCTAAACAGGTGTACACTGAGCTAAGTCGCCCCATAATTGCCGCGCTGGCACAAATGGGCATAAAAGCAGAGCTGAGCGGACGCAATGATATAACTGTTGAAGGTAAAAAAATTGCGGGCTGCGCCGTCCACAAGCATGGCGACCGCATGTTACTACACGGGGCGCTACTATTCAATGCAAATCTTACTGCATTAGCCGATTATCTCACGCCCAACAATAACAAATTCGCAGGAAAGGCCGTGCAATCCGTAAGCAGTCGAGTAGCCAACGTATCGGATTTTCTACACGGAAAATCGCACATTAAACTACTTAAATCGTTTATCATAAGCAACGCCAATATTATGTACGGCTGCACCTCGCAAGAAATATCGACCGAAGATATAAAAGCTGCCGAAGATTTGGTAAAGAGTAAGTACGCAACAGACGAGTGGAATTTTGGCAAGGTCAGGGCCGACTCATTTTCGCGACAGGCAAAAACTCCCGCCGGTGTGGTAGAGGTACAAATGGTATTTAATAATGAAAACCAAATTGAGCAAATACGCTTCTTTGGCGATTTTTTCTCTAATAAAGACGTGGGGCAACTGGAGCAGGCGCTATCGGGAACACCCTATGCGCCCTACGCTGTTAAGGAAAAGTTGGAACAGCTAAATGTAGCGCAGTACATAAACGGCCTTTCCACCGAAGAACTTATGAAAGTTATGTTTTAAAAAACACCCCGCCACAAAACGGCGGGGTGTTTTTTTAACGCCATAAAATCCTATCTTTACAATTCATTTTACCATAACGCGGTTAGGCGCTAACCTTTCAAAAAACACGATGAAAAAAACATTGCTTTTACCCCTGCTTTTACTACTACTATCGCCACGCGCAAGCGCACTCGATCCACATGAAGAATCAATAGGAATAGTGCTGTCAGGCGGAGCTGCGCGGGGATTCGCGCACCTTGGAGTGTTGCAGGCGCTGGAAGATTATGGCATTGTTCCCTCCTACGTGGCCGGCTCCAGCATGGGGGCAGTACTTGGCTCAGTGTATGCTGCAGGCAACACTCCTGCCCAAATTTACAACTATGCCCGCCAGCAAAATTATGCCCACCTGTACCGCCCATCTATGCAAGGTGCGCTTTTCAAACCCGTTTTTTTGGAAAAACTGCTCGACAATCTCGTTTCACACAACAGCTTTGACTCATTACAAAAAAAGTTGTACGTATGTATGACCAACCTCAACTATGCCCGTAGCGATATAGCCAGCACCGGAACTTTTAAGGATAAGGTAGTGGCCTCAGCATCTATCCCCTTCGTATTTCAACCTGCCATTATTGACAACTCCACTTATGTAGATGGGGGACTCCTCAATAACCTTCCGGCAAATGCCATACGCGACAAATGTAAGTACGTAATAGGTGTGAGCGTAAACTCCACTCCCGAATGGTCGCAGGAGCAGCTAAAGGGAATGAATAGCATTATGCGTTGCATGTCAATGGTAGTAGTGGGTACCGAGAAGCCCAACCACAAGCTATGCGACTACTTTATTGAAGTTTCAAAGGCCGGCAGCATTGGCCTCATGGAGTTTCACCGTGTAGAAGAATTTTACGCCATGGGGTACAATGCCGCACTTGACTTCATAAACAACAACCCGGACATACTCAAATTGTCTAACATAAAACACCCTGCTTTACATACGCCAAGTCCGGAGTAGAAGCATTCGCATACGCACATTAAACCCTCACAGGAGCTTTGAATGCCTGTGAGGGTTTTGCACTTAAATTGATTATCTTTGTGATGCTGACACAGAAATTCAGCAATCTTTTTCATGACAATTGACCAACTAATAAACCGGTTTGCGGAGCAAATCGGCTTTACCCATTTATGCGAGGGGCTGCAAGGCAGTAAGAATAACAACCTTTTAATTAAGCAATTATCGGGTTCGAGCAGAAGCCTTTTAATTGCCGCTGCCGCAAAAAAACTACACGGCTTACAGCTGGTAGTGCTCGACGACCGTGAGGAGGCTGCCTACTTTTACAACGACCTTTACAACCTGCGTGAAGGTCACGATGTGCTATTCTTTCCTTCGAGCTTCAGGCGCAACGTACAGCATGGCGAGGAGGATGCTTCGGCTGCAGTACAGCGCACGGCTGCACTAGCGCAAGTGGCCGAAATGAAGCAGGGGCAAACGCTTTGCGTTGTTAGCTATGCCGAGGCTGCGGGTGAGCAGGTAGTATCAGGTGAGGGGCTGCAAAAAAACACGCTACGGCTGAAGGTTGGCGAAAAAATGGGCATGGATTTTATTGTAGAAACGCTGTTTGAATACCAATTCGAGCGCGTTGACTTTGTATTTGAGCCCGGACAATTTGCCGTGCGCGGCAGCATTATCGACATCTTTTCTTTCTCCGACAATAAGCCCTACCGTATTGACTTTTTCGGTGACGAAGTAGAGAGCGTTCGCAGCTTTAACCTCAACACGCAGCTATCCGACGAAAAGCGCAACGAAGTAGAAATTGTACCCAACCTTCGGCGTGTAGCAAGTAAGGGAGAAAAGGTTCTGCTCTTCGATTTTATAAAAAAACAGAAGGAGAGTAATCCTGTAATTTGGCTAAGCAACCTGAGCCTTGTGCTGCAAAAAATTGAAGCGCAGCACGCAATGGCAGAAGGCGCAGAGGGCGGCGCAAGCGTTGCCTCCAAAGATGAGTTTAAGAAGGCGCTCAAAGATTTTCGTCGGGTAACATTTGATAGCAACCTCTCCCCTGCCCCCCCTCCACAGGAGAGGGGCATATGCCACGAGCCACAGGATGGCACGCGCGAGGAAAAGTCCCTCTCTCGTGGAGAGGGATTTAGGGAGAGGTCTGAACCCTCGGAAGTTATTCCATTCAACACGGCTCCGCAGCCTTCATTCAACAAAAATTTCGACCTGCTGGCCGCCAACTTAGGCGAGTACGAAACCAAAGGTTACACCAACTACCTGCTTACCGACAGCCTTATGCAGGCCGAGCGCATGTCGGGTATTTTGGCCAACATTACAGGACGTACCAAGGATTTTGAGCAGGTGCCTTTAGCCTTGCACGAAGGCTTTATCGATCACGAATCGAAAATTTGCTGCTACACCGACCACCAGATTTTTGCCCGCTACCACCGCTACAAGCTGCATGGTGCGCCCGATAAGAGCGAACGGCTCACCATCCAAGAGCTGAACTCGCTTCAACCCGGCGACTACATTGTGCACATTGACCACGGCGTGGGCGTATTTGGCGGCTTGGTAAAACAAATGGTGAACGGCAAGCCGCATGAGTTTATCAAGCTCACGTACAAGGACGGCGACGTGCTGTTTGTGAGCGTACACGGGCTGCACCGCATATCGCGCTACAAGGGCAAAGATAGCGAGCCGCCCAAGGTGTACAAGCTGGGTACGGGCGCGTGGCAGAAGCTGAAAAACGCGACCAAGGGCAAGGTAAAGGATATTGCCCGCGACCTTATTCGCCTCTACGCAAAGCGAAGAAATACCACCGGCTTTGCCTTTGCTCCCGACAGCTACATGCAGCACGAGCTGGAAGCATCTTTCATTTATGAGGACACGCCCGACCAAGTGCGCGCTACGCAAGCCGTGAAGGCCGACATGGAAAAGGAGCACCCCATGGACAGGCTCATTTGCGGTGACGTAGGTTTCGGAAAAACTGAAATTGCTGTTCGCGCCGCTTTCAAGGCCGTAGCGGATAGCAAGCAGGTGGCCGTGCTTGTACCCACCACCATTTTGGCACTGCAGCACCACAAAACATTTTGCAAGCGCCTACACAAATTCCCCTGCCGCATTGAGTACCTGAGTCGATTTAAAACCGCCAAGGAAACCAAGCGCATTCTTACCGAGTTGGAAGAGGGTAAAATTGACATTATTATAGGCACACATAAGCTGCTGGGAAGCGCCATAAAGTTTAAGGATTTGGGGCTGCTCATTATTGACGAGGAGCAAAAATTCGGCGTAGCCGCAAAGGAAAAACTACGCCAGCTACGCCTCAACGTGGATACGCTAACGCTAACAGCCACGCCCATTCCACGCACCTTGCAGTTTTCGCTTATGGGTGCGCGCGACCTCTCCATAATTCAAACTCCTCCACCCAACCGTCAGCCTGTAACTACAGAACTGCACACGTTCAACGAGGATACCATTCGCGAGGCGATAGAGTACGAAGTAAGCCGTGGCGGACAAGCGTTTTTTGTGCACAACCGTGTGATGGATATTTTATCCATAGAAGACATGGTGCGCAAGATTTGCCCCGGTGTAAAAACCATCGTCGCGCACGGGCAAATGGAGGGTAACGAAATGGAAAAGCGCGTAGTGGATTTCATCATGGGCGAATACGACGTGCTTATTGCTACCAGCATTGTGGAAAATGGCATTGACATACCCAACGCCAATACCATTATCATTAACCAGGCGCAAAACTTCGGTTTGAGCGACCTGCACCAGCTGCGCGGACGCGTGGGACGTAGCAACCGCAAGGCATTTTGCTACCTGCTGGCACCACCTGCTACATCGCTCACACCCGAGGCACGGCGAAGGCTACGTGCCATTGAAGAATTTTCGGATTTGGGCAGCGGCTTCAACATTGCCATGCAGGATTTGGATATTCGCGGAGCAGGAAACTTATTGGGCGGAGAGCAAAGCGGATTTATTGCCGAAATAGGTTTTGAAACCTACCAAAAAATATTGAACGAAGCCATGATGGAGCTGCGCGACGAGGAGCCCATTGCAGCAGGCGAAGACGATGAAGGCAACGAACAGCTGTTTAACCCATTCGGCACTGGCGCAAGCGACGTATATGTTACCGACTGTACCATAGAAAGTGACATGGAGTTGCTACTACCCGATAGCTACGTGAGCAATACTGCCGAAAAAATTCGTCTTTACCGCGAAATGGACGACCTGCAAAACGAAAAGGAAATTGCCGACTTCCGCGCGCGCATGGTTGACCGCTTTGGCGAGCTACCGCAACCGGCCGAGGAGTTGCTCAATGTGGTTAGGCTACGTCAAAAGGCAATTAAGTTAGGTTTTGAGAAAATAATTTTGAAAAACAACTTGCTCATAGCCTACTTTGTAAGTAACCAAATGAGCCCCTACTACCAAACACCGCTATTTTCGGAGGTAATGCAGCGCATAGCCGCCAAGCCCAAGCAATTCAAAGTGAAGGAGCAGAACGGCAAGCTATCGTTTGTAGCGCAGCAGGTAGGTAGCGTGGCACAAGCGATGCATGTAGTGGATCTTATCTCCGATAAGACTTGATAAAATGCCCTGCGGGCGATAAAAAGATAAATGCGCTTCGCGCGATAAAACTATCGGTGAAGCGCATTTGTATTTTTTTATCTCTTTATCGTGAGCGTAGCGAGCATTTATCGCCCGCAGGGCATTTATCTCCTACTTGCTTTTTCCGAATTTTGCCTTAATCCAGCCCGGCACCATCATTACACCTACTATGAGATAAAGATAGTAGGTAATTAAGCGCCACAGCAGGGCAATAACGGCGGTGAGTCCCGCCACAGGAATAAAATCGCCCAAGAATTCTTTGAATACAAACTCGGCAAAACCGCTGCCACCGGGCGTTGGGCTCACCAACATCATAATCCACATTACCAGCTGGCGGGCAAAAATAAGCAGGTGATCGTGTACTGCAAAAAACGCCATGAATAGCGCATTTACCACCCAGTAGCGCGATGTCCATGAAAGGAAAGTAGCCAAGCCTGATTTAAACCAGAACTTGAAGGACTTCTTGCGTAACTCCGTTGCGCTTATCACCACATCATCGCCCGTTTTTATAGCACCCTCCTTCCAACGACGCAGTATGGGTAAGCTGAATACTTTAATAATAAGCCAGCGCAATCCCTTCGGATTAAAAAACAGACCATAGCCCAACAGCAGCACCCACGCTAACTTTACGCCATATCCTATCAGCGTTACCACCATAAGCCCCTGCCCTATAGCCATACTGCTAATATGGAACAGCATCTCGTTAGGTATTAGTAGCCATAGCAGAGGGAACATGACCACAAAATAAATTTCATCCAGCAGCGAGGTAGCCATTACCATAGCCGAACTTTTACCCAGGTTCACACCCTCCTTGGTTACATACAAAATAGCCACGCTGGTACCTCCAACTGCCGACGGTGTAATGGCCGAGGTAAATTCCCACAAAATAATAATGCGCATGGATTGCAGCCACGAGAGCTGGTTATCGGAAAGCGTGCGAATACGCCACATGTAGCCCACGTCACGCCCCAACATAAACACAACAGCCAATAGCAGGAAGCACCAAAAGCGCCATGAAATATCCACGCCTTTGAGTACATCAATCACGTTGTAAACGCGCAAACGTACACCCTGCACGTTCAACTCGTCGCCCAACTCCACGCTTGCATCTCGTAGCACAAGACACTGAACCTGTTTACCGTCAATGCCCACCACCAGCAAGGTGGTGTCGCCGTTATGCAACAGCACATCCCCCGCTTTGACCTGCTGCGCAATGCGCGTAGCATTAACGTACAAAACTGTATCGGATGAAAACCTGAGGTGACCGCTACGCACCGACACCGTATCACCAACATTTATCGTTATAGGTGACTGATCTTCTGCGCCACGAAAAGAAGACTTGGGATACAACTCCCCCCAAAACATAAACACCACAACTCCTAAACCAATAAGGATAGGGAAAATTATTTTGTAGGATTTAATGCCTGAAAAGGCGGACTGATTTTGCTCGTTTGTCATAGGGTGCAAATATAGTGAAAGTCGAGAGCAATTGAGAAAACTTGCTTGCAAAAATCGCCAAAACGTATCCTATATTCTATTAGAATACAGTAAAATCCCCAAAAATTCAATAAAAATTCAACATCTAAATAACACTTAAACATTTGCATATCAAATACCTAAGTTAAACTTCATGTATTTACGCCATTATTTTTTTGCAAAAATGCAAAAAACAACTACCTTTGCAACCCTAATAACGCTGGTGCCATAGCTCAGTTGGTAGAGCAAAGGACTGAAAATCCTTGTGTCCCTCGTTCGATTCGTGGTGGCACCACAAAAGAAAACCCTGAAAGCACAGTGCTTTCAGGGTTTTCTTTTAAAGCGTTCTTTTCCTAATGTTACATAAAACTGCCCATTTATGTCAACTGCCCTCTCCCGCATAAAATACCTGCTGTACACCTACAGCCTGTTTATCCTGTTTTTTCTTGGACAAAAAATCATTTTCCTGCTCTACTACATTAGCAGCACAGCGCAAAATAGCTTCATTGACAGCCTGCGGGTGCTATGGCATGGGCTGAAGATGGATGTGGCAGTGGCGGGATACCTAACGCTGCTACCGCTGCTAGTGTTGCTTGTTTCCAACTTTTTCAGCGGAAAAATATTTGCCCGAATCCTACAGGTATACTTTGCCCTGATTTTGCTGCTCACCTCCTCCCTTTTTATGGGCGACTTGCTGCTTTACAGCTACTGGAACTTTAAGCTCGACAGCACCATATTCACCTACATTACCGACCCCAAAGGCGCCACGGCCAGCGTATCGGCATGGATGGTAGTAGGTGGCTTTATCGCTATGTTCATTTGCGCATGGGCGCAGTGGTGGGTACTCAACAGGTGCGTGGCAAGGCCGCTAATGCAAAGCAAAAAATCCACGTATGGAGTAATCGAATCCATCACTATACTTTTGCTTGCAGTTCCTATGGGCATTGGTATTCGCGGTGGGATCGGCGCCTCCACCATGAACGTGGGCGCGGTGTACTTCAGCCCCAGCATGTTCCTCAACCACGCAGCGGTAAACCCCAACTTTAGCCTGCTCAGCTCGCTGCAACACTTCGGCAACTTCAGCCAGCAATACCGCTTTATGAGCAACGAGGAGGCCAATGCTACGTTTAGAAAATTGACCGAATACAACAAAGATAGCGCCACCAAGCAAGTACTAAAAACCAATCGCCCCATTATTATTTTCATAATGTTGGAGAGCTGCGGGGCACAGTTTGTCGAATCGCTTGGCGGACCAAAAGGCGTAATGCCCAACCTGGATAAAATAGCGAGTGATGGCATATTTTTCACCAACATGTACGCCAACAGCTTTCGCACCGACCGTGGCATAACCTCGTGCCTGTCGGGGTTTCCAGCGCAGCCCACCATGTCCATACTGAAATACCCGAAAAAATGTGAGGCGTTGAATTCTATTCCCAAAATGTTGGTAAACGAAGGTTACAACGCCTCATTCCTGTACGGCGGCGATGTGGATTTTGCGCAGGTGAGCACCTTTTTTGTTTCGCAAAAAGTAACCGATATTACCAGCCAGAAAAATCTCCCGAAGAAAGAACTGAAAAGCGCGTGGGGAGCGCACGACGATATAATGTTTGAGCGCTTGCTACAGCAAGTAAAAGAGGAGAAAAACGAGCCACATATCAACATATTTCTCACGCTCAGCAGCCACGAACCATTTATTGTTCCCTTTAAAAAATTTGACAACCCGTGGCTCAACTGCGTAGCCTACACCGATAGCTGCTTGGGCGCTTTTGTTGACGCATTGAAGCAAACGCCACAGTGGGATAGCACGCTGCTGGTGCTGGTACCCGACCATGCCTCACCCTACCCCGATATTACCCGGTACGAACCCCGACGCCAGCATGTATACATGGTATGGGCTGGTGGTGCGGTAAAACAACCGCAACGCGTAGAGCATTTCTGCTCGCAATCCGACATTGCCGCCACGCTATTAAGTCAGCTGGGTATAAGCACCACGGCATTCACGTTCAGTAAGGATGCACTCAATCCACAAGCACCCAACTTTGCCTTTTACGATTTCAATAACGGCTTTGGCATGGTTACACCACAGGGCAGCGTGACCTTTGACTGCAACATCAATCAGCCTTTTTACGCCATGGGCAGTAGCACCGACAGTTTAGAGGTGCAAGGCAAAGCCTTTTTGCAAAAGTTGTATGATGCAATTGATGAGATGTAGCGCCCAAAGGCAAGAAATAGAAAAGGCGGAATTCGAAAATCGAGTCCCGCCTTTTTATATGATAGCAACTTATTAAAACAAGTAGCCCAGCGAAAGCGTCACACCATTCACTTTGTAAACGCTGCCGCCACTTCCGAGGTCATTAAGCCCCCAGTTGTAACGCGCCATAAACTGCAACTTTTGAAACAGCTCAATGCCGCCACCTAAGCCAATGCCATAGTTAAACTTATCTATAGCCTCACTTGAGCTGCCATCCTGAGCCGCTACCTTTACATCGTTAAGAGCGCACGAAATGTATGGCGTAACAGCCACAAACGGGCGCACAATTTTCAAGTCAATACCCCACGTAATATTAAGCGGCACATCAATGTAGCTCACATTCTCATTACTTGTATTACCCGACTCATCCGTTACCTTAGCACCACGGTAAGCGTACAGCAGTTCCGGTTGCACGCCAATACCAATAATAGGAATATTAATTTGCGCAAGGAGTCCCGCGTGAAATCCGGTGCTACCTTCCACCGAGCCCTTCAAATCACTGGTGTTAATTGATGGGAGTTCCAACCCCGCCTTTACTCCAAAGGCAAATATTTTAGCCTGAGCCGCGTAACTAAACATAAGTGTTACCGCAAAAAATAGAACAAATTTCTTCATTTTTTCAAAAATTATTTTGATTACAAAAGCAAAGTTACATCATTTATTTTTATTCGCCAACCCTTGCATTTTCGCCAAAAATACGTAACTTTGTAACTCACTTTTCCAAAATCACATAAGCGGATTTCACACGCTTTTTAAGTTTTGGATTATACAGAAGGGCGGAGAGAACAGGCTCTGTGAAACCCTAGCAACCACCGGCACATAGCAGGATAAGGTGCTAACACCTGCCCCACCGAATGGCGGGGAATTATAATTTTAAAACATGTTTTTACCATGTACAAAAAAGATTATTGCGGTTCGAACGTGCAGCACTTTGCCGCGCCACTTCCCATTACATTAGAGTGCGGGCGTACGCTGCACAACATCAACATTGCCTACCACACCTACGGAAAACTCAACGCCGCTAAGGATAATACGGTGTGGATCTGCCATGCCTTTTCGGCCAACTCCGATGCGGCCGACTGGTGGCCGGGCATGATTGGCGAGGGGTTGCTATTTGACACCTCACGCGATTTTATTGTTTGCGCCAACATACTCGGTTCGTGCTACGGCACCACAGGAGCGCTATCGCTCAACCCGCAAACCAACACGCCCTACTACTTCGATTTTCCCGAGGTAACCGTGCGCGATATGGTAGCGGCGCACAGGCAGCTGATGCAGCATTTAGGCATTGAGCACATTAAAACAATTGTTGGTGGGTCTATCGGTGCATTTCAAGCGCTGGAGTGGGCGGTGAGCGAACCTGACCTATTCGACAACCTTGTATTTTCGGCAGCAGGCGCTAAAACCACGCCTTGGGTTATTGCCATAAATGAGGCACAACGTATGGCTATTGAGGCCGACCCAACATTCTTCAAAAACCGTCCTAACGGTGGTGAAGAAGGCATGAAGGCAGCGCGTGCTATGGCCTTAGTCAGCTACCGCAACTACAACACCTTCAATGTTACGCAGGAGGAAACTACGCACGATAAAATCAACGGATTTCGCGCATCGTCATACCAGCGATACCAAGGACAAAAGTTGGCTAACCGCTTCGACGCGTACACCTACTACCGCCTGTCGCAATCCATCGACTCGTTTGATGTGGGACGTGGCCGTGGCAGCGTGGAGACAGCGCTATCAAAAATCAAGGCGCGTAGCATCGTCATTGGTATTTCAACCGATATACTTTTCCCCGTTTGCGAACAAAAGTGGGTAGCCGAACACATTCCCGGAGCCATTTACGCCGAAGTAGAATCGCAGTACGGACACGACGGATTTCTCATAGAGCATGAGAAGTTGACGAGGGTGATTGGAGAGTTCCTAAAGGGCTAGTGTCATTGCGGGCTTGACCCGCAATGACAGCAACTAACAAGCAACAAAAAATCCGAAGCGTAAGTGCTTCGGATTTTTTGTTGCCATGAAAAGAAAATAAACCTTACTTCTTTTTTGCTTTTACGTAGCCTTCATTAAGACCCTTCAACACCTCGTTGGTGATGTTAAGTCCGGCATCGCCGTAAAGCACCACGGTGCTGCCGCTGGTGCTAAGAATAATGCTGTAGCCCTTTTCAACGTTGTACTCCTTCACGTAGGCTTGGATATTACTTTGAATTTGGCGAAGCATTACACCCTCCTCCTCGGCCAACTCCATTTGAAGTTGCTGTTGTAACTGCTGCAACTCTTGCTGGCGCCTTGCCAAACCCTCCTGCAGCTGCTGAGCTTGCGAACGGGTTACCAAACCCTTCTCCACCTTTTCCTGAAAATCACGAGCATCGGTCTCGAACTTTCTCATCTTTGCGGTAAAATCGCCATCTTTTTTCTTGGCCTTAACCTCAAATTCCTTTTGCAGATCAAAGTACATATCGTAGCCACGCACCAGCGAGTCAATATTTACATATACAATGCCGCCGGCTACTGCCGTAACTTCGCCTTCGGCTGAGGCAGCTGCTACCGAACCCGATTTTTTACCCCCAAACACCATGGCAAATAGCACTATCACAGCCACAAATGACACTACTGAAAGTATAAGAGATGCTTTTTTCATTTTATTTTACATTTATTGAGATTAAGAAGCAAAGTTAGAAATTATAACGGATTGAGCAAAATGCTTCACTTTTTATGCTATTTTTGCACCAATTTTTCAACGCAATCATGGAATTTCAAACGCTGTCGTTACCCAACGGCATTCGCATAGTACATAAACGAGTAAAGTCACCCGTGGCCTACTGCGGGCTTACCGTCAATGCCGGTACGCGCGACGAGTTGGAGGGCGAACACGGCATGGCGCACTTTTTGGAGCACGTGCTATTTAAAGGAACAGTCAAGCGTAACTCACTACGCATTAGCAGCTTTCTTGAAAACGAGGGCGGCGACCTTAATGCTTTTACCACCAAAGAAGAAACCGCCATTCACGCCGTAGTGCTCAAAGGCGACGTGGGTAAAGCATTCGATATTATTTCCGACATTGTATTCAATCCGCTTTTTCCCGAAGCCGAGTTGGATAAGGAAAAGGATATTGTGCGCGACGAAATAAACCTGTACCGCGATAACCCCTCAGAGCAAATTTTCGATGAATTTGAGGAGTTGATGTTTCCCGCGTGCAGCCTTGGTCGCAGCATTTTGGGAACGCCCAAAAGTCTGAAAAACTTCACGCAGGAAAAAGTCAAAAATTTTGTGCGCCGCTGCTACGCTACCGACCAAATGGTATTCGCCAGCGTAGGTAACTATAGCATCGACCGTGTGGCCACTTTGACCGACCGATATTTTTCGAATATTAGCGAGAATAAAAGAAACGACAGGCGCACGCCTCCGGGTGAATATAAAGCGTTCAACACATCAAAAAAACTGCCCAACTATCAAGCAAATTGCCTGCTGGGTAATCGCTCATACGACTACAACGACGAGCGTCGTTATGCGCTCAACCTGCTGGTAAATATGTTGGGCGGGCCAAGTCAAAACTCACGCATGAATCTCGCGCTACGTGAGATGAATGGCCTGTCATATGGCGTTGAGGTAGCAAACACGCTGTACTCCGATTGCGGTGTTACCAGCATTTACTTTGGTACCGATAAAAATGCCGTGGAGAAATGCCTTGCTTTGGTAAACACCGAGTTGGACAAGGTTCGCAATCAGAAGTTGACTCCATTTGAGCTTAATCGCGCAAAAAAACAGCTGATAGGTCAAATTGCCATAGCCTCGGAAAGCAACGAGCAGCTGATGCTGGTAATGGGAAAGAGCCTGCTATCATACAACAGAATTGAAACACCCGAAGAGGTTGAGGAGCGTATAAAAGCCATTACCGCCGACGAAATTTTAGCGGTAGCACAGGATGTTTTTAATCCTGAGAAAATGTCGTCGCTAATTTATACCTAAACCCGTAGCGTCATTGCGAGGAGGAACGACGCAGCAATCTCATCAGTATTGTCATTGCGGGCTTGACCCGCAATCCCCCCGATTAGGAGATCCCGAGTCAAGCTCGGGATGACAGCATAGGCATGAGATTGCTTCGCTTTGCTCGCAATGACGGTGCGATGAATTTGAAACTTGAAATTTGGAATCTCTTTTAGAAAAATACTGCCTCACCCACTCCACCCCCGAGCCTGAACTGCTGGCGGAGCTATCGCGCGAAACACACCTGCGCGTGATACAGCCGCGCATGCTTTCGCACTGGCAACAGGGGTTGTTTTTGCAGCTGCTGGTAAAACTATCGGGAGCAAGAAACATTTTGGAAATAGGCACTTTTACAGGCTACTCAGCACTCTGCATGGCAGAAGCATTGCCCACCGATGGAGAACTGCACTCCTACGATGTGGACGATGAAATGCTGGAAATAGCGCAATCGTTCGTAGACCGTTCGCCTCGCGCAAAGCAAATATTTCTGCACCATCAAAGTGCTTTAGAGGGCGCTCCCACGCTCAATAAATCCTTTGATTTCATTTTCCTTGACGGCGATAAGCGCGAGTATCCCGACTACTACCGCATGGCGCTGAGGTTGCTTTCGAGCAAGGGCATAATTGTTGCCGACAATGTGCTGTGGAGCGGAAAAATTCTCGATACTCCTGCCACAGGTGACAAACACACCAAGGCCTTGCAGGAATTCAACGACATGGTGGCAAATGACAGCTCGGTGGAGCAGCTGATATTACCCCTAAGGGATGGGTTGACGATAATTAGAAGGAAATAGATCAACAACAAATTGAGAGTTTCAGTATTTAATTAGTTATTTATATTTAGGCTCCGTACATTGTGCATAAACACACTTCAGAAGAGACCAAAATATAAATAACCATAGTGCCAAAGTATAGCCCTGAAAGGGCTTAATGTGAATAACCGTGGGTGAAGCCCACGGAAAAACAAAGGAACAAGATAACCGTCCCCGAAGGGGGCGAACAAAGCATAATCATGTCCAGCTATCGCCAAATATTATATCACATTATTTTTCGCACAAAAGATAGTGAACTAACACTACCGTTAGCTCAGAACGATGAGTTATACAAATATATTTGGGGATTCGTAAAGCAAAAAAATTGTGTGCTTTACCGAATCAACGGCATGGAAGATCACATTCACATGCTATCTGATTTACATCCAAGTATTGCCTTAGCCGATTTTATTCGCGACCTAAAAGTATCAACTTCTATTTGGCTAAAAGAAAATCCACTCTTTCCTAATTTTAAAGGGTGGGCTGATGGATATGCTGCGTTAACGTATGCTTACCGAGACAAAGGCACGATAGTAAACTACATAAAGAATCAGCAGGAGCACCATAAAACAACAACTTTTATGGAAGAGTACAGAAAATTGCTGGAAGAAGAGGGTGTGCTAATAGACGATCGATACTTTCCATAATTCGCCCCCTTCGGGGACAAACCGCAGGATGTTACTTATGCCGTGGGTTTTACCCACGGTTATTCACATTAAGCCCTTGCAGGGCAAAAATACGCTAATAGAAAATCGTTTTGCAAATAATTACTATAATCGGAAAAACGAAGCGAACCGTAAAAAAAACGAAGCGAACCAAAAAAGGTGATTTTTAGCCCGCCACTTCGCGGGCTTTTTATTTCCCGCTTGTAAAAGTATCAAAGAAGAGCGTTTAAACGCCATTTTAGCGACGTTTAAACGCTTTAAAAATCATAATGTCGCGGTATTTTGTGCATTTATTAACGGTTGATTCAATCGTTGTAATCTTTGCACCAGCAAAAGGGCTTTTCAGCCCGTAACTTTCTAACCATTCTAAAAGTTCCAGTATGGTCGATTTGCCCGACGTAAAGAAAGCAAATTGCGTGCCGCGTAAACAATCTAAAACCGCCAAATAATCGCGCAATTTCCAGTACATTTTGTACGTTTTTGCGTCCGTGCTTAAATACGGTGGGTCGCAAATGAAAAATACTTTTTTGTTACTCTTAAACTCGTCGAAAAGTTCCCTATAATCACATCTGCGTATTTCCAAGCCATGCAAGTACGTTGACGCGTCGCAGTAGTCCGAACTTTTTACTTTGTTGTAAAGCGTACTTTTTTTAAGTTCGTCGTAGTTATTCACGTACTTCATGGAGAATAAAAGCAACGTACTCAACGTAATGTAGTCAACAAAGCCCTTTTTGTCGTGCTTTTTAATCACCCTTAGCACCTCGCTACTCTTTACCTTTGATAGTGTCTTTTCGTATGGCTCTTCAGCCAGCAACTCGCGAACTTCGGCAAGCAGTACGTTTGTTGCTGCAATATTTTTCAATCTTACTTGAAAATTGTCGAAATCATTGTAAATAACGCGGCTTTTAGGCTTGATATCTTTTGCGGTTCGCGAAAGCAAACCCGAACCTCCGAAAAGGTCAACAAAAATAGTATCGTCAGGCAGCGCCGATATTTCGGAGGCAAAACGTGTTGCATGGTTTCTCTTTTGCCCCTGAAAAGGCAGCGGGGCTTGCCTGTATTTTTTAATCATTCAGCATAGACAGCGCGAAGCTGGTGTTTTTTATTTCTCTTAAACTAATGTGTTTACACCTATTATAATGGGGGGAGGGGGTGTTTATTGTATTCCACATAAAGCCACTCGTGACTTTCTACATCAAGTTGGATTTTATGATTACCTACTTTTGCCTTATCGTAGGGTTCACCGGCGTATCCGGAGCAAGGCTTAAATTCGCTTGACTTCCGGTCGTTAAAACCAAAAGGCTTTAACGCTTCCGCTTCGTTGATTTCAAGCAGTTCTCTATCTACTTCCACTCCGTTAATAGCGTAGTAGTTCGGGAACCCAGCAAAATCAGCGGGGTAGATTTTGACTTTTAACGTGTCTTTCATTTTAAAAATTTTTTACGAGCGTCATAAAAACGCTAAATGGATAATAATCACAAATAAATCCCACTTCATTACCATTTACATCAATGGCACCCATTTGTATGCTTGGATAGTAAACTATTCCCCACCCCTGTACCATTTTCTGATTAGCTGGGCGATGACTATCTATGTAGGTCAGTGTATACGCAAAGTCCTCCCTTGTGGCAACATCGGGGACATTTGTCATTCTTATTTCTTCTCCTCCTGGCATCCTCAGCCCCGAGTTATTAAAGTAAAGAGCCAGGCTAATATCTCTGCCATTATCCTTATAGTAGCCTCTTAACTCGCTGTTGGACCAGCCTGTTCCAGCAAAATCAAATATCACTTCTGTCCAACCAACGTTAAGCGCATTTTTCACAAATGCAGTGGTTGCTATCTGCGTACTACTTGTGCCTGTGGCTGCTGTTGGAGCAGTGGGCGTACCAGTAAACACAGGGCTTGCTAATGGTGCAGCACCGATCTGCGCCGCCGTGGTGTTGTGTGGATTGCTGGTGTTGTCTTCGTGCGAAAGCAATTCTTCGGTCGCGTCAACTATCTGTTGTGTTACAACTGCCAAATCGCTCAAATTAGCGGCACCCTCTACGCTTTCAACGGGTATCTTTTCCGACTTGTGCCAAAACGAAGCAAATATCGCCCAAAACCACTCTTGCTTGGGCTTCACTTCACGTTTAAACCATGCCTTTAGCTGTTCAATTGATGTTATAGCCATTTACTTTATCTTTAATCTAACGAGTAAATAAAATTGCCAATGTAACTAACGGGATTGTTCGGGTAGGATTTTATCATTGTTTGAATACGCAATGAACCGTCAGTTTCGACTTGCATATTGGCGGGTGTATATTCATCGCCGGAGTACCCTATCGGAGTCTTCCAAATTACGGGAAATCTCAACAACTTATTTGGTCTAAATTTGGCAGGCAAAATTCCGAAATCAATTATCCAATCCGTTAAAAGACCTGTGTTTAAATCCACCGATAGATATAACTCTACGTGTCCGATTGCCGTTTTTCTTGCCTTTAAAGTCCCGGAAACGCCCAGCAAGGAAAATGGTATATTTTCCCACTCTGTCGATTGGTCGGCAATAACCTTTTTAGGAGTAGGCTTAAACTCACTCCATGCAACTTGCCCGCTACCCGCACCAAACTTTGCGTACCTGTTGTAGTAGGGTTCTTTTGAAATTCCGTCCTCATAAACAACCGAGGTTTTTTCTTCTACCACTATAATGTGGTTGCCCTTTGCGCCGCCTTGTAGTGGCATTATTTCGCCGAGAATAGACACAAAGCCGCTGCCGATAATTGAGTCGTTCTCGTCGCAACCCGACAAAATAACGTACTGGTTACCGCATAGCGTTTGCATTGCGCCAGCCAATGCCTGAAAGGAGTCGGCACTCGCGCTTTGCATAAAGTTTAAGGCGTCCTGCGTTAGCGGGAAACCGCCCGATTTTGAAAATTCGATTTTGTTCATTGGTTTATGATTGTAAAAGTTTTATCGGGTAATGCATACGTGCGTAGTAGCGAGGTCATGCGCGCCACATCATACGGCTGCGCTGCCTTTGGTACAATAACCGAAAAATCAACGCCCGCAACGCCCGCCTCTGCATAGGTGTAGATGTATTGTGGCTTGTTCAAGTAAAGTGGCTTTTCTTCGTTCGCAACTTGCATTACACCGCCAAGATATACTTTAACCACCTCCACGTTTTTTTCGAGTACAATCCGTATTCGGTTGTCATATTCAGTTGTTAACCCGTCCGAATAAAACGTATAGTTGAGTAAGTATTCCAAGCGCGGTATCGTACTGTTGATACTTTCGCGCAACAGGTCGCTTGCACGGGTGAGCATGAAGCGTTCGTATAGTGAAACAATGGGCGCAACCGCGGCGTATAGCCACGCCACAAGCGCGGATTTACTCCTAAAGTTAACAGGTAAAAGCAGCCTTGCTAATATTGTAAAACTCACGTTAAACATTTTCGCCGTATTGGTAGGGTTTCATGTTTATAATCAAAGCGTCGTCGTAGAACTTGTACCAGCCCGCATTCGGAATAACGCCCTCGGCGGGTGGCGTTTTCCATGTGCCGCCGTTGTCCTCGCTGACCTTATTTTCGTCAATGAGTGGCACACGCACACCGCTTACTTTTTGCAGCGCGTCAACGTGAAATGTAGGCACGTATAAGCCGTTAAACGGTAGAGATTGCATGTAGTCGACAATAGCTGATTTTACCACATCTTGTGCCGAACCGTCAAGGCGATTACCGTCAGCGTCCAGCACCTGCGGGTCGTAGTACACCGTCCACGTTTGGCGCACCCTATCGGGGTTGTTGCTGGTACACTCTAAATCAACCCCCGCGTCCTGCGTGTCCTGCACGTAGCGCGTAAAGGCTTGCAATTCGGCGGCGTCAAGCGGCTGGCGCTCGGTGGTTCCCTTTGCCGCTTTGACACGCAAAAATACACGTCCGTTATCCCGCTTGTAGCGCGCGGTGGCGGCGTAGGTAACTATTTTTGCTGCGGCAATTTCGCTATCGGTTTTGCCTGTGGTGTCATACTCGCACGTAAACGGTACCAATTGGAACCCGTACAAAAATTGTAGCGCCTTTTCGGTATAGTAGTTGAGCGTGTGCGCGTGGCGGTTTGATAGCAGCGTTTCTACCTCGTCGCGGTGCCTGTCAAACAAAACTTCAAGCACCCATACAGCCATTGCCACCACGTAAAAGAATATGCTTTCAATGGACGCAACGCTGAATTGTTGTTCAAATGTCTTTGTATTGTCGAGGCTGTACGACTGTTGTACCGCTTCGTTTGCAACGAAGTTGTCGGTAATCTCTTTTTTTATTTCTGTTACGCTTCGTGCCATAATTAGCTAATGATAAAGTCAACTTCAATTGCCCAACTGCCTATACCCTCGCGGTCGTCCTCTTCGAGTGCAGTAGCGGGTGTTATTTGGTTTTTTTCGTAGTACTCGGTAACACGCTTGTCTTGAATTTCAGAAGTGGAATACTCAAACGCAGTACCCGCGTTCACCAAGTCCGTTACCGAGCAACCCAACTTTTCAGCCACCAAAAAGGCGGCGTCAACCGTGCCGAAATACAGCAGCGCTAAGTCGAATACGCTTTGCCTATGTTGTACGGTTGCTTTCATCGTTTAACCACTATTTCGCTTGCGCTTGCCTCGACGTGCTTAACGTCAACGCCGACGCTTTGCAGCTGTTTTTTTATGTTGGCGCACCACAAAGAAGTCGGCGCGGTACCGCCCAACATCTTTACCGTTTCACCACCGACCAAGGGCGCCTCTTTCAGCTCGCCGCGGTTAGCGCGCAAAACGGTTTCTATGGTTTGCCCGTCCGCGTCGCCCAGCTGTACGCTGCCACCCGCCAGCACAGGCGCTCCGTTTTCGTTTAAAACAATGCCTTTCATTAGTGGGTTACGTCCTTATTTTCAATTTTGCTAAAGTCCTCTACATTGGTCAACTTTGCGAGGCTGGCAACGATTGTAGTTTGCAATCCTGTGCCGCCGTCTTGCGGCGTTGCCTTTCCGTTTTTAATCGCGTCAATAACACCGTCTATTCGGGCGCTCATTTTCTTTAGTTCGGCGGCAAGGGTCGGCGTTATGGTTAACCCGCCATTCTTGCCGTCGTTGAGCGTTATTTTTTTCTCTTTGGTAATTTCGGCGGTGGTGTCGCCCACCTTTAGCGCCGCCGACCCGTCAACAATTGTAAGTTCGACGGGGCTTTTTTCGCCGATTTTCAAAAGCGCTTTTTCAACGGTTTCCGTGAGTATCACCACCGCGGCGTTGGCGTTGAGAAAGGCAACAATAACGTGGCTGCCTTGCTTTGGAAAAAGTACCAAGCCCGCCTCGGTGCTTTGGTTGGCTTGCAGGTTTACGCCTAAAATCGGCGCGCTTTCGTCAATGGGTGAAACGTCCACCGTGCGCGCTTTCTCGTCGATAGCGTCCACCGTACAGACTTTGCAGTACATTTCACCTGCGCGCTGCGCCAACAGTTTTATGGCTTCTTCTATGCTCATACCTTGCTGCCCCCGTCCATGCGGTTGCCTATCTCTATGTTTTGCCGATAGCCGCTTGCGCTGTACGTTATCGTATTTTTTTTGACTTGGTAAACGCCCATTTTTACGTCGTCGATTATCACCCCGACGCTATCCAGCTTATCAACCAAGTAGGCGCCGAATGTTTCAAAAGAACCTGTCAACCCGTCGCGCTTCAACCGCTTTAGCTCCTGTGTCGCCCATGCTTTGAGTTCGGCTTGCGTTTTTCCGTAGGCGTGTAGCGTTCGTACTTCGCCGTCGGCGTCGCCCACTTCCGCCTTTACTTTTTTATTGAATGCGTCGAGGCTAATCGCCTTAACTTTCAGCTTCACATCGGCGGCGCTCTGCACGTTCAGCGCGTCGTCGTTTATGATGTTTAGGCGGTTGCTAAATACCTGCACACGGTCGCCTAACTTTTCAAATATTACGCCGCAGTACAGCGTCGGTGTTCCGTCGCTGTCGTACCGAAAAAAAGAGCGTATGCCTTGCTCTTTCCAAGCGTTGAGCAACGCCGCCACGGTGTCGGTATTTACGCGGTAGGCACCGAGGCTTTGTTCGCCTAAAACCTTGATTTTGCAGCTCAACTTTTGGTCTTTGAGTATTTGCTCAATCGTGGCGTTTTTGTAAGCTTTCTTTGTAGCGGGCTTATTCTTTAGCGCCCACATTTCGTCTTCGCAGGAAATAGCAATCGGCGTTTTTGCGCCTATGGTGGTAGCATACCCGCGGAACGCCACCACGTTTTTATCGTCGTACCCGAGCGATACCGTTACCACATCGCCTCGCTTTATCGGGTTGCTGCTTTCGCCCTGCCACTTCGATTTTTTCGGTAGCTTAATGGTGCAGGTACCCGTCAACACTTCCATATCCCGCACGATTTCGACGCTGTTTACCTTGTCGAATGTCCACACCTTGCCACCCGCTGCCGCTTTAATCTCTATTTTACACGAAAGGCGAAACACGTTTAAAATCCATTTAAGCCCATTTTAAAGGGCGTTTAATACTCGTTGCTTGTAATTATGTAATCTTCGTCCGAAATCGCCTTAATCTGCACGATTTGGCGGTTGCTGTGCGTCATTTGCTCAACGTCAAAGTCCGTAATAACAATTTTTGTAATATCGAAGAGTTGCAAGAAGTCGCTCTTAACGTAAATGGCTTCGCTCACCTTAAACAGCTCGCGCAGGTCGCGCACACCGTCGGCGGGGTACTTATCCACAATCTTACCGTCCTCGACCGCCACCAGCCCCACCGAAATAGTAATATCAAAGTCGCCGTCGCTGATGTACTCTTTTATCGTTCCCTTTGCGCCAACGAGCGCCGTTTTGACAATATTTTTTGCCATAGAAACGGAGCATACTGCCTCGACAATGGTTAGGTCGTCCGCCGTTTCGGTTTTACCCAGCGCAAGGTCGGTTTCAAAGAACTTGCCCAGCGCCTCGACAGGCTGCACACCTACTGAAGTGCTATCGCTAACGCTTTGCTGCTCGGCTTTACTTCCCAGCGCCGCGTCAGAGGGGCGCTGCGGCTCCATTTTGTAAACGAGCGCTTTCGAGGCGGTTGCTACCGCCGCCGCTATAAACTTGTAGCTGACTACTTCAAAGCCCATTTTTACACAACGTAGTTTAAGTCGTTAACGGAGCTGGTAAGCACCTCGGCAACCATTTGCTTAACGCGCGTAAGGTCTTCGCGCAGGTTGGTGGTGTTGATGTTGAACGTGTCAACGACGCGCTCAATAACCACGTTAATATTTTTGATTTTTCCCGCGTTATCCTTTGCCGCCGTTTCGCCTATACCAGCAAGCGCGCCACCAATGGGGCTACCTGCCTTTTTTGATAAGCCCAGCGTGAGGTCGTCGCCCGCCTCGACACCCTCTTTAGCGGCTTTCTTTTCCGCGTCTTTTGCTTGCTCGTTTTCCAAGTTTTTCGAGTACGCCGCTTTAGTACCCTGCACCGTTTCTTTTGCGCCGTTAAACGCATTGCTAACGGCTTCTACGCCCGTTATCTTTACAACGCCCGTTTTTGCTGCGTCCCAAGCGCCCGAAAAGTCGCCCTTAAACAGCTTCGCAATGGCAGAACCGAGCGCGCCCACGCCCTCAATTATGCCCGTTATTCGGTCAAGTACAAATGTTTTCAGCACACCCCCGAAACCCTTAACGGTATCCCATACGGTCAGAATAACAGCGCGGAACCCTGCAAACTTGTTCCAGCATAGCGCAACGCCCGTAACCAAGCCCGCCACCAGCGCAATAATTACGCCGATAGGGTTTGCGGTCATAACCGCGTTTAAAATGGCTTGCGCCCCCGTCCATATTTTGGTTGCGCCCGCGGCAACTCCCTGCGCCACCGTCCACGCCTTTGTAATACCTGTCAAAAATGCCGTTTTTATGGCGGCGGCATTGATAACAATAGCCAGCCCGCCGATAGCGACGCCAAGCCCTGCCATAATGGGATAGCCAACGCTCACCACATCGTACAGCCACTTGAACACGTCAATGGTGCCGCCTACGATATTCGCCACAACGTCAAAGGCTACGCCGATAGTCGTTGCAACGCCCATACATACGGTTGAAATGGTGTCGAAGTTGTTTTCAAACCAGCCGACAAGCGTGTTGATTTTTTCATGCAGTTTATCAAATACCGGTGCAAGCGCCCCCTGTATATCAACGTACATTTTGCCAACGCGCTGCTTAATGGCATCCATTTCGTTCGCGCGCTGTTTAGCCTGTCCTACGTTAGTGGAGGCAAGGGCGGCATTCATGCCGCCCACGCTGGCGCTTACCACTTGGGCAAGCGTAGCGACGCGCTGTTGCTCGTTGCCGTACTTCAGTATTTTTTCCTGCGCCTCGGTAAACTTGTAGCCGTAGCGGGAAAGCGCACCAACCTGCCCGTCCATAACCTTACCCATCATAGAGCCGATTTGTACGGCTTGCTCCTGTGAAGCGTTGTAGCCGTACTGCTGGGCGACCATGTCGTTCATTACGGGCATGAGCGCCTTTAAACTTGCCGATTTGCTTAGGTAGGTGCCTAACTCCTGTGCGCCCGCGACCTGTATTTCGGAGCTGATAATTCCCAGCTTTTGCTGCTCTGCCGCCAGCCGCTTAATGCTCTCCACCTCGTCGTCCGAGGCGTTCATGGTATTGCGCATAACCTGCGCCAGCTTCGCCTCGGCTGCCGCCTGTATGTTGTACGTGCTCTCAAACCCGTTAAGCGTGTTGCGAACACCCGCTGCAATAGTCTTCACCGATTGCAAAACGGCGTTAAATCGAAAGGACGTTTGGCTTATTTTTTTCCAAAAAGTTTCTTGCTTTTCAATGGTGGCGGTGAGATTATTCATAAGCGCGTCGATTTGAGCCACGCCGCTAAATACGTTGCCGCCTATGTTAATCGTAAAATTTAGATTGCCGCTTGACATTGTAAAGTTTTTTTTATATCTTTGGAGTACGCTTAACGCTCAACACCATGATTGTAGTTTATATCATACTTGCGTTGTTAGCATTTGCCGCTATCGGTTTTGTTGCAATGGTTGTAGCCGCTTTTGTAAAGCAAACCTACCAGCTTGCAACGGGCAAAATCACCCGTGCGCAGCTTGACGAAATGGCAAAGGCTGCAAAACCACTCAAACCCCGTAAGAAAAGGCGCTTTTTGGCTTCTGGTCACAGCTGGGATTATCCTGCTGAAATACGCAGCGCTTTAGGCTGGTTTTAGTCGCCTCTCTGCCACATTGCCGCCAGCAATTGTGCTAAATTGTTTAGCCTAACACCCTCTAACCATACTGCCTCGCTGAATAGTAGCGCCCACCTTTCGGGGCTTAACGTACTCGGCTCGACGTGAAAGTTGGCTCGTATTAGGGCGTCGCCCTGTAAAAATTCGTCGGCAGGGTCGGCTTCTTCGTCCTTACCGCAAATCTTTAAAGAGTACGCCCCTACAAGTTTTTTATGCTTGCGGTTACGCCGTTGATTAGCACGTTGAGCTGACCGACCGCCGCCATTTTGAGCGAAGCGTCCTCGCGAATAAGCGGTGAACCGCCCAGCCAGCAATTTTCAAACAGGGCGTTTGCCGCCTTTATTTCGTCTGTCTTTCCCAACTTGTTGGCGGCTGCCAGCGTTTCCATATCGGCGCGCTTGAAGTACCCGACGTGCGTTTCTTCGTCGTCTTGTAGCTCCACCTCTACAACCTTTCGGTGCTTGGCTTTCCACATCTTTACTTGCTCGTCCGTTACACCGCCGTTATTTTTTGGATAAAATGAAATGTTTTCTGCGCTCATTTTCTTGTGTTTTTAGAAGTAAAAAAAATACGGCGGTCGGTACTGCCCGCCGTAGCTGTTTTATGGTTTGGTTCGGCTTATTTTGCCTTACCCCAGTCGATTTTTGAAACAACAGGCTCAAGCTCGACGGGTTGGTTGGTGTCGCCCTCTTTCCACTTACGCGAGTTTTCGGGGAATTGGCAATCGCGCACTACATCGTGAACGATTGCGCCATTGTCGGGCAAGTAGGATATCTGAATATCGAACGGTGCAATGTCTTGTATGCGCCCGTTTATAGAGTTCGCTTGGATTGCCAACACCTCACCCATTTCAAGCGTAACTTTTGCCCACGGCTCAATTCGTCCCTTGCCACGGCTCACGGGGTAACGCCCCGCCCCGTAGTGGTTTTTAATTTCCTGCTTTTCGCCGTACTCTATGGCGATAATGCCCGTAACGGGAATACCCGCAATACGGCAAACAATATCCGCCCAGCTGTATGCTATACCGTTAATCAACGGCACACCGTTTGTAATAGCCATTCTTTAAAAGATTTTTGAGGTTAAACACTTTCGGCGTAGCCAATTTTTATAGCACCCTTACGCAGTACGCCCACCGCCACGTTCTTAATCACCCACTCAACGGTTGACGTAGCAGCGACGTTTTGGTCGGGGTCTACCTCGGCTTTCCAGCCGCTTAGCTCACCCGCCTTTGTCATATCCGACAGCTGGTAGTTAGCGACGTTTTCCAAGTGCTGCACGGTATCAGCGGACAACTTGCCCGTGTCGGGGTCAACGTAAAGCGGTGAGCCCATTTCGGGCAGCAGGTACGTGCGAATGCCGCGTACTGCCTTATCCATTGTGCGCGTTAGCTCCATGTTGCAGTAGTCGCTTGTCGGTGTGTCCATGTTGTGGCTATCGTTCATGTACGAGCCAGCGGTGCCGCTGTACGTAACAAAAAACAGATAGCGCGCGTTATCCAGCGCTTCAATCACGCCGCTATCGTAGGAGCGTAACAGCGAACCGTCGCCAAAGGCGGGCAGCGCAATTCCCGTCGGGAACTTTTGTACCCACGAAATACTTTCGTTCACCTTTGCCGCTGACAGCAAGCCCAGCACCACACCAATACCCGAAACCGTCGCGCCGCTCCTGCCTTCGTCGGCGTGTAATTCTGCCGCCACGCCCTCGGCGTCCTGACCGATAACAATAGACACGTTCTTTTGGTTGGCGCCCGCTATATCGGTTGCCAGCGCGGTAACGTCCGACACCTGCGGCGCGTAAATAACCGATAGGGGAACGTCGGCGCTTTCAAGCGCTGTCGCCACGCCCTGCAAGTTGGTTACGTCCGTTTTTTCCAGCGCCTTTGCGCCGTTCCAAACGCCAATTTGTCGAATGTCGCCGCTTGCGAAGTTTTGCATTTGCTTCACCTCGGAAAACGTCGGTACGCCCGCGGACTTGGTGAACAAGCCAACGTACAGCGTAATGCCGTTGTTTAGGCGGTATATCTGCGATAGCTGGTAGTGCAGGTTGCGCACGTTCCAGCTGTCGGCGTCGGCGGTAATGCCGAGGCTCTCGGCGGTTTCGATAGACGAAACCAGCTTAATGCGGTTCTTTTCAGAAAAGCCGCTGGGTAGCTCGTTAGCGTCGAGAAAGTACACCAAGCCGCTAATGTGGTCTTTACCTGCAAGCGCTTTCGGCACGTTGCCGTTGGTGCGCTTAAATGTTAGCTTATTCATTGTCCTTTGATTTTCCTACGGGTAAAACATCGGGGTTCGCCAGCGTCTTGCCGTGGTTCTTGGCGTCGCACTCTGACGCAAATACGCTGCCGTCGGTAGTTACATAAACCTTGCCCAGCTCGGGGTTGAGTTTTAGCACCGCTTCACCGTTTTTTTGCAGCGCGGAAGCCACTGTTTTAACTTCCGAACCGGAACCTGCACCCGCTTGGTTGTCGTTCTTGGTGATGTTAGTAGTCTTTTTAGCCATTTTAAAGGGGTTTTAAATAGTTTTTAATACGTTTCCATAGTCGCAACAGTTGCCAGCCAAAAAACAGCCCCGCAATTGCGCCACATCCAAACCAGCGCCACACGTTTACACTTTTCTTTTCGACGCTTTCGGCGGCTTGGCTTTCGGTGCTGGCGTCGCTCTTAGCGTCGCCGCTTGCCAGCGTTGCCGCGTCGCTCTTTTTGTTTGAGGCGGTCGCCTCTTTGGTTTCACTCGCTGCGGCGGTAGTCGTTCTACGTTGCAGCGGTGGTGTTCCCGTGGCGGGGTCGGTCGGCTTTGAGGTGTCGAACTCTTCAACCACCGTTGAAACTTTCACATCGGTAGCGGTTGTTTTTACATCGCTTTCAATGGTCGTCTGCACGGTTGCTTCGAGCGTTTGCACCTCGGCGCTTTGCTCCAACTTTGCAGCGCTTGACGCCACACGGCTAACGCTACAACTAAACAAGCATAGGCTAACCGCCGCTAACAATATCGCCGACATCTTTTTCATCTGCCAATTTTTTAACGAGCCGCGTAAGGCTCATTACTTTTTGTTCGAGGCTTTCCACCTTGCGCGTGAGCGTGGCTTTTTCTTCGAGCCATGCCGACTTTTCTTGCATGAGGTGAAGCGTCTTTTTTTGCTCCGCCGCGTACTTTTCCGTCGTTTCGCTGATGTGAGTAGTGAGGTTGCCGATAGAGGTTAACAGCGGCGTAACCGCCTTTTCGAACAGCTCCAAATCGGTAGCCTTTTTTTCTCGCTTGGTTAGCAACTTGGAAAACCACCAGCCCACGCCGCCACCTATGAGAGTTGTAACGACATACATTGCAACCTCTCGCATAAATTCACTCATTGCTCAATTCCGATTGATTTTAGCCACTTTTGCACGTCAAAGCACGGGCAGCTCGTCGCTGCTAATTCGCCATGCCCTACAATGCGAACAAGGGGGTGTTTTGTGTGAAACTCCAACACGTACTTTGCGAGGCTTTCCAGCTGCGCAGGTGTGCGCGTGTCCTTTGCTGTTTTGCCGTCGGCGGCAAGTCCGCCAACGTACACAACGTGTCGGCTCACTTCATTGTAGCCCTTGGCGCCGTTGGTAATTTCCCACAAATCAACTTGCGCGTCCTCGTTATTGTCAACTAAGCGCTCCCACCTGCCGTCGAGGTGCAGCATATCGGTATAACCGACCTGCCGCCAGCCCCTGCCTTTGGGCTTCGCCGATGTATGCCACTCCCGAATTTCAGAGGCTTTCACTTCCCTGTTCTCGGGGGTGGCAGTATCGTGAATAACGAGGTACTTCAAGTTCCTTGCCATTCGCTACGCTTGCGCCTTAGCGCTGTAAATGGCGCCGATACAATCTTCACCCAGCGGCAAGCAAATGGAGTACTTGCGGAAGTTGATTTCACTCGCTTGCGTGTCGGGGGCGTTTTCTGCCTTTCTCCAGTACATCTTTGCGGAACCGTCGGCGCGCATGCACTTGCTATCAGCAAAGGCAACCGACGCCATCCTGTGCTTGGCATCGTCCACAACGGCGCCAAATGGCACTTTCTTACCCGTTGTTACATCGAAATACGGGCAATCGGTGAACTCGTAAATGTCGAAGCTATTCATGCGCGTAATCTTGCCGCTTTCATGCTCGTAGTACTGCTTTTGGAAGTTTTGGTCGAGCGCCAGCAAGTCGTTTACGTGGTCGGGGCAAAGCACCAACACGCGCTGCGAAGCGGGAACTTTCAGCTTGTCAAACGCCTTTTTTAGCTTCAACAGGTCTTTGCGGGTAAACACCTTACGACCCTCTTCTGCGTCCACTTCGCCGCTGGTAACCACCACGGGTGCGCCTGTCTTGCCCTCGTTGGGAGCAAGTGCGTGAAGTGCCTTAGCAAACTTCTTTTCTTCGATAGCTTCCTTGTGTAGCTCAACCGAGGTACCCATTTTGTCGTAGCTAATCGCGTGTAGCTCGTCGTCGGTAATAACCGTGCGTTCGGTTTGGTACTTGTCCAAGCCAATAGGCTTGTCGGCGTCCTTAGCATCTGAAATGCCGATAGGATAGGTAGTGTTATTCACCAGTACCGCGGGCTTTCCGCCGATGTTTACAAAGTGGATAACATCGTTTTCAACCTTGCTATCGTAGGACTTGATACGCTTGTACCAGCCCACCGCTTCTTCGGTTAGCTTAAATGCCTTATTCAAGTAGCCCGTCCATACTTCCGTAAAGACGCCAGCGCCCAGCACACCCGCGGGCATAAAGCCGCCAACAGCCGCCGAAATAAAGCCCGCTGCGGGAACAGTAATAGCCCCCACAAGCGCGTCAAAGCCAGCCGCCGACGCTATGGTTGCTCCAAATACGCTGCTTACTGCAAGCAGCATTACAAAAGATAAAATGCGTTTCATTCGTTATTAAAAATTACTTTTTGGTTTCACATACTTTTTACGCTTCGAGCGTGGGCGCAACGCCAAACTCCGCCTTGTACAATGCGATGTACTGCTTGGGGTTTTCGCCTTTCAGCTTTTCGGCGGTTGCGGGGGTAAGGTCGCCCCACTTCAATTCGAGCGTTTCCTTTTTGCCGCCCCTTTCGTCGATAAAATCAGTAGGCTTTGCGGCAGTCTTTAGCGGTGCCAGCGTCTTGCTTAGGAAGTCCGCACCCATGCTCTTACCAAGAGCCAAGTAGTGGTCTTTTTGGTCGGCGTTAATGCGCGTGTCCGCAATTGCCGCATCCACTATACCCGCCACCGCTGCCAGCGCGAGCTTTTCGCCGTTTTCGGCTCTGTCTTTCAGCGCCGAAATTGCGGCAACCGCTTGGTCGCTGGTGGCTGTTTCTGACAACCCCAGCGCAAGAAAAATAGTTTTCATGTTTTGTAAATTTTGATTATTACTATTGCCCTCGTCGGGGTTTTCCTTGTTGAGCGATAAAAGCGGCAAGGCGTCGCAAGTTGCACCGCTGCCTAATTCTAAAGTTTTACCGTTGTAACACAACTGCAAAGCGTCGTCGTTGCCGCCTATATCTACAATGCTTATCTCAATCAACTTGCTGCGCGTAATCGTTTCGCGGGTTTGTCCCACAAGTATTAGCGCAGGGTCGTTGCTGGTTTCGACAATTTCAAACTTTGGCGATAACATGCGCAAAAAGTTGTTTTCCCACTTGTCGGCAATTCGCTTGGCAAACTCATCGTTAAGGTCAAAAACAGGCGTGCCAATTATCTTGGCACCGTCCAGCCTTAAATTTTCTACCCGCCCAATCGGCATTCTGTCGCCACCGCGCTGGTGCATATACAGCAGCACAGGGTTGCGCTCGTACTGTGCGTAGTCAACGCCCACCGTAATTACGCGCGAGCCGACTTCGTTAACTCTTTCGGTTGAAATAACCGCCTCTTTCGTTTTACCCATTGCTTTAAAAATTGTACGCGATACGGGATTTGAACCCGTGTTTGCTGCTTAAATGCAACTGTTCTAACCGCTGAACTAACCGCGCTCCGCGTGTCTTTCCACGCCGTCAAACAAACCCAAAAAACAAACAACAAAAGCCTTGTTGCGGGGGACGGACTCGAACCGCCGACCTCAAGGGAATGAACCTTGCGAGCTACCTACTGCTCCACCCCACGATGTGTTTTCACGATGCAAAAATGCAAGGTGTTTTTCGCTGCAACAAAAAGAGTGTCAAAACTTTGCATTATTTTTTTATAGGGGGTAAATAGACGCCATTTTTGCACTGCAAAAACGGGCAATGTTGCCCCAAAATCAAAAAAATCAAATTCGTATGAATGGCAAAAAAGACGAGTAAGAACGCGGGGCAAGAAGAGTTCGCGTTTGCGTTGTACATGAACAACACGCCCGTTAATGAAATTGCTGAAAAGGTTGGCATAAGTCGTCAATCAATAAGCAAGTGGATTAGCAAAGGGGGCTGGGCGGAACGGCGCGCAGCAAAAAATATCACGCGCCCCGAGCTGGCAAACCGACTTTTGGCGGCAATCGCCACCGAGATAGAACGGTTGAATGAAAAGACCGATAAAAATGACGATAGCGGCATATCAAACGGCGTCATTGATAAGTTATCGAAAATGGCGGCTATCGTTGAAAAACTCGACAAAAAAGCGTCGGTGGTGGACGCTATCGAAGTGTTTATCGCTTTCGGTAAGTGGTGCCAGTACCGCGCAAGTATCGACCCCGAGCTGACGCCTGAACTCATTAAGGCAATCAATAAGTATCAAGACTTGTACATAAGCGAAATGCTGGGCGACAAGTTGAAAGGATAGTAAGTTATGGCAAAAAGCAACGAGTTAGAGGCGTATAAGCTTTGGAAAAAGCACTGCGAAAACGTACAGCAGCAAACGACAGTCAATAAGTCGGAAAGCCCCGCGGATAAGCAAGCGCGTATTGAGCGCGCCCGCGTGGATTACGCCTTTTTCGTCGATTACTACTTCCCGCACTACACCACCAACGCGCAAACGGGCAAGCATACCGCCAGCGCGCCGTTTCACATTGACGCAGCAAAAAAGGTGCTGAAAAATCGCAACTTAAAAGCGGTGTTTAAGTGGGCGCGCGGACACGCAAAAAGTACGCACTTCGACGTAATGATACCGCTATGGTTGAAGTGCCAAAAGGTGCGTGAAATTAACGTCATGGTGCTGGTGGGTAAGAGCCAAGACAACGCCAATACGCTGCTGGGCGACATACAAGCCGAACTTGAATTTAACCAGCGCTACATAAACGATTTCGGGCTGCAAAAGAACGAGGGTTCATGGCAAGACGGCGAGTTTGTTACCGCCGACGGCGTGGCGTTCTTCGCCCGTGGTCGCGGACAATCACCGCGCGGCTTGCGCTACCGCAGCAACCGACCCGACTACATCGTGATTGACGACCTCGACGACGACGAGCTGGTGAACAACCCCGAGCGCGTAACAAGGCTAACCAACTGGGTAAAAGAGGCGCTTTTTGGCGCGCTTGACGGCGGGCGCGGGCGCTTTATCATGGTGGGTAACTTAATCGGTAAAAACAGCGTTTTAGCCAACATTGCTGCCACCAACGGGGTGCATGTTTCGCAGGTCAACGTGTGGGGTAAAGACGGTTTGCCGTCGTGGTCGGCAAAGTGGACGGCAGACGAGGTGCAGGCAATGGAGATATTCCAAGGGTATCGCTCGTTTCAAAAGGAAATGATGAACAACCCGATTACCGAGGGCGCCGTGTTCAAAAACGATTGGATAAGGTGGAAAAAAGCGCTACCGCTACACAAGTACGACGAGTTGGTGGTGTACTGCGACCCGTCGTTTAAGTCCACCAGCAAAAACGACTTCAAGGCGATTAAGTTTTGGGGCAAGACAGGCAGGGAACTGCACAACCTTGCGGCGTTCGTTCGACAAACGACCGTTGCCGAAATGGTGCGCTGGTTTTACGACCTGCACGAAAGCCTGCCCGAAAATGTAACGGTGTCGTACTACATCGAAGCCAACTTTTTGCAAGACGTCCTTTTGGACGAATTTAAGCGTGAGGGCGACGCGCGCGGGTACCAATTACCCATACGCGCCGACAAGCGAAAAAAGCCCGACAAATTCCAGCGTATCGAGGGAATTAGCCCGCTGTGGGAGCGCGGCTTTGTGTACTACGATATAAGCAAAAAGAACGACCCCGATATGCTGGCGGGCATTGAACAGCTGCTGGCATTTGAAAAGGGCATGAGCGGACACGACGACGCCCCCGACGCTGACGAGGGCGCTATCTACATACTACAACAGCGAACACGAGTACAAACCTTTGCGCCGCAAATAGGCGGGCGCAGCAATTCAAAACACGCATGGTAAAATTTTTTTTCTTTCTCATTGGCGATTTTTTCGCGTCTTTGGGTGTAACTCATTTCGTGCGCGGCTACTTCAACCGCCGCCGCTTCAAAAGCAAAATACGGCAATGCGAAAAGCTGAACCGCTGGCACAATGGCAAGCACATTGTGGTGCGCTACAAAAAGAAGCCGCTACTACTCAACAAGCGGACGTTTAAAGACCTCAAAGCGCAGGGCTGGTTCCCGCGCGCAACGTGGGGCGACATGCAAAAAATACAAGTAACCCTCGAAAACTTATAGCCGAATGTTTATTGAAGTGGAAGACTACAGCGCCGTTTGCGACGAGCGCGAATTTGACGCGGTGCAAAACAGCGAAGCGACACGAAAGAAAGCCGAGCAAACGGCAATAAAAGAGGTTGCCAGCTACCTGCGCACGCGCTACGATGTTGACAAAATATTTGCCGCCACAGGCGACGAGCGCGACGAACACTTGGTAACGATAGTTGTAAACGTAGCGCTGTACTACCTAAGCCAGCGCCTACCGAGCAAAATGGCGGGCGAAAAACGCGAAACGCTCTACGACAAAGCCATTGCATGGCTTACTAAGGTGCAAAAAGGCGGCGCCTCGCCCAACCTGCCCGCACTTGCAAGCGGGGGCGGTACCGCCGATAGTACCGACACCTTCCCTATGGCGGTGGGTGGAATGCCGCGCGCAACATACACATGGTAAAAGGGATTTTAAAAACGCTTTAAAAGGATTTTAATAATGGGATTTTTAGACAGGTGGAACGGTAAAAAGGAAGCCGCCGACAACTACGCTGCCATGCTGGCGCTTGCCAAGCAAATGGTGGCAAAACAGAGCGTAATTCTTGACCTTGTGGAGCAAACAGACGCGCTCACAAAAAAGGATATAGGCAGCTGGCACCAAGCGTGGCAAATGGCGATTGATAAAGAAGAACCGCGCCGCGGGGAGCTGTACGACAACTACACTACCGCGCTAATTGATAACCACCTTACGGGTTGCTTGGAGCAGCGAAAGGGGCGAACGCTGCAAAAAGACTTTATCATAAAAGGCAAGGACGGCAAAGAAAACGTGGCGGCGGGTAAGCTGTTCGAGAATGAATGGTTTGTGCAGTTTCTCAACTTGGCGCTTGACGTCAAGTATTGGGGGCATTCGCTCGTGGAGTTTGGCGACATAATTAACCGCGGGGCGCCTAACATGCGATTTGCAAATTGCTCGCTGGTTCCGCGCAAGCACGTAGTACAGGAGTACGGCGTAATAACCAAAGAGGCGGGCGGCGACATTAGGCGCGGCGTGTCGTACCGTGAGGGTGCAATTGCCGACTGGAGCGTTGAAGTGGGCGACGCCCGCGACTTAGGCTTGCTGCTAAAGGTAACACCGCAATGCCTAAGCAAAAAAAATATGCTTGGTTACTGGGACACATTCGGCGAAATCTTCGGTATGCCTATGCGCGTGGGCTACACGCCCAGCCAAAACCCCGCCGACTGGACGAAGATTACCTCAATGCTCGACAAGCTGGGCGCAGCGGGTTACGCGCTGCTTCCCGAGGGTACCACCATTGAAATAAAGGAAACGAGCCGCGGCGACGCGTACAACGTGTACGACAAGCGTATTGACCGCGCCAACTCCGAAATGTCAAAGGCAATTTTAGTGCAAACTATGACCATTGACAGCGGTTCAAGCCTAAGCCAATCGGAAACGCACCTCGAAGTGTTTAACAACATTTGCAAGGGCGACGCTACCAGCATACGCCACACGATTAACAACCGCTTGCTGCCGCTTATGGAAAAGCACGGCTTTCCCGTGGCGGGTTGCTCATTCGAGTGGGACGACGCCGCCAGCTACACGCCTGCCGAGCAACGCGAAAACGAGCGCCTTTTGCTGCAATACTTCGACATAGACCCGAAATACTTCAGCGACAAATATAAGATTGCCATAAAGGGCGTAAAACAGCCCGCTCAAAACGATTTTTTCAAGTAGGGGACGGTAAGGCTAAGGGCGAACCCGTCCCCACAAAAAACGACAAAAAAACAGCATTAGCGGGTGGTAACAAGGGCTACTACTTGGCGCTACACAGCGCGCTACAATCGCTATACGACGAGCGCTTTTTGCAGCTGGCTAAAGAGGGCGACGAACTCTTTACGTTCGGCGCGGATATAGTGAGCGACGCCGTAAAAGCCTTGCATAAGGCGGGTAAGTTCAGCCCTAAGCTGCTGGCAAAAAAAGAGGGGCGCGCGCTCATTGGCGAAAACTATCGCATACTATCGGACGCCATCGACACGGGAACCACCCGCGCCACCACCGAGGGGCTAACCCACGAAATACCCGCCGAACTCACGGCGGCGCTAAAGGATAACGCCTATATTTTTTCGGGCTGGAAAGCCTACCACACTATGCGCGAGGCGGGCGTGTCGCTCATGGACGCGGGCGGCGGCATGAAAACTTTTGAGCAATTTGAAAAGGAAGCGGGCGACGTGTTCAAGCGCCAAAACCTAAACCTGCGCGCAGAATACCAGTACGCCACACAAACGGCGCAAATGGTGGCGAAGTGGCACGACATCGAAGAGGACGGCGACCGCTACGATTTGCAATATCGAACCGTGGGCGACGACCGCGTAAGGGAAGAACACGCCGCGCTGGACGGTACCACGCTACCCCCCAGCGACCCGTTTTGGAGTAAATATTACCCGCCGAATGGCTGGGGCTGCCGCTGCACCGCCGTACAGGTGCGCAAGGGCAAGTATGAGCAAAGCGATAGCCAAGCTGCCACCGACGCGGGCGACGACGCCACCAGCCAGCCGCGGCAACAAATGTTTCGCTTCAACGCGGGCGCGCAAAAAAAGATTTTCCCCAACAAGCACCCGTACTTTCCGAAAGACTGTGGGGGCTGCGACAAAACGCTGGCGCTGGTGTACGGCAAAGGACGCCCCGAATGTGAGACTTGCAAAATAGTAAAGGCAATGAGCGCAGCAATGGAAACTATACCAACCAAGCGCGGCGTTGTGAAGTGCAGTAGGGCGCACGGCGCAAACGAAAGGGCGGAAAATATCGCTATTGCCAAACATTTTGCCGAAAAGCACGGGCAAGAAATAGAACTTTTGCCACGCGCATTCAATAAGAAAACTCCTGACGCCTACAACAAAACGCTGGGTGTTGAGCAAGAATTTAAGGTAAATAAAACGCCGACAAAAAGCGCTATTGACAACGAACTGCGCAAGGCTGGATTGCAAGCTAACCACATCGTATTAAGCGTTGAGTCCGACATACCCAGCGACCAGCTAAAGAGAGGTGTTAAAGGGCGTATAAAATGGGCAAAGAACATAGAAGCGCTAACGATAGTAAGGAACGGGAAAGATAGAACCTACACGCGCGAAGAAATACTAAGCGACGGCTTCGAGCCATAAAAGCAAAGCGGGTATTCCGTTTAACTGAAATACCCGCTTCGGGAGGTCGAGGACGCATCCCCAACCAGTCAAGAGCGAACCCTTGAACAACACAAAGGTAAACACTTTTTGTTCATTTGGCACTCTTTGGTGGTGAAATTTTGGCGAAAAGCCGATAAAATGCGCACGAATGATACAAAAAGTGTATCGTTTGAGTGGTGCAGCAACAAGCAAATGAAAAAAGAACTTTTAGCCGATATTTTAAAAGACATGCGCGTTGAGCTTGCCGACGAGTTCGACCAAAACTTCGTGCGCGGTGGCTTCTTTGGCTCCGAGTGGAAAGCGAAGCTAAACGGCGAAAGTTCCAAGCTGCAACAAAGCGCCAAGCTGCGGCGCTCCATACGCGCCACCGAGCGCGGCTCGGCGGTGGTGTTCACCTCGTCAGAGCCTTACGCCACCATAAACAACGAGGGCGGCGAAATAGTCGTAACCGCTAAAATGCGCAAGTATTTTTGGGCGCAGTACTACAAGCATGGTAAGCACAGCGAAAAGGCGCGCATGTACAGGAATTTGGCGCTGAAAGCGGTAGGCTCGAAGCTGCAAATTCCGCAACGGCAGTATATCGGCGACCATGCGCAGGTTCGTACCAATATTGAAACGATTGTAAAGGATAATGTCGAGCGCTACACCGTACAAGCATTTGAAAAACTAAACCGTAAAAAGTAATGAGAAAGCGAATTTACCTTGCCATAATCGCCGGAATAAAGGCGGCAAACATAGGCATTAAGCACTTTGATAAGTGGAACGAAAACACCGAGAATTTGGCGCAGCAAAACGGCTACGCTTTGCCCGCCGTATTCATTGAGTTTGCTCCGATAGCGTGGCAGCAGCGCGGGGGTGGAGTGAAAAGCGCCACAGCGCGCATTCTACTGCATATTGTAACCGAAACGCTGGCAAGTGCTGCCGACGGTTCGCGAAACCAAGACGACGCGCTGGAGCAGTTCGATACTGCCGACGCCGTGGTTGCCGCCGCGCAGGGGTTAAGCGGCGAGGGCTTTAACAAGCTACAGCACGTAACAACCGAAACCGACCATAACCACGAGCAAATTCAGCACGACATAGAGGCGTTTTCTTGCGAAATAGCGGATAGTTCAGCCGCAAAGGTGCGAACCCTTGCCGAAGTAAAAGATTTTGAAAGGAAAGGCTAATTTTGCCCAAAGAGTGAGAATTGCACCGCCTGTTGCACGGGCGGTTTTTCTTGCTGGGCTTTTTCAACGGTGTGAATACAGGTAAGGAAGCTGCGGTAGCACATGGGGTAAACGGGGTAAACGTGGTGCCGCCATACGGACTTATAGCAGCGGGCGTGGCTGCCCTCTTCGTAGTGCTGTTTTGCAAGGTTGTAAACCACTTGCGCTCTCAACATAGTATTTCGGTGGGTTGCCATTATCGGAAAAATGATTTAACTTTGCAGCAACCCGCCAAGGTGCTGCCTCGTTGTGATTTTTCCGACGAGGCTTTTTTTGTGCCTACGCGGGGCGTTGCAGCCCCGTGATGTAGTCGTAAATTTCTGACCAGCTGGGTAAGCCCCCAACTTGCCGATCGTCGATGTAAATGTCGGCAAAAATCTTTTTACCAGCAATACCCCCGTACTTTTTGAGGTTGTCGGGTTGGTGGTCATTCACGCGGTCAAACTTCACGTCATGCTCCACCAAAAAGTTAATTGCCTCAAGCAAACGGTTGCCATAGCGACACGTCCAAATAATGATGTAATGCCCGTCAGCACGAAGCTGGTTAATGCACTTGCGGGCGTCGGGTTGCAAGCCCGCAATGTGTGGGAACTTGTCGCTTACAATAGTCCCGTCAAAGTCAATTGCGATAATCATTCAAAACTCTTTTTAAGATTGCGTTAAGCTTTTTTAATTGTTAGTACCGTCAAAATCAGTTGTGAAAATTATTGCCTATCCCGTATGTCTTATTTCGCCTAAAAAAATGGCGCTCCATAGGTGAACAATCCACTTTGCGACGCTCGAATTGATGCAAAAAATCTTGAATGTAACGTATGTCTTTATCGCCAAGTTCTACAAATTTGATGTAGTCGGCACGCTGCCCTTGAATTGAAATAACAGCCCAAGACGGGGCATAGTGGTGCACATCCACGCTCACGTCAATGTTGCCCAGCAAATTCTCAACTTTATTAAGGGCTGTGTTAAGCGCCTTTCGCTCTCTTTCACATTCCGATATGAGCGTGTGAAGCTTTTGCATTTCGCTACGAAACACCCAAGCAAAAACGGTTGTAATTATTTTTTTCATGTTCAAGCGGTTTTTAATTATTCCACAGTTCGTCGCCCAAGTACGTTTCGACGTGTTTTTTGCGTAGCCCGTTGGGTATGCTGGCAAAGTATCGCGGGATGTACAGGTAAGCCCGTTGCTGATTGCCTTTTGTCATTTGCCGCCACTTAGTTTCAGCGCGCTTTTTGCTGCTATGGATTTTGTCATTGTAGCGCTCCCAAAACATTTCGAATGCTATCTCGGCTTCGGGTAGCTCTTGTAGCTTCGAGGTTTTTGTTGCGGCTACCATGCTACGCAGGTCGTTAATGCTGCGCGGCATGTACTGCAAAAACCAGTTGCGCTGCGCGTCTTCCATGTTTGCGCGGTTGTCGTAGCCGAGCAAGTAACCCTCGTCGTTGTAGCGTAGTTCTATCTCGCCGCTCCACTTTGTCGAGGTTAGTAAATACGTTTTCATTGTCTTAAACTTTTGGGTCGATAATGGCGATTAAACCCTGTGCAAAAGCGCGCTCGGTGTCGTCCGCAAGCGGCTGCGATTTCATTAGCGCGTTTATTGCGTAGGCTTGCGAGGGTGTAAATGTGAGCCTTAACTTTTCATGCACAAGCACAAACTTGCCCGCGTTGCGCTTGTACCACTCCGTTACAACCAGCTGCGCAAGCGTAGCCGCGTCGCTGGTAGGCAACGCGGCAATTACTTGTTCAACCAGCGACTTAAAAACGGGGGCTTGCGCCGCGGTCATTTCAATTATTAGCGGTTTGTTGAGCATGGCGTTTAATGGTCGTTTAATTCGTCTTTTACGCGGTTTATTATCAACTTGCAAACTCTTTGTAAGCCCTCGCAAAAATCCTTGAAATTTGCCTCGTCTTTCAGCTCGCTTTTGTCGATGTGGTTTTCGTTACCCTCTTCAAATAGCGGTTGTAAATGCAGGTTAATTTTTGAAGCGTAATCAATCTCTTTTTGGTTCATGTTTAAACGGGGTTTAAAGTGTGTTTAAAGCCATGCTGTAACAATAGAAACAAAAGGGAGTAGCCCGACTAAGTGTAGCGCCTCGTCTTTCCACGGTGCCGCAAAATCGCAACAGCACAACTTAACGAGGTTAATAATCCAGCATGCGGCAACAAAACCGTAAAAAAGGAGAACTACACATGATAAATTTTTCATTTTTAAAACTGTTTTAAATGGTGATTAAATTAAACTTCTGTCATGCCTAACGGCACATTTACCCATGCGCCCATTTCGTTTTTAAATTCGGCGCGCACAAATGTTTTGCTGGCGGCAGGGCGGTATGCGTCATACACAACTTTAACGCCATTCGATAGCAAATCGGACTCTAATTCTATCGCCAACTCGCGCAGCTGTAACACGCCCGAAAGCCTTAAATTACCTGCCTTGTCTTTGGCTAAAAACTTCATAATCGTTTTAATCAACGCCGCGCTTTTCTTACTGTCGGCAAGCGACGCCATGTAGTCTTTTATCATGGTTTCGCCCTCGGCGGCGGTGTCGTCCCACGCGTCCACTTGGTGGTGTCCTAACATTATGCGCCTGTTCTGTTCTGCGTTGATAAACGTGTGCGTCCGTTGGTCGCTCTTAACCTCGTAGAGTTCCACTTTGGTATCGAGGGCTTGGTCGAACGTGTCGTAAACCGCTTTTTTGCGCTCGGCAAGCTGCGCCGATATGGCTTGCAGGTGCGGAAAATGTTCGTTAACCATTTCGTTAATTAGCACCTTGTACGCCTTGCGGTCTCCGTCCTTTTTACGCTGCACCTCGTCAGCTTCTTTCTTGCGCTTAAACTCAGCGAATTGTTCCGCCTCGTCGGCGCTGATTGTGATTTTTTCTTGTGAATTTTCCATTGCTCTATTGATTAAAAAGTGAATAATTTTAAAGTTGGTGGCTCTCAACCATTGCGTCGTAAACCTCTCTAAGTTTACGGTTCATTTGCTCCACATCGGCGGGCTTGGCAAACTTGGCGTATATGGCGAATTTACCAACCATTCGACGACGACGAATACACGACCTGCTGCGTAAAATCTCCTGCTTAACACTTGAGGATATTCCGTCTTTTTGCAAAGCCTCTATACAAGTCAACACTTCATTCTTGCCATCGTAACGCTCGTCGCTCGAACGTATATAGCGCTCTACTTCTATGGCTGACGCGTAGTGTTTAAGCGTAATAACGTCGATTATTTCGCGCGTGGCAATAGCAATTAAAGCCCTTGCTTCGCGCCGACTTATATTAAGTAAGTGCTGCAAATCCTTATAGTTTACTTCGTACATAGCTATTGTTTTTTAAGTTCTTCTATTCGATTTTTCAACTTGCCCGCCAACTCGAAATTCTCGTCAGCAACGGCTTTATCGAGCCGTTCTTGCAGCACCTCGGCGCTACTTGTGAGGTCAACTTCATTAGCCGCCTTTAGGTCGTTTTGCCGCTTGTTAAATGCGTTGTAAAGGCTATTTAAACGGTCAAGCGGAATTGCGTTAAACGTCTTGTACTCCGAGGCGCGGCAAGCAACCGCCTTAACTGTGGCTAAATCGTTAGGCTTTCCCATTGCCTTTAAGTAGCCGCTAATGCAAGCAATAACGCGCTTGCGCGCTTTATCCAGCTGCGCCAACTTGCCGCTGTCAACGCCCTGCGCCTCGGCTTCCATTGCGCCCAGCAAGTTGTAATACTCGGCGGGCTGCATTTCGCGCAGCGAGGTAGTGCGCCCGCTGGTGTACTGCAAAACAAGTTCTTCTTTTTCCGCGCCCTGCATACGCTTTAGCAAGGCGTAAAACTTGCGGTAATCGGGCTTTGCTATTGTTCGCATGGCGTTTCGGCGATTAAAATGTATTCACCTGCCAACAGGCGTACAGGCTTATTGCGTGTGTCCGAAAAAATCCAAACATCGTTAGCAAATCGCGCTTTTTCGCTGTCGGGACACTCCACCCTGTTGTAATACTTTGAGGCGTAAAAGCCAAATTCGCTTTGAGCGTACTTGCTTATTACCTGCACCAGCTGACGCTGCTTCACGGCGCACTTTTTATCACGCTTTACGCTTATCATATTCAATAAGCCGTTGCGTATGCCCTCAAGCCCGCAAACCTTACATTTCACCCTGTCGTAAGCCTTTTTGCCGCGAAAGATTGTAACGGTGTTTTGCTTTTCAAATTCGTGTGTATTGATGTAGATTTCCATGTTTTTAATTTGTTTGAGTTATAAACTTCGCTTGGTATTCCGCCGCGCCCTGCCCCCAAATGGTAAAGGGTGCGCCACCCTCGCCCTTTTCCGCGTTTTCGTAGCGGCTGGTTACGTGCGCAACGTAGCCTTCTACGTGTATTTTTACATCAGAAAGGCGACGTATGGTTTCGCCAATGGCGGGGTCGGGTTGGCGGTTCTTTTCGTGCGAAAGAAAAATAAACAGCTTGCGCGGGAACTCCGCCAGTAGCTGCAAGTAATCCTTTCGCTTAAATCCCTCCAAGCATATAAGGCTGTCAATAACCACCACGTCGGGGCTTTTCTTTTTGCGTAGGCGCTCTTTGAGGTCGGGGATAAATTCCTTTTCAAGAAAAATGATATTTGAGCCAGCCTCTGCCATGTTTACGCGGCTCCAAGCCGCCAGCATAGACCCCGATACGCCTTGCTCTATGGAGTTGTAAGCCGTGCGCTTAAACTGCGATAGATACTTGCTTAACATCAGCGTAAAGGTGGTTTTGCCGCTACCCGAACCGCCGTAAATCAACCATGAGCCGCGCAACTCTGGACGCCCAAATGACGCCAGCCACTCGCCCTCAAAGTCGGCATACTCAAAAACTCCAATTTTAGCCAGCAGGTTTCTGTTCGATAGTGCCTTTTTAACTGCCATTATTCGCCATTTTTTGAGGTTTCGCTGCCTTTGGTGAACCGTTCGCCGCCTTGCTGCTGTTTTTGCTTTATTGCGTGAATTTTGCGCTTTACGCGGCGCAGGTCGCTTTCGCTATCAACCACTATTTCGTCAATGCTGGCGGTGTCCTTTATGCCGTTTGCCATGCAAATAGCCGCCACGTCGTCGCTGTTCACTATTTGCAGGGGTATGAACTTGCGCCCTAAGCGGCTAAATATTTCGCGATACCCCTTGCGCCCATGCTTTACGCCGCGCTTTATTCTGCTTTCGAGGTAGTCGGTGGCGCAAAGCACCAGCCCGCAGCGGTCTTCCAGCTCGTTGTACAGCGTAATGAAAAAGAATAGCACTTGGTCGCTCAACTTGTCCGCCTCGTCGAGTATGATAAGGGGCTTGTTTTTACGCTTTATTTCGAGTACCACCTCGTCCATCATGTAGGCGATTGTGGCGCCGCCCTCGCTCATGCCAGCGGCGCGCAGCAGCTCACACAAAAACTTTTTACGGTTCCAAAACTCGGAGCATGAAAGGCGCAGCACGTTAGGGTTGTGCGCTGCGTAGTGCTTTATTGTTGCCGTTTTGCCGCACCCCGCGTCGCCTACCACGCCCACCACGAGGCTATTTTGCTGCGCGTCGGTAAGGGTGGTGTTAAGGCGGTCGAACGCCCGCGTTTTAACCATCATCCAGTTGAACGCGTCGAGGTCAATTTGCGACTCCACGTTACGCCACATTTCGTCGGTTATTTGCTCCCAGTTGTTGTTCTGCATTTGGCTAATGGTAGCCGAGCTAATGGCGCGCAGCATATTCGCTGCCTTGCTTTGGCTCCCTGCGTGTTGGCAGAACATGCGCAGCCCCGCTGCAATTCTTTGCTTGTCAATTTCGTTCATGGCTTTTTTGTTTTTGTTGTTAATGGTTTAGTACAAATCGTAAATAGATTGGTTGACGGCAACGGCTGGCGCGCACTCTTCAACCAGCTTCACTTCGACCGCTTCAACATTTACGCTGGTGCGGTTGAGCGCGCGGCGCTGGCGGTTGCGCTGGTCTTTGTGCTGCCCGCGGCTATCGCAAATAATTGCCTTTGCGTAGGAGTTATGCAGGTCGGGGTGTTCAAGCATGAGCCTTTCGGCGCTTTCGTGCGCTTCCGCCAGCCTGTTGGTTATGGTGGTTGTTAAGCCCTTATTGAACTGGCGTATGCGCGCCAACTCGTCGGCGTCGCCCTCTTTGCGGTCAGCCAGCGCCATAGGCTGCACGTACTTGCTTTCAAGCATAAAGCGCAGGGTTCCGTCCTCATTTACGGCAAGCGCCTTGCTTAGGTCGGCTTCGTCGTACATTACCGTCCAGCGCAGGTGCGCAAACTCCCTAAACTGCGGGTTAAAGCAGTCGTAGGCGCGCCTTACGCCGTTAATGGTTGGGAGTAACCCGTTGCCCTCTATGGCGTTTTTATGCCCCGTTGTGGCGCCAAAGTTGAGCAAGTAGGCTTCGTCGGTAAGCGGCAACAGGCGCTCGGCTGGCACGTTGGCAAAGCCCGCCATGTAGTCGGCAACCTTGCTGGCGCGCTCCATTTCCATAATGGCGATTATTTGCTGGCGGCAGCCGTCCTCGTCGGGGAAGCTGTGCTTGATTTTGTCCAGCATGTCGTAGTTGGGTTGGTTGGATTTTTGCGAGGTAATGCCAAAGCCCGACCAGTTGGGCTGTAGCTGAAAATATTTTTTGTTTAGGTAGTTAAAGTAAGGTTCCACGGGCTTTGCCTTAGCGTTTTTGACGCGCGCGGGCGTTACCTTGTCGGCAATGACGCCGTAAAGTGGCGTTAGCGAGGGTAAGGCGTAGTGGTCGGTTTGCAGCTGGTTGGTGCGGTAGCGGGTACCGAATAGCTCGCGCGTGTGGTTCATGGCGTTTTGCATGGCGGCACGTATCAGCTTGCTATTTTCCCGCTCACCTATGGCGTAACCCACGGGGTAGTTGTTGAAAGGGTCAAGCACCACCACCATAGTGAGGCGGTTGTTGTAGGTGGTTACGCGGCGCCCGTTGTCGTCTTTATCGGAGGCTTGGTAGTGCAGCTCCACGTCCCAGCCGTCAGCTGTCCAAAACAGTAGCGGTGCCGTAGGTAGGCTGCGCTTGGCTTGCATGGTGCGGGTGTTGTTAAACTCGTTAAGCCCGCGCGTAGCGGCGGCAATCGTTAACCCGTGCTTTTGGCGCAGGTAGCCAAAGGCGCGCCCTGTAAGCAAATCCCAATCCATTTTTTTGGCAATGTGGTTGTATATTTTTGCCACCTGCTCGTTGTCAAGGTTGCGGTGGTCACCCAGCAAGCGAATAGCCACAGCTTCTTGCTCGGCACACTTGAATTTTGACGCGTTTCTATTGCCATATTTGGGCGATATTAGCGCGGGGTAGCCCTCTTGTGTGTAGCGGTTAAAAAGGCGCTGCAAGTTCTTAAAATACGTCGGCAGCGTGTTGGGCATTTGCTCCGAAATAAGCGGCAAAACGTCCGCCTTATCTTTCCAAAACTCCGTAATTTTCAAGCGGGGGTCGCCCAGCCGCCCGCGCTGGCTGGCTGCCTTTGTAAGCAGGTTGCGAAACGCGTTTAAAATTGAAGCGTTGGCAGCGTATTCGTCCGCCACAGGCGGCGGCAGGTGCTTACCGCTATCAAACGTATGCGCAGAGTAGAACGTGTGCGCGGCGCCGTCCAGCTCGATTACATCGGTTAACGTGCGCTGCTTGGCGGTGGTACACATATCGGGGTTGCGGCGGCGCACTTCCTGCGCGTACTTTGTAGGTAGGCTATCCACGGCGTAAAAGCCACGGCGCAAGCATTCAAGGCGACCTTTGCGCTTGTAGTGTACATACTGCGACTTAGTCATAACGCCGTTGTCTGTGTCGGTTAGCTCGTCGTGGCTAATGCAAAGCCTGTTATTGATATATTCCATTAAAACCCTTTTAAATGGTCGTTAAACCGTATTTAATTGCTCCCATTCACGTCTTGCTCGTGGCGCCGACCTCATGGCTTAGTCGGTATGGGAGTTTTGCTTAACTTTGAGGCAACAACGAATCAAAAATTAAGCATTATGGAAAAAGAACTTTTGCTATCAAACTTTACAGAATGGCTCGGTAAAACCTCAACTTGCGAAATGCCAAGCGACCCTTTTTTGCTTGCTGCACTTAATGACGCTGTAAGGCTTACGCTTAACACCACCATTAACGGCAAGCGGCTTACTGACTGTTGCCCGCCCGAGGAGTTATACCGTCAGGTGCTGAAAAACTGGATAGGTAACGCGCAAGCACCTCTAAAGCTTGCTGTGCAGCCAAATTCCCGCTTGTCTGTATTTGGCGTTGAAGTTCCTCGGAATTCAGAGCATCGGGCAGCACTATGTAGGTTACTTGACCAATTAGCGACTGAATGTTTAAAGTGATGTTTTGCTTGTCCATTGGTTCATACTTTACAGATTACTTTTTAATGCCAACACGTCAATTGCCAGCGATAACCCGCGGCATAGCGACGTTAAAGCCTCGCGCTGTTCGCCCGTCAACGTACAAACAAAGTCTTCGTTGCTGTGATACTCGCCCGTGGTTTCGGGTTCATTAAAACATCTATCGTTAGCGGTATTTAATACGCGCAGGGCGGCGACAAATTGGGTTGACGATATACCCGTTAGCGTATAGCCTTTTTTTGTGTGCGTTAACTTCATGGTTTATTTGTTTTTAAATGTTACCATACTTGGCGGCGTACACTTGCCGCGCCTTTTCTGCCTTAACTCCTTTTTTGCCGTTGTAAATGGCGGTGCGCACCGTGTTGCGGTCGCAGCCAACTATGCGGGCAATCTCGCTAATCCAGCCAAAGGGAGGGGGTGTTTGTTTTTGTTTTTTTGTCGTCATATTTTTTTACCTTTACAGCAATTTCGCAACTGCTAATTTTAGACAAATGTATAAACAATAGTCTACAATGCAAATGTTTTTGTAAACTTTTTTCTATAATTTTAATATGAAGGCAATAGGTAGGCTATTTAAGTATTTAAAATACAAGAAAATACCTCATACGCGATTTGAAAAGGAAGTTGGTCTATCTAACGGGTATCTGAATACGCAACTCAAGCGCGATGCAGACCTTGGAGAAGGTGTTTTGAATAAAATTGTAAACTATTGTTTAGATTTAAACTCCGACTGGCTTTTAACAGGTAAAGGCTCTATGCTCGAAAAAAAGGCAGGTATTGGCTTAATGAGCGACACGGATAGCAACGAGCAAGAAGCCCAAGCCGCTGCTGGCAATGTAAATGTGGGCGTAGAGCCGCCGCCAGCGGTCGCCAACCATCCCAGCTATGTGCGGGCTATGGACAAAATACAGGAGTTAGCCACCGAAATAGCCGACCTTAGAAAAGAGCTGGTGGAAGCGTATAGAGAATTGCACGGTATGCGAAAAAAATAGCAATAAGTACAATCTCGTACCGTCGAGAGTGTAGCCCAAAATCCCGCAAAACCATATTTTGCGGGATTTTTTTCGTTCAAAAACAAAATTAATTATTGAAATTCAAGTAGTTAGATAATTACTTAAGGGCGGGTTTTGAGGTGTTTTTTGGGGCGTAGAGGGGGGGTGTATCGCTCAAAAAAGCCGTTTTAGGTTCCATTTTTGCGCCTTACAGGGGGTGTTATTAGACCAAAAACGCAAACAGAAACGCAAACAACTACGCAAAGAAGATGGCATTTTAACATTCTCTAACCATTAAATGAGCCATAAAAAACGCCGCCCAAAGCGCCCGAAATGGGGGCGGTTTTAGGCGGTGTTTTGTCGGTGGCTGGCAAATGGTGGGTAAACGGTCAAGCGGGCGTAAATAAAGGCTTTTAGGCATAAAAAAGGCGCGAATGTAAACCACTCGCGCGTCACGTAAAGATGTGGGAAACCGTACACCATTCAAAACACCCCGTCAGGTAAACATCGGGTAAACCTATGTAAGGTTTATGGTTCGCTTCGTTTAATCGGCAAAAAATCGGCAAATTATTGATTTATAACTTTATATCCCTTTTAAATACAAAAGAAACGGGGGTGGTTCGTTTTTCTGCCCGTATTACATCATTTATTTCACTCTATAATGCTCCCTTTAAAGGTTGTTTGATACAATTTTGTATTTTTTCCCTATAAATGGGGATGCAAACGCCTTGATTTTGTTGTAACTTTACACATTATTTCGTTACTAAATATTTCTACATAAAATGAACAAGAAAGTACTGTTGATGATTCTTGATGGCTGGGGCAACGGCAAGCATGACCGCAGCAACGTTATTTATACTGCGGGAGCGCCCAACATGGATCGCTTGGAAAAGGAATACCCCACGTCGGAACTGCTGACAAGTGGTGAGAATGTAGGTTTGCCCGACGGACAAATGGGTAACTCGGAAGTAGGTCACCTCAATATTGGTGCAGGTCGCGTGGTGTATCAGGACTTGGTAAAGATTAACCGTGCGTGCCGCGATAACAGCATACTGCAAAACCCCGAAATAATTGCCGCTTACAAGAATGCAAAGGATAGCGGAAAACAAATTCACTTCATGGGCCTGGTATCCAATGGTGGTGTACACAGTTCGGAGGAACACCTGTATAAACTTTGCGATATAGCAAAGGAGTATGGCCTTACGGGCAAAACATTTGTTCACTGCTTTATGGATGGTCGCGATACCGACCCCAAGAGTGGAAAAGGCTTCATTGAGCAGCTGCAAAATCACATGAAGGGCTCATGCGGCGAGATAGCCTCCATTATTGGCCGCTACTACGCCATGGACCGCGATAAACGTTGGGAGCGCGTAAAGGAGGGCTACGAGCTGCTGGTAAACGGTGTGGGCACACCTGCCACTGATGCCGTACAAGCCATGCAAAAATCATACGATGAAGGCGTAACCGACGAGTTCATTAAGCCTATTGTTTGCGCTAACGGTAAGGGCCGCATACAGGCAGGTGACACGGTAATATTTTTCAACTACCGTAATGACCGTGCTAAGGAGCTAACCATTGTGCTTACCCAGCAGGATATGCCCGACTTTGGCATGAAAACGCTGCCGCTATACTACTGCACCATGACTCCCTATGATGACAAGTTCAAGGGACTGCATATCTTATTCGACAAAGATAACGTACAAAATACGCTGGGCGAAGTAGTAGCTAACGCAGGAAAAGCACAGCTACGCATAGCCGAAACCGAAAAATACGCGCACGTTACCTTCTTCTTTTCGGGTGGACGCGAAGAAAATTTTCCCAAAGAAGATCGCATTTTGATTAACTCGCCTAAGGTTGCCACCTACGATTTGCAGCCCGAAATGAGCGCACCGCAGGTAAAAGAGGCGTTGATAGCCGAACTGAACAAGAAAAAGTACGATTTTATAGCCCTCAACTTTGCCAACGGCGATATGGTGGGACACACGGGCATTTACGAAGCCATTGAAAAGGCCGTAAAAACCATTGACCAATGCGTAGGCGAAGTGGTAAAAACCGCGCAGGACAACGGCTACACAGTGCTTATTACCGCCGACCACGGTAATGCCGACAACGCTGTAAATGCTGATGGCTCACCCAACACCGCACACTCGCTCAACCCCGTACCTTTTGTAGTGGTAGATAAGGACGTAAAAAACGTAAAGAACGGCGTGTTGGCTGACATTGCTCCCACCGTGCTAACGCTTATGGGCATTGATATTCCCAAGGATATGACGGGAAAGGTGCTGATTTAACAGACCTAAGACCCTAACAGGGTTGCACGTAGCCTGTCATCCCGTGCTTGACACGGGATCTCCAAATCGGGAGGGAGATTGCGGATCAAGTCCGCAATGACACATCAGATGAAAAAGGAGTTCGATATTCGGGCTCCTTTTTTCGTAGATAAAAATATACTATTGGTTGAATTCGTTTTTGCTTTGCAAAAAGGTAAATTACTTTTGTATGGGAAAAACACCCATGAGACCCTAACAGGGTCTCAAAACCCTGTTAGAGTTAGTCCAAATTTTGTCAACAAATACTAGTAATATGAAAGCAAACAAATTTCTCCTTGCCCTATGCTGTGCGCTTGCCATGCTTGCACTTTCGTGTTCAAAAGATAGCAACGAAAGTACCTCAGATGAGGATACCTATGATGGCGATTTTGTTTCCACTCCGCAAAGTCTCGACCTTGACAACATGGTGAGCATTGCGTTTACCGATAGCGGTATTATGGTGGTAAACCCGTTCCTCAATAACGGCGTAAGCATTGATATTGTCGATGGGCGTGTAAATGTAACCTCTACCATTACCGACAAGGAGTTGAACTACGTTCTGTCGGGCGAAACAGCCGATGGCGCGGTAAAGTTTTACGGTAGCTACAAGTTCAATCTTTACCTGAACGGTGTAGGTATTACCAACTCACGAGGCGGTGCTATCAACATTCAATGTGGTAAAAAAACATCAGTTTATGTAGTGGAAAATACCGACAATCGTTTGGTTGATGCAGCCTCTTACACCCACGTAACAGGCGAGGATATGAAGGGAACTTTTTTCAGCGAAGGCCAGCTGAATTTTTACGGCACGGGCAGCCTGCTGGTACGCGGAAAAAATAAGCACGCCATTTGCACCGATGACTACTTCCGCATGTACGAGGGCAACATTACCATTAAAGAGGCTGCCAGCGATGCTATTCATGCCAACGATTACATTCAAATTGATGGTGGTACGCTTACCACAAAATCAGTTGGCGAAGGATTGGATTGCGAAAAAGGTTACGTAAACATTACAGGAGGGAACGTAAATATTACTACCACCGGAGATAAAGGACATGGTGTAAAAAGCGCTACCACTACCGATGTAAACAGTACGGGAAGCGTCACCATTTCGGTATCGGGTAAGGCATCAAAAGGGTTTAAAAGCACGGGCAATATGAGCGTGAACGCGGGTAGCATAAGCATCACCACATCAGGTAATGCTTTTTACGATACCAGCGAAAGCGATATTTCTTCCGCTTCGGGTATCAAGTGCGACGCCAACCTCACCATAAACGGCGGGAATATTACCATTGCCAGCTCGGGTACTGCCGGAAAAGGTATTTCTGTAGATAACATTTTGACCATAAATAACGGCACTATCAACGTTACTACCACGGGTGGCTACTTTACCTACAGCCGAAATGACGGCAGCTCTCCTAAGGCAATTAAGAGTAAGGGCAACATGGTAGTAAACGGCGGAAACATTACCGTTAAAACAACCGGAACCAACGGCGAAGGCATGGAGAGCAAGGACACGCTACGCATCACTGGTGGCAATATTGAAATTGACGCGAATGATGACGGCATGAACGCCAGCAAGCATATTGACATCAGCGGTGGCAACATTTTTTGCAACAGCAGCACCAACGACGGTATAGACTCCAACGGCACGCTATCCATATCAGGCGGCGTAATAGTTTCCTGCGGATATAATGCTCCCGAAGAAGGCTTTGACTGCGACCAAAGTCGTTTTGCCATTACCGGAGGTATAATAGTGGGCTTAGGTGGCGCAACAAGCACGCCTACCACAAACGCATGTACCCAGCGCAGCCTAATCTACAACACTAGCGGTAGCGGAATTTCAATCATTCGTATTGAAAGCACTAACGGCGGCACCGAGGCGCTTACCATAAAGTTACCACGCACGTACACCTCGCAAATGTGCATGTTGTTCAGCAGTCCTAATTTGGCAGCCGGCACAGGCTACACCATTTATACGGGAGGCAGCATTTCGGGCGGAACAGAATTTCGCGGGCTATACACGGGTGCAACCTACACCAAGGGCTCATCGGCAGCCACGTTTACCACCTCATCTATGGTTACTACCGTTGGCACATCAAGTGGTGGTGGTGGCAACCCTGGTGGTGGTGGCCCCGGCAGACCATAAAGGGCTTGCGCGATGGCTATCCCCCGCTGGCGGGGGTGCCTGAAAGGCGGGGGTGGAAGTTTAGAATTTTGACATCCACCCCCGGTCTTCGACCACCCCCGCCAGCGGGGGATAGCCATCGCGCAAAGCCTCTCTTGCAATTCTAAGAAGCATTTTTTTACCTTTGTAAAACTAAATCATGAATAGCACCAAGCGCATACGCTACGTCGAAAACGGCTTTTACATTCTCATTTGGCTGGTAGTAATACTTGCCCCGTTTTTCCTTGCCGGACCTAACGGCGAACGAGAGCGTGGATGGGAATTTATTTTCCGTGGATGGAAAATGACGCTGCTGTTTTTCGTAGTATTTTGCATCAACAACTTTATACTCGCACCACGCCTACTACTCAAAGGCAAGGTGTGGATTTACCTTGCGTGTTGCTTGATATTGGTAGCGGGCGTAGGAGTGGTTGAAGCAAAATTTATTCGTAAGGATATTGCACAAAAATTCATGCAGGAACGGTTTGAAAACGGACGTCCTCCCCTACCCGAAGCAGGGTTTGAGATGCCGCCATTCCCTGACAAATCTATGATGCATGATGACCGCATGCGCGATGAGCCTATGCACAAGTTCAAAGGACCTCGTCCGCCTTTGTTCGGTTTTGGATTGCTTGCTATTTGCGTGCTGATTTTAGGATTTAACTCCGGCGTAAAAATATTTGTGCGATGGACGGAGGAGAAAAATAAGCAAACGGAAAAGGAAAGGCAGCACCTGCTGACGGAGTTGGCATACCTGAAAAGCCAAGTCAGCCCGCACTTTTTCATGAACACGCTTAACAATATTCACGCGCTGGTGGATATTGACGGAGAAAAAGCGAAAGAGGCCATCATTAAGCTATCGCAGCTGATGCGCTACCTACTGTACGAGCCCGAAACAGATTTCACCCCGCTACGCAAGGAAATCAACTTTTTACAAAGCTACGTGGAGCTCATGCGCCTGCGCTACGACGAGGAAATGCTGACCGTGGAGGCCATTTATCCCGAGGAAAGCGAGGGTGTGGTAGTGCCGCCGTTCCTATTCTTATCATTTGTAGAAAACGCGTTTAAATACGGCGTAAATCCGCGCGACAAATCAAGCATCAACATTCGCTTTGCGGTGGAGAATAATTTTTTGGTTTTCAACATCCGAAATCATACTTTTGTAAAAGCCGAAACAGGACTCAACGAGGGTTCAGGCATTGGTCTTGAAAACATCAAAAAGCGCTTGGAACTCATTTACCACAACAGCTATATACTCTCTATAAAAAATGAGGGTGGCGAGCATGTGGTGGAGCTGAGAATACCGACAAAATTGTAAAACCTCTCCCCCGCCCCCTCTCCACAGGAGAGGGGAGACTGCCCATAGGTATTCCCATTGGTTGTGGAGCGCCAGTGGGTAGGAAAGTCTCTCTCTTGTGGAGAGAGATTTAGAGAGAGGTCTCAAAAACAACTTTAACCCATTTAATGAACCTTCGCTGCATAGCCATAGACGATGAGCCGCTTGCGCTAAAGCAAATGAAGGCTTACATTGAGAAAACTCCTTTTCTTGAATTGGTGGGACTTTGCAACAACGCTTTTGATGCTATGAAGGTGGTAGGCGAGCAATCGCCCGACCTACTTTTTGTGGACATCAACATGCCGGAATTAAGTGGCGTAGATTTTGTGCGCTCGCTAAGCGGCAATGCCATGGTGATTTTCACCACCGCTTATAGCGAATACGCGTTGGAGGGCTTTGAGGTTTCGGCTGTAGATTATTTGCTCAAACCCATTTCGTACAGCAACTTTTTAAAGGCTGCTACCAAAGCGCAACAGCTGGCTATCCTAAAAAGCACGCAAGCCAACAACACCTCCTCTCCCAACGAGGATGATTATCTTTTTGTAAAATCGGAGTACAAAACGGTGCGCGTGCAGCTAAGCGATGTGGAGTACATCGAGGGCATGAAGGAGTACGTAAAAATTCACCTCGCCGACGGACAAAACATTACTACGCTACTAAGCATGAAGGCGCTTGAAGAAAAGTTGCCCATCGATAAGTTCATGCGCATTCACCGTTCATTCATCATCAACCTCTCACGCATTACCGCCATTGAGCGCCAGCGCGTAGTTATAGGCAAGGAATACCTGCCTGTGGGCGAACAATACAGCGCTGCATTTTTCAAGCGCATAGGCGCAAAGATGGTGTAATCATTCGACCCTAACAGGGTTTTGAGACCCTGTTAAGGTTTATCACTTGCTATCATCCCTCCTATAAAGCCCAGGAATAGTTAAACTGTGCGCATTTATCCTTTTTTAAGTATAGCAAATAACTGGTTTTTAATTACTACCAATAATTGGTTATTTGAACGTTTGCTCGGAGTAAACCAAACGGTAAATGTACCGCTACCTTTACAGACTAAATATTCAAGTACATAATGAAATCATTTTTTATTGGCAAATACGAAATTAAGCTCCCCATTATACAGGGCGGCATGGGCGTTGGCGTATCGCTATCAGGCCTTGCCTCGGCTGTAGCTAATGAGGGAGGAATAGGTGTAATATCGGTAGCCGGATTAGGGTTGCTGTACCCCGAATTCAAAGGAACTTTTACAGAAAAGTGCATACAGGGACTACGCGAGGAGGTTCACAAGGCGCGTGAGAAAACGCGTGGCATGATTGGCGTAAATATTATGGTGGCGCTATCCAACTTTTCGGATATGGTGCGCACGGCTATTGAAGAAAAAGTCGATGTAATTTTTGCGGGAGCAGGATTGCCGCTTGACCTGCCATCGTACCTGAAGAAGGGCGATACAACGCTGTTGGCACCAATTGTATCCTCTTCACGTGCCGCCAAAGTAATTTGCGATAAGTGGCAAGCCAACTACAACTACCTACCCGACGCTATCGTAGTGGAAGGACCTAAGGCGGGCGGACACTTGGGTTTTAAAAATGACCAAATTGAAGATGAGCATTACTCGCTTGAGCACCTCATCCCCGAGGTAGTGGAGGTGGCTAAAAGTTACGCTGAGCAAAAAAACATTCCGGTAGTTGCCGCGGGAGGAATCTCAACAGGAGAGGATATTTCACGATTTATGGAGTTGGGCGCTTCGGCAGTACAAATGGGATCTATTTTTGTTCCTACCAACGAGTGTGATGCCTCCATGGAATTTAAAAAGGTGTACATCAACTCAGAAGCTAAGGATGTACGCATTATTCAAAGCCCTGTGGGTATGCCCGGTCGTGCCTTCGATGGCGAGTTTATACACAGCGTGGCCGAGGGCAACGAAAAATCCAAAAATTGTCCTTTCCACTGCATCAAAACCTGCGACTACACCAAGAGCCCCTACTGCATTATTAAGGCGCTGTACAACGCCGCCAAGGGCAACATGAGCAAGGGCTACGCCTTTGCCGGAACCAATGCTTACCTGGCCGAAAAAATCAGCTCGGTGAAAGAGGTAATTGAGAAGTTACAGGCTGACTTCTTTTTGGCGCAAGCAAAAATACCAGTTTACAGACAGCAAAATCCATTTGGACGCAAGTAGTTCATTGCCGTCTGCTTTAGCTAACGGTTAAAATATTGAGAATTGATAAAGCGCGCGGAGCAAGTGTTTCCCTAGAGATAACACCTATGCTCCGCGCGCAATGTTTTGTGGCATTTGCTATCCGTCTGATTTAGCAGACGGCAATGAAGAAGAATATAAACCCTAACAGGGTTTTAAGACCCTGTTAGGGTTTATTGTGCGCCATCACCCTTATCGCTTCAGCTCCAGCTGCCCATTCACCCCAATCTCCTCAACAAAATACCTGTCGTGTGAAATAACCAGTAGGCTACCACGGTAATTTTTGATAGTTTGGGTGAGTATTTCAAGGCTTGAAATATCAAGATTATTGGTAGGCTCGTCAAGTACTATGAGGTCGGGAGTTTGGTTGCTAATCATAAGGCAGCACAGGTACAGGCGCATTTTTTCGCCTCCGCTAAGCGTGCGGCAGCTCTTATCCCACGTATCGGGTGAAAACAGAAAACGGTTAAGACGAATTTTAATATCGTGCTCAGCCAGGGCTTGCGTATTGTAGCGCTCGGCCAGCTGCACTACCGTATCGTCAACATCTACGTGGGTGTAATTTTGGTCGAGGTAAATCCATGAAAATTCCGCGCGACGCACCTCGCCGCTTGACGGTGCAAGTACGCCTGCGAGCAAGTTAACAAACGTGGTTTTACCCGCGCCGTTGTTGCCTGAGATGTGTATGCGATCGCTGCTGTATAGCTTAAAGTCAACGGGCTCTGCCCACAGCATTTCATCGGTGTTACTATAGGCAAAATTCACCTGCGAGGCTTCTACGAGCAACTTTCCCGCGTGTAGCGAGGTATTGTCAAAGTCAATTTTCAAATTTCGCAGCGCACTTTGCTGCTGGCGTAGCTCGCTCAACTTTTTTTGACTTTCGCCAATAATTTCAGCGTGCTTATCCTTCAGCTTTGCCGATGTATTTTCGGCAGCACCGCCCTTAGCATTCATCAAAATACGAGGTGCGCCTCCCTGTGCTTTGACTTTTTCACCCTGTGCCATGCGCTTTTCCTGCCGCTGTTTTACCTCCTGCGCTTTTTTTCGGGCAAGCCGCAACGCCTTTTCTTCCTCGTGAATACTTTCGGCAAGAGCGTTATCCTGTAACCCCTTTTGCTCACGGTAAAAATCGTAGTTGCCGCCGTATAGCTTTACGCCAAACTCCGACAGCTCGTAGGTGGTGTTTAGCAGGTTGAGCAACGTTACATCGTGGCTCACAATCACTATTGCCGCGCGACTTTGCTCAATGTAGCGATACAGCAAATCACGACTTGCTCGGTCGAGATGGTTAGTTGGCTCGTCAAGTAAAATGATTTCGGGAGTGTGAATGAGCAAACCGGCGAGGTACACCTTTGTTTTTTCGCCGCCGCTAAGGTCGTTCATCGATGAACTTAACTTCACATGTGGCAACCCCCAGTAGTCAAGTGCCGATTTGCAGCGCTCCTCAATATCCCAGTCATCACCCAAGGCATCGTAATCGGATTGTAGCACGCTGCCTTGGGTTATGGCATCAAGCGCACACAGCTTTTCCTGCGCCTGCAATACCTCTGCTACAGTTAACGTAAGTATGCCTGTATGCTGCGGAACGTAGTAGGGTTTTGAGGAGCAAACAATGCTTCCTTCTTCGGTTTGTAGCACTCCCGCCATAAGGCGCAGCAGCGTGGATTTCCCAGCACCATTGTTACCCACAATAGAAACTTTCTCCGCTGCTTCAACGGAAAAATTTAGGTGGATGAATAAAGGATTTTGGTTGGAATAGCGATAGGATAAATCGCTAACAATAATACTCATGATAAAAATAATTAATAGTGAAACCGCGCTTAGCACGCAATGCAAACGTCAGGTGGGGAGGTCGGTTTCGTGAACCAACTATTAATTATTAATTTTCATCGGAGTATGATTTTTAATTTTTGCCCGATGGAACTCGCCCGATTACATCGGGACTCGGTTCATCGGAGTAGTTTTAAGTGAAACGTGATGCAAAGATATAATTTTTATGACTTATCCGCAAAATGATATTGGACACTCAGCCCGTAGGGCTGACAGCATGTAGCCCGGGGTGTAAGCCCCGGGTAGTAATGGCAAGGGCAGTATTTTGCGCGCGGAGCACAGATATTGTTTCTAGGGAAAAACGTGCTCCGCGCGCCACACACTCCACTCCATCTAGCCACCAGGGGCTTACACCCCTGGCTACAAGGTTACCGCACCTACGGCGCTCAATCCAAAAGGAGAGGAAAAATAATTGAGGATAATCAATAACTTTGTGTTATAAAAATACTAGAGCAACTATAATGAAAATTGAACACTTGGCAATTTGGGTAGAGGATATAGAGTTGCTTCGTCAATTCTACATGAAGTATTTCAACGTTGGCAGTGGAGATAAGTATGTAAACACCAAACGCAGCTACACATCCTACTTCTTATCCTTTGGAGAAAATAAAACCCGTATAGAATTAATGCACATTCCAAATATGGAAAGTCCTACTAGCAGGGGAAATTTGAAAGGATTGGCACATTTTGCTATTTCGGTAGGAGGAAAGGAGGCTGTAAATGCGCTTACCGAAAGGTTGCGTAAAGATGGCTACACAATTGTAAGCGAACCAAGAACTACCGGCGACGGATATTACGAAAGCGGTGTTTCAGACCCGGAGGGAAACTACATCGAAATTACGGAGTAAATTTCACTCGCCGCACCCCTTCGACAGGCTCAGGGTGACTATTGAATAATTATTTTCTAATTTGACACAAACTCATTTTAAGACTTACTAAGTTGTATTTGTGCTATTTATGCGATAAATAAGTGAAATTTTGGATTTTCCTATCGTGTGCTAGTCCGGTAAAAAACGTACCTTTGTGATACAATAGTGATACGCAAAATCAACTCCATGAAAGCACGCTTTTCCCTCGTCTACAACCGCCGCGCCAAGAGGCTTGCGCCTGCTGAAAAAGCCCCCATCCACATTGAGGTGTACTTTAGTCGCACGCTGCGCCGCTGGATTGACACCCGCGTGGAGATAGAACCCCGCTACTGGAGTGCCAAGGCAAAGATACTAAAAAAGGAACACCCCAACTATATTGCCCTCTACCAAATGCTCAAGGAGCAGATGGACGAGTTGGAAAAGTACGAGCTGTCGCTCATTAACCAAGGGCTAGAGCTGACGCCGCTGCTGCTTGAAGCGTATAGCAGCGGCAACAAGGATAGCTTCATTACCTTTTCCCGGGCTTACCTAGATGAACGACTTGCTCAACGAAAGATAAGCCAGCTGTCGCATGAGCGCTACAGCAACAACCTCAACCTGCTGGGCAAGATTGCGGGTGGCGACTTGCTGTTTTCCAACGTTAGCGAGAAGCTGGTGAAGAACATTGACGTGTACCTTGCAGCCCATGAGTACGAGCAAACTACAATCGGTCGGTTCCACCTTACGGTAAAAATGTTCGTCAAGCAGGCTATTAAGAAGGGCTACCTCGATCCCAAGAAAAATCCTTACGACGAGTACGCTATAGATAGAGGCAAAAGCGAGCGAGACAACCTCGAACCCGAAGAGCTGGAGTTGCTGGAAAACTTTGATAGAAAGCAGTTGGGGAATCCGCGCTTGGAGCAAGTGCTTGACCGCTTTCTATATAGCTGTTACACCGGATTGCGCATTGGCGACAACATTTTGCTGAGCAAGGAGCATGTAAAGAAAACGAGCGATGGCTTGGTGGTGGATATGCTCACCGAAAAAGGGAAGGGGCAGCGGGTAGTACACCATCTGTCGCACCTTTTTGATGGCAAGCCACAAACTATTATGCAGAAGTACCTCAAGCAGTACCCCGATCAGCGTAGCATTTTTCCCGTAGAAACCCGCAGCGCACTGGACTACTACCTCAAGATTGTCGCACGCAAGGCAGGTCTTAAGCGTGATATCTCCTTTCACATGGCGCGACACACCTGCGGGACGGTACTTGCCGACATTAGCGCCAATCCCTACCTCATCATGGACATTTTGGGGCACGCGGACATCAACACCTCGATGGTGTACATCCACCGCTCGAGCGAACGTGTCAAAAAGCAGCTGCAAAGCTTGAGCTGGAAATGGTAGCGATAGGCAACTTCTGCCCACATTTTTGCGAAAAACAGGTAAAAAGTAGCCTCAAAGTAGAAAAAAGCAGGGTAAAAGCAGGTGTGATACAGAAAAATAGCTTGCTCCGCACCAACTAAAAAGCAGGTTAAGGCCAATAGATGTGGGAGATTTCACGAGACTATCATGAGAATTTTAGGGATTGCTCGTGTTTATTTTTTTGAATCATATAATAAAATTATGTTTTTACATGTAAAAACATAATTTTATTCGTATATTTGCAAAAAGAAAAGCATAATGAAATCATTTAAGGCTTACATACAATACCAGATAGAAAGTATCCCAGAAGGTAAAATATTTACCTTTGCCAATCTTGCTTTCCCTATGGATAAGTTTGCCAACGTAGCGGTAATACTTTCGGATTTAACGAAGAAAAAGGAGCTGGTTAGGGTAGAAAAAGGCGCCTACTATCGCCCCAAGCAATCAAGCTTGGGATTGGGTATGCAACCTGTTTACCAAGACGAGCAGCTGAGCTACCTTACCCGTAAGTTAGACGGGTACCTCACTGGGGCCTACATCTACAATAAAATGTCGCTTACGGAGCAGGTGCCCACAGTTATTACCATTGCTGTACACCAACCTGTGCGGCCGTTTAAGTTCAAAAAATTATCGGTAGAATGTGTCAAGGCATACGTGAGTACACCTGACAATGAAGAAACGTTGCGCTTAACTCGCATGCTGGATGCCATTAAAGATCTAAAGCATATTCCGGGCACAAGCCCTAGGGCAGCCTACAACAAAATTTTTGATTTACATATTTCAAAACTTTCAAAATCTGACCTCAAAAAAATCGTAAATTTGGCGGCTGCTTATCCTCCACGAGTGCGAAAAATATTGAGCGATATGTTGGCAGGAGGAAATAACGAGCAGTTGGTAGAGCAACTCGTTGGAACTATTTGTCCAACCACGCGATTTGATTTGTCGTATAAAACAGCGTAGTGACCATGAATTTACACTTGAATAACGAGGCTTTTAGAGAGTTGGTGGAATTTGCTGCCGACTTTTTTGGCTATGAGCAATCGCACGTTGAAAAAGATTATTGGGTTTGCAAAATACTGAAGGAGTTGGCCACGTCCGATTTTTCAGGTAACATCTACTTTAAAGGTGGCACCTCGCTTTCAAAGGCTTTTGGCATTATCGACCGCTTTTCGGAAGATTTGGACTTGTTCGTTTTTTCAGGCAATGCCAGCTCCTCTAAGCAGGCTGAAAAAACTTTGAATCGGAGCATCTCGCACCTTGTTATTGAGAACAACAGGGAAATGTATCAGGCGGAACTGTCAAAAACCGGCGGCGATTTTCGCAAGTTGGTATTTGTCTACGATACGCACTACGAAAATATAGGGCTGAAAGAAAATCTGGAGGTAGAAATCAAATGCTGCATGCTGGAGGATAAATCAGCGATGTACTACCCTGCGCAAAAGCGGATGATAACGCCCATTGTTACCGAGTATTTGCTCAAAAATGAAAATGCAGAAATAATCTCATGCTTTCTCCTTGATGCATTCGAGGTGCAAACCATTGACCCACGACGCACGCTATGCGACAAGATTTCGCGCTTGACAAGGCTTTCGTACGATGAAGATTTTGAAATACTTATTGCAAAACACATCCGCGACATTTACGATATTTACCGCCTGTTAGGCATTCCCGAGTATGCCGAATTTGTTCAATCAAGCGAATTTGCGGCGGCCTTAAAACAAATAACGGACGAGGATGGGTTATACCAAAATTCGCAATCACACAAGCCAATTTCGAAGGCGCAAATATTTGCACAAACTGAAAAAACGCTGAGGTTGCCAACTATTGTTCGGGCATATAACAACGAACTTCGGCAGCTGATGTTTGATGCCGCAAAAATGCCAACGCTAGATGATGTGATAGCAACAATAGTATTGCTAATGGAGCCTTTGCAAAAATTCGACAAACAACACAGGGCAAAATAAAGTTTTACTTGCTGATATATTCTGTTGGGGTTTTCCCTTCAAACCTTTTGAATATTCTGCTGAAATACTTTGGATCGTTGAACCCTGACATCCCATAGTTAACCCGAAATCGATGTGGTGCACCCCCATGTACAACACTTTCCATACATCATATCAAAATTAACTTAACAGTCCGCTTGGTTTGATGTGGAAATAAACCTATGCCATCGAATTATTACTCTATGAATCAATATTTTAATGTCTGATGAATTCAAAGCAGGTAACGGATAAGTAACGAGTTAACTTCATCAATTCGCTCCGCTTTGAGCAGGTTGATTAGCTTGAGACAAAGATAAAACATATGCATAATCTATGCAGACATATCGTTATTTTCTAAGCTTATTGTAGTACCTGTTTCGCTGCTTGAACATCTTATCAAAATAATTAATTTTGGAATCCCGGTAATCAAAAATTACCGGAGGTTTGCCGGAACGCTGTACCCTCCCGATGTATTGTACTAACTTGCCCTCAAATGTAAAGGGGTAAACAATAAACAAGCACTCCAAGGCGCTTATATCTATCCCCTCACCAAAATATTGTCCCGTGGAGATGATAATCCGGAAATGCCCTTGTTCAATCTGTTCCAGTTTACTTTTCCGGCTTCTTTCGGAATCATCTCCCGAAATGGCAATCGTTTCATATTTTTCCTTCAGATAAAGATTCAGAATATCTACATGAGATTTTCTTTCGGTTAGAATCAAGATAGACTTAAACCGATTTATATTTTCATCAATATCTTTCAATATCAATCCATTTCTGGCTGTGTCATATATCAGAACACGGGAAACGGTTTCGTAGTTATCGGTTTTATAATCGAATGGAACGAATAATTCAGTTTCTCTTATATTGATTTCGGCCTTGCTGTTCTGCTGTTCCAACAATTCTTTCTGGGTCATTTCACAAATGATATTGCCGATATACACATAAATCAGCTTCTCGTCATTGTTTTTCCGCTTTGGTGTTGCCGTCAAACCGTATAGATAATAACAGTTCAACTGGGTAATGACTTCTCTAAATGATTTGGCAGGTATATGGTGGCATTCATCGACAATCACCATTCCAAACCTGTTTTTTAATTCAGAGAGGTCTCCCCTTGTCAATGATTGTATCATGGCAACCGTTATTTCCTTGCCAATTTTATCTTTTTGATTTCCGATTTGGCCAATCTTGTTTTTAGGAATAGACAGGAAATTTTGTATTCGGTCTATCCATTGGTCGAATAATTGTTTCCTGTGAACAAGGATAAGGGTCGGTTGCTTTTTTTGAGCAATCAATTCCAGTCCTATAATCGTTTTTCCGGAACCGGGTGGAGAAACAATTACACCAAAATCTTTAGTTTCCGCCCGTTCCAAAACCTCTTCTTGGTGAGGAAGCAGGTCTATTTTGGAGTTTACTGTAATTTCATCCTGTTTGCACCGTTCATCAATAATTTTTATGGGAATATTCTCCGAATTACAGAATTTCACAAGTGATGAAGCGAATCCGCGAGGAATAATGATACCTTCCGGCGTTTCCTCAATCAGTTTGAAGTATTTTTCAATGTTATATGCGGTTTTCCCCAATCGTTTCTTTACAATGTAATCCGAATTCAGGAAGTTCAGATTATCCCTTAGAAATTCGATCAACTTCTGATTCAGTTGTATTCTTTTCAGGTATATCTCGCTGTTTATAACGATTTCTAACTCAAACGAAGATTTTGAACCGGTATATTTTGAAGTGAAGACTTCTTTTGTGTTTCCGGAGAGTTGTAAATGTAGAGAATCTATCTCCTGTTTGGATATTTTCCTGACAGTCGTCAAAAAAGCCCATTGGTCTTCGACGGGTTCAAACGTATCTGGTTCCAAAAAACACGAGTTTCCACATGTTAATGAGTATCCTTGCAATGGAAGGGCAATCAGATTGCCGATACCTTTACCGGAATGAGTGTCCTGATTGGGGAAAAGGCGGTCAAAGCTTGCTTCCTTTTCAAATTTGGAGATTATTCCGGACTGCAACAGGAGTTCGAACATTATTTCCCTACTTTGAAAAGCCGGAATATTTTCCTCGAAGAACAGCCATAAATGTCCTCCATTGCCAGAACGGGAACGTTCAATTACAGCGGGTAATTCGACTTCCTGACAGACTTTGTATAATTTGAGTATGGATTCCTGCCAGTTATCTTCATCAAAATCGGCTGCAATAAAAAATGAGGTGTTATCCGATAACAGTGGATAGATTCCGATTGTAGTTTTTCCAAAAAAATGTTCCTTTAGTGCGGCATCATTAAAAGGCAGGTATTCTTTCTTCGGATAATTGGCAAAAGTTCCTCCCGATGACTTATGGCGATTATAATCGTCCCAATCCACTTTGTAGGCAGGCATATATCCACTTCTCCCGTCCTTCTCCCAACGAACAGCATATACATCTTCCCTCCCTCGAAAAAGAGATTTATAAACATCTATATGAGGTTGGGTTATTTGCATTAAAAACCCCTTATAATTATTCTGGCTTGCCTTGTATGCGTTTTATTTCTTTATCGAAATCAGAAATATAATTCTCGTCCTGAATTTTCCTGAAAACTTCATATTCCTGTTCCGCTTTTAGTTTAGCTTCCAATGTGCTTACCTTGCCTTTGTCTCGTAATATAGGGTACTGGGAAAGCTCCAAAAACTGATTTAAAAACTGTATCCATTCTTGCATATTGGTCACAATACCTCGCGTAGCCCTGTTTTCTGCTAAATCCAAATAAGCCGCTACAATACGGTTCAATTCTTTGATGTGTGCTTCGTTCAGGTAATTCTTGGCAACAACAACATCCGATTTAAGTATTTTCCAATCGGGTGCTTGCTTCCAATGTGTCAATCCCATGTACAACTTTGTAGCATCGGCAGAAGTATAAATGATTTCCGCAGCGGTTTTTCCTGTAATAGCCCAATGCAGCTTGTTTTGTACGGTGGTAAAGAAATCTTTTGTAACAGGTGAATTTTTATCGTAATCTGCCGAAAGCGCATAAATGTCTGTGATTTTTTGGTAAAATCGCCTTTCGCTGGCACGGATTTCGCGGATACGTTCCAGCAACTCGTCAAAATAATCTTTACCAAAGCTTTTTCCCTGTTTCAAACGTTCGTCGTCCATTACAAAACCTTTGACAATAAACTCTTTGAGGGTGTTAGTTGCCCAAATGCGGAATTGTGTCGCCTGATAGCTGTTTACACGGTATCCCATCGCAATAATGGCATCCAAATTATAGAAATCCAGTTCACGCGAGACTTCTCTGTTACCTTCTTTTTGAACTATCCGGATTTTCCGGATAGTTGCTTGGTTTTGTAATTCACCACTTTGGTAGATATTTTTCAAATGTTCGTTTATGGTACGAACATCTACGCCAAACAATTCGCTCATCCGCTTTTGGGTTAGCCAGAAACTACCGTCTTCATATTGCACCTGAATGCTTACTTGACCGTTAGGTGTTGTATAGAGTATGATGTTGGATTCGGACATTGTAATTTTTTATTTTTGCTTGTTTAATTCCACAAATCAATTCTACAGTTAATCTTAAAATCTGCTTTCAAGGCTTTTTCAAGTCCTGCTTTCACTTTATTGGCTACATCTTCTTTGATCTCATTTCCGATGGGGTTGACAAAATAACCAATAACACAATCAGAAAGGGTTTCCGGCCCTAAAGCAATATTCATTATCAGATATTCTATTTTGGATGGCATTTTCAATTCTCCATACTCTTCAGATGGAAGAATAAATTGGCCAAAACCTCCGCCACAAAACAACACTTTATTCTGGTCAGCGATACCGGTAATTACATTCAATACACTTTCTACATTCTCAATATTTGCAGGAACCATTATTGAAATTCCGTATTGTTGATATTCTCCTTTATGTAGCTTTTTGCGTAGTCGTTTTTTCATTGTTTATCTATGAAATTTATGATAGTTCTACTTATTAAGTAGTTTGACACATACCTATACACCTGAGGGGGATGAAAATTAGGGTCAATAGTTCTCATGCTCTCTAACGAAATAGGTATAATTTTTTTTATCTTGTGTATTTCTATCCCTATAGCTCTTTCTTTGCCTGTATAGTATTCGTCAAATCTTTTTTTGTCAATGCCTAACAATGCAGCATGTTCTTTCCACATCCCCTTTGGCGTTTTCTCAATAATTTGTTTTATAACGCCAAAACCTACTACTGATTTTACAGGCGATGAGGCATAGATGATAATATAATCCCCAATATTTACATGAGGCTTTATCTTTCGCAATTCAATGCTCTTCTCTTTTTTTACAATCTTATTTGCAAATTCGGGCTTTACCGAAACAAATAAATATTTCTTTATATTATCTGTTTTCACGTGTTCCTGCTTGATAAATTTGGTTGAAAATGTTGTTGTCTACTTTTACAGGGGATGCAAAAGTATTTGCTGGCCGACCATTCTTTTCAAATATTTCTCGAATGGATGACAAACTTATTGGCTTTTGAAAGACCTCTGTCCCACTAAAACGTAATGCTCGAATTGGTGTCTCAATATCTTTATCACATAAATCATAAATATGTCGCCATTCATAAATTCCATAATGCTTATTTTGTTGATACAAGGCCTTCGGTTTCCCGGTCATAACTTCGTCCAAGTAGGAGGAGGCAACAATAGCTTGGTGGCGGGAAGTTTTCTTATCTGTACTTGCATACCAAAGTATTCTTGCCGGAGCAACTTCTGTTATTGGTCTCGTACTCCTATAATACACATTCTCATAATTCCACATTCGTTTCTCATCTGCACCAAATAATGTGGATCCGGAAATGTATGGGTCAAATAATTGTCCTGCCCAATGAGGTTTGATTGGGATAATATAGCAAGGAATACCTAAGTCTAGAAATTTTAAAGGAAATAATTTTCGCTCAATTGCTACAAGTAATTGCATCCGTTCTTTTTCTTCAACTATATTCAGCCTATCAATTAACGGATGTCTCTGAAAACGAATATCAATTTCTGCAATACTCGAACTAGCAATCATTTTATCGAAAATCATCTTAGTCCAAACTCCGGAACTTTTATCAAACCCCATTCGGCTCAGTATTTGTTCTTGGTTCTCTGATAAAAAGGATTCCTCTATTTGTATTTGGGATAAACCCTTTTTTATGGCTTTATTTACAAAATCAGATATGAGCTGCATATATAGTGTTTGCTTGTGCTCCGTATCCGCCAATCGAATAAACGAAACAAGCAATATATTTTCACTATACTCATATCCAAAGAAGGCAATAGGATGACTTCCTGCTTTAATAACCTTTACTTTTGAGGATTGAATATTTGCTGTTTCAGCATATACTATGTTTTGAAATGATGTTTTTTTCTCTGAATTTGATTTTGCTAAAAAATAATCGATATAAATATCCAGTTCTGAATTGGAAACTTTGGCGATAGTATGAAATGTAACGCCTGCAAGTCTCTCAGGATAATACTCTTCCTTATTAAGTAACTCGTCTATTTCTAAAACAAATTCTTGTGGGGTGAAAATTTGAATATCAAAGTCATTTTCAATTTCCACTTTCCTTTCTAATATTCCTAAATCGAAAGTGATAAAATAAGAAGCTTCTGATGCAATAGCCGAAGCAAGTTGAGTCCTATCTGATTGGTCGTTTTCCGTAACGCCCGGAATATATTGCTTTAATTCTCCAATTATTTTTTTACATTTTTCTACATTGAATTTTGCTTCTACGAAGTTACTTAGGAAAGCCCTTGTTTTAACTGCTCTTTGAGTATCCTTATCTCGTGTAATTTCATTCAAAATTTCAGGGGAATAGTAATAATCGACCTCATCGTCTAACCAATCCGCTAAGAGGGCGCGCGGGTCTTGTGAGGGTTCTAATTCTTTGTTTTCATCTCTTAGTTTGATAATGATATTAGCATCTAAAAGCGCTTTTATCTTAATGGATGATTGATTAACAACACTGAATAAGTCCGGTTTATTAAAATCATACCACCAAATATTCAGATAATTTTCCTCAATGCTTCTGCTGCGTTTAGTATGTCTGCAAGTAAAACCGTATTTTTTCCAAACACTATTTGCGTGGGTGTAATCTTTCCTACAGCTAAGAGAAATGCCATTGTAGCCATACACATTCTCATATTTTTCTCGTAAGGTATTCAATAATAAAGTGGTGACGCTCTTTCCTCGAAACTCTTCTTTTACACATAAATGAACGATACTTATTCGATGGCTTTTTGAAACTATACGAAACATCAAATATCCTGCTAATTCATTATCATTATGGGCTATAATAATACATCGTTTTCCTGCATGCTCAATAAACCCACCTTCGGGCATGAAGCCTAAGGTGGAGGAGTGTTTTTTTCCGAGAGACATTACATCAGGAAAAAAACGGTGTTGCTGATTGATGTATTCAGTTTGCATGTTAAAACTTGCGATATTCAACGAGCTTCTGACCGCTGGAAGATAGTATCACTTCTTCCCAAAAGTTAGCATTCTTTGTCTTGTCAGATTTATTGTAATTTCTATCATAAAAAGATTTCAAATCTTCGTTACCATGTTCCAAATCTCCTTTTACCCCATTCTTAGATATCCAATAATTAACCATCCCTTTTGAAAGGATAGAGTCTTTGCCGGGTTCTTTCAAGAGCCTAAAATCGTCTTCCAGTTTGATTTCAAATTTGTAATTATCAACTCCATCTGCCGTTGTTAAATTGAACTCAACTTGTTCTCCCCGCTTTAGGCATGATTCATTTTTGATTAGCGAAACTGCTTTAAGCGTTTTCAAACAGTTTTCTATCTCAGATTTAAATAGTGGCACATCATGAGAATCATGACTTGAATTATTTAGTATGAATTTTGTATGCCCATTTAAATCTTCAAATAGGTTAAAATCTAAATTGTTATGTTTGGAATATTGTACAGCGTCATTTAATAAAATAGCCAAAGGTTTTAATTGCCCAAATTCGCCAAACTTATATCTGTCAGGTAAAAACCGTTTGACAAAATTCTCTGACTCTTTCCTTAATAGATTTCCTGCAATTTCATATTTCCCATTCTTTAAATAATATTCAGCTTGTCCTAAGTAAGAGTCAGATTCAAATATCAAGGGTTTAGGAATATCGCTTCCCGAAGATTCATACATCTCATAATACTTCCAATTGCTTTGCCCTATGCGTTTTATTGTATGGCGTAGTAATTCAAAAAAGCTTTTGTCATGTGTAAGAATAATTAGTTGATAATTGGAGAACTCTTTGAGAATAATGTCCAGTACACGCTCCCTATTACTCATGTCCAAGCTGATTAGTACATCATCTAACACTAAAAATTGGGGAGTATCATCCGGAAGATGTGAAGAGTCTATTTTTTGATCAAGCATTGCAAATCTGATTGATAAAGCAATAGCTGTTAATTTTGCCTCATTTAAGAATGTATGAGGTCGTGTGATGTTTTTCTTAATATCATCCAGTTGACTATGATTAAGTTTCGCGTACAGATGTATCCTTGGTCGCAGTGTTCTGTGATTTCTCTTTGTTGTACTACCTTTATCAAATGAATCATATGAACATGGGATGTATTCGAAACTAACAGAAAAATTTTGATGAAATTTTTCTAAATATTTATTTACTGATTCAATAATTGAATCTAAATAGAATTTTAACTCTTCATTGAATTTATATACTGCATGTTGGAAATTTTTGTATGGTTGTTCATGCATCGCGCCTCTGGATTGCATACCTGGTTTGAGATACTCCCACCAATCCTGTGCGTTAGTTGTTCCGTTGCTTCCATCATGCTTTACTAATTGTTCCCTAAAATTAATAAACACCAAAATGTCTTTATCTATAATAGGGAAAAGATCTATTTGAAACGGATTCTTAAAATCATGCATTTTAGCCAATAATTTGTAGTTGACTAATTCACTACCTTGAATGGCTTGTTGTATTAAGGTTCCCGTTTTAGTGTTTACAATTCTATTGGATATTGTCTTCTCAGTTATTGTTCCTTGTCCGTCTTCAAACACAATTTTTATAGAGCTATCTTCGGTATCAAGCGCAAATCTGTTTCTCAAATTTTCATCATGTCTTGGATTAAAATATTTTTGAATAGATGCATTATCTGTTTTAAAAACACTTTGCAGGAATGTATATAATGCCCAATACAAACTACTTTTTCCACTTCCATTTTCGCCAAATATCAAAGTGTTTTGTCGTTCCAATTCAAAACAAACTTCACCATGAAAAAACTTAAAATTTTTGAGTTTTATTTTTTTTATCTTGTTCATAATTTCGCTGTTTTTATCGGCATTACTATATCGGCCAGTTTTATGTCCATTAATTTGAGATTGTTTCGAATCTCATTGTCTTTTTCACGGAGCTTTTGGTATACCTTGTGGATAATCTCTATTTGTTCTGATTCACTTTTTCCTTCTATGCTTTCAAAATCTCTCTCTGCATATTTAATAAACTCAATACCCGTTCTTCTGAAATCTTCTTTGAAATAGAGTTCCATGACCATGGCATCAATTACTTCTTCGAATAATTGAGCAATGTGAGTGTTTGAAACATGTAAGTTTACACGTTTATTATCTGAAAGTTCTAAAGTAAATATTATCATATCAACCAAATCGTTGAATGTATCTATTCCTTCGATGTTTTTTATAGGAAATTGCTTGCAATTTGCTATTAATATCTTGGAAAAGGTGATCTTTTCTGTGTCAAGGAACTTAACCTTGTGATAAAAGGTCATTAATGACGAATTGAGTATTGCTGTTATCTTTTTGAGTATCTTTTGATCGTTTTTTTCTATTAGAGAAAACCCTATTTGAGTAAAATATCTTGGGGTTTCAGAATATGCAGCAATAATTCTAAGTTGAGAACCCTCTAAAATTTGTCTTACAATAATCTTTTTATCTTCAAAAAATCTTTTTTCTCTTGGAGCTCCTAACCAATCTCCATATTTAAGAAATTCTTTGGTTTCGTTAATAATATAATAGTGACAAATATTTTTCCCTGAAATTAATGGTACATATTCTTCTGATTTCTTTATTTCTGAATGATAACCTCTATTAGAAATTAGCTCCTTTGAGTGCCCTTTGTATTTGTCGTATGGTGTAATGCCAAGAGAAAAATCGACCAATTCAGATAAAGGGACTGAGTCGATCTCTATTTTCTCCATAATGTCCAACATTTTTGTATCAGTGAATATATTGAATCTATACTGTTTATCTTTGCTCCATAAATCCTTATTGAAATTTTGAAAACTTATATTATTAAAGTTTATTTTGTCATTGTTTTTGAAAAGCTCCGCTCTAACAAGATTGTTATTACTCTGTTTTTTTGATAGCATTAAAATAATAGTTTCAACAGTCGCAGTCCTAAAAACAGAGTCTGGTAGTTTTAATATTAAGCTTAGATCATTAATAATATATTTCCTTATTTTGTTATATGATTCGTTAACGAGTAACGAATTTGGGTTGATATATGTTAAGATACCGGTTGAAGAAATAAAATCAATCCCTCTCTCAATAAATATTGAATATAAATTAATCCTATTTTCCGTGGTTTTAAATATTTTGAAATATTTATCAACCAGTTCTTTTGGCAAAGCCTTAATATCCACATAAGGTGGATTCCCTATTACCACATCAAAACTTTCAACACCAAACATCCACTTTGGATCAAACCAATCTGATTTTTCATGTCCAAATGGGTTCCAATTCCCTATCTTATATGCTTTACTATTTTGATTGGCAAACATGCTAAGTTGATCTTTGCTTACTTTTTGCTGTACCTTCAAGAAGCGCTCTTTTAAACGTTTCTTTGCGTTCCCGTAACTTTGAATATATTCGTCTCTCAACTCTGACAACTCTTGTAATTCCTCTAAATTATCGTATAGACTTCTTTGTAAATTGTCTTCCGGAAGTTTTGTCAGCGTATCGGCCGTTACAAACTTAAACTCCAAGTTAGGCAGGGGTTCAATCCCTCTGTTCGGTTTGGTTTCTTCAATAGTTTCATCTACGATTAATGACAAAAAACAGCGGAGTTTGGATATTTCGGCAGCAACAGGTTGAATGTCAACTCCATATAGTGAATTCTGGATTACGCCAATTTTTCGGGCGTATTCCACTCCGGACGATTCCAATTTTTCTTTTAATTGTTTCTTTACAATTGGATTGCTTATTCTATTCACCTGCCGTTTTTTCCACCATGAGGCATCTTTATCTAACTTCTGTAATGCTTGTACTATTTTTTGAAGAACTCCCATAGGAAAAGCCCCTGAACCACATGCCGGATCTAAAATTTTTATTTTATCCAAAGCATCCAATATATTCTCCTGTTCAAATGAAGTAAACTTAGGATCTTCCTGTTCCAGCATCTTAAATATTGGACGAAGTTTATCATGCTCTATATTCGTTTTATTGTGGAGGTATTGTACCAAACTTTCCGTAGCCATGTAATCCACAATTTCTCGTGGGGTGTAAAAACTTCCGGTCGCCTTTCTAGCAGTTTCTCCGCTGTCAGGATCAATCTCTGCCAGCAGATTCTCAAATATACGTCCAAGCATTTCAGGATCTACGCTTATTTCCACTTCTATGACCGAGTTTTCATCTATTGTAAAATTATATTTTTCTAATTCCTCAAAAAAATCAACAAACCATTGGTCGTCAATTTTCAGTGTATTCAGATGTTCATTTAAGCCTGTAATCTTACTTGGTATATAAAAATCATCCGTTCCGGGCTCAAATAAACCACCATTTAAGAAAGGTATGATCTCAGCACCTTCGGGAAGATTTTTTACCCGTTCCTCCATTGGGGTATTTAATGTTTGGAAAAAGAGTCTTTCTAAAATGGTGTGATAATAGCCGTTATTTGCTTTAACCGCTTGAGAAGAAAGCAAATTTTCAGGTAATAATGGTTTTCCTGATTCAGATTTTTTCATTTTCAGAAACCAGCAAAATACAGTTCTACCGATTAAGCGAACAGCAAATTCCTGATAAATCTGTCGATATTCTTTTGGAGTGCTTGGCAATTGCAATATTCCTTCTCCAAAATTGGTATTCTTCTTCCCTTTGCCAACTTGCCCACCAACCAATTGATAGAAAAACGCCTGTACAATTTTATAAAACTCTTCATTTAGAGCCTCTACACTAAAGGCGTTAAGGATGTCCTGCAATGAAAGTGTTTTTCCTGAAAGTTTACTTAATCTGTCTACAGGTGTTCTGACTTTTTCTCCTTCTCCTAAAAGATAAGTATAGCGTTTGGGTTCGGTAGCTTGTTTTACAACTTCTCCTTCATCATTCAACACCTTTATTTCCGATATAAAAGACAAACGCCATTTTTCGTCCTGTACAAAAACTACAATTGCTCCATCCACATCGTATTTATACACATTACGCAGTAACTCACGTAAACTGACTTTATTTCGTTCTAACCAAACTTCCGGCTTTACATCTATACGATATAAACCTATAATTCTATCGTCAGAGGTAGTAAAGCTCCCCAACTCAAAAGCTGCACTTGTTCTGTCATTATTGGGTAAAAGAATTGGTTTTGGATGAGAAAACAATTGTTTACTACCAAAAACCGATTGCAAAACCTCTAACCATTTTTCGTGATCATAAGCTCTACTAAATACTTTATGCAAAGTCGTCTTATCCATTAGTCAATAAATGTTTCTGAGATTACTATTTCGGGCGTGACACTCAAATCTATTTCAATTTGAGTAAAGTTATCGTCTTCCCCATCATTATTAAAAATATTGTATTTTTTTGCAATAGCTACTACAAGGTTATCCGCCTGTCCATAAGTAATTGATTTTTTATCAATTTGACGTTTCAGTTTCCTAATTTCATTGGGCAATGGCGTAAATGTTCCTTTGTTAATTAATTCCATAACAGCATCACAAGCTTTTTTTGTATCTTGATTGCTTGTTATAGATTTAAAATCACGCAGGAATTTTTTAGCCTGTGCAGAAATAGCATCAGCTTTATCAGTAGTGGTTACAGTTTCTGTTGTTGTTCCTAGGAAATCCTTATCAAACTCCTTAAGAGCAGCCTGTACATTCTCAAAATGAATAGGGGGAATATCATGTCCCTCTTCCATTGAATTAGCCTCAAATTGTTCTACTGCTTCTAAAAACGTCAATGATTTTACCTGATTAGTCTGACTGACATTGTAGAACTCCATTTTATATGGCGACTTAAGAAAAATTAATGATGAATTTTTAGCATCATCAACAATCGTATTCTTGTTTTTTCGGGCTGTACGTGCTTTCAATGGAAACTTCTTGATTCTCTTAAACTCTTTTGGATTAGCATCTTTAAACTCTCGAATGAACCGCAAATAAAGCAGTCTTTTGTCTTCTTCGTCTGGCATTCCCTCTTTAAATAGTTCAAATTGTTCCACTAATTCCTCATGGGTAAATACTTTGGCATCTTCTCCAAATGCAGAATGAAACCCTTGTAGCTTGATTAAAGCATTTTTGTAAAGTTTAATTTCCTGATCTCCCTGTTGAGATGGATAGAAAATATAACTATACACAACACCTGCCACACTTCCAATACGGTTAATTCTACCAAGTCTCTGCATAAGTCGAGTTGCATTCCAAGGGGTATCATAGTTAACTAGTACGTTTGCTCTGTGTAGATTAACCCCTTCTGCAAGAACATCAGTAGTGATTAATATCTTATAATCATCTTTTCTTTTCCCTATATGATTTGCATCAAAGTTTTCTTGTATGGTTTCAAAAATCTTATTCCGATTTGAAGATGATATTTTGAGTACATTTGTTTCCAAACGAGTTTCTATTTTTTCTGCCAGATAGTTTGCGGTATCATTACTTTCTGTGAATATGATTAGTTGTCCCGTTGGGTTCTTATCTTTTCGAAGCAGTTCATTTTCAAAGGCCAAAAATAATTCTTCAATTTTAGGATCCTCTGTAACTTTCTCCCACTCGTCGCTTAACTCTTTCAAAAGTTTTTCGTCTTTTTTCAAGCCTTCTATAAGAATTTCTTCGAAATCGGCTTTGACAAATATGTTATTTTTGGGCTTCTCTATGCTCAATTCATTGATCAGATCTTCTATTTCTTCCATAGAAAATCCTTTCTCAATCAATTCATTAATATTTAAATCGGGAGCAATAAGTATCTTGTTATTCTCAAACATTTGAATCATTCTTTGTGTTGATACCAAAAGATTGTTCAGGGTAATCCGAAAGGCATGAAAACTACTTTCCAACCGTTTTACCATTAATGTTTTCATTATACCGGCCAAGGATTTAGAAACCAAAACAGCCTGATCATAATACGTATCTCGTAAATCTTCTCTTAAATAACGAATAGCCTGATAACGATAGTAGTTGATTTTATCATCATCCGTTAAATAGAATATAGTATGATAAAAGAGTTTGCTTAATTTTGTGTTCAGATTATATCTGACTGTCTTTAGCGGAGCTATTTCAGGGAAAACAATTCCCTGTTCCGTTAAGTCCGCTAAATATTTAGGATAGTTGTTCAAATCTTTTCTTGTTCGTCTCACTGTAATTTGTGAGATTATTTTTTCTCGGATAATATTATATAATTCCCTGATCCTATCAATATTGGGGTCATCTTCACGCATAATCTCCCTATATTCTCTAATGATGGGTCCAAAGAATGATTGTAGATTAGTTATCGGGAGCGTACTTTTTCTTGCATCTTGAAAAAGTAAAAGTTGATAATATAAATCTTGTGGCCTGTTATTTAGTGGAGTGGCTGAAATTAGAATTACTTTTTTATTTTTTCCGGTAACCAATCCTTCTCCATTTCTTGGAGATTTGCAGATACGTTGCAATAAACCAAAACTTTGAGAAGTATGGTTTCTATATTTATGGGCTTCATCTACTAAAATTAGGTCGTAATCTTCTTTAGCCCAATAATTCAAATCATCTCCATTTGCAATTTTATCCAAACGCCCATTTGTGACAAACTTAGTATGTTTGTCTATACCAAACATTCTAAATGTAGATTTCCAGTTTTTCTCCAAAGCAGGAGGATAAACAACTAATATTTTCGTATTTAGTGATCCATTAGCTATTAAAAATCTTTTTGCAATCATCGATGCAATGACAGTCTTCCCTAAGCCGACAACATCCGCCAAAAAGAAACCATTGTGTTCCATTAGCATTTGGAAACCTTGATTTACAGCATCTACCTGATAACTAAGTTTTTTATAGGTTTTAGGCATGTCCCCAACTGTATCCGGATCATAGTCAATATTGTTGCCAAAATATTCGATCAATAATTTAAGGTATATCTCAAATGGAGTAAAAGTCTGACCTATGTGCGTTTTCTTTTTATACTCTTGAATATCGGCGGGTAATATAGAGGTAGATTGCTCCCAAAGCTTCTGAAACTCGATTTTTGTGAATTCCACATCATCAAAATCTTTTAAAGCAATATTTAACTCATAATTAGGTGATTTTTTAACTCCAAGTCCAGCTTCTGTCAAGTTGGATGACCCCATGATTACCCAACCATCAGAGTGTTCCGTGTGTAATTCAGGTAGAAATAAATAAAACTTGGCATGAATAGCTTTAGAGTTGTGAGCTCTAACTTCAATTTTTCCATCTATAATATCCTGAATAAAGCCTAAAATACCATCTTCTACTTCTTTGGAATATTGAGCTTCTTTCAAATCTTGGATAAACCAATTTAAAAATTCCTCTTTCGTTTTTTGCTCATCTCCAAAATAAAGCAGTCCATTTTTCTGGGCTTCAGCGAACATCTGATCAACATTAATACCTACAAGTATTTTTATATCCTTGATACCATTAAGGTATGGTTGTAAAGCAAAATATCCAGAGGAACGAAAATAGCCAACTACAGCATGAAAAGCATAAATATCTTTCATGTTTTCCAAAATTCCTTTGAATTTCTGGAAAACTGTATTCTCGTTTGTATTAGTAAAAAATTTAGTGGACATTATTTTTCTCCTTCTTTATTATCTACAATTAAACCCCTTACACTCACATCTAATAAATCAGCAATCCGAAAAAGCGTCTCAAGACTTGGCTGTTTACGGTTACAGGCATAAGCATTAACCATTTTAAAACTCTTTCCAAGTTGTTCGGCCAGCCATACTTGTGTTAATCCTTTCTCCTGTAGGGCTTCTTTGATTTGATTCATTTTCATCGGATTGTCTTTTAAGTGCAAAGATAGGAAATTTCATGGGATATTATGTTTATACTTTCTCGCGTTAATAAATGCTAATCATGATGCTTTATCGCACCTTATGTTGCAGTATGTGGAAGGAGAGCACCTTATGTAGCAGCCCTCGCTTTTTTCTGTAGCACCTTTGCAGCGAAATAGTTTTACTCACAAAAAACAGATAGTTTATGGACCTACAAAATGCAACTCTAGTGGTACAAGTACCGCAGCACCTGCTCTCCCACATCGTGGATAGCCTACAGGAAATCAAATCCAGCCTAAGCAACATTACCTGCAATGCCAGCCAGCAGGGTGGCACGCCCATCCTTCAGCCGCCGCTGGCGCGCATTCCCCTCACAGCCTTTCGCGAGAACCAGCAGATAGCCGAACTCTACCAGCTCAGTTACGAGAAGGTGGTGGAGCTGGCCAAGAACTGCCTGCTGCGTACCTACACGGACAACGGTCGCAAGCGCTTTCGCTGGACAACGCATGAGGACATTATGGCGTATATTGATGATACAAGGAATATGGGGATAAAAAGACGAAAATAATACCCACTATGGAAGAGGAGGTAGCTTTGCTGCATCAATAAAACTTCAACAACTATGGGTTTTAATCCGTACTTTTGCAATAACTTATGAATCATTGCAGTAAGATGAAACACCCATTCATAGTATACCTAAAAAATAAAACATCCCTGAAGTTTGAATACAAAAGAGATGTTTCAACCGTCGTTCGTACCGGCAACGGATACCGTATTACTTTTAATAGTGGAAAAAGTTATAACTATGGAACTGATAGAGTGCGATACTATCCGTTTGTATCGACACGAGAAAATGTGCGTATATATGAGAATGGCAAGCTAAATAAAGCATACAGTACGGTTGATAGCTATGGTCGCTATTTGATTTTCCGAAATGGAGATAATTGCTCTTGTCCGATTGAGAATAGTTCTAAGATTGAAATTTGTAGTATCAAAAAGGATACACATCAAGCGGAATCAATTATTGATTACTTCAAAGAGATACTGAAAAAATCAGGAGGAGTGTCGTTTGATATTCCATCTGAAGAAACAGAGAATAAAAATCCGAATCAAGTTAGCTCTGAAATCTTGCTCAAGGCTCTTGATAGTATAGATATACAAGAATCAAGGTCTGCGCTATCCAACTATATTGATGGAACCAACCCTGCCATTAGCACTCCCCAACAAACACTAATCTATCCTTTCGGGTGCAACGAAAGTCAGAAGCTGGCGGTGGAGGCTACTCTTAGGAATGGCATAAGCATAGTAGAAGGCCCTCCGGGGACAGGTAAAACTCAAACAATACTGAATATAATAGCCAACCTTATTGTACAGAACAAAACTGTCGCCATTGTTTCAAATAATAATTCTGCGGTATTCAATGTGCGAGAAAAGTTAGAGAAATATGGCTATGAAATGGTTGTGGCATCGCTTGGAAATAACGAGAATAAGGCCTCATTCTTCGACAGTATTATAGAGCAAACAGTCAATCCTGATTTTGAAATTTCAAAAGAGCGATTGACAAAAGCAATGAATGAGGTTCAGGATTTGGATTCCATACTAACAAAGTGTTTTCAGTCTCGAAATAAATTAGCCAACTTAAAGACAGAATTATCAGATGCCGAAATAGAATTTAGCCATATAAAAGCAGAGCAGCCACTCAATCAAGATGTAAAATCCATGCTTGACAAGAAATTCCGCCGCCATTGGAATTTTGGGAAAGTTCTGAAGTTGAAAGATTTGCTATCATCCATTGACCTTAAAAACAAGCTGTCCATAATAAACAAGCTGCGGTTTGTTCTGCAATATGGCTTCTTTGACCTGAGTAGTGTTAGCCGGTACGGTGAGGAGTTGCACGTTTATGCTAATCACAAATTCTACGAATTATACATAGCAAAAATAGAAACCGAAATCTTAGACATTGAAAGTTGGTTGGCAGCCAACCATGAAGAGACTAACCTCAAGTGTTTTATTGAGACATCTAAAGAGATATTCAATGGCATACTATTTGAAAAATATAACCATTTAGATAAAGTAACGTTTACTAAAGAAGATTACCGTAAGCAATTTGATGATTTTACAAAACATTATCCGGTAATCCTAAGCTCTACGCTCTCGCTGCACACAAGTATTCCAAAAGGGTATCTTTTTGATTACCTGATTATAGATGAATCCTCACAAGTAGATATTATAAAGTCTGCCGTATGTTTTTCGTGCTGTCGAAATGTGGTGGTGGTCGGAGACAGCATGCAGCTGAACCACATTGTAGATAAACAGAGCGAAAAAGCGGCAGAACAGCTTCAAGTTGAGTACAACATTGCTCCTGCATATGATTATGTCAAACAAAATATTTTGAACTCGCTGAAAAGCTTACATGGAGATAACGTAAAGTCTGTTCTGCTAAAAGAGCATTACAGGTGCCATCCTACGATTATTGGATTCTGCAATAAGAAGTACTACAATAACCAGCTAGTTGTTATGACCAGCGGTAGTAATCATCCGTTCAGAATCATTGAGACAAATATAGCTGGCGGAAGGGATAGACACAATCAAAAACAGATAGACGAAACGGATGACTACATCCGTGAAAACTATGCTGCGGATTACACGAAAGTCGGAGTTATTGCGCCGTATAGGAGGCACGCAGATATGCTGCAAAAACAGCTGCCGGATGGAGCAGAAGCAGACACTATACATAAATTCCAAGGGCGTGAAAAGGATGTGATTATATTTAATACGGTTAAAGGCAAGATAGACTCATTTATTGACAATCCTAACCTGATAAATGTTGCCGTATCAAGAGCCGTTAAAGAGTTTATTGTGGTAAAACCTGAGTCAATGGAGCTACCTCACGGAACTAATATTGGTGATTTGATACGCTATATATGCTATACCACCGACCCGAATGAAACGATTGTTAAAGGTCGCGTCCGTTCCGTTTTCGACCTTCTGTATAAAGAGTACAACAAGGTATTAGTATCGTTTCTTTCATCGAACAAAAATATAAAAGGGTCTGCCGCAGAAATTATTATTCACAAGCTATTGAGTGAGGATCAACTATTAAATAATGCTCAGTTCTCATCTGTGGATATGGTCAAAGAGTATAGGCTTAGAGACCTTATTCGGGATTTTCAACCATTTTCCGAAGATGAAATCAGGTTTATTAGGAATAATTCAAGAATAGATTTTCTCCTGTATAACAAGATTGACAAAACTCCCATCCTTGCTATTGAGGTGGACGGGGTATCATTCCATGAAAATGAGTTGCAGCAGGAAAGGGACAATAAGAAGAACCATATTCTGGAGGTTATCGGACTTCAACTGCTTAGGTTATCAACCGATGGGCACAATGAGGAGGCGAGGATAATTGAAAGGTTAAGCGCTGCAATGGGTTGGGTTGATTGTTTGAAATAGTTTGATGCCGCCCTGAAATTCGATACCGATTATAATGTCGTTTTTGATTTTCCTGAGAAGAAAGGGAAAAAAGTAAAGAAAGCCTGCATTTTTGACACAAAGTTCCGGTCTTAATGATTCTATCGTTATTACTGTGGATTTTAGTGGTGGCCTCGCCGAAGCTTTTTGCTTTAATAAAATATCTCCATAAATAAGTCCTTTATGGCATCTTCGCAATCATAGTTTTGTGCCGGATTTTCTTGGTAAAGTTTTTGAAGTTTGTCTTGAAATGTACCTTTTTTATCCAGTTTTATGAGATTATCCCATATTCCGTACTTTTTAAATGCCAATTCGATATACTCCCAATACTCTTTATAATGTTCAGCAGCATTATTGGCAAATGCTACCCATGCGTTGGAAGGATATCCGAAACCTGTAATTTGATTTAACTTGGCTGATTGTATAGTCAAAAATATGTTGGGATGATAAAAAATAGAATCTACATATTCTCTGCCTTCTAACCTGTTGGCAAGTTCATAAAGAGTAAGTTCCCTTTCTTGATTTTTTGAGGATGTCGCTTTTACAGCATTTCTGTCTTCATCAGTTAATTCATATCCTCGTTTAAATAAGCCGACCATAAGGCCAGTCGAGTGATTCAGAAGTCTTGGAAATGCACTTATTTCGTTCGCATCTTTTCGATTTACGTCTAACTCGATTGAGGTGCAACTTAATATGAAGTTCAGAAAAGCATATTCGGCATTGTCATCTATCCAATAACTCAATAATGGTTTTCCATCTCTTTCCCTGTTTTTCAAGTCTAACCTTTTATTGAGGATGTATAATTCGTATTCGTCAAGTTCTGCAATTTTTTCCTCTACTCTTACAAACGGATAATTTTTGGACTTCCTATCATATATATCTTTAATAATTTGATTGGCTGTTTGTAATGCCCGTTCATACTTTCTTCGTTCCCGCTCTTTTTGTTCTTCTTCCTTTAATTGCTTGGCTATTTGCTTTTGCCTACCCTCCAACTTACCCCTTTCTTTCCCATAGTTATAGTAGTATATTTGAAAACTTTCGTAATCAAATTTCACATCGCTTAATGCTAAAGACCTTGATGTCCACTTGCACCGCAGGTTATTTTCTTTGGTTAAGAAGGCTTGTTTGTAATTGCACAAAAACCTAAACTCATCAGCGGTTTCATCCAATTTAAAGAAGTTCTCGCATTCGGTCAGGTATTTTATGTCTCTCTTAAATGAATGTTTTTCATGATCGAAATTGTCAAGAATCCAAATCAGGAAGATTCCATGCTTTTTGTAAAACTCTGTTCTACTAAGGATGTACCGCAATGACAATTCGGATAACTGTATTTCAAAAGCTATCTCTTTATCATAGTATTTACAATACACATCGGGGCGGCGTTTATCCCGATCTTTTATGATAAATCTATTGTCTATTGCGATGGATGCGACATCTACGCCTTCAACTTTCGACAATTTTGCTGCGATTTTATTTTTAAGTTCCTTATGCCTGTCGCTCTCCTTCGCAATCAACGCCTTATTAAACTTATCAATATCCTCAGGCGACAAATCTAATTCACTTAGGCTGCAATAATCATGATTAGGCAGATGCTTAAAATGTAATCGGTCGTATTTACTTGAAGAAACAGTCAGTTTTTGCTCGCATTCAAAACATCCCAACTCATATCGGTCAAGGGCATTATCTTTCCTTACCTCAAAACCTTCGGGCTTATTTTTAAAAATCTCATCGGCATCAAAAGTTTCTCCTGATATTTTATCAACAGCATATTTGATTGTTCGTTCACGCATATTTACTTGGAAAGAAAAGGAAAATTAATCCTCCCAGAAAAGACTCAATGCTGAATTTTCATGAGTGATACAATGTTCATAAAACTTTTTTTGCAGGTCTTCATCCTTGACATAGTTAAAACAATCTATAGCCCAGACTTGCTCTGTTCTAAAGACATCAGCAACATTGTTATTATTAAAGTAATCTCCCATTACAGTGTTTGGTGGTACAGTTTTATCATAAAGTAACCATTTGTAAGGGAAATCTTCACTGGAGTAAGACCATTTTATAATATTGTTTTCCGCGTATACTACTAAAAGAGGGCAATTCCCAATATCTGCAAATCTTAATGCACATGCAGTCCTACTCACTTTATATTCAGATCTCAATAAATCAATCACCTCAATGCCAAATTTTCTATTTTGGATATCTTTACAAAAACGTTCTTCGGGCATTAATAAGCATGCCGCAAAATAATCAGCTTCCCTCTCTATAGATAAAAATTGGGCTTTATTGGTATGAGAAGGATGTGGCTGCAATAATCCATTTTTCAAACCAATTCTATGTGTATCAATAAAATAATGACCAAGTTCATGCGCTAATGTAAATCTACCTCTTTCTTTATCCACTCGATTACCATTGTCCAAATTAAGGTGTATATAAAAATTGCCTTTATCAAAAATGGTCATTCCATCAAAAGTATTTTTCTCATAATTGTCATAAAATACTTCTAACATCTCATCTGCAACAATTTTTTCAAGTGGAATGATTTTCTCATCAAACTGTAAGGCAATAAACTCCGCCAATTTTTTAATTCTTGGATTATTCTTCTTTGTCATCGTTGTTTTTGCGATGTTTTTTAGTCATTTTATCAAGAATATGCTTAGGAATTTCCTGCCCTTTCCGGGCAACCATTTTCAATTCTTCGATCTCACTATTCAATTCGTCAACTTTGCCTATACTAAACACTTTTGTACCACCGGAACAAACATTTCCTTCAATTATAGACTTTGCATCAATTGAAGCATCTTTTAACTTGAAGTCATAATCCGCATACAGTTTATTAAACCTTGCAAGCTCCAATTCATTTGTTGGAAATAAGAATCCCGTAGAACGAAACCATTCTTCTAAATTCCGATTATTGATTTTATTTTTATTATTTGTTCCCATTTACTTTATCTATATAATTGGTTACAAGATCAGTTGCTTCTTTTTTATAAACTCCAATCGAAGAATGTGTTAACTCTAATTGCTCTTGTAATTTTTTACTAACAGAACGAGGTATGTTTTTTCCTTTTTCGGGTTTATATGCCAGATACGTAAAATAAATTATTCTATGTTTTTGTGAAAGTCCTTGTAGTATTCTTTCCAAAAAACTTAAATTTTCCTTTAATTCCTTTTGTTTCTCAAGGTTCTCTGGAGCATAGACATAAACAAGTGTATCTACATTTTCTATTAATGACAAATCTTCCTCTTCTGTAGGTTGTACACATGTATCTCTATCTTTAAAAAGGAGTATTTGAGTGGACAGAATTTTGTACATCCAAAAAAGAATTGCTTTATCAACATTTTTCGTGTTTGCCTTTTTCATATCAAAAGTATGAGCATTCTTCCATACTTTATCAAAAGTGCATGTTGCCGCTAAAAAAGCTACTGCTTCATTATATTCAAATTTAGAACATTGAATTTCAGATTTTTGCAATATGTCTCGTTGGTATCGGTCACGGAATACATGGAATGCTAACTCCGCTTCATTGGGAAACTCATCTTTGAATGAGATATACTCCAACAATTCAGAACCAACCATATTTTCAAAATCAATTTTTTCTGTCATTACATCACTTTTCATACATATACTAAAAGCGTTACTAACGGAATTGGTATATAACTGAAGGGATACCAATATTCTGCAAATATAAACATAATGTTGTGAATAGGTAGAGGTTTATCCTAACGGAATAAGTATATAATAAAATGATAATGAATAAAATAGATATATAAATGAGCGTAACAAGTATTAGTCAAAAAAATAGAAACCTTCTGTGGGCAATCTCCGCAGGAAGATGTCAATATGAAGGTTGTAATAAAGTGCTGCATACGGATATTTTAACCAAGAAAAAATACAACAGTGCTTACATTGCCCATATTGTTGCCGATGAGCCTGATGGGCCAAGAGGCGATGTGCTGCGGTCAAAAATTTTGGCTGATAATATTGAGAATCTGATGCTATTATGCGATGAATGCCATCGAAGAATAGATATAAACGATGTAGCAGGTAATCCTGAATCTCGATTATTAGTAATGAAACGACAACACGAAGAACGCATCAGGCGAATAACGAATATTGCTCCAAATATGTCCAGTGAAATAATTCTGTATGGGGCAAATATCGGCACAAATAATTCTCCTTTGTCCTATCAATTGGCAAGTGAAGCCTTGTTATACGATTATTACCCTGCAAATGATTACCCGATTGAATTAGGGCTAAAAAATGCTCCTTTTACGGACGATGCGGATACTTATTGGGTGGCAGAAGAAACTAATTTGCTCACACAGTTCAATCAGAAAATAAAACCTCGGTTGATGCAAGGTAACACCGACCACTATTCCGTGTTTGCCATTGCACCACAACCGTTGCTTATAAAGTTCGGGGTTCTGCTGAACGATTTGAATAATGTAAAAGTATATCAAAAGCATAGGGAACCTTCTACATGGAAGTGGCAAGCAACCTCGCCTGATATTGAATATACTTTTCGCGAGCCAGCTGACAAAACGAAAGTTCCCGTACTTGTATTTAGTTTGAGTGCGACTGTAACGCATGATAGAATACAAAAAATATTAGGCAACAATGCAAGTGTATGGGAAATCACAATAAGTGGTGCACCCAACAACGATTTCTTAAAAACGGAAGCGTTACTATCCGATTTTCGTTGCATAGTTCGACATGCCTTCGATAAAATCAAATCGCATCATGGCTGTACAGAACTACATATTTTTCCTGCTATGCCCGTTTCTGCATCCGTTGAATTAGGTCGAGTATGGATGCCCAAAGTCGATATGCCTATGGTAATATATGATGCGAATAAGGGGAAGAACGATTTCTATAAGACAATAACAATAAATTAATTAGATATGCTGACACAAGAAGAAAACAAACAGTTTAGCGAAATTTTGGAAACGCTCGGCGAAACATTGGACATCACAGAAACCCAATATAAAGCCGCAGTTAGTAGTTATGGTGCAGTAGGTGAATGGTTGGCGAAGCCCGAATCATCACTTGCGCCATATAAACCAGTCATTCGTCCGCAAGGCTCATTCATGCTCGGAACGATGATTAAACCTGTATGCGAAGATGACGAATTGGATATTGATTTGGTGTGTGAACTAACAGGTAAAAACCCCCAATGGGCGCAATGCCACCTTAAACAAGTAGTTGGAAATCGGCTCAAAGCCAACGAAACTTATAAAAATATGCTTGATAAGGAGGGGCGAAGATGTTGGACGTTGTTATATGCCGACAGTGCCAAATATCACATGGATATACTTCCGAGTATTGTTAACAGTGGATACAACATAGTACTTGAAAAAGCATTTTCTGCCACTGCATTGGATAAGAATTACGAATCGTTGGCAATACGTATTACCGATAATAAGCAAGAGAACTATTATACGGATACAGTTGTCGAAAACTGGATGAAAAGCAATCCATTCGGCTATGGTAGGTGGTTCTTCAATGTAGCCTATGTTACCACGTTGCGTAAATCTATGATTCTATCGGAAGCCGTAAATCCTGTTCCAAAGTATAGTAAAGAAAAACTGCCCCTTCAACGGGTTGTTCAAATTCTGAAACGACATCGGGATATGATGTTTAACGGGGATGAAGATAAACCTATTTCCATAATTATTACGACTTTGGCTTCAAAAGCATACGGCAAAGAAACATCTGTCATAGACGCATTGACGAATGTGGTTACCAATATGCGGAACTACATCGAAAGCCGATATGACCCAAATACAGGCGAGTTCATTAAATGGGTTCCGAATCCCGTAAATCCCGAAGAAAACTTTGCGGATAAATGGGCAGAACACCCCCAACGAGAAAAGAATTTTTACAAATGGCTCGACCAAGTTGAGTATGACATACAAACCATTCTTCAAAAGCGAGGTTTACAATATATTGCCGAAGCGATGAAAAAGCCTTTTGGTGAGCAGGCCGTTACTAAAACCTTTTCTACTTTGGGTGAAAGAAATCTTAATCTTCGAGAAAGTGGGGCATTAAAAATGGCAGCAGGTACAGGTATTCTTAGCACTGTGGGGACTGTGGCCGCAGCAGCACACAATTTTCATGGGAATGACTAAGAAGAGACCTATTTCAATGTTTGCACAGGGGGGAATGCTTCGGCATTTTTTCCCTGATTCTACACTGAAAATAGTCAGGTTTGGGAAAGGATTGATTTGGGAAGGAAAATTACAACCTTCCGAATTAAGTATGACTTATGATATAAGGATAGAATATAATATGGGCAAAGACCCTGATGTATATGTAATTAATCCGAAACCTTTACTTTTAGCCAAAGATGCCACAAAACTACCGCATATTTACAGCCAAGAAAAACAACACCTCTGCATATATCATAGACGCATGAACGAGTGGAACGAGTGCAAAATGATTGCAAAAACAATTATTCCGTGGACAAGCGAGTGGTTACTTCATTATGAAATTTGGGTGGTCACTGGGACTTGGCATGGTGGCGGAATACATTAAATATGGTCATAAAAGTCAACCATATATGAGAATAGACTTTTAACAGGAATCAATTCACCTGTATTGTTCGGATTGAAAGCAAATTTTGAAAGTCATGGCTAAAAAAGTTACAGGTAAAGCCGCTGCTTCTGCCGCTTCGAAAGTTTTGAGGGACGGGCGGACAAGTGCTGCAAGCAAAACCGCTGCCGGAAGTGCACTTTCTCAAAGAGAAAAAAGTGGAAAGAAAAAATAAGCAGCAAAAAAGAATAGCGTAGTTTGAAAATCGAAACTACGCTATTTTTGTATTCTATTCCCCCTTCTTCAACAAATACCGTAAACTCTCATCCCCTTCAATCCGCTCCAATTCTTCCTTCACAATGTCCAAAACATCCTGTTTAATCTGTTTGTAGTTCAGGTCTATTTCGGTTTGCATAGTATCTTTACCGTCGGCATCGGTGAAGTTGACAATTTCGGGAATCTTCTTGTAAGCCTTTGTTTCGGCAGCAACCGCTGCATTTTCCACTACGATTTCACAGTGGAAAATCTTTTGCTCGATACGTTCGTCGAAGTTGTCGGAAACCGCGCCGACAAACATCCCTTGCGTAAGGCTGCTAATTTTGGAAGGCGGAATCAACGAATACATTTGCGTGCTTATGAATGTTGGTTTATCATTGCGGCTTATCATTATTGCCTGCTGCCTCAGCAACATCCCCTCAAAGTATTTCCACATATTTTTCGGATACGTGTGGAAAACTTGGCATTTTTCCATCATGTAAAAAGCAAAGTCATGTGCTTTTTACGTAGTTGTAACCCAAACTGATCCGCTACCTCTTTGATTGGAGGGTTATGCAATCCATCTTTGCCAAAGATGAAATTATTCATCTTAATACTATTTAGATTTTCTCAATGATCTCTTTCCTTACTACCTCCCAAGCCTTTTCATTGTTATATTCAACGCCGGGTTTGAGGATGATATGAATGTCTTCCAAAAATTCCTTATCGGTTATCTTTTCCTCCATGTTGATGAGGAATTGCTTTTGAGTGGGCGGGTTCTCTACCGAATATTTGATATAGGTTTTGTAGCATTGGATGAACTTTGAGATATCGACATTCTGATGAACCAAGGCCCAATACAAGTCGAATAAATCGCGGCCTTTGCGGCGTTGGTAGAGGGCGCGTAGCTTGGTTCCCAAAAGTTCTTCCAATTCGTAGCCGGTCAACATGCATTCGCCCGAAAACCAAGAATTCTCAACCTTGTAAGGAATTTCCTTCAAACCTAACACATTGAAATGTTCGCGAGTATTGATTTCGATTTTCAACCGCATATTGATTACAGGCTGCGTGCTTGTCTCGAAGCGATAAATAATGGCGTTGTTGTGAATGTGTTGCTTTACCGTCCGTTTCGTGCCGAGAAACGCAAGCCGTTCGCGGATTTGTTTGAGTATGGGGTTGATTGGTTCCGAATTGATTTGTACTAAATCAATGTCTTCGGAATAGCGCACTTGCGGTTGTAAGTACAACTTGTGTAAAGCTGTTCCACCCCGGAATGCTAATGACTTTTTCAATAAGTCATCGGAAAATAGCTCTACTAAAGCCCTTGCAATTATTAGGTCTTGCTCTACTTGAGCGTCATTCGGCCAAGGGGCCTGTGTTTTTCATTCTGTAATGTATCGTTGTGGTATCATAAATCACTTTCAATTTCCATATTTATAACTACTTTCCACATATCGTCTGTTTTGCCTTTCTTTTCATTTTGAATGGACAGCAAGACAGGAACAACAGTTTTATTGCTTAGTACTTTTTGCAAAACCCCAGACAGCTTGTCTTCGCCCAACACTTTATCTAAGATGTAACCTAAGCGTTGAATAACTGGCGTGCTTGGGTATCGCATGGCTGTTTTTGCGAGCGCCGATGCTTTCATTACTTGCGCTAATTCTAGCAATATGGTAGTTACCCGGTTCAGCCCGATTTTATTGACATAGGTTAAGAGGTCCAATGCTGTTAGTTCGGGCGAAGAAACATTGAGGTACCCTGCATCGGTCGTCTTTTGTACAATATCACCTTGTTCCCAACTATTTTTTGAAAAGAAAGAGATTTTCAGTTTTTTATTGTTAATGCTTCGCGGCGCAGGGGTTTGAGCAATGACGAAGTACTCCATAGGTTGCTGATGAGCTGCACCATGTAATGCGGCTGCCGATAATAGGCCTACATAATAAGGCTTGTTCAGCGACGTCATTAAGTCATCAATAAATAGATAGGGTGGTAGCATTCCCTGTTGAGAATATTCAGGGGGAATAATCACATAAAAGCCCTTACGAATTTGAGCAACTTCTCCTTTCTTTTTCACCCTAGACAGGCTTTGGATTAGGGCTCTGTCCGATAGTCCAAGTTGTTCTTTTAATTCGCCATAGGTAAAAGTATAGCGCCCTTTTGAACGTATGGAAGAAAAATATTTTTCCAAATAATTTCGCCCTAAATCAGTCTTGTTATCTATTTTTTTCATTTGCAATACTACTTATTTAACAAGTAGTATTGCAAATGTAGTAATTTTATTTGAATTGTTACAATTTCGCTTCTATTTACTCTCAGCAGTTGCATCAAATGTGGCTTAACCCTCATTTTAGACAAAATGAGAATCAAATTTTGTCTAAGGGGGGATGCGCTAATAATCTCTGATGAGTTTGAATGGGGTATCAATACAGGGAAAGGGTTGGTTGTTCCTACGAACAGCCAACCCTTTCTGTTAATGACCATCAGTGCTATCACAAGCCAAAAGTCATGACTTTGAGCTTAGCGTTTACAACAACTTAGTCAGCATTACGACAAGTTGGTGTTTTTTTATATCTTTGGTATCGCCTTTAAGCCTGTTTTAGATACAGCAGAACACCCTTCAAAATCACCAAAAAGTGATACAAAGGTGATACCTGGCTACCGAAATATGCTGATTTTCAGATAAGCAAATCGTCTCAGGGTGACAACGCATGCCTCTTTCGCGAAACCCTAACAGGGTCTCAAAGCCCTGTTAGGGTCTTAGCATAAGCTACTTTTTCACCGTTACCAGCACCTTATCAATTCTGGCGCCGTCCATGTCCATAATCTCTAATTCGAAGTTGCGCCACGACAGCTTATCGCCTTCTTTGGGTATATGCTCAAGCGTTTCCAGAATTAACCCGCTAAGGGTATTGTAGTCGTTATCGGCGTAGAGTTCTTCCATATCGAAACGCTCCAGAAAGTTGTAAAACGAGTACTGCCCGTCAACCAACCAAGAGCCGTCGGTTCGCTGTACCATATCCTGATTATCATCTGCCTCGGGCACCTCACCAATCAGGGCTTCCAAAATATCGCTTAGCGTTACAATTCCCTGCACCGAACCAAATTCATCGGTAATAATACCATGCTTTACACGAAGATTTTTCATCTGCTCCAAGGCGTTGTACACGCTTTGATTTTCGGGTAGGTAGTTGGCAGGTTGCACTAAATCTTGCAAGGAAAATCCAGTCGTCCCTACATGCCCAAACAAATCTTTGAGGTAAACCACGCCCTGCATATCTTCCAGCTTATCTGAAGCCACAGGATACACGTTGTACAGGTTTTCCTGCACTTTTTGGCGCAACTCTTCTGCGCTGTCATTCACATCAAGCCACACCAGGTCGTTGCGATGCGTCATTATGGAGCTTACGTTGCGGTCGCCAAGGCTGAACACGCGCTCTACAATATCATGTTCTACTTCCTGCACTTCGCCTACATCAACGCCTTCCCGCACAATAGCCTTAATTTCTTCCTCGGTAACTTTATCTTCTTCGCCCGATTTTATTCCAAGGATTTTCACCATTAAGGATGTACTTTTGGAGAGCAGCCACACTATGGGCGAAGCAATGCGCGCCAAGGCATTCATGGGTGCTGCAACAATTTTCGCAATGCGTTCGGACTTGCTCAAGCCAAGGCGTTTTGGCACCAGTTCACCCAACACCAGCGTGAGGTAGGTAACCACTACCACAATCAAAATATGGGCTATGGTTAGCGCGTAAGGAGCGAGCAACGGTATATGCTTTAGCCACTCGGCAACATCTTGCGAAAAGGCTTCGCCAGAAAACAAACCGGTAAGAATACCAATCAGCGTAATGCCTATTTGTATGGAGGAAAGGAATTTGTCGGGTTCATTGATTAATCGCAAGGCAGCACTAGCCGACTTGCTACCCTTTTTAGCCTGCGTTTCCAGGCGCGATTTTCGGGCCGACACCAAAGCCATTTCGGACATGGACAGCACTCCGTTAAGAAGCACCAGCCCTATAATTATGATGATTTCCATGGAAATTCTTAAAAAATAAAGGTACAAAACATTTGAGCGTTTTGTATAGAATTTCCTTGTATTACCTTAAAATCCCGACGACTGAACCACATTCACCTGTAGCGTATCGCTATTTACGCCTGTAAATATGCCGTAGCCGTTGTTTACGTTGGCGTGAATTTCCGATACGGTTTGCGAGGTGTTGCTCTGCGTTTGGTACAGCAGCACGTACTCGGGCTGCATTTTTATGAGTATGACGTTGTGCCTGCCGTAGTACGAAAAATTTTGTTGCGACAGCTGCGTTGAAGCCGACTGCGTGGGCTCCATTTTAAAGATAGGCTTTGGTCTATCCTCATCATCGTCATCCCAGTCGTATATGGAGGTTGGATTTGCTTCTATATTTTCCACCACCACCATGTAGTAGCTTTCATCGGTGTTGCTCCACGTCACCTCCACAGGTTCGTGCGAGTCCGTTGCCTTTATCAACGACATGGCACCCATGCTTGGTCGCCCCATTACGCTCACCGTAGTTTTCGATAGCGCCACATCTACAGGTTTATCGGGGATGATGGTGGTAGCCGTTACGCTCTCGCCGTTGTAGGGTATATGCAACGTGTAGGTATGCCCCGTTTGTATAATAAACGTGCTGTCGGCATACAGCCCACCACCTTGCAAGGTAAGGGTTACGCTACTGCCATCACCCTCGTCCACCACCATCACATTGAGGTTGTCAATGTCCTCTTCAGAGTAGTTTACATCATCGCGAAAGGGAATGAGTTTGCTGATTTTTACCGAAGGTATACTTCCTGCATAAAGGTAACTTTCTACTACGGCCTTATCCTGAAACTCGGCTACCAGCGTGGGTTCGCAGGATATCGCGAGCAGTGATAAAATGATTGGTATAAGTATTTTTTTCATATTCTTTTTTTTACCCTCAACCCCCTAAAGGGGGCTATAACATTGTGCGTTTGCCTAGAGCGTCATTACGAGCGAAGCGCGGCAATCTCAAACTATAATTAACTTCGTCAAAATGTAAGATTGCTTCGTCGCACCTCCTCGCAATGACGCTTCGAGGAAAAAACTTATATAACCCACTGCGGTTATAGTTCCCTTTAGGGGGGGCGGGGTGGTCATTTTTCTAAAACTTAAACGTAAATGTTACGTTTGGTGTTATGCTTAAGTAGTTGATGTTGCTTTCTAAAATTACGCCATCCACCAGCTGAAACTTTTTGGCGCTTACGTTGTGCCGATTGTAGGCGTTGAAGAGCGAAAAACTCACCGAGTTAGGTCGTCCTTTTCCTCTACTCCAAAAGAAGTCGAAGCGGTATGATGCCGCCAAATCCAAGCGATGATAGGCAGGTAGGCGGAACGTATTTTTATCGCTCACGGCAAAGTACGATTCCTCTGTACCGTCCACCAGCGTTAGGGAGTATGCACCAAGCGGCGCGGTGTACGGACGGCCTGTGGAGTAAATCCACGTAGCGGAAAAGTCGAAGTCCCCAAACTTGTAAATACCTACCGCCTTGAACTCATGCGTTACGTCCTGGTAGGCATAAAAATATTGGTCGGACTGTAGCGGAAATTTATTTTTTACCTCACCTATGGTGTAGCTCACCCAGCCGCTAAACTGTCCCGCTTTTTTTTGCGCCAAAAATTCAATACCGGTAGCGTAGCCATTGCCTGTGTAAAACTGCTCGGTGGCTTGCTGTCCGCCGCTTTGCTGTGGCTTGCGGTTAAAGCGCATGGTGTATTCGGAAATATCGCTGTTGCGCTTGTAGTAACCTTCCACGCTGAAAAGATAGTTGGGCAGGTCGTAGTTTACGCCAAGGTTAAGGTGAATGGAGCTGCTCACAGGAATATTATCACCATCGGAAAGAATCCAAAAATCGGTGTTGCCCGACATCACATCCTCGCGAACCACGCGGTTGGCATACTGGTAGTAAAGCCCTGTGGCGCCGTTTACAATCCACTGCGGGGTAATGGCAATGCTGCTCGATAGGCGCGGCTCAACATACCACTTTTTTGTGTTGGAAAAATACGAGGTGCGCAAGCCGGGCGTTACGGTCAGCTTACTATCAAAAAAACGCATTTTGTCCTGCAAAAAAACGCCCGCAAGCATTGACTTATTCGACTTGTCTACCAACTTTGATGTATCATTATCCGAGTAGCTGTAGTTAATATCGTAGTAGGTGCCAAAGGCGCCAAACTCCAGCACGTGCTTGTCGTTGAGCGAATATTTCCACGTATTGGTAACGGTGTAATCGCGCAGGTCGTTATCCTCCAGCACTCCGCTTTTTATATTTTGCGAGTTGCCGCTGCTATCGGTGTAGGTAATGGAGCGGCTCTCGTCGCGCGTGCTGTAAAAGTTAGAGTAGCTGGCAAGCAAGGTTGAGGTTAAATTTTCGTTCAACTTGCGCGACCAGCGGGCGCTCACACCCACGTTGCCGTAGCGCGTGTAGTCTGAGTTATCCATGGTCATGCTGCCCATGTTTCCGCCACCAGGGCCACCACCTCCAAACCCGCCGCCACCACCGAAACCGAAGGTGGGCGTATTATCCAAGTAGTCCGTTCCGTTGAAAAAACTCACCGAAAAAATATCCTTTTTGGTAGCGTTCCACGTCAGCTTCGCATTCATATCGTAGAAGTACGAATCGGACTCCGACGATTCACCCGGTCTGCCGCCGGGACCCGACGGACGCGCTACTGCGTTAGAAGTATTTGAGCTGGTTTCACCCGAAATACGGTCGTATAGCCACCCTTGATACGAGCGGCGAAAGGCAAACAGCGAGGTGAATTTTTCTCCGATAGGAATTTCAGCGTAAGCGTTTACGCTAAGCAAGCTGATATCGCCGCCAATGGTTGCTTTTTTCGAGTTACCATCCTTACCGGTAATTTCGGTAACGCTCGACAAACGCCCACCAAACTTAGATTCGAAGCCCCCCTTGTACAGCTGCACGTCCTTAATGGCGTTGGAGTTGAACGCGCTGTAAAAACCGTGCAGGTGATCCACGTAGTACACCGTAAAGCCGTCGTATACTATGAGGTTTTGGTCGGGCGTGCCACCGCGCACGTACATGCCGCTGCTGTTTTCGTTGGACGCGCTCACGCCCGGCATCAGCTGAAAGCTGCGCATAATATCCTTTTCACCCACGTTGGGAAGGAACTTCAGCGCTATGGGCGACATCTTAATTTTTTGCTCCACCACCGCCTGCTCCAGCGCTTTGTCGTCCTTGCGTCCGCGAATAAATACCTCGGCAATTTCCTGCCGCTGCGGTGTGAGTTCAACGCTCAGCGAGGGGTTATCCTTTGACGGTTCAAGGTCAACAAGTTTTTTCTCGTAGCCAATGTACGATACCACCAGCGTTACCGTATCGTTAGGCACACGCTGTAGGGTAAAACGACCGTTGGCATCGCTCGAAGCGTAGTTGCCCGTGCCCAGCACCTGCACCGTAGCGTAGGGTATGCGCTCACCGGTTTCCACGTCGGCAATTATCCCCGTAAGGGTAAAGTTGCGCTTGGCGGGTTGCAGCGAGCTGCGCGCCACTTTTTTGGTTTCCACCACCTCGGTATTTTTCTTAATGTTGTGCCCCTGCAACGCCTCCAGCTGCACCTTATCCTTGGCAATGTAAATGTAGCCGTCCTCGCTAATGAGGTACACCATATCCCACGATTTGGCAAACATTTTCAGCATGCCGTTTATCGTTTTTTCTTCGTAGGTAGTGACGGATGTGGGATACTTCGACATGGTTTCCTTATCGAAAATGAAGCGAATCTTCATTTCGCGACTCATTTGCTCCAGTATCTCGTCCAACTTTCCACGGTAGTCGTGGTTTAACTTCAAACCACCCACCGTTTGCGCGTTGGCAACAACAATTTGTGTGAGAAAAATAAAAAGTAGTAACGCTCGTTTCATTCGGCTTATTTTTTCGGAACGTAAAATTAGCCGTGAACAAGCGTATTAGAAAGGATATTCAACCAACGCCGATTATTTATCTACGAAAAACTAGTAGTTGATACTCAGCAGAAACTCAACCTTATTATACTTCCCTTCATACGAAGAGTTTACAAAGGATTGTCGCCAACCAAGACTGGCGGTAAAGGAGGAAAAACGAAGAATATTAGCATCAAAAATCGCCTCATAACCCGCGCTGTTTACATGCTTATTGTAGCTATCAAATAGGAAAGCATCATAAAATATGTTGGTGCGAATGCGCTTAATGTAGGCTGGCAGTCCAAGCGAAAGGTCGGGATACCACAGCGGAAGCGCATAGTTAGCCGATAACGAAACGGCATTTCCAAAGGCCCAGCCATCGAGTTCGGGCGCACCACCACGCGGCAGCTGCAAGCGGGTAGCATACATAGGTGGCCAACGCTGGTACTCAATACCACCATATAACTTCACGCTATGGTTGCACAAAACACCCGGCAGGTAAACATTAGCTTGAATGGTTGATTGCTGTGCTACTCCGTTGGTTTTATTGGAAATATTAATAAACGGCGCGCTAAGCACAGAGGCGCTAATACGATACCCCCAACGAGGATTGATATCGCGCACCGCCATCCGCGTATATAGCGAGTGCGAAATGCCCACCGACACCGCCTGCTCATAGCGAAAATCCTCATCTGCATCAAACCTGTACCTATCGCTATATAGCGAGTATTGTAGTGAGGGCACCAAACTTATTATCAAATTTTCGTAGCTAAAATTCAACGGAACGTATGCTATAGCACGCAACTCTCCATAGTAATTATCGCTTTCATAATAAGTGCGCTGCGCGTAATCATACACGCGCTGGTAACGCGTGCCATAGCTACCACTTAAGCTAAACACCGGGTAAAATCCCGTATAGTTCACCGAAGCATTGACCGAATTAAATCCGTTTTGGTAGGCGTAACCCAAGCTGGTTACCATCGAACTCAGGTTGTTTTGCGACATAAGCGTAACCCCTACCGCCATTGACGAAAAGTCGCCACTCATCAGTTCGCTCGACGAAAAAGAAAATGGCGCCCAGCTATGGAGTCGAAACAGATGTGCCAGCTTACTATACTTTTTCACTTCCAGCGGCGTAGTGTCAAGTTTTGCGGTATCAAGCACCCAATGCTCCTGCTCTGCTATGGCTTCGGCAAGTGGCAGCTGATAGGGAGCGTCAAATGCCGTTGCCTCCCAGCGTAGGCTATCCATGGATTGCGTAACAGGCTTGCCACCCTTCACATCGTAAGTGATGTAAAGAAGGCTGGCGCTATCTGCGCTTAGCTGCGGGTCAAAAGCCCCATAGCGGGCATGCGTGAGCTTATGCACCTCCTTACTTTTGGCATCCAACGCGTAAATATTGCTCACTCCATCATAGCCCGTGCTGAAAAATATTTTTCCACCCTCCGCATACAGCGATAGCACTTCGGCATAAGTATGCGGCAGCAAATTCTCTACGTTTTTAGTCCGCACGTTCACCACCTCAATGCTCACACCTTGCGCTGAAGTGAGCAGCACCGCCAAGTTTTCCGTATCTACCCACGTCAAATCATTCACGCTTGTACCCAAGGTTAGGTGCAAAATTTCCTCTGATTTTTCATACTTACTATTGAGTAAAACAACCGCCTGCTCACCCGACACAAACTTTTCGCACACCACCACTCGTCCTTCATCGCTTACGGCAGGAGTAAAATAGGAAGTTCTATCCGTTAGAAGTTCCACCTTGTTACGAAGCGAGCTGTAGCGCCACAACTCCGAAAAGTTCTTTTGCTCCCAACGCAAATCGGGAGAGTATTCTGTCCAAAAAATAGCCGTTTTACCACCCGCCAGCTGGCTGCTCATACTCCCCAACATAGCTACCTTCTTCGTTGTGGCATCCGGCTCAATCCTCACCAGCATGGGCGTACGCGATAGCGTGCTGCGCACAGCAAACATGCTACCATCATCCAAAATAGTTAGTCCGCTGTAGTCAACAAAATTATCGCAGCTGAACTTTTTATCTTTTGCCAACGGCTGGGGATTATCCGTGTGACGCGGTAGCTGTGCTTGCCACATGGAATCCAAAAACAGCTTTGCCTCCTTATGGAAGTTGATCGAATTTTTGCCCGTATACTTTTTTGTAGCCAGCGATTGGGTAAAAATCAAGAAAGGATAGTTACCCGTATAACGATACACCTTACCCCATAAATCGGCACCATATTTGTACTTACCGTAGCTCGTCATTTGGTAGCCATACTCGTAGCGGTTAGGAATATAGTCCCTGTATGAACCCAGCATATACTTATCGTAGCTGTACTTTTGTCTGCTAAGCGAAATGGTGCGCAGCCCCATGCTAAACGACGGCATACGTCCGCGACCCGTGTACGATAGCGCGGTTTCGTTACCTACCGCATCGCCCTCAAACACCCACGGTTGAATGAGCGCCGAAGGAAAAGCCACCGCCTGCTCACCCAACAGGTAGTACAACCCATGCGTGAATCCACGGTTCATCATATCCGTTTGCACCACATGCCTAAACTCGTGCAACGCCAGCTGCTCCAGCCACGGTTGCCCATAGCCATCACTTGGTGCCGTGGTAATAATCTCCATGCGGCTTGGTGCCCACACCACCATGCCATTGCTTTGCAAGTTGTACGGGTGCATAATCACAGGTATGCGGCGCGGTTGGTAGTTCATGTCAGCCGATGTTGGCACATATACCTTGTTGAGCAAGCGCATAAAATGTTCACCCTGTGCGCGAATGCTATCGGGAAAAATAACGTCGAAATGTTGGTTGGTAACGTGGCTCCACGTAGCCGAGGCAGGGTCGGTACCGTTGTTGACGTACTGAGCGCGGGAGGTAAGGGAGAGGAGAAGCAATGCAACGAATACCCCCAACCCCCTAAAGAGATTGCTTCGTCGTTCCTCCTCGCAATGACGCTTCGATTGAAACTTGTATTTTAAATTGTCAATTATCAATTGTAAATTGTCAATTATTTATGGTGGTACGGTTCACCCTTCATTATAGTAAAAGCCCTGTACAGCTGCTCCGCAAAAAAGAGCCGCACCATTTGGTGAGAAAAGGTCATGCGCGAAAGCGAAATCTTACCCGCGGCACGCTTATATACATCTCCCGAAAAACCATATGGTCCGCCGACTACAAAGGTTAACGCCTTAGCACTACCCTGCAACTTCTTTTCCAAAAAAGAAGAAAACTCCTCCGAAGAAAACTCCTTGCCACGCTCATCAAGCAACCACAACTCGCCCTCCTCCGTTGCCGATAAAATCAGCTCACCCTCACGCTCCTTTTGCTGCCCTTCGCTCAGACTTTTCGCGTTCTTCAACTCGGGAATAACACGCACCTCCACGCTTGCATAGTGCTTCAAGCGATCAACATATATGTCCACAGCATCGGGCAAGTAGCCCTTATCGGTTTTTCCTACAAAAAGAAGAATTAGCTTCATAATCCGTTACATCTAGCGTCATTGCGAGGAGGTACGACGAAGCAATCTCCCAATCATGGCATGAGATTGCCACGTCCTCGTTCCTCGTCCTCGCAATGACGGCTATGTTATCACCTTTTCTCAAAAAATGCTATCTTTGTACAACAACATTTTCACTCCCATGAAAATCTCAGCAAATATAAAGCTATTTTTCGTGGCATTAGCGTTAGCCTTCGGATACAACGCAACGGCAGCCAACCCCAACGTGGTGGTTAGTATTTTTCAGGAAATATCGGCCAACATCAAAACGGCTAACATCGAAAAACTTACGGAGCATTTCGACTCTTCTGTGGAAATGCTGCTCCCCGACGTTGAGAAAACGTACCCTGCTGCACAAGCATCAGAGTTGCTCAAAAAATTCTTTGACGGGCATAAACCCAACTCCTACTCTACCCTTCACGTAGGTGGAAAAAACGATAAGCACTACGGCATTGGCCTGCTTGTTACTGCCAACGGGCGTTTCCGCACCACCATTTTCTTACAAGTAAATGGAAAAGATTACACTATTCAACAACTACGCATAGAAAATGACGATTAACACCAACCAATTTATCGACGATATTATCGACCTCTCCATTCGTGAGGATATTGGCGATGGCGACCACACCTCGCTCGCCTGTATTCCGCACGATGCCGCAGGCAAAATGCAGCTGCTGGTAAAGCAGCCCGGCGTAATTGCCGGAGTGGAAATTGCCAAACGTATTCTACAAAAGTTAGATAGCAGCATCATATTTGACCAGCGTATAAAAGATGGTTCGCGCGTAAAAGTAGGCGATATAGTTTTTTACGTTACAGGTAAAGTTATTTCACTGCTACAAGCCGAGCGCCTGGTACTAAACTTCATGCAACGCATGAGTGGTGTGGCCACGCAAACCGCCACCTATACAGCTGCTTTGGATGGACTAAAAACAAAGGTAATTGACACGCGTAAAACCACGCCGGGCATGCGCGTGCTCGAAAAAATGGCGGTAACTCTCGGCGGCGGCGGTAACCACCGTATGGGGCTGTACGACATGATTCTGATTAAGGATAACCATGTGGATTTTTCGGGCGGCATTACGCAAGCGGTAAAAAACGCGCAGGATTACCTCAAAAAAACAGGTCGCGATTTACAAATTGAGGTAGAAGTACGCTCGCTGGAAGATATTGAAAAGGTGCTTGCGTTAGGCGGTGTACATCGCATTATGCTCGACAACTTCTCAGTTGAAAATACGCGCAAGGCGGTTGAAATGATTGGCGGAAAATACGAAATAGAATCATCGGGCGGCATTACGCTCGAAACGCTACGCCAGTATGCCGAGTGTGGTGTGGACTACATCTCGGTGGGCGCACTCACCCACCAGATAAAGAGCCTTGACCTCAGCTTAAAAGCAATTGAAAATTGAAAATTAAAATACACTCCAAATGAAAGAGCCGCAACTTAAATAAGTTGCGGCTCTTTCATTTTCAATTTTCAATTCTCCACTTTCAATTGACTTAGTCCATTATTAACATCGCATCCCCATAGCTACCAAAGCGGTACTTCTCCTTCATGGCCTTTTGGTAGGTATCCATAATGAGCTCGTAGCCCGAGAATGCCGATACCATCATAAGTAGCGTAGAGTACGGCAGGTGGAAGTTGGTGATAAGGTGCGTAGGCACAGCCACATCGTAAGGTGGGAAAATGAACTTGTTAGTCCAACCGTTGTAGGGGTTAATGGTGTTGAGCGTAGTTACGTTGGTTTCCAACGCGCGGAATACCGTAGTTCCCACAGCACACACATTCCTCTTGGCCATCTTAGCAGCGTTAACCACCTTAGCGGCTTCTTCGGTAATATCAACTTGCTCCGAATCCATTTTGTGCTTGGTCAAATCCTCCACATCAATAATGCGGAAGCTACCCAAACCTAAGTGCAGCGTAATCTCGGCAAAGTTGATTCCCTTTATCTCCAACCGCTTCATCAGCTCGCGGCTGAAGTGCAAGCCTGCAAACGGAGCCGCCACAGCACCCTCGTGCTTTGCGTAAATAGTTTGGTAACGCTCGGCATCCTCCGGCACCACTTCACGGCGTACCCAACGTGGAATGGGAGTTTCGCCCAACTTGTAAAGCAACTTTTTAAACTTATCGTGATCGCCATCGAACAAAAAGCGCAATGTACGACCACGCGAGGTGGTATTGTCAATCACCTCTGCCACCAAATCGTCATCGCCAAAATAAAGCTTGTTGCCTATACGAATTTTACGGGCAGGATCCACTAATACATCCCACAAGCGTTGCTCACGGTTGAGCTCGCGTAGTAGGAAAATTTCAATTTGAGCACCGGTTTTTTCTTTGTTTCCGTAGAGGCGAGCAGGAAAAACCTTGGTGTTGTTGAATACCATGGCATCACCCTCGTTGAAGTAGCTGAGCACATCCTTAAAAACCTTATGCTCAATTTTACCTGTTTTTTTATGAAGCACCAAAAGGCGCGATTCGTCGCGGTTGGGAGTGGGGAATTTGGCTATTAAATCAGGCGACAGCGCGAACTTATACTGCGAGAGCTTCATGATAAAAACGTGATTTGGTAAATATTTGCGATAATCTCTATTTCAAGAAGTTAAATTTCTGCGAAGAGGGCACGAAGTTACAAAAACGACAATACTTATACGCGTAAAAAGCGTTTTTGTTTCACTTTTTAACAAAAATTATTTTGTCAAGTGTTGTAACGGGGAAGCTGAAAGGCGAGAAAAGATGGTGATAAATAGCAGCTTAAGCGTTAAAATTCGCAAATAAAATTAAGATTCGGCTTACAAAATATCATTAATTGACTCTACATTAACACTTTGAGTAATTGAGAAATTCCCACTACCTGTACGCCTCAACCCACAAAGGTAAGCACCACAACCTAAGGCTTTCCCTAAGTCATTGGCAAAGGAGCGAATGTAAGTACCCTTACTACAACGAATTAATATTTTCGCATAAGGATATTCAAACTCCTGAAGTTCAAGCTTATAAAAATTTACCCACGAGGGCCTTATAGCTATCTCTACTCCTTGACGCGCCATAACGTAGGCGCGCTGCCCATCTACCTGCTTGGCCGAGAAATGCGGCGGCATTTGCAGCTGCTCACCCAGCATACTTTGTAGCAGTGCTTCTAGCTGCTCACGGCCTACTGCAGGAACATTTGGTGTTGGCACCACCTCTGTTTCCAAATCAAAGGATGCGGTAGTAGCACCAAAGCACACCTCGGCCACGTACTCCTTTTGTTCGGCCTGCAACGTCTCGGCCTGTTTAGTGGCCTTGCCTATGCAAATAATTAGCACACCTGTAGCCAACGGGTCAAGCGTACCCGCATGGCCTATCTTAAACTTTTTCTCGCCCGTTTTTTGCCTTATCACTCGCTGCACGTAACGTATGGCATCAAACGACGACCAGCCGTAGGGCTTGTCAAGAACAAGTATTTTTGATTCAATGTTGCTCAAAATTCAGACTAAAAATAAAAGCGGAATTTGTAATTCCGCTTAACTTATGTAAAATACGAAGTCGCTTACATTATCGTCAAATTCACACCACACGCCATCAGCACCAGTATTACAGCACCAACAATGATACGATACCAACCAAAGGCTTTAAAGCCGTAGCGCGTGAGCACGCCTATAAAAAAGCGGATAGCTAACACCCCTACTATGAATGCCACAAGGTTACCAATACCAAGCAACATGAGGTTTTCCTTCACGCTCTCTTCGGCAAATAGCACCTTGTAATCCTTAAGCAGCTTGTACCCCGAAGCGGCAAACATGGTAGGCACAGCAAGAAAGAAAGAGAATTCGGCGGCAGCTTTGCGAGTCAAGCCCGTAGCCATACCACCCACAATACTTGCGGCAGAGCGCGACACACCAGGTATCATAGCTATGCACTGCGCAAGACCAATCTTGAACGCGCGCTTGTTGTCAATGCTCTGATTTTCGTCCGGCTTGTTAAACCATTTATCCACAAATAGCATCACTATACCGCCCAACACCAGCATAAGTGCTACGGTAAACACACTTTCGAGTAACATGTCGATGTAATCGCCCAAAAAGAAACCGATAATGGCAGCGGGAATAAACGCTACAAACAGCTTAAGATAGAAGTCGAAGGTTTGAAAAAAACGCTTCCAGTACAGCACCAGTACCGACAGTATAGCTCCCAGCTGAATGTTAACGGTAAAAGCCTTTACAAACGGAGTGCTTTCCACCCCTAACAGGCTTTGCGTAAGTATCATATGCCCGGTGGACGATACAGGTAAAAACTCCGTGAGCCCCTCAACAATGGCTATGATAATGGTTTGAAGAATATCCATAAAAGTTTATAAAGTTTATAAAGTCTATAAAGTTTAAAGTCCCCACACACATAGCGAGTGTGCTTCATGGACTTTCAACTTTGCGAACTTTAAACTATTTTGATTTTTTCATAATGGCGTAAATCTCGAATATAAATCCCGCCATTACCACAATAGGTGCCAGCGTTATGCGACGAAAACTATATAACTCATCACCGTTAAATACGTTAGGATCGGATGATTTTCCGCCAGCCATAAGTATAAAGCCAAGCACAATAATGCCAAAACCAATAAGCATCAGCTTGTAGTTTTGTGGTCCAAGGGCAAAGGTTGCCTTCGCCTTATCGGCGTTTTTGGCGTCTAGTTTTTTTGTTTCTTTTGCCATAATGTTATTGTTGAACTGTTGAATTTGCTTAGGTGTTGAGCTGTTTTAGTAGTACAGCTCGTCGGTTTTCATATCTAAGAATCTGTTGACAGCAAGGTAGGTAGAAAGAGCGCTAACTGCAATACCCACCCCCAATATGCACAGAAAAAGAATACCCATAACCTCCGGAGTAATCAGGTGCATCATTTCGGTACCCAGCTGATTGCGGGCGGCATAAAACAAACCGCAAAGTAGCGCCAAGGCAACAATGGCTGAGATAATACCGTGCAACGCACTTTTTGCCACAAAGGGCTTAATGACAAATCCGCGCGTAGCACCCACCAACTTCATAGTATTGATAAGAAAGCGGCGCGAGTAAATGGACAGGCGAATGGTGTTATTGATTTGCGCAAGCGAAACGAATAGCAATAGGGCGCTAAAGAGCAGTAGAATAGCGCTAATTTTATTGATGTTTTCATTCATCATACCAATCAGCGATTTTTGGTACGACACTTCCTTTACCTGCTTAAACTCGCGCAGCTCACTTTCAATAACAGCAATACTGTCGTTATTGGCGTAGTCGTAGCGCAGCTTAGCCTCAATGGAAACGGGTAAGGGATTATAACCCAAAAACGAAACAAAATCCTCACCTAACATTTCGCTCAGTTCGCGCGCTGCATCATCCTTGGATATGAACTTCGTTTCGCGCACGTAGGGCGCCACATCAAGTTGCTTGCGCACCCATGCAATATCAGCCTCAGAAGCATTATCCTGCAGCACTACGGAGAAACCAATGTTCTCCTTTACGTAGCGCGACAAGCGGTTAGCATTGAGCAGCAGTAAGCCCATAAGCCCTAGCATAAACAGCACAAGCGTAATACTCACTATCGTTGAGACGTAAGAGTTGCGCAGGCGGCGCGAGGTGTAGGGATTATCTCCCGATGCTTTTGCCATAGTGTTTTTGGTGACTAAAGAGCAACAAAGGTAGCGTAAAATGAGCAATTGCGCAAGTATAACTCAAATGCAAAATAGAGCACATTCTAACTATTTACCGATAAGCCGTAAGCGAGTAACTAAGGGGTAATGATCGGAGTAAGTTATGTCGGGGCAGTAATATGCATTTGCACGAAAACGCTCATCATAGAGTATATAATCTATTCTAAACGATGGTATTATACTGGAATAGGTAGACATCATACCTCGTCCAGCATCCATAAATCCATCGCGCAAATTACCTCGCATCGTATGGTAAGCATACGATACGGGAGTATCGTTGAAATCACCGCATACTACCACGGCATAGGGTGACCGCTTCATGTGCTCAGCCACTGCATCCACCTGCTGAGCACGCCGCACAAAGGCTGCTTTAAGCTTCCACGAAACACTTTCAAGTACCTTGCGCTTATCCTTTTTGGGGTCAAGGAAAAAATTTTCATCCATTAGCACATCGCGCTCCCTATCACCAAGTCGTACCGACTGCAAATGGACATTGTAGAATCGAATAGTATCAAAAGGAAAAGCAATGTCAACAAAAATGGCACCATTGGTTGTGTTGGAAAAAACAATGTCCCCCTTACCTATAATGGGGTAACGACTAAAAGTAGCAAGACCTAAACGGTTGTTTTTATTCCTTACGTTATAGTGGATGTATCGATATGGTAGGTGTTGCATCTTTTGCACAAACTCTTGCTCACTCCACACCCTATTGTGCATGTAAAACTCCTGCATACATGCCACATCAAACTTTTCGTGCGTTACAAACGCAGCCATACGTGCATAAGTTGACGAGTCACGATAGCTAGCTTTCAGTCCAAAAAAATTGACGTTATAGCTAAGCACCTTTACTTGTGTGAAGTTACTTTTTACCTCCTCTTTTTTGCCGAAGGGGCAGCGAATAAACGCCAATATAAAACACAAGCTGAGCGCTATGACTGCCACGGGCAACAATAAATCTTTCCACTTACCAAGCACCAGCCACAGCACCGCAAATACCACGTTAGTCACCACTAATGGAGCAAACACCAGTCCGAAAAACGATAGCCACCACACCTGCGCGGGGCTAACATACGCCGATAGGCATGACAAGCACAAGGCTATCGCCAGCACAATATTTGCTGCAAGAAGAATAATGTGAGTAAAATGACGCAAATCGATAAACAATAGATAGCGAACAACGGATAATGAGATTGTCTATACTATCCGCTGCCCCTTGTGCATTAATAAAAATGGTTAGATTTTTTTTGCCAGTACTTAATAAGTAGAAATCCGAAGAGCATACCACCCACGTGTGCAAAGTGAGCCACGTTGCTGCCGGGATTGTAAAAACCAAGCGCCAGTTCTATCACACCGTAGCCAAGTACAAACCACTTTGCTTTAATGGGCATGGGCGGAAACAGCAGCATAAGCTGCGTATTGGGGAACAACATGCCAAATGCTAATAGCACACCGAATATGGCGCCACTCGCACCCACGGTAGGAATATTCATCATGCCGTTTACCAAGCTGTGCACTATCCCCTCGGCCTGCGACACCAGCGTGGGACTATTGCCAACAGCTTCCCAATTACTAACAAAGCTATCTATCGCATCAAGATTTACCCTACCTAAAAAGTAGTCGTTGATAAACGCCATAAACGTATCTGGCGTAAGTGTATTGAGTACGCCGTTTGCAGCCTGCACCACCCGCGAAATTTCAATCCAGTTTACAAACGTATGCAACGCAGCAGCACCCAATCCGGTTACGAAGTAGTACACCAAAAAGCGTTTTGGCCCCCACACCTGCTCCAGCGTACTTCCGAACATCCACAGCGCATACATATTAAAAAACAGATGCATCCAACCACCATGCATAAACAGGTGCGTAATGAACTGGTGCGGCATGAAAAAATTCGACCCCGGATAGTACAACGCCAAATATTGCACCAAGTTAATACCCACACGCTCAAAGAGAGTTGTGAGCAGCAGCAACGCCACGTTGATTATTATCAGTATTTTTACGGTTGGAGTAATGTTTCGCATTTCTTTCTTTACTTCAAAAATCGTTTGTCAATTTCGTCAATGCTTACAATGTTCATGGTGGGCTTGCCATTGGGGCAAATGTCGGGTGAGTAGCAAGCAAACAACTGCGTTACCAAGCTCTGCATTTCGTCCTCGTTTAGCATTTTACCCGCGCTAATAGCCATGCTTTCCGCCATGCTCGCCGCCAGCACATGGCGGTGGCTATCGTGCAGCGATTTCTCCTCCGCCCTAAGTAGTGCCACCAACTCCTCCACCATAGCCTTCGGGTTTTTTTCCACCGCAGCGGCAGGCATAGCCTGCACCACTACGCTATGACCTCCAAAATCGCGCACATCCAAACCCATGTGCAGTAAGTCTTCCTGCACGCTCAACAAAAGCGCATGGTCAGCCGGCGATAGCTGTACGCTTTGCGGAAATAGCTCCTGCTGCGACGGCGTCGAACCTTCCACCTGCTGCAGCAGCTGCTCATACAGCACACGACGATGCGCGCGTGCTTGGTCTATCATCATCAATCCCGACTTGGCCGGAGTGAGAATATATTTTGCCTTAAGTTGGAAAAACTTACTCTGCGACGCAGCCGAAATTATAGGCTGAGCCTCTACATCAGCATTTATTCTTGAGGAAATAATCACACTCTCCTCTGCAGCATCTCCACGGAAAAACGGATGGTCTTTTGCCGTGATATCGTCGTACAGCTTTTGCCAGTCGCGCGGGCCTTGCGATGCCTTTTTGTGCGATATTGTCTGCCCTCCTTCATTAAAAGGATTGTAGCCAGGGTCAACCGCTATTTGTGGCTGCGTGGCCACCGTATCAGGGCGCAACACGGGAATATTTACCGTACCCGATGTTTCAAAATCCAACGTGGGCGCCAGCGCATACTTGCCAATAGATTCGCGCACGGCGGCATGTACTATTTGCCAAATTACCTGCTCATCCTCAAACTTAATTTCGGTTTTTGTAGGATGAATGTTCACGTCTATTTTGGCGGGGTCAACCTCCATGTAAATGAAGTAGGACGGGTAGGCACCTTGCGGAAGCAGCTGCTCGTAGGCACGCAGCACAGCGCTGCGGAAGTAGCTGCTCTGAAAATATCGTCCGTTCACAAACAGGTACTGCTTATCCTGATCCTTGGTGGCATTTTCGGGAATGGTAACAAAACCGCTTAGCTGCACCACCTGCGTTTTCACCTCCACATCTATCAAGCCCTTGGTGCCTTTTACGGTACCAAATAGCGCCACTATACGCTGCTTTAGCCCCGTGGCCAGCAGGTCAAATACCTTATCACCATCCTTGTACAGCGTAAGCGCCACCTCTGGGTGGCAAAGGGCTACGCGCTTCAGCTCGTTTTCAATATGACGAAACTCGGTAGCATCGGTTTTCAAAAATTTACGACGCGCGGGAACATTATAAAACAAATTTTTTACCGCAATAGAAGTACCCACAGGACAACTGGTTGACTCCTGCGTTTTCACCTCCGAACCGTTAATCACTAATCGGGTGCCCACCTCATTATCGGCGGTGCGCGTTTTCACCTCCACCTCGGCAATAGACACAATGGAGGCCAACGCTTCACCCCTAAAACCAAAGGTGTGCAAGTTGAATAAATCGCTCGCTGCGCGAATTTTGGAGGTAGCATGACGCTCAAACGCCAGGCGTGCATCCACCTCGCTCATACCACTACCGTTGTCCACCACCTGTACCAGCGTGCGCCCAGCATCCTTGATAATTATGCTTACGGCTTTTGCGCCCGCGTCAATGGCATTCTCCACCAACTCCTTCACTACTGAAGCCGGCCGCTGCACTACCTCTCCCGCCGCAATTTGGTTGGCTACGCTATCAGGCAAAAGCTGAATTATATGCTGCATTTCTCTAATTTACTACTCAACAAATACCGACTAATACCGGTTGTGCACCCTATAGAACTCCGTGGATATCTTTTCTACGTTGTATGGGCGCAGCATTATCTTTTTGCTTGAATGCCTCCCATCAGTCAAGTGATAGCGCGAATTGCAACGCTGGCATACACCGTAACCCAAACCATCGTGCACTATATAACCTTTAGTTGACTCCATACACTCCTCGCTGTCGGGACAAGTAGCATCAAAAGCAAACACCTCGTTATCGTAGCTGTTATACCTGAATACCACTACGCCATGCTTTTTATAGCCATAATTCGACATAGTCTTTACCGCAGGGAATTCATACGAGGGCATGATTACCGAAAACTCAAACCTCTCAATATTGGGGATAGGACATTCATACTCCTTCTCACAGCCAACAGAAATAAAAGCAACACCCAGCAATGAAAGGAGAATCTTCTTTTTCAAAAAATGATGTAACATTTTACAAAAATACGTAATTTTGACCGTTATTTTTGGGGAGTATCATTCTTTTTTCTACTTTTAAGGTTTATTAATTACCCTGTCCCGATAATTCTAAAAACAAATAACACGCCATGAACACAAAAAAGTTGACTATTGCCCTCGGTTCCACCATATTGGTAGCCGCTATGCTCTTTTCTGCAGGCTGCGGAAACAGGTCAAATAAGAAGAAAGTGGTAGGTACCGTAGAGCAGCTAACCGACGCTGTGATTAAGTATCCTATTCCCACTGCATACGAGGTAACCAACCTTATCAACCGCTCAGGAGCAGCATACGTTATTGGCATTACCAACCCCGCCGATAAGGTGGAGAACTACTTAACCGAAGCCGATAAGGCTATCAGCATGGGTATTTATGGCGCCGACTTGGCCTACGTTACCACCTACAACATGAAGCAGGAAACCATGGATTACATGAAGGTACTGAGAAAGTTAGTGGATGAACTCAATGTTTCAACCAACTTCAATACCGAGTTGGCACGTAAGGTAGAGAACAATATCGACAATAAGGACTCGCTTATTAATATCATCTCACAATCATTCCATGATACGTACGCTTTCCTTATCAACAATGGCAAGGACGACATTTCGGTAATGGTGCTTGTGGGCACCTGGGTTGAAGGCTTGTACCTTACCAGTATGGTAGCCACCACCAGCGTGCGCAACGCCGATATGCTTCAAATTGTAGCCAATCAAAAGTCATCACTTTCTACCCTTGTAAGTGTTCTTGACGAACAAAACGGATCGGCAGAAGTAGCAAAATTGCGTGCACTACTTGAGCCTATTATCAACTTGTACAGCAACGTAAAGGATACAGTTACCGAGGCGCAAGCCATTGAAATCAGCAGTGCAATTGAGAAAATCCGCACACAGCTGGTAAAGTAGGTCACATGGGAGAGGTATTAGGAATTGGATCGCGCGTGGAGCACCCCCAGTTTGGAAAAGGGGTGGTAATACAAGTACGTACCGACGCTTACGAAATTACGTTTTGGGAAAACGGTACCAAAATCATTGGTCGTGACTACCAAGACCTAAAGGTGGTAGATGCCGTGGAGACGCCATCAGATATGGCCACTTTTGAGAAGATTGAGAAGGGTCTAGTCAAAATTCTAAACCGTTTTAGCGATATTACCGAGAAGGTGGAAATGGCGCAGCGCTGGAACGGTGGCCGCATGGTGCTTTTTCCCAGCGACACCTCGCTTAAGGAGAAAGAAATTCCGCTTGAAACTTTCTTTCACAAAATAGTAATGCTGCGTGACCGCCTACGCGTGCTGGAGCAAAAAATCAACGCGCACAACAAGCTTACCGACGAGGATAAGATTGAAATGCAGCAGTACATTACCCGCATTTACGGCAGCCTCACTACGTTCAACGTAATGTTTAAAAACGAGGAGCAGAAGTTTGTGGGCGAGAAGGGAGGAAAAGAATAGGGTTCAATTTCTGGTTTCAGATTGCAAATAATACAAACGGTGGTACGGAAGTATCACCGTTTTATTTTTGCATAAATGCCTCCAAAAATTCCTTGGCATAGTAAAAAACAAATGCCCACATTACAAAGCGCGCGGCTTTACCTATGAGCATGAATAGCGCCGATTTTTTGAAATCAATTTTGTAGAAACCCAACGCAATGGCAAGCACATCGCCTATACCGGGAAGCCATGCAAAAAAAGCCATTAAGCTGCCGTATTTATTAATGGTGGCTCGCTGCTTTTCCAGCTTCTCGTGGCTCACCTTAAACCATTTTTCTATCCACTCCAGCTTACCCAGCCACCCCAACCAGTACGACGAAAGACCGCCAAGCCAGTTGCCCGCTGTAGCCACAAGCACCGCCGTTACAGGATTTGAGCCACCTGCCAACGCGGCCAAGAGTAGCGCGTCGGAGCTAAAGGGAACCACGGTAGCTGCCAAAAATGAGCCGAGAAAAAGCCCAAGGTAGGCCCACGACTGGAAAAATTCGGTCATTTTACTTCAACAAACTTATTACGATTCCACTGATAATAATTGTGCAATAACTCATCTATTTCTTTGTTTTCAAAACCTATCAATGTCAATATACAAGCTATAAGTAAAGGTTTTAATTTTTCGGCTAAGCCATATAGTTCAAACCCTTTGCATACATTTTGCTTTTTCCCTTCAGGTAAAATATGTGAATAATAATCACGCGAATCTATTACTTGGTTTAAATCGGGTTTATTATTTACAACCACCTGAACATCATTGAATTTATCATAGAGCTTTGATAGTAATTCTCTTAATTTAATATCTTTTTCAAATCGAATATAATAACCCTCTACTGCTTGAATAACGATAAGAAAATCTGAACTTTTAATAAACCTATGATATGTTACTCCTGATATTAGTTGTTGTATTATTGGCTCACCACTTTCTTTCTTTTCGTACCAGTTTTGCATTATTGTTCCAAAGTTCCTTTCAATTTTTTGAAAATCAAACAAAAAATGATGACACGAAAATTTATCCTTGTTCTCATTTTTTTCTTCTGTAACAAAAAATAACATCACTGGATTAGGATAAGGAATATCATCTATAACCTCGCTATCATCATTATCATAAAGATAAATTTCTAAAAATGGCATCGCTGTCATTGCAGCAAAAGAATAAAAATCCTTAAACCAGCCAATGTTAACCAATAGATCAAATAGTTTTGATTTGTCTGTATTTTCTAATTCAATGTAAGATCTTTCATACAGACATTTTTCATGACGGTTAAGATCGTAATAACTTGAATATCCATTTACAATTAAAAATTCTTTTTCATTTAATTGGATTTTCTTTGGACTTCTATGACCATTAGTTGTTTTGAATGTCGCGGTAAAATTATCTTCGCAATCAAACTGAATGTTATTGTCCCTATACCAATCATTAAAACATGGAAACGAAACTCTGATTTTATTGAAAACCTTATCTCCTTTGTCTGCTAAATGTTTTCCTATCAATAAATAACTACAAGTGTAGTTTGTCAAACAAATCTCGCAATTCTGCGAGTTATTATAACTTTTGCCCCCTGAACCATAACAATCGAAAAGCGTCACATTCGATGTACCACTTTCAGTTTTAACTACACCAAAAATTGCTTGTAAATCCTTTTGCCTACAAAAAAAGCTAATGCCTTCACCGGACAAACAGCCTCCAATTAGCTCAAGTCTTATTTTCTCGTTTGGATAAAAATACAGAATACCTGAAATCTTTTTATCCGGTGTTTCAGGCGTGTAAAAATATCCTTGATATTCTTTCTTTTCTAGCATTAGTATTTAGTCTCAATTATTTTAATTTCCTCTTCTGTCAATCCATATAGTCTTCACACCATTTGCTCTATTATTTTCTCTATTTCCTAATTAGATTCTTTATAATAATTGCCTTAACTGCTCCGCATCGGGCAAGATATTCTTATACTCATCGGGAAGTTCTGTAGCAACCTTGTAAGTAGATACACCCATAGGTTTTGTCATATCGCGAAAAGCGTATTCTACAATATTTTGTTTTTGCGATTTACAAAGAATAATGCCAATGGAGCGGTTTTCGTGCTGTAGGCGGACTAAATCGTCTAAAGCTGAAAGGTAGAAATTCATTTTTCCCAAGTATTCGGGTTTAAAATCACCACGTTTTAGTTCAATGGCAACCAAGCATTGCAGCTGGCGATTGAAAAAGAGTAAATCGATGAAATATTCCTGCTCTTCTACAATTAACCGATATTGATTCCCGATAAAGGAAAAATCTTTTCCAAGCGACATGATGAACTTCCGAATGTTAGCCACTATCGCGCTTTCCAGCACACGTTCGTCCGGTTCATCATCGGGCGATTCTATATTGATATAGTCTAATAAATACTCATCCTTGAATGACAACAGCGCTTTTCTTTGGAGATCTATATCGGAAATAGTTGTTTTGAAATTGTTGGGAAGTTTTCCCTGTTTTGCGTATAAATTGCATTTGAGGTGATGTCGCAATGTTTCTTTGCTCCAGAATTCTACCGCACAACGCCTAATATAAAACAAGCGTTCTTCCAATAATCTCGTTTTGGCAATTATTTCATAATGATGAGTAAAGCCAATTAATAGAAATTGCTGCAAATCAAAATGTTGTAAATCGTTCGCCGATAGCGAACGATTTGTGATTAGAAGATCTGTTTGAATTTCGTCCGATGACAACGGACGAATTGAGTTAGACGTTGTAATATCTGTTTCCTGAATTTCGTTCGCTGACAGCGAACAATTTGAATTCAATATTTTCCATTCTTCATAGAATATACGCATTTTCCGAAGATTACTATCCGAAAAACCTCGTAATCTGGGCAACTCCTGTTGCAATTGTATCGAAATGGTTTCAATGGCATTGGTACCCCAAAAATGGTTCCGGCTATTTTCTGAAATATATTTTCCAATTCCGTAGTAAAGAGATAACAACTCCCGATTAGCCAATGTTGCCGCGCGATAACGGCTTTTGAGTATAGCGCTCTTGATTAACTGAATTGCTTTAGAATAATTAGAATTTACTTGCTGTTCCATTTGTTTTTATTTCTTCAAATCCTTTTTTTACAAATATGGTAAAAATTACGAGATGCCGTGGTGTCTTTACATGTAATTACAGGTGCATTATAAAAACATCCTCACTCACGACGATATCCCATGCCATGCACGAAATAAAAAGCCGCAGCAAACGATTGATTTGCTGCGGTTCATTATTCTTAGTGTTTTCTAGTCAATTTTATTTCACCTCCTCAAAGTCCACATATTCTCCCACATTGTCGGGAATAACTTGCTCAGGAGTAGATTCGGATTGCTCCGCCTGCTGTTGTTGCTGCGACTTTTGCGAAAAAGCGTTGAAATCCATTCCAAAACGCTTAGCCATACGTCGCGCGAAAAATAGCAGAATATACTTCCCTAGGTGCCGAAAAACAAATCCGACAAACAGAAAAATGAGAAGTATGGTAATTAATGCTTCCAAAACTTTATTGAGCTACATTATAGCACGACAGGAATCCGTTTTCGTCGCATGCAAGCACGCTGTACGAGGTTTTGCTGTCGCGTAAGTTATCTACTAACAAAGGCGCTACGGCCTTTACAGGGAAGTTGTCAAGCACGCTACCATTGCCGTTAAGCAGGTAAGCCTTTTGCTCATCCTCCACGTACACGCTGTAAACTTCAACATTAGCCATAGGTGTGAACACCTGTGGAATCATGCGCACAGGGCGTTTAAACGAGTGCGAGAAGCGCATTTTAAGGCTTGGTTCATAGGCACGCAACTCCTTGTCATCCATTACTACATAGGTACTGCTGGCACCCTTGCTCACGTAGTCAAAGTAGTGATGCTCGTTCGATTTTGACTTCAATTTTGTGTGCTCCACCGAACCATCGAAATATACAAACACCAAATTACCCTCCGCATCGGTAGTAACCAAGCGCACGGCATCACCCTTGGGGCCATACTCCACATACAAGCCACGGGTTACAGCCACAGGTACTGCCTCTTTTACACGCACACGCTCCTCACCCTTGCGGTTGAGAATGTGCACACGCTGGTTATCGGCCACCACAATGTAGTCCTTGTCACGCGCGCGAACGTGCATAGGCGACTGCGTTATGGTAGAGAATGCCACCTCGGGAGAGAAGCCCGTCAGCGGTTTTCCGTTGCGCTCGTAAGCGCGTATTTTTCTATCCTCGCAGGGAACAAAGTAACGGTAATCGCGCGAACGATCGTAGTCAAATACAGCCATGGGAGCCGCCGCGGGCGATGCAAGCGCAATGGGGAATTTCTCCACATTGCGTCCTAACCTATCGAGCATGTACATTTTAGTACGCGTATTAAACAGCAGCTGCAACTTGTTGTTTCGGTAAAAATCCACCTGCTGTACACGTCCCATTACAGGCTCGTCAATTTGCCTTTTCCACAGCAGCACACCTTGATTATCTATCAGGTAAAGCGTGTTGTTTTTATCCTGAACGAAAATTTCTTTTTGTCCGTTTTTGTGATTTTTCACTACCCACGGTGCTGCGGCAATAGGCGCGTCCAACTTCACCTCGAATCCCAAGTTCATGCCCTGCGAACGCTGCTGCTTTTCATCCACCTTAGGCGCCACCTTAAAGAAGGCGTTGCAGTACACCTTGTCGTTCATCATGCGCAGCTGCAATCCCATGCCATGCGAAGCTGCCACCAAGGGAGATTTTTTGAGCATCTTTTGTATATCGGACTTCATCAGGCTTTGCACCAAAGCATCGCCCTTAGCGGGATTAACGTAAATGAGCATGTTTGACTCCGAAGTGGTGTACTCGCTCAAGTCAATCGACTGCGAAAGCGTTTTTTTGAGCAGCGCCGCCAGCGCAAATTCGCGCATAGCCACCTGCGATGAGCCAAAAATTATATACTCGCCAATAAAGGTAAAGTAGGCATCGTTGCACGCCGAAAATAGGTCGCCCTGCAGAGCAGAAATCAAACCTTGTGCAGGGTTGCGGTATATGGTAAGCGGCTCACCGTTGCTCATGTTGTCCTTCTTCACAAAATCTTTTTCCTGCTTATCTTCAGCCTTTGCAGCATTCGCTACGATGTTCTTCATTGCCGTGCGCGCAGCATCAATCTTGTTCGATTTAAGCACTATAAAGCGCGTATCCTTTTCCACCAAACCAACCATAGGCACATGCGCTACGCACAGCTCGGCAGGGTAAAGCGAAACAAAAAACTTATCGGCACTCTCACCCACCTTTTTCTTCAGCTGCACCAATGTGTCACGACGCGCAGCAACAGCTGTTTGCTGGCGTTCGCGAAAATCGTCGTATGCGTCCAGCAGCTGGCGGGCATCGGTTATTCCCAAGCATAGCGCGGCATCAGCCGAACGTGGAAGCATGTCGAAAGTGGTTAACTTTTGGCTTTTTTGCTTAGCCAAAACCGAAAAGTAGGAAGGTGCCGAGGCATCAAAAAACAAAAATCCGTTGAGCTGCAAAGCCTCATGACGCATTTCGGCGTCCAGCACCGTAAATGTGCCTGCACGGCTTACAAAACCCAGCTGACGGCTGTAGGGCGCATTTAAGTACAGCGGCATGATGCGCGGCAGCTGCTGGTGGTTAACGTACAGGTTAGCATCTACGTGCGCACCTGCCGTTTGCGAGGCTTGCACAAAGCTGGCATTATCGGCCAGCGAGGCTGGTGACTTAGCTTGGCGTATAGCCATTTCCACCAACACGCGCGAAGGGCTTATAACCAACACACGACGAACCACCGAGGCGTGAAACACCTCAATGTCGGCATGTTTAAAGGTTACTATTTTTTCATCATCGTAGGATAGTTCATTGGGCACGTAAGCTGAATGCGCGAGCAAATCCACAATTTGCTTCACATCGCTCAGGTAAAGGTTTTCGGGGAGGTTAAGCGAGTATAAAAACGACAATTCCGAGCCAAAAACGTGTGCTGAAAACCACAACGGTTGTTGTATCAGATCGCCCACCGCCACATTTTTTGGCGCCAGCGTATCAATTACGTACGACAGCGTTCCGCGCATTTTTCCAAGCAAACTCTCCGAAGCCATCAACTGCGCCAGCTCGCCATCCGAGTTCATTTTTCGCGTAAGTTTATTCAGGTCGTTTACACGCAACACTATGGCGGCATCTGCCGGAATAGCGCGCATAGCATCCATGCTGTTTTTCTTTTCGCCTTCGCGAATAAAGAAGTAGAGCCACACGCCCAAGCACAGCACAATGAGCAGCGTAGCGGTAAACACAACTTTGTTGCTAAAGAACTGGGTAAACTTACTCATCTCTTTTTGTTAAAATAATCGGGTAAAAATGCTTAACTTTGTGGGTTCAGAATCAGTACAACAAAAGTAACGATAACGGCTGCAATTAGCTAATTTAGCGTCTCTTTTTGCACGTTAAAAATTCGTAAATGGAAATTCACGAAAAATATATGCGCGAAGCCTTGCGTGAAGCGCAGGTGGCTGCTGCCAAGGACGAGGTTCCGGTGGGCGCGGTAGTGGTGCATGGCAACCGCATTATTGCCCGTGCGCACAACCTTACCGAAACGCTGCACGACGCCACAGCACACGCTGAGATGCAAGCCATTACAGCTGCCGCCGATTTTATTGGAGGAAAGTATCTGAACGAATGCACGCTATACGTTACCGTAGAAATGTGCCCCATGTGTGCAGGAGCTTGCTACTGGGCGCAGATAGGCGAAATAGTATATGGCGCAAGCGATCCCAAACGCGGTTATTCGCTGCTGTCGCAAAACCTGCTTCACCCCAAAACTAAGGTTACAAACGGTGTACTAGCAACAGAGTGTGGTGAGTTGATGACGGAGTTTTTCAGAAAGAAAAGATAACTAATTTGAACCACGGAGACACGGAGAACACGAAATGGCTTGGATATTTTTAATACTTGGTGGATTTTGCGAAGTGGGCTTCACCACTTGCTTGCAGGAATCAAATAACTTAACAAACTGGCAAAAAAATTGGCCGTGGGCAACAGCGTTTTTCGTGTTTCTCATCATAAGCATGTACTTTCTTAATGAGGCTGCAAAGCACATTCCTATGGGCACTTGCTACGCCGTGTGGACGGGCATTGGCGCCGTGGGTACTGTAATTGTAGGCATTCTATTTTACCATGAGCCCACAAGCGTGCTGCGCATGGTATTTATTTTTACGCTTATCGCGAGCATAGTAGGATTGAAGGTAGTTTCGCATTAATTTGAAATCATATGAAACTTTGGAGCAAGGGTTTTGAACCCGATAAAATGGTTGAAAAATTTACCGTAGGTAAAGACCGCGAGCTGGATATGCAGCTGGCTAAGCACGACGTGACGGGCAGCATGGCGCACATCAAAATGCTGCAAAGCATTGGTCTGCTCACTGCCGAGGAGCTGAAGGTTTTGCTTGGCGGACTGGAGCAAATAGCCAAAGAAATTACCGAAGGGAAATTCACCATTGAACCTAACGTGGAAGATGTGCACTCGCAAGTAGAGCTGTTACTCACACAACGCCTGGGCGATGTAGGCAAAAAAATCCATGCCGGTCGCTCACGCAATGACCAGGTGCTGGTTGACCTTAAGCTGTTTTTTCGCGAGGAAATTCAGCACATAGCGCAAAGCACGCAAACGCTTTTCAACACGCTCATTTCGCTAAGCGAAAAGAACAAAGCGGTACTAATCCCCGGCTACACGCACCTGCAAATAGCCATGCCATCATCGTTCGGGCTGTGGTTTGGCGCCTACGCCGAAGCGCTGGTGGACGATATGCAGCAGCTGGCAGCTGCCTACAAAATAGCCAACCAAAATCCGCTGGGTTCGGCCGCGGGGTATGGCAGCTCATTTCCACTCAACCGCACCATGACTACGGAGCTGTTGGGTTTTGAAACGCTACACTACAACGTAATTGCCGCACAAATGAGCCGCGGAAAAACCGAGCGCGCTTTGAGTGCCGCTATGTCGTCCATAGCTGCTACGCTAGGACGCTTTGCCATGGATGTGTGCCTGTACATGAGCCAAAATTTTGGGTTTATCACGTTCCCCGATTCGCTCACCACAGGCTCAAGCATTATGCCGCACAAGAAAAACCCCGATGTATTTGAGCTCATACGCGGCAAGTGCAATCGCCTGCAAGCTGTACCCAACGAGGTAGCACTGCTGTGTACCAACCTGCCCGGTGGTTATCACCGCGACATGCAGCTGCTCAAGGAAATTATGTTTCCCGCCATTGAGGAAATGCTCAACTGCTTGCACATGGCCGATTTCATGCTGCAAAATATTTCGGTAAAGGAAAATATTTTGGACGATAAAAAGTATGATTACCTCTTTACCGTGGAAGATGTAAACCGCATGGCGCTTGAAGGTGTGCCTTTCCGCGAGGCGTACAAAACCATCGGGCTGCAAGTACATGAGGGGACTTATAAGCCCACCAAGAGCGTAAAGCATACGCATGAAGGTAGCATTGGCAACCTTTGCAATGACAAGATTGCGGCGAAAATGAAAGACGTAATTTCACCAATGTTAAAAGTTGTACGATAATCCCCTGCCCTGCGTTATTTAGTTGGATTTGTCTTTCTAAAAAACGGGGGGATTATGAAAACCGAGCAGCACGATTTTGCCGAATTCAAACAACTGTTAGCCATTGTAGTGGCAGCCGCCATGCTGTGCATAACCATTGTGGTGTCGAGGGCAATGATGTAAGGCAATTTTGACTTTTAGGCCTAAGCAGCCGCGCCTTGAGCGTGGCTGCTTTTTCTTTTTGCAAAAGAAATGGTAAATTTGCAGCCTTAAACTAAATAACACCGATGAATTTTGTAGAAGAACTTAAGTGGCGCGGCATGGTGCACGACATGATGCCGGGATTGGAAGAACAGCTGAACAAAGAAATGACTTCGGCCTACGTGGGTATTGATCCCACGGCTGACTCGCTGCACATAGGCCACCTGGTGAGCGTAATGATGTTGAAGCATTTTCAGCGCTCAGGCCACCGCCCCATTGCACTGGTGGGAGGTGCTACAGGTATGATTGGCGACCCCTCCATGAAGTCCGCCGAGCGCAATCTGCTGGACGAGGCTACGCTTCGCCACAATCAGGATAGCATCAAAAAGCAACTGGCAAAGTTTCTTGACTTTGACTCGGATGCTCCCAACGCTGCCAAGTTGGTTAACAACTACGACTGGATGAAGGAATATTCCTTCCTGAATTTCATTCGCGATATAGGTAAGCACATTACCGTAAACTACATGATGGCCAAGGATTCCGTAAAGAAGCGTCTGAGTGGTGATTCTAACGTGGGAATGTCCTTTACCGAATTCTCATATCAGCTGCTGCAAGGCTACGACTTTTTGTACCTGTACGAAAATGAAAACTGCCGCCTGCAAATGGGGGGCAGCGACCAGTGGGGCAATATTACCACCGGAACCGAGCTGATTCGCCGTAAGGCTGGGTCAGAAGCGGAAGCCTTTGCCCTTGTATGCCCGCTTATAACCAAAGCCGATGGCGGAAAATTCGGAAAAACAGAAAGCGGTAACGTATGGCTTGACGCGCGCTACACTTCGCCCTACAAGTTCTACCAGTTTTGGCTCAACGTAAGCGACGGTGATGCTGAAAAATACATCAAGATTTTTACGACGCTTTCACAGCAAGAAATTGCCAAGTTGGTAGAAGAGCAAACCGCGGCTCCCCACCTACGTCCGCTGCAAAAGGCGCTGGCAAAGGAGGTAACCTGCATGGTGCACTCCGAGGAGGAATACAATAAGGCAGTGGAAGCATCGGATGTACTATTCGGCAACGCTACCTCGGACGTGTTGAAAAAGATTGACGAGGACACGTTCCTTTCAGTCTTTGAAGGCGTACCCACATTCAATGTCGCTAGGTCAAAATTACCTATAAAAGCAGGAGAGTTGTTGGCTGTGGAAACGCAAGTTTTCCCTTCAAAGGGTGAATTCCGCAAGTTGGTACAAGGCGGCGGCGTAAGCGTTAACAAGGAAAAGTTGAGCGATGCGGAAGCAGAAGTTACAGCTGATATGCTGCTGAATGGAAAGTACTTGTTGGTACAAAAAGGAAAGAAAAACTACTTTATAGTGAAGGCAGAGTAAAACCTCAACGAGGTATCATGACTCAGAAATTGAAGAGTTCTTCAGCATCTCTATATGCTGGAGAATTCTTTTTGTAGTATAGCGAGTAGCGAATCCTGCAACATGCCATTGATTTTCACGCCTCCCTCGTTCGATACCCGGATCTCAACTTTATTTCTGCTACTTAGCAACTCCGATAGGGTATATCTCTCACTAATAAGATGTACTTGTTGATTTTTCGACCCTATTAAGGGTCTAGAAAAATCGGTTTCGTCCTTAATGTACGGTCCGTCAATCACAACATCACATAATCCCATCACCTGTTTTTGTACCTCGTCAACTACTTGCTTCAATTGGTATCCGGTAAACAGGATTATTGAAAGGGGGGTTTCCTTTATTTTTTTCAAAAGCAGCAAGAGGGCAGGTGCTTGCTCCAAGGGTTCTCCTCCCAAAATGGTGATACCCTCAATGTCTTTTGCAGACAAAATTTTAAGGTATAAGTCGTCAACTGATGTTCTCTCGCCGGCTTTCCTATCCCATGTATGCTTAGCCATACATCCTTCACAACAAATAGAGCACCCCTGTAACCAAATACAGGCACGTTTTCCGGGCCCCTCAACTTCCGTTACAGGAATGAAATCGTGAGTATAAAGTATAGATTTTTCTTTTGTCACTCGTATTGTTAAAAGTCAACTACCCGGCCTCGTCTTTGGTTGTCATTTTCAACAGAAAAATCCAACCTATCTTTAAAGCCATTGCATATTCGCTCCGATAATATCCCCCTCATACGTTGAACAAAATCTGCAAAGTCAACATAGCAGCCTTTTTCAGTGCGTTCCCTCGCAATAATTTGAGCGTGGATGGAATTCACTCCCAAGCTGTCTTTAATTTCGGTAAGCGATGCGGAATTAATTTTTACCACTATGCGAACTGACGTGGCCTCAGAATCCTCCCTAAATGTGGGTTTTTGCTTGTTTGTAACCCAGTCTGGATCTACCACATCATTTACCTCCTCTTGCTTTTTTACAGGTGGGCCTTTAGGTTGTGCTACTGCAGGGGTTGTTATATACTTTGCAAAACAGTAAGCTGTGTATGGAATTGAGAAAATATACAAGAGAGCAAACACTACGTATAGGAAGGATAGCACATCCGATTCCGGATATTTCCTTTCTATGTAAGCAGAGCAAAATGAGGATACGGTATTGTCTAGTTTGTCTATTTCTGTATGTGGAATTAAAAATTTCGCCGAGGAATGCCTCTTTGAGGCATAGTGGTTTGCATAAAGCGAGTAGTATGTTTTTACAATATTTTGAAATTTTTTCTGCTCATCGGCGGTTAACTCCTCAAAGTTGATTTCATCCTTCAAATTTTCTTGAACAACCTTATTTATCTGCTCTATTGTCAAAATTTCGAGAGGTGAATAATGTATAGAAAAGAGGTTGCTTTTTATCGTTTGCTCCAACAATGGACGCTGCTCCTTTTGCTGGCTGGAAGCATCAATATTGGATACGATCAAAAGCAATATGAAAAAAGCCACTGTTATAGCCGCAAGAACTACATGTTTGTACTTTTTCCTCTTATAAAAGAAAATACCTAAACCAACAAAACTTAAAATGCCTAAACTCATAGTAGCGAGTAAAGCACCTATCAATCCATAAAGTGTTCGCTTGCCCATTTATTTCAATTTTGCTTGTAAATTTTGCTCCATTTTAACTTCAGTCTCTTGCTGGTGGTATTCATGAGTATATTCCCGAGACACAACATTCCCTTCTAGAATATCCTCCAACAGGGAGATATAATCCAAACATTTCCCCCCCCTTACACCACTAACTTCCGCGTTTACAAAGCCATTTTTATCAATGGATATTATCAACTTTTTTGCCATCACCTACTGAACATTATAGGTTAGTACAACAGACTGGTCGGCTTGTATAACCTCTTTTTCAAGAGTTAGCCCTCTTTGTTCGGCTTTATTCTTAAGCGTTTCGTACACATGATTTTGAACGACATTACCATACTCCATGAGCAAATCCCTTCTAAAGTTTTCAGCACTTTCCATACCGACTTCTCCTACAAATTGTATATCGAATACTCCATACTCATTTTTGCAAAAAGTAATGTGAAAATCATCAATTTTACCATTCAATAGAGCCACATCTCTATGAATATTTGTTGCTCCCAAGTTCTTTAGTGCTGTGTACAGTAATTCTTCGTTGCGAATTTGAGTCGGTAGCGTAGTTGTTGAGCAATCAGTGGTAGCCGCAACATCACCTGTAACAGAAGCCGAAGATGCAATCGCACCCAATACCAGCGGAACAATAGCAATTATTATACTCATTTTAGGAGTTGCTTGGAATTAAAATTCGATGTTACGCCCTCCTCTTGGTAGGGATGTGGGCTTCATAGCGCTTTTCGCTTTAGGCGCTTCTTGTCTGCTTTGATGCTCAACAGAAGTTGCAGAAACGGCCCTAAGATTTGCCCACTCGCGGATGGCATGAATGTGCTCCGCTTGCGTAACCACAAGGGGAACCGTTCCTTCAATGGCAAATATAAAATCCTCCTCTTGAACACTTCTGTCGTCAGAGAATGCTTCAAATAGTCCCGCTATAACAACTTGCTCCAGCTCTGCTCCGGTAAAGCCCTCGGTTCTGTCAGCCAGCCGCTCAATTAGCTGATCGTCGACTACCAACTCCCCAATAACAGCGGAATTATTTAACCTCTTATTCAGGTGAATTTTCAAGATAATTTCACGTTCAGCCTTTGTTGGCAAGTCAACGAAAAATATTTCATCGAAACGTCCTTTTCTCATGAGCTCGGGAGGAAGAGAACTAATGTTATTAGCCGTTGCTGCTACAAACACAAATTTTTCTTTTTCCTGCATCCAGGTCAAAAATGCTCCAAACAAACGTGTTGATACTCCGCTATCACCCGATGAGCCAACTCCTGAAAACGCCTTCTCAATTTCATCCACCCAAAGTACGCAGGGTGACATAGCTTCCACCGTTTGTATAACATTACGCATATTTCGCTCGCTACTGCCCACCAAACCGTTATATAGAGCACCCATATCCAAGCGAAGTAGCGGAATATTCCAAAGCGAGCTTATAGTTTTGGCCGTTAAGCTCTTTCCACAACCCGGTAGTCCGGTCAAAAGCACACCTTTAGGGCTGGGCAAGTTATACTTTTCAGCTTTCTCCGACCAAGAATCAGAGCGTTTTATTAACCAATTTTTTAGATTGTTAAGCCCGCCGATGTCCTCCATCTTCAACTTTGGCATGCTGAACTCCAGCAAGCCATTGCGCTGAATGATTTGCTTCTTTTCTTCGGCAATAGTAGATATATCGCCCATATTTAATATACCATCTTTTACAATAGCTAGGGCAAAAGCATTTTCAGCCTCATGGAGCGTTAATCCGCAAGCAGCATCACTAAGTTTATTGATCGTTTCTTCATCTACATCAAACCTCAACTTTGGATTGTGCCTATTTTGCTCTATCAAGTCTAACAGTACTTGCTTGAGTTCATCCTTTGCAGGCAGGTCAAAGTGTTGAATCAGAATATCCTTCTGTAAATCATCAGGAATAAACTTATCATATCCTGTGATGATTACTGTTTTTATGAAGTTATCCTCCTTAATTTTCCACACTAAATCTTTTAACTTTCGCACAAGTGATTGGTCTTGAGTTTGGCTGGGTCTAGCCAAATCAGCGTACAAGTCTTTAAGCACAAAAACGCCATCGCCCTCGAGCGAGTCAATATACTCTAGTGCCCGAAGGGAGGTTTTGATATCAGCTTTCTTTACCTCCCCGTTACACTTTAAGCCATCAACCACAGACCACTCCCACAAGTCTCTGTCCTTTGAGAATAAAGACTTATCCTTTACCAATTCCTTTATGATTGAAACCAGCCTTCTTTCCTCCCATGTAATAACGTAAATTATCGGGAATCTGGCTTTTATCAATGACGCTAATTCACTTTTAAATTTTAATGTGCTAGACATATTGCAGCATTTTATATTAGAATCCTAGAGAAACGCAAGGGCTAGAATTTATGTTGCGTCATATACGCCTTCACCACCTCTTTTATCGAATCCAATCCAATCTCCTCCAAAATCACCTTTTCGGGAGCGATAAAAAGATACTCCTCCGCATCGTCAGCGGCTTGGAGCGGAGAAAAATCGTTGACTTTGCAAACAAAAGTCAGGTCAAGGGTAAAATAAATTAAGCCTCCAAAAAGATATTGGTTGGGAAATGAACCGAAAAATTTCAGCTCGTTCACATCTAAATTCACCTCCTCTTTTACCTCCCGAATAATAGCGTGTTCGCCCGTTTCTCCCAAATCAACAAATCCTCCGGGCAGGTCAAGCATTCCTTTTGCGGGATCGAATTTACGGCGCACAAAAAGCAGTTCTCCTTTATCATTCGTAATAAGCGCAACAGTTGCAGCCGCCTCATTGGTGTACATTTTTTTACCACAGGTGCCGCACTTATGCGCCTTTACCCCATCCCATAAAAAAGTTTTTGCCCCACAAAAGGGGCAAAATTCTAAAACTTTCGACGGATGAAATTCCGAGATATTCATAGTTACTACGGCATTACAATATTTTGGTTTAGCAGCTCCAGCAAATTCTCCATTTCCTCAGGCGAAAATCCTACCGACTTAAATAAAAGTACACCGGTAGGTGTAAATAGGTAAGTGCGTGGTATGGTTTTATCCGCAAACTTTGCGTAAATTTCACGCTTGGGGTCAGGATAAATTGGCATAGTGTAACTCCCCTCTGTCCATAAACTCTGCACATCTTCAAGCGTCTGTTCACGAGCAATGGGCAGAATATCTATCTGATTACTACCTTGATATTTCGTATAAACATGTTGTATGTATGGAAGCTCTGCTTGGCATCCCGGGCACCACGAAGCAAAAAACACAACCAACGTCAACCGATCTTTCATTAACTCTAATGATGCCGATGAAAGAGTGTCGTTCACCGTAAACGTAGGCATCACATCACCCAAATTCAACTCCTGTGTTTTCGATTTGCATGATGCAAACATCGCAATAACTGCCAATATTACCAGAATCTTTTTCATAATCACTCTTCTATTTCATTGCTAACATTCAAAATCCTCGTTGCCGCATGGCCTCAAACGTAATAACAGCAGTAGACACCGACACGTTGAGTGAATCAATAGCACCGCGCATGGGTATTTTTATCCGCGCATCGGCATTCTTAAGCCAGTAATCGGTAAGCCCATTGGCCTCCGTACCCATTACGATTGCGCATGGTTGGCGCATATCCGTTTCGTGGTACCACTGCGAAGCTTGTAACTCTGCCGCCAGCGTTTTGATTTTTCGCTTTCGCAAAAAATCAACCGCCTCGGGCGAAGTACAACAAGCCACCGGCACCGTAAATATGCAGCCTATGCTTGAGCGAACGGCATTTGGATTATACGCATCGCACTGCGGATCGCATACTATCACGGCATCCACTTTAGCAGCATCAGCTGTGCGCAGTATAGCGCCAAGATTGCCGGGCTTCTCGACCGATTCGAGCACAATAATAAAGGGATTTATCGAGAGTTGCAAATTTTCAAGCGACAAATCGCGCTGCTCAACCACAGCCAGCAGGCCATCGCTACCGCTGCGGTAGGCCATTTTTTCAAATACGGGTAGCGAAACCTCAAAGGTTTGCTCCGCCTTTGGCGGCACTTTTTCCTCTCCAAAAATTTCAGGGCAAACAAAAAGCGTTTTAAGGCTATAGCCTACCCGAGTGGCCAAACCCATTTCACGCGCACCCTCCACCGTAAAAAAACCGCTGCTTTTACGCTCACGAGCCTTCTCCATGAGCGCAACAACATTCTTTATTCGGGTATTTTGCAATGAGGTAATCTTTTCCACCGTACAAAGGTAGCAAAAATTAGCTATTCAGCCCCCTAAAGATGCTTATCTTTGTTGGAAAAACTACGCTTATGCTCACCGACATACAAATTGCGCACGCTGTGCAGCTAAAGCACATAGCAGAGATTGCGAGGCAGCTCAACATTGATGAAGAGCAGCTGGAACTATATGGCAAGTACAAGGCCAAACTGCCGCTGTCGCTCGTCAATGAGGAGAAAGTCAAGGAGTGTAAGCTGATTTTAGTATCGGCCATTTCGCCCACACCTGCGGGTGAGGGAAAAACCACCACCAGCATAGGCTTAGCACAGGGGCTAAACCGCATAGGCAAAAAGACGACAGTGGCGCTACGCGAACCTTCACTGGGCCCCGTATTCGGCATAAAAGGCGGAGCGGCGGGCGGTGGCTACTCGCAAGTGCTGCCCATGGAGGACATAAACCTGCACTTCACGGGTGACATGGCCGCCATTGAGAAAGCGCACAACCTGCTTGCCGCGCTTATCGACAATAACCTGCAAAGCAAAAGTCGTTCGCTCAACCTCGACCCGCGCACCGTAACGTGGAAGCGCGTAATGGATATGAACGACCGCTCGCTACGCCACGCCGTAGTGGGGCTCGGTGGTACCGCCAACGGCGTTCCACGCGAAAGCGGATTTGATATCACCGTGGCCTCGGAGGTAATGGCTATACTGTGCCTTAGCAGCAGCATTGCCGAGTTAAAGGAGCGATTAGGCAGCATTTTTATAGGCTACACGCACGACAAAAAACCGGTATTTGCCCGCGACCTGAAGGCACAGGGCGCTATGGCCGCACTATTGAAAGATGCCATTAAGCCCAATCTGGTGCAGACAATGGAGGGTACGCCCGCCATTATTCACGGTGGCCCGTTTGCCAACATTGCGCAAGGCACCAACACGATTATTGCCACCAAGACCGCCATGTCGCTATCGGACTACGTAGTTACCGAAGCCGGTTTTGGCTTTGATTTAGGTGGTGAAAAATTTTTGGATATAAAATGTCGCGCCGCAGGAATCTACCCCTCGGCTGTGGTATTGGTTGCAACGCTGCGCGCCCTACGCTACCATGGTGGAGCGGCAATTAAGGATGTTAAACTACCTAACATTGAGGCGCTTAAAAATGGGCTACCCAACCTCGAAAAGCATCTGGAAAACATTTTAAAATTCGGCTTAACTCCCGTGGTTGCCATTAACCACTTCGATGGGGACCCCAAAGACGAAATACAACTGCTTACCGAGGCCTGCCAAAAGTTAGGCGCTAAAGTGTGCCTAAGCAATGTATTTGCCAAAGGCGGAGAAGGTGCTATAGACCTTGCAAATGCCGTAGTTGATATTGCAGAAAAAGTCGCCGTACAGCCTAAGTTTTTGTACGAATCCAACGAGGAGTTAGAGGATAAAATTGAGAAAATTGCCCTGCATATTTACGGTGCAAGCCTTGTAGAGTATGACGCCAAAGCGCAGAACGACCTCAAAAAGATCAAAAGTTTAGGGCTGTGCAATCTTCCTGTATGCATAGCTAAAACGCAAAAATCGCTTTCAGATGACCCCACCCTCATTGGTCGTCCGCGAGGATTTTCCCTACATGTGCGCGAGGTAGAGCTGGCCGCAGGCGCAGGCTTTATCATTCCCATTACAGGCGACATGATGCGCATGCCGGGACTGCCGGAGGTACCCTCTGCCGAGAACATTGACGTAGATAACGAGGGCAATATTTCCGGACTGTTTTAGCCCCACATACTTCTTGACAAAACACCTCAAATTTACTATCTTTGTAGTTAAACCAATTTTTTACGCGATGAAAAAAGTCCTACTCAGCTTAACCGCCCTTGTTTTACTTGCGGGAAATATTTTTGCGCAAAGCAAAAGCTTAACCAATACCAGCAACAGCAAATTTGCCAAGGTGCAGAGCGTTGACATGGGCAACGTGCGCTGGACTGATGGCTTTTGGGCTGAGCGCTTCGCCATTTGCCGCGACTCCATGGTACCGGGCATGTGGAATACGCTGAGTAATCCCGATGTGGCACACGCCTACCGCAACTTTGAAATCGCAGCAGGCATCGATACAGGCTCACACCAAGGTCCTCCCTTCCACGATGGCGATTTTTACAAGTGGTTTGAGGGTTTGGCAACTGTTTATTCTGTTACCAAAGACCCCGCTATTGACAAGCAAATGGACGAAATTATTGCCACCATTGCTAAGGCTCAACGCCCCGATGGATACATACATACCCCCGCAATCATTGAGCAAAAAAATAAGGGCGTTGACACCAAATTTTCCGACCGTCTCAACTTTGAAACGTACAACTTAGGTCACCTCATGACTGCCGGAATTGTGCACTACCGTGCCACAGGCAAAACATCCTTGTTAGATGTTGCAAAAAAGGCAGCAGACTATCTCGACCATTTCTACGCCACAGCATCGGCAGAACTGGCACGCAACGCCATTTGCCCCTCGCACTACATGGGCGTGGTGGAAATGTACCGCACTACGCAAGACCCCAAGTATCTTGCACTAGCAAAAAACCTTATTGACATTCGTGGCATGGTACAAAACGGCACCGACGATAACCAAGACCGTGTACCCTTCCGCCAGCAGCATAAGGCCATTGGTCATGCTGTACGCGCCAACTACCTGTATGCGGGTGTAGCCGACGTGTACACCGAAACGGGCGACAGCACGTTGTTGGAGTCGCTCAACGATATTTGGGATGATATGGTACACCGCAAAATGTACGTTACCGGAGCTTGCGGCGCGCTATACGATGGTACTTCACCCGATGGCACTTGCTACGTTCCTGATTCTATTCAAAAGGTACACCAAGCATACGGGCGCGACTACCAGCTGCCCAGCGTTACGGCGCACAATGAAACCTGCGCCAACATTGGAAATGTACTTTGGAACTGGCGCATGTTTCAGCTATCTGGCAAGGCACAGTACATTGACATTTTAGAGTTAGCGTTATACAACAGCGTACTTTCGGGCGTAAGCCTCGACGGCAAGCGCTACTTCTACACCAACCCGCTGGCGGTATCGGACAAGGTTCCGTTTAAGCTGCGCTGGAGCAAAGAGCGCGAGGAGTACATTTCGTTTTGCAACTGCTGCCCACCCAACACCGTGCGCACCGTAGCCGAAGTACAAAACTACGCCTACAGCACTTCCGACAAGGGAATTTGGGTAAACCTGTATGGCGGCAATGCAATGGAAACGCAGCTAAAGGATGGGCGCAAGGTGAAGCTGGAGCAAAAAAGTAGCTACCCTTGGGCAGGCGAAGTTGCGCTCACCGTGCAGGATATTTCAAAAAGTAAAAAGCCACAGGCATTCTCTCTCTACTTCCGCATTCCCACATGGGCTAAGGGCACTACCATTAAGGTAAACGGCGTTGAAGAAGCCCAGCCAAAAAACGGCGAATATGCCGAGTTGAACCGTGTGTGGAAAAAAGGTGACGTTGTAGAACTTTCAATACCTATGGAAGCCAAGCTGATTGAATCAAATCCGTTGGTGGAGGAAACACGCAACCAGGTGGCCGTAAAGCGCGGTCCTGTAGTGTACTGCCTTGAATCGCAGGATGTACCCGCGGATCGCAGCATTTTTGATTTGTCTATACCAAGCGATATTAAGTTTAGCACCATACCCGTAAAAGTTGCTGGTAGCGATATCATTTTACTTGAAGGCAGCGCCAACATTGTGGATAATGACGGTTGGGAAAAGCAGCTGTACCGCGAGGTAAAAGACAAGGAAGCCAACAAGGCAACAATACGCCTTATACCCTACTACGCTTGGGGTAACCGCGGCCACTCCGAAATGACGGTGTGGATACCTATTAGCAGATAATCGCCCCCAACCCCCTAAAGGGGCCATAACCGCAATGGGATAGCGGGCAGCTTATCCCCGTGTAAGTAGGACGGGGGTGGAAGTAAAAACAGTTAGTATTTCTTAAGATGAATATAGCAATTATAGGTGCAGGAAACATGGGAGGCGCCATTGCACGAGGTCTGTTGCAGGCAAAAAAAGTTGAGCCCGCCAACCTCTTGATAGCCGATCCTAATGTTGCCACTTTAGAGTCGCTAAAGGCTCTTGGCATACAAACTTTTGAGCACGGAGTTGATGCTGCACGAAATGCCGATTTGGTAATTGTAGCTGTAAAGCCATGGCTAGCCAAAGAGGTCATGCATAAAATAGCATCAGCACTGAGGCCCACCACTATGATAGTTTCCATAGCCGCAGGCGTTACGCTCGAGCAAATGGAGGAGGAGTTAAGTGGAAGGCCTGTTTTTCGCGTAATACCCAACACCGCTGTGCTTGCAGAGCAAAGTATGACCTTCATTTCTTCGGATAATGCCAGCAATGAACAGGAGCAAATTATAGTCTCACTCTTCACCTCGCTGGGCAAGGCCATACTTATTCCAGAGCAACAAATGGCTGCCGCCACAGCTCTTTCAAGCTGCGGCATAGCATACGCTATGCGCTACATTAGCGCCAACATGCGTGCCGGTATAGAGATAGGTTTTTCACCTGACATGGCTAAGGAAATTATACTGCAAACCATACAGGGTGCAGTTAGCCTTCTGTCACAAACAGGCGGACATCCCGAAACGGAAATTGATAAGGTTACCACTCCAAAAGGCTTAACCATTAAAGGAATAAACGCATTGGATCACGCAGGTTTCACCAGCGCTATTATTCATGCTGTAAAGGCCGCAATGTAAATGAGGATTACGGTAAAAATAGGCAGTAACGTACTTACCCGCAAGGACGGCAAGCTGGATACCGATAGGCTTGAAGCCTTAGTAAATCAGGTTGCGGAGTTGCACAAAAAAGGCATTGAGGTTATTTTGGTATCGTCGGGTGCTGTGGCTTCAGGGCGTAGCGAAATCAAGCCTCACAGGAAGTTGGACACAGTGCACGCACGTCAACTTTTTTCGGCCGTTGGGCAGGCTAAGCTCATTAACCACTACTACGAGCTGTTTCGCAAGCACAATATTTTCTGCGGACAGGTACTCACTACCAAGGAAAATTTCCGCTCGCGCCGCCACTACCTTACCATGCAGGAATGCGTAAGCACCATGCTCGAAAACGGCGTCATACCTATCGTTAACGAAAACGACACGGTGTCGGTAACCGAGCTCATGTTTACCGATAACGACGAGCTCTCGGGCATGATGAGCGAGATGATGAGCTCCGAAGCGCTTATTATCCTCAGCAATGTGGACGGTATTTACAACGGTCACCCCGACGAACCGGGCAGCGAGGTAATTCGTGAAATAGGCGGGAAACAAAACCTGGAGCAGTACATTTCATCGCAAAAATCGGAATTTGGGCGCGGCGGCATGCTTACCAAAACAGGCATTGCACAGAAAGTAGCCGCCAACGGCATATCCGTATTCATTGCCAACGGCAAGCGCGACAACATTCTTTCCGACCTTGTTTTGGGCAAAAAAGAGGTCATTTGCACTCGTTTTATTCCCAAACCAAAACGTACCTCCGGCGTTAAGCGTTGGATTGCAAATTCCACCTCTTTTGCCAAAGGCGCTATTGTGGTAAACGAGGGAGCCAAGAAAATGCTGCAGCAAAAAACCGTTAGCATTCTACCCGTAGGTGTAGTGCGCATTGACGGGGAGTTTGAGAAGGATGACGTTGTTAATATTCTGGACGAAAAAGGCGCCAAACTCGGCGTTGGTCGCATAACAGTAAACAGTGAAAAAGCCCAACAGGTATTGGGCAAAAAAGGCGAAAAAGAGTTGGTGCACTACGATTACCTCTACCTAGGCTAAAACCAAAAATCACAAATGGCATATCACGTAATTGACGAAGCAAAGCGATGCTTGCAATGTAAAAAACCTCGTTGCTCCGGTGGCTGTCCCGTGAGTACCCCTATCAACACTATGATAAATATGCTGCTGGAGGGAAAAATAAAAGACGCCGGAGAAATGATTTTTCTCAACAACCCCCTTTCGCTAATATGCTCATACGTATGCGAACACGAAAAGCAATGCGAGGGCAACTGTGTGCTAAATAAGTCAGGGAAAAATATACATGTCAGCACCATTGAAAACTATATCTCAAGCTACTACCTCAACATGAACCAGGAGGAGTTCCCTCAGCCCACCAAGGCTAAGGTAGCTATCATAGGCTCTGGTCCTGCAGGTATAACTATTGCCATGGTTATGGCAAGTAAAGGATACGATATGACCATATTTGAAGCCAACGATAAGATTGGTGGCATCATGCGATATGGTATTCCTGATTTTCGCCTACCCAAAACCATTCTCGACCGCTACAAGGAAATATTGCTTAAACGCAACATCAAAATTCGCCCTAATACCATGATTGGTTCGGGTGGAGGCCTATCTATCGACGACTTGTTCAGGGATGGCTATAAAGCCATATTTGTGGGCACAGGCGTTTGGAAACCCAACACGTTAGGCATCAAGGGCGAGAGCCTTGGCAACACGCACTTTGCCATTAACTACTTAAAAAATCCCGATGCCTACCACCTGGGAAAGAAATTGGCCATTATTGGCGCAGGCAATGTAGCCATGGACGTAGCCCGCACGGCTATACGTAAGGGAACAGATGATGTAACCATATACTTCCGTAAAACCGAGGAGTTTCTTACCACAAGTAAGTATGAATTGGAGTATGCGAAAATGGATGGCGTTAAGTTTGAATACCTGAAATCACCCTATGAAATAACCGACCGTGGAGTGATATTTTCGGATGTAGAAATGGGCGAAAATGGTGAAGTGAACTTGTTGCCCAACACTGAGAAGTTGTACGAATCCGACTCCGTTATCATATCCATTAGCCAAGGTCCGCGCAACTATATCGCAGCAAGCACGGACGGACTCGAACTTTCGAAGAAGGGTTTGATCGTAACTAACGAATTTGGCGGAACCACCAAACCCGGCGTATTCGCTTCTGGTGACGTAGTTACCGGAGCAAAAACCGTGGTGGAAGCTGTTAACGTATCAAAAAAAGTGGCCGAAGCCATGGAGGCTTACTTAGAGGGATCGGAGAAATAAAAAGTCCTCCGGTTAAATACAAAAAATCCGAGAGCAATAAACTCTCGGATTTTTTGTGTGATTAAAACTTTATTGTCTAAATTTTTTAATACTCCCACAAGTCGTGCTCAAAGGTAAAGATGCTGTTTTTAATCCTCTCGGATTCCAGCAACGCGGCGTAACCGTTTGGTGTATAGGTTGAAATTGCACGGTTATTATGTGCGTTAGACTCCTTAGTTATGTATGAGCTAAAACGACGCATATTGAACAAATCATCATACGACAAGTTTATTGCATCGTTGTTGGGCAAGTACGCCGGAGTGCGCGCCAACACGGAACGTGCTTCATCATAATGCACCCAAAACAGCTGCTTCTTCTGCAACTCTCCTTCCTCCTCTTCTCCACCTACCGTATTCAAAAGTTTTGAGTAAACACGGATAGGGCAAATCCCCACTATACGCACCATCATACGCGAGTAATGCTTGTCAAAAAACCAATCCTCCTTAACTAAAATCTCACGTACCTCGTCCCAGTTGTATGAACCGCGTGAAATAATAGTTGTATCGCCTGTACCATCCATTTTTTGCAGGCGCATAGCTTTGTCCGTAGCATCAAAACGTTTACTCAAATCTTCCGGAGAAATAAGCGTTGTGAATTCATCGTCCAGATCGGGATCAAATGCACGAATTTCCCCATTGCGAACAGCCTCCACCAACGTCTGCACAAGGCTCTTACGTAGCGTCATTTCCTCTGTAGGATAGTACAATGGGAAGTTAATCTTTTCACGCAAGTCAATTACGCGCCATATACGCTTTGACCAAATCACATCAGCCTCGCGTATACGTGGATAGGGAATAGGCTCACGAGTAGCAATAGTTTGTTTTTTAAACAAACCGTCCGGAGCCAAATTTTGCTTAACTTCAACGGGATCGCTCGATGCTTTACCACTCTGTGGTTGATTGGCTGTAGCTTGTTGCGGCTGGCTTGCCGAAGCACTCCTCGGTTGTCGCTGAGCCCAGGTTGCTCCTGCTACAAGCAGCACTATTAAGCACGAAATAATTGTCCTCTTCATGGAATATTTACTTAAAAATCGCAGCAAGTGCTGCATGCGTTACTATCTTATTTTTACACTCAAGTCCGGCATATCAACTATACGCCCATCGGGACCTACGGCCTTAATATCGGTAATGCTAAGGCGTTGTCCACTACCAACCTTTCTCATTATTTGTTTTTGCTTCTCGGTAAACATCATACTAGTCGAAGCCTCTTCACGTACGTAACCGTCTATAGAGGCAAAAACCGTAAATGATTTAACGGTGAACCTCAAGTCAAAATCAAAGTCCTGTGGCATAATTGCCCTTACACCTTGCGAGGCATCCAGCTGCTGCTTTGTTGCTGTTTTTCCTTTTACTCCATCCATTTCAGGCGCAGGAACCGGCACATTTTTTACACGAAATGTTCTCTTCCCCATATTAGTACGTACGCCGTTTATTTCTGCAATAATATTTACGTCGCAAGTATTACCATCCTCCGGAGTGACCATGTACTGTGCACCCACCTTGTTCAACCTGCCATTGGTAACGCTCACCTGCACTTTATTATCGGGGATACCGGCAGCCGATACATCAATAGGGTTGTCGACACCGCGATACAGCACGTTCATTTTTGAGGGCGACACCACTACGTTAGGCTCTGCCACCATGTAGTTGTAGATAAATGGATAGGGTTTACCGTTAAGCGTAATTGTCCCTTTTAGAGTTTGCTCTCCTACATTATTAGCAGAGGTTTTGTATTGGGCTTTCCCATCCACCGTTTTCAACGTTTGACCATTCACTACAATGTTCGGTTGCAACGACCTATCGGAGGCTGCCAAAAATATCTTAGCCTCAAATTCTCCTCCGCGTATTACGTAGTCCGAAACCGACTGCACAACGGGATCAAAATTATCAATCTTTACCGTACCTACATCTGCCTGCATCAGCAGGTAAGTCATCATATCAGCCTCAATAGTAAGCACATCCACCTGAATTTTGGTAAGCAAGGGAACTGCTGCAATTACAGGAAGATCGGCAAATGTGCCTACTTCCCAAAGTTTCATCCCGCTACCATGTGTCGCCTTAATCTTGGGAGTGGATAGCGTTTTTTCAATGTTGCTTATGACACCCCTAGCGGAAGGATTAACCATTGACAGCATCAAGTCGCGGTAGGCTACTATTTTGTCCTTTAACTCCACTCCTTTTTTCATATTCACCATCAAGCGGCTACTGGGATCGGTCGTTGATTGGTTAATAATAAGATCTCCCCTCACCCTTTCCTCCTCCAATGCGGGGGACTCCGGACCATCGGCCATTTTCACCAGCTCTACTTTCAACTCCTCCACAAACTCTGTCAACTCTTTTGATGCAGAGCGTACCGCCACAGCTTTTTCAAGCCAAGGCCCCACACGATCTTTATTCTCTGCATTGGCCACACGAAAGGCGCTTTCTGTTGCGTCATTTTTCTCGCCAAAAACTTTTGCTGTTTGGGACAAACCTTGCTCAAATAATCCAAAGGCATTCAACACCTCAGCCGATACATTCAGCGCCAACATTGCTGTTAACACCAAATACATCATGCCTATCATTTTCTGCCTGGGTGTTTCTTTACCTCCACCACTCATATTTCAATACGGGTTATGCGTTTATAAAACTTAGCACGTAAGAGCCACTATTTTCTTTTGGTTGCCGTTTGCATTGCCGATAGCATATTGCCATAAATATTATTGAGTTCAGCAATGTTCTCATTAAGGTTAGCCATTCCCTTACGGAATGCTTGGTTTTCCTTTGCTGAGTGATGCAGATCTTCAATTAGCTTACCCAGGTGTTCGCCCATTTGTGCATTGCTTTTATGCAACTTTGAGGCCTCCTGCACTTGAAGTTCGTAGGCAGTATTCAACGCTGTCATATTCTTATTCAAGGCTTCTACCTGCTTGGCATAGCTACTCCCATTATGCTTGATGCTGTCTAGATTGGTCTTTACCTGTTGGTCGATTAGGGCAAATGTGGTAGCAAAACCTTCTGAGGCTGTTGAGATAACTCCTACAATTTGCTTGCCTGATTTACTCACATTTTCTCCAACCTGCTTACCCGCTTCGATTACCGACTTTGCAGCACCCTGATAGCTATCGGACAGTATGTTCATTGACTCCGCAATCACCTGCGAGGAGCTATCATATGATTGGGCAAAATTGGCCACTGAGGCCGAAGCTTGTTGCATTTTTTCGGATAGCTGATTAGCCGAGGCAAGCGCACCGGAAAGGTCATTCAGCTTACCAGCGGTTTCACCTAACTTATTCAAACCTGCTGCCAAGCCTTTAGTATCGACACCACTCAAATCAACAGTACCCGCAACAGCAAGCGCTGCTGCTCCTCCACCAGCCACCGCGTGGGTCGCTACCCTACCTCCTTCTCTCGTTGGTGCACCTGCATGAGCGTTTTCTCCTTCGCCACCTTCATATCCTTGTGGAAATCCCGACTTTAATTCTGGAAATACAAGTTCCCAATGTGCATCGGGATGAGGGAGGGGTTCAAACGCGGAAAAAATAAAAATGATTGCTTCTGTACCCATACCAATAGTGAGCATAAGACCGGCAAGCGGCCAGTGCTGCAACTTGAACAATGCTCCGAGAATAACTATCGCTGCACCCAGGCCATAAAGTTTGGTCATCAACTTTTTCCAACGAACAGTTTCTGTAAAATTAGCCATGTTATCTATGTAAAATTAAAAAACAAATACCTTTCTTTTCAAATTTACTTACCTAAGTATGTACGAACGCACCTAAAACCAATGTAAGATTTTGTTGTATCCTGATATTCAAAGGTACGAGCTCCACACTGCAAAAAGTAAGCAATATCCTTCCATGAACCACCCTTGATTGTTTTGCGCCTCATTGCCAGAGGATCACCATCTTTGGCATCATAGTGGTAGTCGGGGTTTATGTCATTTACAAATTTATATGCCTGCTCGTCAAAGGTGCTGGATGTCCACTCGGCCACATTACCCGCCATATCGTACAATCCATAGTCGTTAGCTTGATAGCTACCTACAGGCAGTGTTCTTGTTCCTCCATCAATACCATAGCGTGCACGCTGAGGTAGGAAGTTGGCCATGTAGCAACCTTGCTTGTTATAAGTGTAGGGACCACCCCAAGGATACATTTGCTGATTCAAACCACCACGGGCGGCATACTCCCACTCGGCTTCGGTTGGGAGCCTATACTCAAACGGAACCGGACGCTTTATTTTTAAACAGTAGTCGCGCATAAGTTTTGTGCGCCAGTGGCAAAAAGCGGTAGCTTGCTTCCAATTTACACCCACCACCGGATAGTTATCATAGGCTGGGTGACTATAGTAGCGAAATGCAAGGGGATCGTTGTATGAAAAATCAAAATCACGCAACCAAACCAACGTATCAGGATAAACGGGAACAGCCTCCTGAATAATTTCCGGAGAGTCAGTTTTATCTTCTCCTATAATTTGAATATCATCCGTAGAAAGTCGAATTCCTCTTCCTGTTATACGATTATAGTCAATCCAAGCATACTCATAGATCAGCTTCTTTACATTGAGACTCTTGCCAATCAACCCCCTTACCGGAGGAGTGTATAGCGCATTGAGAATCTCAACATAGTCAGGGTTCTTTGTACTAATCTTTGTTTCCCAGTTAATCATGGGAGGATCAATCGGATTACCAAAAGCATCCTCGGTAATGAGAAATTCGTCAAACTGCTCACCAAGCAAGCGACGTGCAGTGGAATCGTAAACGTACTGCACAAACTGGCGGTATTGATTATTGGTTATCTCCGTTTGGTCAATCCAAAATGCATCTACCGACACGGTTTTTGTGCTTGCACTCATGGAAGAAATGGCATCCTGGTCATTCAACCCCATATTGAAGGTACCTTGGGGTATAAGCACCATGCCATGAGGAGGCACGTCTCCTTGCCGAGAGTTGCGACCTTGTACGCCTATTAACTCGCCACCCAGTTCAGCCGAGCAGCCTATCACTGCCACCGCGAAGGCTCCGAGAACTATTTTAATTTTCTTTTTCTTAAACCACATGGATCTATGCGCTTATAAAAACCTAATACTTTTATATTTTTTCTGCTTTTGGGCAAACTTTACTTCGAATGAGTACGAAACAAGCATTTCCAAATTTCCTTTGCTAGAGCCTATCAACTTTGATAAGGAGTATTCGTAGGCAATTCCTATCTTTAACGCCTCACGCAATGTCATTCCGGCCATTGCACCCAGCGCATCTCCAATACGATAGGATAGCCCGCCCCAAAAGCGCTTTTCGTAAAACACGTTAGCGCCAAACCCCAGCTGCGGCTTTGCTATTGCCGTAAACATCAGCAATGCCGTGGGATCAACTTCAAAGCGCTCATTCGGTGTTTGCCAACGATAACCTCCGTTGAGGTAAAACGTGCGCTTTACTGTAAAAGCCTTACTCCCATTGTCCACCGTTAGCACCTCTGGCTGATTAAGGTGTGTACAAGATGCCCCTACATAAAAATCCCCCCTATCATAAAACGCTCCTAACGACATATCAAATCCCGTAGATGCTGATTCAGCGCGTTGCGGAATTGCAGGGTCGTCAGAATAAGCGCTCCACTCCGAGGGTGAGTTCAACTTGTACGATAAACCACCAAGCGAAACCCCCACACTTAAGATGGCATCCTTAAGGTGGTGGCGGTAGGCATAACCTATACTGAAGCTCGTATTATCAAAGTTTCCAATCTTGTCGCCGCCAAATGTTACCACGGCTCCGTGATCTGCATTAAATAGCTTGAATGGCGAACTCAACCCCAACGCCCACGTTGACGGAGCCCCATCAAATCCCATGTACTGCGTACGCTGCACGTAGCTGGCATCAACCATATCACCATCGCCTGCACATGCCGGATTAAAAAGCACTTGGCTGAACATGTATTGACTCACCTGCGAATCGTTTTGTGCAAATAAACGCACGGCGCACAAGATCAAAATCCCTACGCAGATTACGTTTTTCATGTACCAATAGCCTTTTCGTGCATTACCTAATTTTTGGCTGATAACAAATGTACTCAAAGTTTACGAACAGCCGACTGTTGATAACTGCGTTTTTGAGGAATATAAAACTCCACAAATGGTTTTAAAGTTATTTAACCATGCCAAAAAATAGAGAGGTTGAGTACGTTGAAGTTAGCAAACTGCCATTTTTTTATAAAACCACAACCAGCGGTCTGGGATTTCGCCATGTGCCGCCTTATCATAATCCTCGCGCAAGCAGGGAACGATATGTTCTTGATCCGAAGTATCGGTGGGCACTGCCATCCACCAGCGATCGGTAGCCTTACTTTGAAAAAACGTAATTTGCTGTTCCTTACCCAACTGCACTTGAAACTTTCGACACATTTTCGATTTAGCAGGCTCATCTCCGGTACGGTATGCGAACCCCTCGATAAGATGCCACATGAACTGCGCCACTAGCTTTGCTGTTTGATTTTGAATGTCATTTGCCAAGGAGAAGCAGCCTAAGTAGCAAGCCTTTAGTTTATCGGAAAAGGTGGCATAGCGTAGTAACCGGCACATTTCCTCAGCATACAGACCATTGGGAGAGGCATTAATCGCTGCAGGGGCGTCGCATTGGCGCACAGCATTAACTCCGGCACACAGCAAATCAGCGTCGCGCAGTAAGGGCTCGGCGTACATCATGTTGTCGCGAATGACACCCAAACGTACCAACTCACAATACTGCTTCCCCAGCTCCTTTACGTCGGAGGGTGAGGTAAGGTAGTTTTGGTAGCCCACGACGTTGAGAGTGGCTAACTCTCTGCCATAATCAGTCATGAGATGGGCCAAGAAGTTATCTCCAGAGAGCGGTTCTTGCGCGCTACCTATATTGGCATGAGGTAAAACAAAAGTGGCTGCAACATTTCTATGCTGCGACTTTACTGCATCATACACGCAAACGGAGCTATGCATGTTTTCGGCAAAAACAATGGGAAAAACACCTTCTGAAAATATTTTTTGCAGCACATACGATATTTTTTCGCTGGCCGCCTCTGTTTTCGAAGCTACTTCAATATCGCCCAAGTCAATGATGGATGTTGTTTTTGATGGGGAAAAAAGCGCGTATAACTCTTCACGCAAGGCCGAGAAGCTGTTAGGGGCACCACTTTTACGCAAACCAACTAAGGCTATTTTAAAGCCGCTGAGCCACTCCCACTCAAAGCCTTTTACACCAAACTTCATGCTATTACCTACACGTTCGGCAGATTTGGCAGCATTGGCTTTTTGTATGTGCTCGGGTACCGGGATAAAAATTTCGCTATACTCCATAAGCGTGATTTACAATTTAAAATTCAATCTATTCGATTTTCTCTATCTAATTTTCACCAAAAACGTCATTGCGAGTAAGGCGCGGCAATCTCACATTCTGCGCTAATAGCGCAATCCAAAAATTGCATCGTTATTCTTTCTCGCAATGACGTTCTTAAAGTGATATGCTGCGAATTTGAATTTTTTTACTTTTTCTTTATCGTAGCTTTCTTCGCCGGAGCCTTTTTTGTTGTGGCTTTGGCAGCGGTGCTTTTTGTTGTTTTCTTAGCTGCTGCCTTTTTCGCAGCAGGTTTTTTTACCTCTGCCGTCTTGCCTTTTTTAGCAAAGCGCGATGGCTTTGCTGTATCTTTTTGCTGCTCCATTAGCTCCACGCACTCCTCGTAGGTAAGCGAGGCGGGATCGGTACCTTTTGGTATCTTGTAGTTAATACCTCCGCAGGCAAAGTAAGGGCCAAATCTACCATTAAGCACCTGCAAATCGGGATTTTCTTTAAAGACTTTAATAATGCGCTCACGCTCTTGCTTGCGCTTTTCTTCTATGAGCTCAATAGCGCGGTCGAGCGTAATGGTCATGGGTTCGTCAATACCACGCTTGAGCGAGGTAAACTTACTATCATGGCGAACGTAGGGACCAAAGCGACCTACGCCTATTACTACGGTTTTATCTTCATAGTCGCCCAAGGTGCGTGGCAAATCAAAGAGCTTAAGCGCCTCCTCGAGCGTAATGGTTTCAATGAGCTGACCTTTTTGCAAGTTGGCATACTGCGGCTTTGCGTCACCATCGGTTTCGCCTATTTGAGCAATAGGACCAAAGCGACCAATGCGTACAATTAATTTTTTCCCCGTTTTGGGGTCAACACCTAATTCACGCTCAGCGTTGGCTCGCTCGGAGTTCTCCAGGGCGTCCTCAACTGTTTTGTGGAATGGCTTGTAGAAATCATCTATCATTTTATTCCACTTAATGGCTCCCTCTGCAATTTCGTCAAACTCCTCCTCCACTTTTGCGGTGAAGCTGTAGTCCATCACCTTTGGAAAGTACTCCATAAGGTAGTCGGTAACTACCATGCCCACGTCGCTGGGGAATAGCTTGGATTTTTCAGCTCCCGTGTTTTCGGTAAGCGTCTTCTCGGTAATTTTTCCGTTGATAAGCGTGTGCTGCTTGTAGCTGCGCTGTACGCCGTCACGATCTTCCTTAAGCACATAGCCACGCGTAATAATGGTGGAAATGGTAGGCGCGTATGTAGAAGGACGACCGATACCCAACTCCTCCATCTTTTTTACCAAGCTGGCTTCGGTGTAGCGTGGCGGACGCTGGGTAAAGCGCTCGGTGGCAACAATGCTTCCGGACTGCAATACCTGTCCCACCTGCATGGGTGGCAGCAATCCGGCGTCGCTATCGCTATCATCGTCGTCGCGCGACTCCATATATACCTTGAGAAAGCCGTCGAAAAGTAGAACCTCACCGGTAGCTACAAATTTTTCAGCAGCGCCCGACACATTTATATCTATTACGGTGCGCTCCAACTCGGCATCGCTCATTTGCGAAGCTATGGTGCGCTTCCAAATCAACTCGTATAGACGCTTCTCGGGCGCGCTTGCCTCAACGGTTTGATTTTCCATGTACGAGGGACGAATGGCTTCGTGCGCCTCCTGTGCACCCTTTGACTTGGTGGCATAGCGGCGCGTGTGCAGATATTTATCGCCGTACATTTTGGTAATGGCACTTTTGGCTGAGGCAATGGCCTGCTCCGATAGATTAACGGAGTCCGTACGCATGTAGGTAATGTAACCGGCCTCGTATAGGCGTTGCGCTACCGTCATGGTTTGGCTTACGGAGAAGCCCAACTTGCGGCTGGCCTCCTGCTGTAGGGTGGACGTGGTAAAAGGAGCGGCCGGTGTTTTCTTGGCCGGCTTTTTTTCTACTGCACTTACGGTAAATGTGGCGTTGCTGCACTTTTGGAGCAGCTCCACCGCCGATTTTTCATCCTTAAATTTGGTAGGAACTTCGGCCTTTACGTTGGAATTTCCGGCAAGGAAGGTTCCAGCTATTTTAAAGAAACTTTCGGTGTTGAACACCAAAATTTCGCGCTCGCGGTCAACAATGAGGCGCACAGCAACCGATTGCACACGACCTGCCGATAGCGATGACTTGATTTTTTTCCAAAGAATGGGTGAAAGTTCAAAACCCACCAAGCGGTCGAGAACTCGACGTGCCTGCTGGGCATTGACTAAGTTAATATCTACATTACGGGGATTTTTGACAGCGTTGAGGATGGCATCTTTTGTAATTTCGTGGAAAACGATGCGCTTGGTCTTTTTGGGGTCGAGCGCCAGCGCCTCCTGCAGGTGCCACGCTATGGCTTCTCCTTCGCGGTCTTCATCGGATGCCAGCCATACGGTTTTTGCCGTTTTGGAGAGTTTTTTAAGCTCCGATACTACCTTTTCTTTATCCTCCGAAATTATATACTGCGGCTCATAGTTATGGTCCAAGTCCACCCCAAAGCCCTTTTTAGCTAAGTCGCGAATATGCCCGAAACTTGACTTAACAAGGTAATCTTTGCCTAAAAATTTCTCTATGGTTTTGGCTTTTGCGGGGGACTCTACAATAACTAAGTTATCCTGCATAGTAAATTCAATATTTTGGGAGAACGAAAAGAAAAATAAACCGCAAAGTAAAACATTAAACTATTTATGTTCAAAATTTTTAACGGAGTTTTAACTCTTTTGATGGGCTCACATGAAAATTAAAACCTACTTTTGATGCCGAAAAACAAAGGCTTTGTGCAATGACAGGCAGCAAGAAAAAATTTTGGTTCGTTATAATTTTGTGGGGCATCATTGTTCTACCTACCGTATTCCTGACTATCATGCTTACGCTGGTGAACAACGAGGTATTCGGTGAAATGCCGTCGTTTTCTGATTTGGAGAACCCCAGTAGTAACGCGGCTTCGGAGGTATTTTCGGAGGATAGAAAATTGCTCGGAACTTTCCACATTGAGAACCGTTCGTTCATTGCCTTTGAGGATATTTCACCCAACCTTATAAAGGCGGTAACAGCGACTGAGGATGCACGTTTCGCGCGTCATTCGGGTATTGATATGATAGGCCTCGCACGCGTAGGCGTTCGTACCATACTCATGGGCGATCGCAATCAAGGTGGCGGCAGCACTATTACCCAGCAGCTGGCTAAGCAGCTATTTCCTCGTGAGAACTACGACTACAGCAATCCCCTACAAAAATACGGGAGACTTTTTGTAATTAAATTAAAGGAGTGGATTACGGCTGTGAAGCTGGAGCGCAACTACACCAAGAATGAAATTGTGGCAATGTACCTCAACGTGATTCCGTTCGGCAGTAATGCCTTTGGCATTAGCGCTGCTGCAGCCACCTTTTTTAATAAGACACCTCTACAGCTGAACGTGGAGGAGGGCGCCCTGCTGGCCGGCATTATTAATGCTCCTACGCGCTACAGCCCTGTGCGAAACTACTACAACGCCCTTGCGCGCCGCAGCTTTGTAATGAAGCAAATGATGCGCGCCGGCTACCTAAGTGAGGAAAGTTACACCCTACTATGCGAAACTCCCATAACACTAAAGTATGAACAGCAGGATCACAACACAGGATTAGCTACTTACTTTAGAGAGCGCGTGCGTCAAACTATGAATGCGCGCAAACCGGAGCGGTCGCGCTACTCTATGCGCGAGGATTTTTTTGCAGACTCTTTGGATTGGGAGCAAAATCCGCTATACGGCTGGTGCCACAAGAACAAAAAACCTAACGGTGACTCCTACGATATAAACCGTGACGGATTAAAAATATACACTACTGTAAACTCCAAAATGCAGCAGTATGCCGAGGAGTCGCTAATATCCCACCTCAAAAACACCATGCAACCTGCCCTTGACGAGGAAATTAAGTGGAAGGGAGGTCGTATTTTTGGAAAAAGCATGACCAACGAAGAGGAGCAGGAATATTTGGTGCGCGCCATTAAGCAAACGGAACGTTACCGCGTGCTGCGCAATGCCGGAGTATCGTGGAATAAGATTATGGAAAACTTCCGCACACCGGTGGAGATGACGATATTTAAGTGGAAGGGGGGAGAAACGGAGGTGAAAATGACGCCGCTGGATTCGCTCAAATATTATAAGGCGTTTTTACGCGCATCGTTTATGGTGATGGATCCGCATACGGGCTACATTAAGGCATACGTGGGCGGTCCCAACTTTAAGTACTTTAAGTATGACATGGTGAAGCAGGGTAAGCGCCAAGTGGGTTCTACCATTAAACCTTTCCTGTACACGCTGGCCATGCAGGAAGGTTTTCACCCCTGCTACAAGGTACCCAATATTCCGCAAACGTTCCCCGAGGCCGACTCAACATGGACTCCAAAGAACGCCTCACCCACCGCTATGGACGGAAAAATGGTAACGCTGAAGTGGGGATTAGCGTTGAGCGTAAATAACATCTCAGCATGGCTTATTAAACAGTTTAACCCGCAAAGCGTGGTACAGATGTGTCACAAAATGGGGGTGCAGAGCTACATTCCTCCGGTTAACTCTATCTTCTTGGGAACGGCAGAGGTGTCGTTGTATGAAATGGTGAACGCCTACTCTACCTTTGCCAATAAAGGTGTACGCGTAATGCCCATGATGGTAACGCGCATTGAAGATAGAAATGGGAACGTGCTTACCAACTTTGGCGCGACGCCAAAAGTGGAGGCCATAAGCGAGCAGACAGCTTACCTTATGACTAACTTGTTGCAGGCTGTGGTAAATAATGGTACGGCTGCACGCCTGCGTGGTGCTTATGCGCTTCCCGGACAAATAGGTGGTAAAACGGGGACAACGCAAAACCAATCGGACGGTTGGTTTATGGGAATTACACCACAGCTGGCTGCCGGCGCGTGGATAGGCTGTGAGGATCGCACGGTACACTTTGAGAGCCTGCGCACAGGTGGTGGGTCCAATTCTGCGTTACCTATATTCGGTATGTTTTTGCAAAAGGTATACGCCGATAAGTCGCTGCATATTTCACCTGAAGTACAGTTTGAGGCACCGCTCAACCTGCGTGCGGTAAACCTCAACTGCGATACCTACGAGGATAAGGATAATACTCCGCACGACAGCTTTGGTAAGAGCAAGCGAAAGAAAACAGTGGATGATGAGTTCTTTTAGCGCTGTCTAAATCTTAACCACGGAGCCACGGAGAACACACAGAAAATTAATACAAATTTTATTACCTTTTCTGTTTTCTCCGTATTTCTTTGCCTAATAAAAATGTCCTGTAGAACGACAGAGATCACAGAGCAATTATGATTTTTTTTGTATTCTCTGTGTCTCCGTGGTTATAGAATTTTTGATTTTCTAGATTTATTCTAAAATAAGTCCGTAATTTTTTCGGGAGCGATAAGATGATAGGTGCGTAGGCCAACGGCTTGCGCACCTTTTATATGTCCTAAGGTGTCGTCGATGAAAAGGGTGTGCTCGGGCGCAAGATTATTTTCTCGCATAATACGCAAAAAGCCTTCGGGATTGGGCTTGCGCGCGCCAAGGGTATTGGAGTAGTAGTGACGTTCAAAGTAATTACCTATATCAGCATTACTACCCAGCTGCTCGCCAAGCATACGCTCAAATACAGGAACATGAATGGCGTTGGTGTTGCTGTACAAAAATGTACGGTAGCGATTTTTCAAGCGCAAAAGTAGCTCACAACTCTCCCTTCGAAATTTGCCCAACATGGCGCACCAGGCGGCATCCAGCTGCTCGTTGGTAATGTTTACATCGGCCAACTTGCGCAGCTCGTCACGAAATTCTTCGTTTGAAATTGCACCCACATCAACCCTATCGAACAACTCTGATTGCGCCGCCATTGTGTATATTTTCTCCACATTCTTTACCCCTAAATCGGATAACGCTTTTAACGTAGCGCTGTAGTCAATATCGAGCAGTACACCACCGAGGTCAAAAATCACGTTTTCGATTTGATTATTAAAGAGGGTATCAACTTTTGAAGCCATTTTTTTGTGTAAGATTTGGTATTTGGAGTACAAAGATGTAACTTTGTCCCCTCAAAAGCAAAAATGCTTTGGGCCCATAGCTCAGTTGGTTAGTAGCACCTGACTCATAATCAGGGGGTCACAGGTTCAAGCCCTGTTGGGCCCACAAAAGAAAATCAGCCACTTACAAGAGATTGTAAGTGGCTGATTTTTTTGCTTGGCAGCTCAAATTTGAAATTCCAAACAGCTTGATTTTTGGATATTAAAAAATAAATATCTAATTTTGAGGGTTTTACAAAAAAAATATTGTATGAGAAAGCTTGTGTTGTTGATTGTTTGCACGTTTTTTATTTCAAATGCCTCGTGGGCTCTGTTTTCTGGTGGCCTCGGAACTAAGTTTTCTCCTTTCAAAATACGAACGAAGTCTGACCTGCTTGACCTAGGGCGTCATAACACTAATGGCAAGTACTATCGACTGGAGGCAAACATTAACCTTACCTCCTCCGGGTGGGTTCCCATACCCGAATTTCGCGGGCATTTTGATGGTAATGGACACATCATAAGCGGACTTTTTATTGACTCTTATGCAGGTGGGTATATTGGGTTGTTTGCTCAGGTGATGGGAGGATATATAGAGGGCCTTGTCATAGAGGTTGCCGGGGGAAAAGCGGTTAACGGAAAAAACAGCGACGGCGTTGGTGTTCTCGCTGGGCATAGCATCGACAGCAGATTTCACAATTGCTACATAACAGGGTCGGTATCAGGCAAGTTAGATGTGGGTGGTATAGTAGGAAGAGTACGCAGTAGCGAGTTCTACAACTGCCATTTTAGAGGTACGGTAAGTGGCACTGGCTCCGGAGGCGTAGGCGGCATATTTGGTCTTGGCCTACCGAACGGAACAGAAGATATTACGCTCGAATACTGCAGCAGCACCGGCCAGGTAACAGCCTCAGATTCGCGGGCAGGCGGACTTATCGGCGATGCAGTAGGTATTAAGATAAATCAATCCTACTCCACCAGCCACGTGGAAGGTTATACAAATGTGGGAGGGCTGATAGGTTGCGCAAGTCATCTGAGCATATGGTCCTGCTACGCTATAGGCAAAGTTAAAGGCTCCGAATACGTGGGAGGACTGGCTGGCTATGTCTACAGCGGTACCATAAGCAACTCCTACTCGGCAGGAGAGGTCACCGTAAGGCTCTTCGATGGAGGAGCATGCGGCCACATTGTAGGCAGAGGAGAATCCTGCACGCTAAGCAAGGTGCACTTTAACAGTGAAACCGCGGGAACCCCCATTTACAACATAGGAGAAGGGAGCGACAATACTGAGCAGCCACACACAACGCTCGAACTGATGCAGTCGAGCAGCTTTGCAGGGTGGAACATAGGCCGTTCGGAGTGGAGAATTCAAGAAGGAAAAAGTTACCCCTACCTCAGCTGGCAGAATAACCCGACCGAGAATAGCGTTCGAATAGCCGCGCTAACGGTGAACGGTAGAGTATTCAATCTATCCGGTGATGTAAACGCCTACTCGGGAAAAGTAAAAGACCAGGTATACAACGCCCGGATAGGGGCAGTACTCACAGACCCTGACGCCTGGGCAAGTGGCGAGGGTAACTATCCCCTACCACTCAGCGAAAATACCATCAAAATAGTGGTAACTCCTAGCAATGGACTTTTTCCTACAGTTTATACGCTAAAAATACAAGCCTCGGGCTTTGACGGCAAGGGAACAATACAAGCCCCCTACCAAATCGGCACAGCGGAGCAGCTAAACGCGCTTCGCCATTTTGCGGGAATAAAATATCAGTCGGTGTGCTTCCGTCAGATGCAAGATATTGACTTGAGTAATTTTTTGCGCGACAGCACAGCCGGCTGGCTACCCATAGCGGGAAATGGTGAGGATGCTTTTTACGCTCAGGTAGACGGCGGCGGGTATAGCATTACCGGATTTCATATTAACCGCCCAGCCAGCGACTACGTGGGCCTCTTTGGAAGCCTCGGGAGCACAGCAAAAATAAGCCACATGCAGCTCGCTATTACACCCGGAAAATCCGTTACCGGCAACACATATGTGGGAGGCATAGCAGGTAGTAGCTTCTCGGCGGACATTCGCAATAGCGGCTGTACAGGGTTGGTGATTGGCAATGATTGCGTGGGAGGCTTGGCGGGAATAGCATCCACCATACAAAATTGTTACTCGGCCGGCAACGTTGTGGGCAGTAAGTACGTGGGAGGCATAACTGGCCTACAGGACGGAACCATGAGCCGCAGCTATGCCGCAGGCACGGTGAAGGGAACTGAATGCACGGGGGGAGTGGCAGGCATCAGCTATGGGAAAATAAACGATTGCTACAGTGCGAGTACCATTTACGGGTACAAGTCTAACGTCGGAGCTTTTTTAGGTTATCGGAGCAGCAGTGCGATTACAAACAACTTTTACAACCGGGATATAGCTCAACAAGCGCTTGGAGTGGGTAATAAGAGCAGCAGCAGCACTCCTCCCAGCCAAGTTGACGGAAAAACAACTGCGGCACTTTTGCAGGACACTACATTTGCAAGCTGGGGAGAGCATTCTCTAGTGCAGAAAAACGGTACCACCTATCCATACTTCGATTGGCAAAATAATTTAGCGGATAGCAATGCCTACCTGCAAAATATAGCCGTTAAAGGAACCAATATTGATGTTGAACCCGGCGTGTTTGAATACTATACACACGTGGGAGAAAGTACTACCGTGATAAGCATCACCGCGTACCCGGAAGATGAGCGAGCGTTTGTGGTAGGCAACGGAACGTACGAAAATCTGCTGTTAGGTGACAACGTATTTACCATCCGTACCGCATCGCCCAACGGCCTTGTTCCCCTAACGTATAAGCTGACGGTTAACCGCTCTAAATCCAACAAGACCTTGCTGAAGGATATTAAAGTCAGCGATGGCGTGCTTGCGCCCAACTTTAACTCCGCCATAACAAGCTACACCGTACAGCTGGCAGATACAGCGCGGCACATCAGCATTAATGGCATAGCAGCAGAAGCTAGCGCAAGCGTAACGGGTAACGTAACTAACGCCCCGCTACGTGGAGGCGACAACGTATTTGTACTGCACGTAACAGCAGAAGATGGGGTATCGCAAAGCAACTACACCGTAACTGTTAATCGCAGGCAATCGGCAAATGCCAACTTGAAAAGCATTACTGTTGATCATGGCGAGCTATCTCCCACGTTTAACCCCGAAATATTAGGCTACGATGTGGTGGTAAGCGATACGGTACGCAGCATCTCCCTGCAGGCAACACCGGAGCACGACAGCGCCACTGTTGTGGGTGAAGTAGCAGATTTTGTACTGCAATCCGACACCACGCTATTTGTACTGGAAACGCAGGCTGAGAATGGAGCAATAAAAAACTACCATGTTACCGTTTATAAAATATCGATACCGGATACAACAAGTATCAATACCGACTTGGAGAGTCTTACCGTAAGCAAAGGAAACCTTAGCCCCGCATTCCGCTCCAACGTTACCAGCTACACAGTAGTGCTTGGCCATGCCGATTCGACCATCAGCATTACGGGCGTGGCAGCCGATGCTAAAGCCTACGTAACGGGAAACAAGCAAAACGCAGAGCTGCATACCGGAGACAACATTTTTATCATTACCGTATTTGGCAGCAATGGAGCAACCAAAACGTATGCCATAACAGTAACACGAGCAAAGTCAGCCGAGGCTAATTTGAAAAACATTGTACTCTCGACAGGCTCCCTCACCCCGGCTTTTCAGGCAGCGGTTACCGACTATACCGTACAGGTAGCTGAAGCTGCAGGCACCATTTCCTTCGCAGGCATTCCGGCTGACGCCAATGCTCATGTAGAAGGTAACAAGGGTAACGTTGCCCTGCGCGGAGGCGACAACACATTTACGATACAGGTAACTTCAGAGGATAGTAGTACCGTAAAATCGTACTATCTTACGGTGGTGCGTACCATGGAGAACAATGCCAACCTGCTTAGCATTAGCGCAAGCGTTGACACCCTGCAACCCGAATTTAATCCTGAGGTATTGAGCTACGTGCTGGTGGTTAACCATGACACTACGCAGGTAAGCATCACCGCAAGCGCGCTTGATAGCAGGGCAACGGTAGAGGGCAGCGTGACTAATGCTCCGCTATCAACAGGTGTTAACACCTTTCCGCTGATGGTAACATCGCCCGGCGGAACACAGAAGGAGTACAAGGTATTTGTATTTCGCAGGCTGCCGCCCAACCCCACCGACAGCACGCTATCCGCCATTATTTTGAGCAACGGAACGCTCACCCCCGATTTTAACCCAAACGGCAATAGCTACACGGTAAACGTGGACGAAGCTGTGGATAGCATCAGCATTACGGGTGTGCCCACAAGTAGCGACGCCCTTGTGGTGGGTAACGTTAACCGCAAGGCGCTACACACGGGTAACAACGAGTTTAACCTTATTGTGGCATCGGGTAACGCCAGCTACAACAGATATCATATTACGGTAGTGCGTCCGCCTTCTACCAATGCCAACCTTGCTCATATCAGCTTGAGCGAGGGTAGCCTCACACCCGAGTTCAGCGCTAACGTAACAGAGTACACCGTAGCGCTGCCCAACCAGAGTACGCAAATCAGCATTACGGGAACAACAGCCTCCGCTGCCGCTAACCTTGCGGGCAACGTAAGCGACTCCGGATTGCACACCGGTATCAACACCTTTGAGCTTGTGGTAAACGCTGAGGATGGAGTAAACAAAAAAACGTATAGCATAGCCGTAAACCGTGCCAAATCCAGTAACGCATATCTTGCTGAAATTGTACATACCAACGGAGCCCTAACTCCGAATTTTCACAAAGACAATCAAGCTTACGTACTAACGATTGTCGATACAATACGTCACATTTCGCTAAGCGGAATTACGGAAAATGAGGGAGCAAGCGTAGACGGAAATATGAGCAACTTTCCTTTACCCGCACGCATTGTACCTTTTAGCCTCAAAGTAAACTCGGAGGACGGTACCGCAAGCAAAACGTACGTGATTACCGTAGTTCGTCAGAAGTCGAGCAACGCTTGGCTCGGGGCGCTAACGGCAGGTCCCGGAACGCTCTGTCCGGCCTTTCACCCCGACAGCTTTGCGTACACAGTAGCCCTTCCGTTTGATAGCAGCCATATCAGCATTAAGGCCGTTACGCAAGATCCACTTTCGCTGGTTACAGGCTGCGTGGATAGCGCGCCGCTGCACACCGGACAAAATGTATTTACCCTCACCGTATGGGCCGAAGCAGGCAACACGCAAACGTATACCATAAGCGTAAATAGGGAGAGGCGATCAGCTGTAGGGCTTAGCAATATCGCGCTCAGCTCGGGAGAGCTGCTGCCGTTTTTTCACACCGACACTTTGAGCTACCGAGCCTACGTAGCCGATACGCTACACAGCATTTCTATCACTGCCACACCGCTGGATGACAACAGCTACGTAGATGGAAATGTGGTAAAGGCCACATTACATACAGGTAGTAACCACTTCCCCATTAGGGTTTACTCCCACGACACGTTAAGCACGTTGAACTATAGCATAGAAGTTATTCGTGAAAAATCAGGTAACGCTGCGCTATCAACTATTAGCATTAGTAGCGGGACGCTAACGCCCGTATTTAGACAAACGCAGTATGCTTACGCGGTGCAGGTACCCAACAGCGTGGAAACAATCAGCATCACCGGAATTCCGGTACAGGACTCTGCCAAGATAAGCGGCAACATCGTCAACGCTCCGCTGAAAAGCGGGAAAAATACGTTTGTACTCACCGTGGTTTCAGAGGACGGAAATGCTACGCTGCAGTACACCATACACGTGCTGCGCGACAAATCATCAAACGCCAACCTAAAGAGGCTCACGGTTAGCCCGGGTTCGCTAAGCCCGACATTCAAGGCCAGTAAGCTTACATACGACGTTAGCGTATCCAATAGTACAACCACTATTACCATCAATGCAGAAACCGAAGATGCCACAGCAAAGATCATAGGCAACTATACTAACCTGCCGTTGAATAAAGGCATTAATATTATTACGGTGACCGTACTGGCTGAAAGTGATACGATGAAAACCTATACGCTAAACGTAAAACGCGCCGAAAAATCATCAAGTGCTAATTTGCGGACCATTGTTGTAAATGGCGATGAGGTAAAGAAATTTAAGCAGAATACATTATCGTATAGCGTTCAGCTGTATGATAACAACAATATAGTTTCCGTATACGGTGTGGCTGAAGATGAAAAAGCGAAGGTGAGCGGCAATGTATCGAATGTGGAGATAAAAAAGGATAAAACATTTAAGCTGAATGTAACCTCGGAGGACGGATCGGAGGAGAAGGAGTACAAGGTTAAAGTATATGAGTGGGAATCGCTAAACGCATATCTTAGTCGTGTTGAGTTTACTCCCGGTGATAATGGACATTTGGTAGCGCTGGATGTATTTATTCCCAACCTGAAGCCCGCATGGCTTCCCAACTTTGACGCGGAGCTGTTTGGCTCGGTTATCGACGCACCGTACAATGTACCCAACATACCGCTTGACGTGGCTACCATGTTTATGTTTTCGTCCGACAAGTATCAGTACCTCTACCTTGCCCCGCACAATGTGGAGAAGCTGCACGTAAGGGGTTATGCAGAGGACGAGGACTCCAAAGTACGTCCTCGAGGGGGGGATTCGAAAAGACTCAAAGGGCTAATGACGACATTTCGTATTACGGTGATAGCAGAATCCGGGATGTCCCGCATTTACTCTATACACGCAGTGCGTGCGCCCGAATTTACCTCGTCCAACGCCGATTTGCGAGATATAGAGTTAAGCAAGGGTAATAAGCTGCAACCAACGTTTGATAAGGATAAGTTGAGCTATGATGTAGTGGTGGATAAGTCGGTAACCAAAATTAGCGTGGAGGGAAAGGCTGCCAATAAAAACTCCTTGGTACTCGGCAATGTATACAATATGTCGATAAAGGATGGCACCACTACCATACCGATCACCGTGCTGGCCGAGGATTTCCTTACATCAAAAATTTATAAGGTAAACGTTATTCGCGAAAAATCGGATAATGCTATGTTGAAAAACATTATGGTGTCAGATGGAGTGCTGTCACCCACCTTTGACCCGAATGTAACGAAGTATACGGTTAACGTACCTCACGATGTTGATGAGATTGCCATTACAGGCGTACCTCAGCATAACTACGGAAAAGTGACGGGCAACCAAACGGATGCAGAGCTGGAGGTAGGCCTCAATCATTACACCCTTGTATGCACATCGGAAAATGACTTGAAGAATGAAGAGTATCATGTAATCATACACAGAGCCAAAGAAAACGCTTCAAGCAACGCCAAGCTTGACACGCTGATTGTAAGCACTGGTACACTGGTTCCAAGCTTTGATCCCACCGTGCTGGAGTATAGCGTTACGCTCCCCTATACCGAGGCAACCATCAGTATCAGCGCTAAGGCCGAGCACGCGGACGCGCTGGTAAGTGGAACAGTAACAAATGACTCACTAAGTACAGGCGACAACGACTTCCCCGTAACGGTTACAGCCGAGGATGGAAGCCAGCAGGTATACACCATCGCTGTATACCGAGGAAAATCAAGCAACGCCAACCTGTCCGAAATAAAGCTGTATCCTGATCCGCTGGCACTCACGTTTCACCACGACACGCTGAGCTACACCATTGAAGCACCCAACTACATTATAAATGCTACCGTATTGGGTATTCCGGAGGATGTAGGAGCCACAGTGCTTGGACATGGCATAGACAGCACGCTGGCAATAGGCAATAATCCCTTTGAGCTAATTGTTAATTCGGAGGATAGCAGCAGCACAAAGGTTTACACCGTAAATATCGTACGCGCCAAATCACCTAACGCCCGCCTGCAGGATATCAAGCTGAGCGACGGCACGCTGGATCCCGATTTTTCGGAGGACATTTTAAAATATGAAACGATAGTATCTAATAGGGTCAACACCATTTGTATTACAGGTGTACCCGCTGATACAAACGCCGTGGTGGAGGGCAATGTAACAGATGCTCCCTTACGTAGCGGAGCCAATGAGTTTGTGCTCAAAGTTACCTCGGAGGATGGACAGCACGTGCTGTATGATACGATAGTTATAGTGAGAGCAAAGTCAGGCAACGCTGATTTGGAATCCATTGAAATCAGCGAAGGCCGAATGCTCACCTCTTTCATTCCCGAAATGACAGAGTATTGGGCAACGGTTGATGCAGAGGTGGATACTATTAACATTCGCGGTATAGCCGCCGATACGCTGGCAAAAGTTACCGGAGATACCACGAACTTTGTTCTCAGCAGCGGAGTAAATATTATTACGCTGAATGTGGAGGCCGAAAATGGCGATATAAAGGTGTACACCCTGTCCGTATACAAACCCGAGCCTGAAAAAGCGCCTACCAACAATGAACTAAAAATGTTAAAAGTAAGCGTTGGCAATCTATCGCCGGAGTTTTCGCCCGTGCAAAATTTTTACACGGTAAGCGTTGAAAGTGGCGTACAAAGCATCACCATAGCAGGTGTAGCCAAAGATAAAAATGCCATAGTAACAGGCAACACGCTGCAAGCCGCGCTACATACAGGCGTAAACAGGTTTGAATTGTACGTAATTCCACAACAGGGAGAGGCAAACAAGTATACCGTACTTGTTACGCGTGCGGCATCTACCAACAACAAGCTCGCGGAGCTGCTCGTATCGGCCGGAGAAATGCTGCCCGCATTCAACCCCGACTCAACCGAGTATACCGTGCATGCGAGCAACTCTGTCACCCGCACCACCATTGTTGCCACAGCCGAGGATGCGTTGTCCGTTGTGCAAGGTGAGGTAAGGAGTGCCGACCTGGAGAAGGGCGATAACCTTTTCCCCGTAGTAGTAACAGCCGAGAGCGGCGCATCGCGTACCTACACCATGAACGTTGTTAGAGCGCAATCAAGCAACGCGCTGCTACAAAATATCACGCTCAGCGCGGGAGAGCTGCAGCCCGGGTTTAAGCCCGCATCAACCGACTACCTGGTGGTTTTGGCCGATACCGTAAGCAGCATCAGCATTACAGGAGTGGTAGAGGATACCTTGTACGCCCAAGTTACGGGCAACGTGCAGGACTATCCGCTGCAGCCGGGCGACAACTACTTTACGCTAACCGTAACAGCCGAAAATGGTAGCACAAAGGAGTACCACATAGACGTGTATCTGCTGAGGCCTCAACCTTCATGGAACAACTATCTGCAAAGTATTGAGATAAGTGTTGGAGAGTTAAACCCTGCATTTGATGCCAATACCACCGCGTATACCGTCAATGTAGCGGACTCTGTAGAGGTCATCAGCATTATAGGCATTCCAGCAGACTCCAGAGCCGTAGTCTTTGGCAATATTACACAAGCCGCGCTACAAAAAGGAAACAACATATTTGAACTGTACGTTGTAGCAGCCAATGGCGAGACAAGAACCTACACGGTAACCGTTGTGTGCGAGGGGCAACCAACACCCCCGCTTCCGCTCGGTCCTACAGATTTGAGCAGCATCACCGTTAGCAGCGGAATGTTGTACCCCGAGTTCCAGGCCTCGCATACCGAGTATGTAGTTATAGTGAGCGACACGCTGAAAAACATCAGTATTTCGGCAGTACCGTTTGACCCATCAGCTACGGTAAGCGGAGGCAAGGTCAACGCGCCGCTAAGCATAGGACACAACGTATTTCCGCTCACGGTAACCGCCAACGACAGTACCAAGGTATACACCGTAACCGTATTTGTTGTTCAAAAAGCACCTTCCACCAACAGCTACCTGAGGGCGCTAGAAATCAATCCGGGAACTTTTGACGAAGCATTCGACCCGCTTGAAACCAGCTACTTCAGTACCGTTGCAAGCAACGTAAATGCCATTAGCATCACAGGTCACGCCGCAGATATAGAGGCGAGGGTTATTGGCAACGTAGATCAAGCAGCCCTGCAGGCAGGCGTTAACGCATTTGAAGTTGTAGTTATAGCAGAAGCCGGTAACACCCGCTCATACACAGTAACCGTGGAGCGCGAGAAGGCGAGCAACACCTACCTGAAAAATATAACCGTGAGCCAAGGCGACCTCTCTCCCGCTTTCCACAAGGACAGCGTTGAGTATGAAGTAGCGGTAAGCCACGAAGTAGCGCGCATATCCGTACATGGCGATGCCGAAGATAGCAGCGCGAAGGTAGCTGGTAACGTAAACGACCAATCACTGCAAACGGGCGAAAATATGATTCCGATTGTAGTATCGGCCGAAAATGGAGATGTGAGAATGTACTCCGTTACTGTAATCCGAGCATCCTACACGCCATCAACCAACGCAAACCTCGCGGATATTGTACTAACAGCGGGAGCGCTTGACTCGGCATTTAGCCCCATGCGCACCAGCTACACAGTCAACGTGGCGAGCAACGTGAGCACCATTAGTATTTTTGGCTACGCAGAGGATGGAAAAGCTGCTATTAACGGAAACATAATTAACGCGCAGCTGAGCGAGGGTAAAAACCTGTTTACGCTAACCGTGGTGGCCGAAGCCGGCAATGTAAAAACGTACACCGTAACAGTTGTACGCGAATCCATACGACCATTAGTACTTATGGCCTTTACCATGAATAGCGGAGCAGAGCTAACCCCCTTCCCCACCGTAAGTCTGTTACATATTGTAACGCAGGGTATTCCTACGCACGTCATGGCAGGTGAACATCCCAACCTTGAAGGTGCCGTGTGGCAAAGCTATACTCCTGCCAACTTGCAGTACACCTTTGCCAACACTAATGCAGGGAAAAAGGTGGTATACACAAAGCTGAAAAACGAAAAAGGAGAAACACCCATATTCAGCGACAGCATTTACTACAAAACCAGGCCGGAAAAACTCCCCGTAACCGAAGAGTCAAACGGCATGAGCGCTACCGTATACCCCAATCCGGCACGGGATATTGTCAACGTCGATCTCGGCAGCTATGCACAACCTGTTCAGGTTACCCTGTACTCACCCACAGGAGTGGTATACACAAAGCAGAAGTTCGGCACATCAGCGTTTAACATCGACTTGTCACCGTACCCATCCGGAATTTTACTACTTAAGATATATGACAACGAACGCTACGTGGTAAAGCAGCTAATCAAACCGTAAAATCATGAAATTAAAATACATTATCATCATCTTTCTCTACGTAAACTTTGCCTCCTGCTCAGGCGATAACAACTCCAATCCGCCACAGCTGTACACCGACCTGTCAGCGGTGGAGCTATCGCCTTTAGGTGGAGAGCAAACGGTAGGCGTCACCTGTACCGGAGAGTGGTCAATATCGTCGGATGCGCAGTGGATAACCATAAGCAAGGAAAGCGAAAGCAGCTTCAAGATTAAGGCAGGTACCAACAACGGCAGCCTGCGCAGAGGCATGGTTACGGTAGCTGCTCAATTTGCGCAAGTGTACGTTCATGTTACACAGTCCCAACTGGGTATTACCCAGCGCGACAGCGTAACGTTGGTAGCGCTATACCACTCAACTAACGGTAGTGCCTGGTTTTCAAAGTGGAATTTGCGGCAACCACTACAACAGTGGAGCGGAGTTACGGTAAGCAACGGGCGCGTGGTAGCGCTCACACTTCCATCCAACAATCTTAGCAGTACCCTCCCCGAGGAGTTTCACCTTCTCGATGCGCTACAATTTTGCGACCTGAGCAATAATGCTATCAGTGGAAATATCGGAAGTTGCATCAGCGAGCTGAAGGCGTTGCGGTATTTGGATATTTCCGACAACAAATTTACGGGAACAGCCCCTGCCATAAGTGAGTTAAAAGCGCTGGTAATGCTAGATTTCAGTAAAAATGAATATACAGGCTCGCTCCCCGAAGTAGCATCGCTTACAAAGTTGGAGTATGCAGGATTTTCCCAAAACCACTTTTCGGGAGCACTTCCCGAGACTTGGAGCGGCCTATCACTACTCAACACTATTGATCTGAGTCAAAACAATTTTACGGGCAAGATTCCCAGCAGCTGGGCAATGCTAAGCCGGTTGCAAATTCTGTACCTGCATGGCAACGCGCTGGATGGGGTGTTGCCCGATTTTCTTGAAAACCTCCCGGAGTTGAGTTCGCTGGCATTGGACGCCAACAACTTTACCGGTAGCATTCCCGAACTACTGGGCGACTTGTACAACTTGGATGAACTGTGGCTAAGCGATAATCGTTTAACGGGAAATATTCCCTCCTCGCTGTACAACCACCTCTACTGGGATAGCTGGCAGCCACACGTATGTCGTCAGCAAAGTGGCTACGGGTTTGATAACTGCACACCCTTTATAGCCTCTTCACAAGTAGTAAATATCAGTAAAAATTCTGCCAAGCATCCAAGTATCTCCAAAGAGAAGTGGAGAAAAAAAGTATTGGGTAGCCAGAATATCTTCAACTAGAATCTCTTCTCAAAATACTCCTTATTGAAGCAGTAAAGGTAGGCAGGCTTGAAGGCGCCCTCGGTGTACATTTCGTCGAGCTGTTTTACTACGCCCGAAGCAAGTAACTTGCGCTGAAAGTTGCGCCTGTCCATGGCATGCCCAAGAATGGTTTCGTACAATGTTCGCAAGTCCGACATCAGAAACTTTTCGGGTAGTAACTCATAGCCAATGGGAATAATACCTACCTGCCGGCGCAATGTGGTGAGGGCTTTTTCGAGAATACGGTTGTGATCAAAGCACAGCTGCGGCACATCCTTTATGTGAAACCATTCGCACTGCTCATCACAGAGACCGGCATTGAGGTGCACCTTTGAAAAATCAACCAACGCGTAGTAGCCCAGCGACACAAATCGCTGCATAAACCAGTGCGTATGCATTTCCTCATCGGTGAGCTTACGGTTGAAGCTGGTCAACTTCATTTCCACATCACTCCTGTTACACTCTCCAAACAGGTAAAACTGCTCCAAGTATAGCTGCTCAAGCCCGGTTCTTTCCTGCAAAATGCGATGGGCAGCTACATTCACATCCTCATTTTTCAGCACAAAACCACCGGGCAACATCCATTTAGGCAAGTTGTGAAACTTGTTCAACAGAATTTTCAATTCACCCTTGTAAAAACCAAAAATAACGCAGTCAATGGAAAGGCCGGGGTGAAAATGGCCATTAGGAATGGATAGTAGATCGTACGACATAACAGAGGTTGGGCATAAAGTCCGTTGGGGTCAAATTCTCACTTTTAACACTTGCGCTTAATCTAAATTCAAAGATATGAAAAAGAAGTATTTATTCACACAATCATGTTGCGCAACTCTGTTTTTTAACATATTTATTAGTGAAAATATTTTGGTGTTTGAAAAAAATAAACTAAACTTGCGTCGTTGCAACGCAAGTTAAAGTTAAACAAACTTTAACACTTTATCTAAGTAACAGTACAAATTTTAAAAGTGTTACCATGAAACAAATCAAACCCATAAGCATATGGGCCACAATGGTCTGTATTTGCCTTTCCGCTGAGAATCTGCAGGCTCAAGTTGAGTCAAGCAAGGTGGATTCCGTTAAGATTTCAGTAACAGAAAAAGATGCCGAAAACAGGAACGTGATGCTGAACGCCTCCAGCAATACCGGTCCTCGAAATGTAAATATTGGCCTTCCGGCCAGCGTGGGCGGAACAACTATTTTGGAAAACGGGCTACCTGTTGTGTACTTTTTCTGGCCCGAATTTCCTATTAAGGCTTGGCGGCAGGATGCCAGCCTCAGCCGCTTTGGGCTGCTTAAGCTGGGTGAGGCAGCCATTAGCATTGGCGATGTAGGCTTTGCCGTAAACAGCTACACCAACATGGGTACGGACGAGTTGCAAGTCAACGGCAGCGTAGCCTCCAACAGCTTCGGGCTCATGCGAGGCATGGCTAACGCCTCGGGACACATGGGTAAGGGTTGGTACTTCACCGCCAGCGGTTATGCCAACTTCGACCCCGGAACTTTTGATATTGGATTTACCAAGTACTTTGATGCCATGCAGCTGTACAAGGCAGGTATCAACAAAAAGTATAATAACGGAAAAGGTGAAATTGGCGTACTGTACAAGTATGCCAACACCAAGGGCTTTTTGACCAGCTTTAGCCCCTTCATTTATAACGGTGATGGCAGCGTAACGGAGCTATCGAACTTTCGCATAGGGCGCGACTCGTACTACGAGCGTTCGGGAAAGGTAGCCATTGTAGACCCGCTAACGGGTGAAAAGAAAATAGATGATGTATACGACGACCACGGAACGCAATCGCATACGGTAGACCTTATAGGAAAGAACCTGTTGGGCAACGGCATGAAGGTGGATTACACGGTACGCTACCACAACGCTAAAGTATCAACCTACTTGCCCGCGGCCATTGGAGTAGCCAATACTATTGATCCCACCAAGTCACGCTACACCTATTTGGATGATGGCTCTACCTACAGTGGTCCCGTGCAAACATTACTGGCGCTGGGGTCACGCCAGACACCCATACAGTCGCTCACCGGCCTTGCGCAGCTAAGCGGAAAATCAGAGAACGGCAAGCACTCATGGCGAGTGGGACTCAACGAGTGGTTTTACAACGTGAATAAGTTCAACACCTCATCGTCCATATACTACCACGAGGTAGCAGCGCAACCCCGCAGGTTGGCTATGCAAACATCAGCTGATGGCGGAACCACATGGACTAACGCCACGGATGACAACGGAATTGCAGCCTACAACACCGCCATGGAGTACCACAACGGAAATGAAAACAAGCTGGCCGTTTTTGCTTCGGATGACTGGAAAATATCCGAGATATTTTCTCTTGGCCTTGGCGCACGGCTGGAGTGGCAGCGCTTAAATGGCGACTACTACCCCTACACGCGAGTGAACAACGGATACGTGAGTCAACCCACGGTAGCCATGGAACACAACTGGTTCAATAAGGCTTTTTACGCTAACGCTGTGTACAAGGCAACGCGCAACTTTGGACTATTGGGCGAAGTGGTGTACAATGAGCAGGCGGGACATCTGGAAAACTACTCGGGCGCAACGGATCCCAACCTAAAAAAATCACAGATACCCAGCGGCAGCTTCGGCGTATTTTTCAACCACCCTATGATAAGCATTGTATCGCAAGTTACATACATACAGCGCAACAACTACCGCACCCGCCTCAACCTTAGCGACCCGGCAGGTACAGGTGCGTTTGAAAGACCTACCGTAAGCTACGACATTAAAACCTTTGGATGGACAACCGATGTTGTTACCACTCCGTTTAAAAATTTCAATCTCCACTTCTTACTTACTATTCAGCAACCAAAATACGAGAACTACAACTTTCAAGCATTTGGTAAGGACTATAGCTACGATGGAAAAATTGTGCAAGGAGTTCCACAAACGCTGATAGAAATTGATCCCAGCTACACATTTTTCAAATCGCTACGTGTATGGGCCAGCGCGCGCTACTTCAGCAAGCAGTACGCTAACCAACCCAACACGCTTTACTTCAATGGTCGATGGGAAACTTTTGCAGGTGTAAACTATAAAATGAATAAGCACCTGGACTTTGGCGTAACCGTAGTGAATTTGCTTAACCAGCGTGGAGCGCAAGGTACTATCAGCGGAGCTGAGCTGGTTACGGATGCATCACCTTTTGCAAACAAAATTGTTACGGGTACCTACATTCGTCCGTTTACAGTAGAGTTCGGCGTGAAGTTTAAGTTGTAGATTAATCATTTCATTTTTTACAAACCACAAAATAAGTAGCAATATGAAGCATATAATTTTAAGCATTGCCACCCTTGCGCTGATGGGGGCGTGCCAATCACAAACAGAGGGGGGCTTTACGCTTGTAGAAAATTCGGGAGGAGCCACGTTGGGGCACTCTCCTAAATCAGGCGTGAAAATTTTGAAAGAGGGTTCGCTAAAGTTTAAGGACCTCAACAAAAACGGGAAGTTGGACAAGTATGAAGATTGGCGACTTCCGGTTGACGATAGGGCAAAAGACTTGGCCTCACAAATGTCAATTGAGCAGATTGCAGGTCTGATGCTATACAGCAGGCACCAGTCACTTCCCGCTGCCACCAAAGGTTTTTCTGCAGGCAGCTACGGAGGAAAAGCATTTGACCCAAGCATTGCTAAAGCATCTGACCTTACCGATGAGCAAAAGAAATTTTTGAAAGAAGACAACTTGCGCCATGTGCTTATTACAAAGGTGGAATCACCCGAGGTGGCTGCGGTGTGGAATAATAACCTTCAAGCCTTTGTGGAAGGTATTGGTTTAGGTATACCGGGCAACACCAGCTCCGACCCGCGTCACTCAGGTCAGCAAGGTGGTGGCGCTGAGTACAACGCCGGAGCAGGGGGTCAGATTTCCGTTTGGCCTGACGGCTTAGCTATGGCAGCTACTTTTGACCCCGCCATTGTAAAGCAGTTTGGCCAAGTAGCAGCGGAGGAGTATAGGGCGCTGGGTATTACCACAGCTCTTTCACCTCAAATTGACTTAGGAACAGAGCCGCGCTGGTACCGCATTATTATGACTTTTGGTGAAGACCCGCAGCTGTCTACCGATATGGCAAAGGCATACGTGGAGGGGTTTCAAACCTCACACGGAAGATATGAAATTAGTAACGGTTGGGGCTACAAAAGCGTGAACGCTATGGCTAAGCACTGGCCCGGCGGAGGTGCTGAAGAGGGTGGTCGCGACGGACATTGGGCTTACGGAAAATTTGCCGTATTTCCTGGCAACAACTTTGCCGACCACCTAAAACCATTTACCGAAGGCGCTTTTAAGCTGGACGGCGGCACCAAAATGGCATCGGCCATTATGCCCTACTACACCATTTCCTACAATCAGGATAAAAAGTACGGAACTAATTTGGGTAACGGATTCAGCAAGTATATGATTACCGACTTGCTTAGAAATGAGTATGGCTACGATGGCGTAGTGTGCACCGACTGGCTTATTACAGGCGATGAGGGTGCAACACCCGATGTATTTGCAGGTAAACCTTGGGGCGTGGAAGATCAAACTATTGACGAACGCCACTACACCGTTATTATGGCCGGCATGGACCAGTTTGGCGGCAACAATGATATGAAGCCTGTAATTGCCGCCTACCACATGGGTGTAGGCGAGCATGGCAAGGAGTTTATGCGCAAGCGTTTTGAGCAATCGGCTGTACGCCTGCTACGGAATATTTTCCGACTGGGACTTTTTGAAAATCCCTACCTTGATCCCGGAAAAACGCAAGAAGTTGTGGGTAACCCCGACTTTATGGAGAAGGGTTATGAGGCGCAGCTGAAATCAGTTGTAATGCTGAAAAACAAAAACTCCGTACTTCCTGTTGACAAAAAGAAAACGGTGTATGTACCCAAGGTACACTACCCGTCCGTTAAGGATTGGTGGGGTAACGCATCTGCCGCCCGCGATGACTATCCGGTGAATATGGACATGGTGAAGAAATACTACACGGTCACAGACAATCCACAAAAGGCAGATTTTGCACTTGTGTTTGTAAGTAGTCCTCATAGCGAGGGTGGCGGGTATAGCCTCGACGATAGAAAGGCCGGTGGCAACGGCTACATTCCCATATCGCTGCAATATGGCCCCTATACAGCAAAAAGCGCCCGCGCGCACAGCATTGCAGCAGGCGACCCCGTTATTGACCCCACCATAACCAATCGCTCGTACAAGAATAAATCAATTACGGCATCAAATACACGAGATTTAAATACCATATTAGATACAAAAAAGGCTATGAATGACAAGCCTGTAATAGTAGTAGTAAACGCAAACAAGCCCATGATATTCTCCGAATTTGAAAAAGAGGTAGACGGCATAATAGTGCGCTTTTGCATTCCGGAGCAGGCAGTTTTGGATATTGTATCAGGAGCCACAGAGCCCTCAGGACTGCTACCCTTGCAAATGCCTGCCAACATGCTTACGGTAGAGCAGCAGCTAGAGGATGTACCGCACGACATGAAGTGTCATATGGACTCGGAGGGCAACGCATACGACTTTGCCTACGGCCTCAACTGGGAGGGAGTGATTAGCGACATCCGGGTAGAAAGGTATAAAAAGTAACAGTAAAACAGTAAAAACAATGAGAAAAATAGCATTAGCCTTGCTGCTCGCCGTAGCGAGCGCAACAGCGGGGTGGGCACAGGGTGTCACCGAGTATTTTAAAAAAGAAAAGTTTACGCATAATGGGTTTACGCTACCCTACCGCGTAATGTACCCTGACGGATACGATAGCACCAAGCAGTATCCACTGGTAGTGTTTCTGCATGGCGCGGGAGAACGTGGTGACGACAATGAAATGCAGCTAAAACTCGGAGGTGACTTTTTTGTCAAGTATAGCTACAGCAAGTCGCAGTTTCCCGCCATTGTAATTGCACCACAATGCCCCACCACCAGCTACTGGGCCAACGTGCTACGCCAGCAAAAGGATGGGAAGTTGAGCTTTGCCTTTGGCGTTACAGATGAACCTACGCCCGCTATGGCAACAGCCATGGCGCTGGTAGATTACTGGCTCACATCTGGCAAGGTTGACAACCGCCGCGTGTACATTGGCGGCTTGTCAATGGGTGGCATGGGTACGCTGGAAATGCTGTGGCGCAAGCCACAGGTATTCGCGGCGGCCTTCCCCGTATGCGGTGGTGCAGACTTGAGCAAAATTAACCGCTACTACAAAATGCCTATGGGTATATGGCTCTTCCACGGCGACTCAGATGTGGTAGTGCCTGTACAGCACTCGCGCGACGTGTATGGCAAGCTTAAAGCAGCGGACTTCGACGCGCGCTATACCGAATATCCCGGGGTAAATCACAACAGCTGGGATAATGTATTTCAAGAAACGGCATTAATGCCGTGGTTATTTGGACACAGGAAGTAAAAAAAGGTTGAAGCAGTAGTAAAATGCGACCGTCGCCTGCAATGAGAGTTGTGGGTGGCGGTTTTTTTTGTGGGAAAGAGAATAGGGAGATATTGAGCAACTCAATATTGCGAACTATTTCTATCTTTGTTAATTACAAATTAAGAAAACACCCAATATATAGGATGAGTGTAGGAACGGTAGCGAAACGGTTTTGGTATGGTATTGGCTTGGCAACACTGCTTACATGTGCTTCACCGGTGGCAATGGCATCGTGGATAAATTCCATAACAAACTATAACAGAGTGGACTACAAGGCAGGTAGCCAAAACTGGCAAATAGCCCAGCGCAACAATGCGTGGATGTACTTTGCCAATAAAATGGGCGTGCTGGAGTTTAATGGGATAGACTGGAGGCTATATACACTGCACAACCGCTCTGATGTTCGCAGCTTGCGGCTATCTACGCAAAGCGATCGTATTTACGTGGCAGGAACCAACGAACTTGGCTACCTGGAGCCCGATGCAACAGGTCAGATGCAGTACCACACTATTCTTTCCGACTCGTCGATACAGCAATCCTATTTTGGTAACGTCTGGAAAATTCATGAATCTGCGGGCTTTGTGTACTTCTGCGCCGATAACATGGTGCTAAGACTTTCGCCACAAGGCACAATTAGCACCATTAATAGCCCCGATAAAATAGACGCTTCGGTACTGCTGCGCGATGCGCTATACATAGGCACCCAGTCGGGAATATATGTTTTAACCGGCGAGCATTTTTACCACCTCGCACACGCCGATTTACTCAAAGGCAAGAAAATAAAAGAAATGCTTCCCTTTAAAGGTAAAATACTGGTGGGAACAGCGCTTAACGGCCTTTTTGTGCTCGATGAAAAAACGGTAACTCCTTTTAAAACAAACGTTGACGAATTTATTAAGCGTAACGAATTATTCTCCCTGTCCACCGAAAACAACCGAATAGCAGTAGGTACCATTTTAAAGGGAGCCCTGCTAATGGACTATGAGGGGACGGTTGTGAACTACTTCAACGAGTCGCACGGTTTACAAAACAATACTATCCTTTCGCTCAACTTCGATATAAGCGGTAACCTATGGCTGGGCTTAGATAACGGTATTTCATACGTAGACCTAAACTCCCCCATTACCAACCTATACCTGCCCCCCAACTTTTATGGGGCAGGCTATGCTGCAACCTTGTACAATAACAATCTTTACTTGGGAACAAACCAGGGACTTTACCACACAGCATGGCCTATTACGCTATCCGAGGTGGCACCTAACCTGGAACTTGTGGAGGGGCTTAGAGGACAAGTATGGGGAATAACAAAGGTAGATGACGAGCTGGTATGCTGCCTTGATAGAGGGGTGTATTCACTTAAAGAGAAGAAGGTTATTTCTTGGGAAATCAATGAGGGAGCATGGACGCTACGACAATTCAGGGAGGAGCAAAACAAATTTTGGTTATCAACATACTACGGATTTTACGTAATAGAAAGAAGGGACAACAAATGGATGCAACCTACTTATGTTAAAGGATTTACAACTTCTATGATTAACTTTGAGGAGGTTGGCAAAGGTGTGCTGCTAATAAAAAATGGTCAGCGCGAAATTATCAGACTTGAGCTAAATGAGGCGCTGGATAGCGTAGTCAATATTGTTACCTATAAGCAACCCGAAATCCCTTTTAACCCAAAGATTTACCACATATTCGATGGCGTAAAACTTTGCTCCTCGGAGGGGTTTTACAGGTATGAGAAAAAAACATTTTGGCCGGATAAAGAGTTGAACCACCTATTAAATCAAGACAATCAGCAGTCATACTGCGTACTAAGGAATGAGGAGGAGGCGGTATGGGCTATGGGCGACAACGTGCTTAGCATTTATCGAAAAAAATCGAAAGACGTCGTAACGTATCACCATGATATACCAATAGTTGCAAATTTCGAAGCGCTCTTCCCGCTGGATACAGCCACGGTCATTGTTCCCAACGAAAATGGTTTTTTGCTGTGGGAAACTGCGAAAAAACAAAAGCTTGGAGGAAAAGACGAGCTACTGCAAATAGTAAGCGTGAGGAGTGGAAGTTCGTATGATTCTATAGTTTACGTCAATAACGCAGGAGGTAGCAAGGAGGCTAAGATAGCCTACAAAGACAACTCTATACGCTTCTACTTCAACAAATTAGATTATAGTGGTAATGAGCATATTATGTACCGCTGCAAAATGGATAAGGAGCCATGGTCAGAATACACTAACTCGCAGGCCAAGAGTTATACCAGACTAAGCGTTGGCACACATACATTTACAGTTACCGCACAGGTTAACAACGACCTGCTGTTAAACGACGAGTTTACGGTAACTATACTACCCCCATGGTATCGCACCATAGTAGCGTATATTGCTTACATACTACTATTAATAGCGCTTTGCTATGGAGTTTGGTACTGGGACGACCTACGCATTAAGCGCAAAAAGATGCAGCTAATCAGTCGTCAGCAAAAAGAGTTAAAGGCTAAAGAGGCGGCCTACAAGGAGGAAACCGAGCGCAAGGAACAGGAAATCACATCACTAAAAAGTGAGCAGTTGGAAATGGAGGTGCGCCATAAGGACCAGGAGTTGGCCAACGCTGCTATCAGCTTAGCGCGTAAAAATGAGGCGCTAACCGAAATAAGGAACGACTTGCAAAAACTTTCAAATGCTATACGTGAAAAAGAGGCGGACGGCACCTCAATACTACGTAATGTATTAAGGATTAGTAACAAAATAGAAGGTGACATAGTAGAAGATGACAACTTAAAGCGGTTTGAGGAACACTTCAACCTGGTGCACAATAACTTTATGCAACACCTATCGGAGCAGTTCCCCAGCCTAACGCTGAATGAAAGAAAAATGTGTGCATTCATTAAAATGCAGCTATCGTCCAAGGAGATGGCGCCCCTTCTAAACATTTCGCTTAGGGGAGTTGAAACCCTGCGATACCGGCTGCGTAAGAAGTTAGGGCTAACCCACGATGAGAATTTGAGCACTTTTCTGACTAACTTCGGGCGATAGTAAAAACCGTTACAAAAAAGCAATACGCGTGATGCACTTTTTTAGCATTTGCGCGTATTTTTTTTACTGGTTGTATCTATTGGTTTAAATAATTAATTATTAATCAATGATATAAAAACTTATTGACGTACTATTGACGTGTTTAAATTTGTTAATTGACGTATTTATGCAGGGGTATTTTTTTTGGATTGGGCTGATTTAGTGCTCAAATTTGCAGCAGACAATTTCGAAAAAATTCTCGCATTCGAAAAAAAGCATTCAAAAATTTGTAAAAAAATAGGCGATGATTAAAAAACAGTTAATACGCAATGTAAAGGAAGCGCTACTGCTTACCCTGTTTTTGTTGGTTTTTTCCGCTTCGCTGTCGGCACAGAACCTACTAAGCATTTCGGGACACGTGGTAGATGACAACAATGAGCCAGCTATAGGAGTGAGCGTACTTATTCAAGGTACAAGTAAGGGAACTACTACCGACATTAACGGTGACTACTCGCTTCAGTCCACATCAAACGCCTTATTAACATTCTCTTTTTCAGGATTAAAGGAGGTGTCTGAACCTGTTAACGGTCGTACACGCATAGATGTTGCTATGAGTGCCGATATAAATCAACTCGATGAAGTGGTGGTGGTTGGCTATGGTGTAATGAAAAAGAGCGATGTAACGGGCGCTGTTTCTTCTATCAAGGCCGATGCGCTACAAAAAACGCCTGCTTCAAGTATTACGCAGGCATTGCAAGGACGCGCTGCAGGGGTAACCGTTAATGCCAACTCGGGACAACCCGGCGCTGCCGCCACTATTCGCATTCGCGGTATTGGTACGCTCAACAACAGCGACCCTATTTTTGTGGTTGATGGTATTATTGTAAATGATATTGCCTTTTTGAGCTCTAACGATATTGAATCTACCGAGATTTTGAAGGATGCTTCGGCGGCGGCCATCTACGGTTCGCGTGGCGCTAACGGGGTGGTACTTATTACAACCAAAAAGGGAAAGGAAAAAGAGGGAAAAATATCATTTGATGCCTACGTGGGTGTTCAAAACCGCTGGCGCAAGTTGGACGTGATGAAGAGCCACGAATTTGCCCAAACCATGATTAACTTCAACGATGTAAGAAGCGAAATTAACGCCTATAACGGCGGCGTAACAGGCACCAACAAGGGCTTCAACTACTGGCTCAGCGCTTACCGATTAGGCACATCGCCCTACTACCCTGTTATATATGATAACTGGCATTCAAGTATAAAAAATCCCAACGGTTTTGACTACTCCAGCCAGGAAACTGATTGGCAGGACGAAGTATTTGTATCGAACGCCGTAGTACAAAGCTACAGCCTATCGTTCAACGGCGGTAACGACAAGCAAAAATATGCGCTTAGCGCCAGCTACTACGATCAAGATGGTACTGTTATAGGCTCGTACTACCAGCGCTTCACGCTGCGCGCCAACACCTCATACCAAATTCGTAAGTGGCTCAACGTGGGTGAAAACATTACCTACATGACCTCTACCCAGCGCATGGCCATGAATAATAGCGGTAGCGCAGGCGCCTCTATTCTCACAGCCGCGTTGGCCATGGCACCGTGGGATCCTACGCACTACCCCACAGGTTCGGTAAACAGCTTGGGAGAAGATTTGAGCGGAAGGCCGGCAGCAGCTTCCAACTTCAAAAACGTGACCAACCCTTTTTCCATGGTGGAAACTTCACACCCTAATGACTATACAGACCGCGTAGTGGGCGACGTGTACATGGATTTAACACCTTTCAAAGGATTCACGTTGCGCTCGTCGGCAAGTTTAGATTTAAGCAACCCGCGCAGCCGCACGTTCAATGACAAGTATGAGTACTCCAGCTACGACAAGCGCGACAAGAATTTCTTGACCAGCAGCCTCTCTCGCTACTCTACATTTATGGTGCAAAATATTGCCACCTACATGAACTCTATTGGCAAGCATTCTTTCTCGGTAATGGCCGGACAAACCACCGAGGAGTGGAACTACTACTCCTTAGGTAACTCCGGAGCATCTATTCTCAACCCCGTGGAGAGCAACTGGTACCTGTCACAAACCACCGAGGATAATACTAACCCCGCAGGTGATAATGTTGATCGCACGCGCATGTTCTCGCTGTTGGGGCGTGCTCACTACACCTATGACGATCGCTACATGCTTACCGTAAACTTTCGCGCAGATGCCTCAAGCAAATTCCCCGAGCACATGTGGGGCTACTTCCCCTCGGCAGCTGTGGGCTGGGTTATCAGCAAGGAAAGCTTTATGAAGGACATTCATTTTTTGGATAACCTCAAAATACGCGTAGGTTGGGGACAACTGGGTAACCAAAGCAGCGTGGGTTCAGGTGATTTTCTACAAACTATTAACTCAGGTATGTACTTTTCATCGTACGTATTGGGACAGGGAACAGCAGCCCAAAGTGGCGGCAGCGTGGTTGACGGACAATCTGCCGCGTTAGGTGCCAGCGTCAACACATGGGTAAACAGCGGTGGTAAATGGGAGATTACTGAGCAGTGGAATGCTGCTGTTGACTTCAGCTTCTTCAGCCGCAAGCTGTCGGGTACTGTAGATTTTTTCCGTCGCGACACGAAGGAAATGTTCCTCTACACCTCGGCTCCCGCATATACCGGCAACCTGTTTAGCCCCAAAGCAAACGTAGGTACGGTACGCAACGACGGAGTAGAAATATCACTGGAGCACCAAAACAACTTCAACAAATTTTACTTTACCGTAGGCGGTAACATGAGCTTTATTAAAAACAACTTGGTAGCACTTAACGGTGGTGATGCTGTGTACGGCGATCGCGTTATCAGCACGCAGGGCATGGCACTTTTCTCATATTACGGCTACGAATATTTGGGTTTATTCGGTTCGAATGAGGAAGTTGCCCAGTACCTGCACAGCACACCTACCGGAACTTACAGCATGGGTGATGCCAAGTATCGCGATGTGAATGGCGATGGTAAAATTAACGACGATGACCGCGTTAATTTAGGTAATCCTTTCCCATGGTTAACCTACGGTATCAACCTAAGCGGTGAATACAGAGGTTTTGACATGCAAGTATTTTTTCAGGGCGTGTACGGCAATAAGTTGTACAACGCTCAGCGCGAAAAGTTGGAAGGTCCCGGCAACGAGTCGGTAATGAGCACCGCCATGCGCAACGCGTGGACTCCCTCAACCCCCAACGGTAACATTCCTAACCCACGTAACGCTGTGAATTTTTACACCTCAAGCCGTTTTGTAGAAGATGGTTCGTACTTCCGCCTCAAGAATATCCAGCTGGGCTATACCATACCTAAGGAGCTTACGCAGCGCGCAAAAATAGACCGTCTAAGGGTGTACGTATCGGCTAACAACCTGCTCACTTTTACCAACTACACGGGCTACGACCCTGAGGTAGGCAGCGGAGTTGACTACGGCAACTACCCGCAATCGCTCACCGTTTCGTTTGGTTGTAACATTGATTTTTAGTGCGTGGATAAATGAAACTTTCGAACTGCTTAAATCTGCAAAATACTATGAAGAAATTAGCATACATACTACCCGCTCTCGTACTATTTACCTCGTGTGAAAAGTGGTTGAGCGATCCGCAGCCCAACCATCCGGGACTTGAGGACTTCTTTATCTCCGGAGGCGGAAAAGCAGCCATTCAGGTAGTAAATGGTGCATACGTTCCACTACAGTGGGAGTATGGCAGCACCTACAGCCCCGAGTGGTGGATTGGCGATGTGGTGAGCGATGACGCGCTAAAGGGGGGACAAAACCTGAGCGACATGTCGGCCGCATACGATTTGGAGAACTTTAAAACACAGGCCAACAATGGCATCCTGCTGGATTGGTATCAATCCAACTACCAGGGTATAGCAAGGTGTAATTTTGCCCTTGAAAACATTCCCAACGTTGCCACCGACAGCCTGATGGATGCAAGTATGCAGCAACGCCTAATGGGCGAGGCAAAATTTTTGCGTGCCATGTACTACTTCCGCTTGGTGCGCGTATTTGGCGATATACCTAAAATAACCACCACTATAACATCATCATCTAAGTGGAGCCAACCTAAGGTTTCAGCTGATGATATTTACAATCTCATTATCGCCGACCTTGAGGATGCCAACAGGGGTTTGTGGCTACGCAACAGAGTCACAGGTATTGATATGGGCAGGGCTACCAAGGGGGCAGCCCAAGCTATGCTGCTGAAGACTCACCTCTATCGCCAGAATTGGGAAAGCGCCAAAGCTTGGGGCGATTCCATACTCAACTCGGGTGAGTATTCGCTGGAGGCAAAATACTCCGATAACTTCAGCATTTTTCACGAAAATGGTGTAGAGTCGGTATTTGAGGTACAATACGCCGAGGAGGCTACCAGCGATTACGGTAGTTTCAACCCGCACTTTGGCGCCACGCGTGGTACATTTACCACCATACTCACCCGCTCACGCTCGGCCATGGTGCCCAAAAAAGGTAGCGGCTCTATGGAGGGTTGGGGTTTTAACAAGCCAACTCAGGATTTATACAGCGAATTTGAAACCGGCGATTCACGTCGTGAGACATCCATCCTAAATCTTACCGACGCGCAAATGAGCAACCCAACCGAAGAGATATACTTGGGCTGCCGCTACCTTTCGCGCAAGTACGCCATTATGAACGATAGCACGCTTGACGGCCTATGGAACGGACACGCCACTCGCGCGCCAATCAATATAAAGCTTATACGCTACTCCGATGTACTGCTGATGTATGCCGAAGCCTGCCTTGAATCAGGGAGTGTAGCAAATGCTAAAACCGCATTGGAGGATGTGCGCGCGCGCGCCAGAGCGTTGAGCACCGACCCAACTACACAGTTGCCGCAGTTTCCCAACTACATCAACCGCGCTACCGGCGTCAACTACACCGACGATGTTGACGGTCTGCGTCAGGCCATACGCCACGAGCGCCGCGTAGAGCTGGCTATGGAAAGCCACCGCTGGTTTGACTTGTGCCGCTGGGGCATTGCCAAGCAAACAATGGATGCCTATAAGGCTAACGAAACACCCGAAGCGCAGGCCGAAATGGCGCCTTTTATAGCCGGCAAAAATGAGCTTTTCCCGCTACCACAGGTGGAGCTCGACCTTAACCCCGGCATGCAACAAAATCCCGCATGGAAATAGATGTTCAATTTTATAATTTTTTTCACTCACACTAAAACCTTTCATGTTATGAAAACAAAAAAACTTTTTTGGTTGATGGCAATTTTTGCTATGTTGACGGTAGCACCTTCGTGCGACAAGGATGATGACAACAGCAACAACAATGGCGAAGATCCCACAGAAGATCCCATTGATGAGAGCCTGCCGCTGAGCCTGCAAGGCACCAACTACTACGTAATTCAGCTGGACGAGACTAGCTTTTCATCCTTGGGTAAGAGGGTAGCTAACGATTTGCGTCCGAATGGCACTACAAGGTTTCTGGACGTTTGGGCACAAGGCGAAACATACAGTGCCGGCACATGCCAAGGACCCAACGCTTACGGAGAAATTACGGAGTGGGTATCGCTCGTAGTTGTTGCACCCGACTCGTGGTCTGGAGCAGGATGGAGAATAACAGACGGGGTTGATATGACAGGTATTGATGACACATACAACTTCCACATTGCTATTAAGAGTCCGTCAAATCAGCCAACAGCCGGTCATACATTTATTTTCAATAGCGATGGGAACGAGATAAAACTGTTCTTTGGCCCGGAAAGTGAGGCTGGCAGCGATCTCTGGTATGCTAACTACACACATGATGGCGAGTGGAACCACTTTGACATCCCCGTTTCTACCCTGATGGAAAAAGGATACATGTGGGAAAACGGATTAAATGGTAACGTTTTAGGCGTTCTTAGCGGCAGCGTAGCCGGTCGCGAGTTAAACATTGACGCCATGTTCTTCTACAAGCCTAAAAAGTAAAGTTCAACAATTGTTTACCGATGGGTGGCAACCCCACCCATCGGTAGCAATTGATATTTTCTTGTTGAAATAGTAAAAAGTATTATCAAATGAAAACAATAACGCTACACTTAGCGCGCCATGCTGCTTTTATTTTTCTGCTACTATCGGCAGCCTGCTCGTCATCAACGCCGAGCGATAGCGATCTATCTCGTAGCGCCGATAGCACATTAGCTGTATCGCCCGATTCAGCGCCTTACGTTGATGGCTATCACTTGGTGTGGGAGGACAACTTTAGTGATAGCGTACTGAATAACGACAGCTGGAACATTGAAGTAAATGGCAACGGCAGCGGCAATAACGAGTTGCAGTTTTATCGTGCCGAAAACATATCGATAGGTACAGAACCTATCAGCGGCAAGCAATGCTTAATTCTTACCGCAAAAAAAGAAAATTACGGGGGACGTGCTGCCACCTCCGGAAGGCTCAACAGCCGTGGCAAGCAACTTTTCAAATTCGGAAGAGTAGAGGCCAGCATTAAGCTACCATCAACAGCTAACGGCCTATGGCCTGCCTTTTGGATGATGGGTAACGATTACGACGCAGTAGGTTGGCCCGCATGTGGCGAAATAGATATTTTGGAAATGGGGCATGGCAACGGCATAGCAAAAGGCACGCAAGATCGCCTTTTCAACGGAGCATGCCACTGGGGTCCATCATGGAATAATGGTGCATATCCCAACTACGCAAAGGAATTTACCAGTACCTACAGCTTACAGGATAACTCTTTTCACCTGTACACGCTGGTATGGGATGAGGAGTATATAAAAATGTACCTTGATCAGGATAAATACCCGGATGTAGCGCCCTACTTCGAAATGGCGGTAAGCGACAAAAGTACAGAAACATCTTCGGGCAACTACTTTCAAAAAGAGTTTTTCATCATACTCAACCACGCTGTAGGGGGCAACTTCCCACAAATATGGGATATAGCTAATGTAACAGCGCTTAGCAGCGGAGAGGCAAAGATGTTTATTGACTTTGTACGAGTATACCAAAAAAATTAAAAATAAACTGAACGTAATGAATAGGCTAAAAAAATTGTTGTTGCTTGTATTAGGTCTACCCTTCGTGCTATCGGCATCCTGCTCCAAGGATGATGATTCCTTTGTGGGGCCCGTTTATAAACAGGCGCGCAGCGTTAAGCGTGGTGTAGGACTCAACAATATTGCTATAGAGGATTTCGAATCGGCAAAGAAGGGTATCAGCTGGTTTTACAACTGGGGTACCGGATACAATAGTTCCCTTGAGCCCGAAATAGCTGCCGCCAAATGGGAGTACTTCCCCATGTCGTGGAGCGAAACCAACGCATCTACCGCCAACAACATCAGAACATACAAAGCAGTTCACCCATCCTGCGAGTATATACTGGCATTTAACGAACCGAACCTGAAAGACCAGGCCAACATGACTCCTTCACAGGCTGCTGAAAAATGGCCTGCTCTAAAGGCATTGGCTGACGAGTTGGGCATGAAAATAGTAGCGCCTGCCATGAACTACGGCACGCTTGCCGATTACAGCGACCCCATTAAGTGGCTCGACGAATTTTTCGCGCTTGTTCCGCTTGAGCAATCGGGTATTGAAGCCTTTTCACTACACTGCTACATGCCCACAGCATCAGGCATAAAATCGTTTGTAGAAATGTTTAGAAAATATGGTAAGCCCATATGGATGACCGAATTCTGCGCATGGGAATCTATGATAAAAAGTGCGGAAGATCAGCGTCAGTACATGTGCGATGTGATAAACTACTTTGAGAGCGACCCTCTTATAGAGCGCTACGCGTGGTTTAAGTATGACGGCTCGGACGTCAAGTACCCCTACTACGGTCTTAGACCAAAAAAAGCTGAACTCTCCGACCTCGGCAAGGTGTACGTCAACATGTCGTCAATGGATACAACAGCGTACTACACCAAAGGCGAGGCCATTCCGGCTGCACACTACAGCAAGACCAACATGTCGGAAGCTGTGGGCACAACCAACTGGATTGCCGGAGTGCAGCTCAAAGCAAGTTCGGACGAGCGAGGCATACTTGAGGTTGCCAACTTTGGTCTTCCTAAATGGTTGGAGTATAGAGTTAACGCGACAAGTACCGGCACCCACCGCCTCACCATCCGCTATGCCGCCACAACGGAGTCGAAGTGCAAAATACTGGTTAACGGCGAGGAACTACTTGAAATGATTTTGCCCTCCACCGGTAGCTATACCACGTGGAAAACACTTACTACCGATACACCGGTTACGCTTACAGAAGGTAAGCAGTCCATTCGCCTAAAACCAAGCAAAGGCATGATTTCAATGAGCTGGTTACGCTTGGAATAAAAATTCATTAAAATATTAACCTCAAATCGTTTTAGCCATGATTTTTAACAATTTAAAGAAGATGGCAGGGGCCCTTGTTATATCCCTGCTTGCCGCTACAGCCATAGCGGCAGTGCCTCAACACGGTTCAATAATGGGAAAAGACGTACCCTTGTATGATCAGGGTCCAGTAGGAGGCAACACAGCTTCCACGCTCAAAGATGCAACGCTAGATTACATGCTGGTAACCCATGCCGGAAAAACGTATGGACACCTTCAATTTTATGGTACTGCCGGACTGGACTTAGGCGCCGGGTGGTGCACACAGCTACGCTACTGGAATGACGCAAATGGCAAAACCGAAATAAATGAAGCAACTACAATCAGTACTACTACCAAAGCGGGGTCATTTATTGCTACCAATACCATTCCCAATCCGCTGAGAGTATCTTTCTTTCAGAATTTAAACCCCGGGGGGTATTCTGAAACAGTAGTTTTTGACTACGACATAGCGGCTAAAAACTCTATCGTAGACGGCGATAATGTTGCCCCCGTTGTATCTGACGCAGAGGCAAGCAACGTCACCACTACCACTGCTACACTCTCCATTACCGGCAGCGATGATAATGGCGCGGTATACTACTACGTGGAGGATGCTGCGAACGGCTTTGCAACTTTTGTTCTATCTGCCACCCATGCGCTAACCGGCCTACTTCCCTCTACCGACTACAACTTAATGGTTACGCCCATTGATTTTAGCGGAAATGAGGGCACTCCCTATTATGTAGAATTCACCACTCTAGATGCCCCCGATGCAGATGCTTCTACCATAGGTTCTTTACAGGTGCAAGGAGCGGCAATGTATGATAACGGCAATGTGGGAAATCCTGAGAAACTTAAGCCAGGAGTTACAGTTGACTATAAGGTGGTAACCTTAGGTGATAATACTTGGGCATGGACAAAACTCAGTGGCGCAACAGCGGCCATCGGAAATGCTTCTTATTCATCGCAGCTGCGTTTTTGGAACTCATCCGATGGAGGGGTAATAGAAATTGACCTCACCAACCGAGGTGCAGAAAGTACCACCACAGGATCAATTGCCGAAAGCGTGAAGGTGAGCAACAAAAACGGGCAACCCTATGCTGGAGGTAAGGTATCCATATTTCAGGATTATGGAAATTTTGTAGACTCTGAAAAAACACCCTATGATGCAGCGCAAGCAAACAGCGCTGTAGCCGGCGATAACACAGCTCCGCTACTTGCCGACCCCGAATGCTCGGAGTATGGTAAGGATTTTGCCATACTGGATTTTGAAGCCACAGATGACAACGACTTCTTTTACCTGATTGAAGGTAACGGTATTCTTGATATTGTATTCACCAATCGCACTACCTTAACAGGCTTGGTAACCGGCAAGGTATATAACATAAAGGTGCGCGCTATTGACTTTAGCGGTAACGTAAGCGAACAAAAAACGGTTACATTTACTCCCATGATACCTCCTATTGCTGTGGGCTCAACGGTACAAAAAGGCGTTAAGCTATACTACCAAGGCACATCAGGCGGCAATACGAGCCTTCAATCGGCAACAGACTCTGTAGGTGCGCCTACGCTCGACCTTAAGGTAGTAACCATAGGCGATTCTACCTGGGCATATACCAAGCTGAATGGCAACAATGCCCTATTTATGACCGATGGTGCATCTCTGCTGCGTTTTTGGGATAAATCGGGTAGCACGAAAAAGGAAAATCAGCTGCAGCAGCGATTTGGTGGTAACAAGGAAAGTTGGGGTACAATAAATGTTGAATCAACACGCAGGCCCGACAAGGATGGAAAGGTGTCGATGTATCAACGACTCGACAGCAAGGCTGACGTTGAAACCGAGTTATACGCCTATAATCCCAAAATACATAACGTAAAGAATATGGCAGACGTTACCGCTCCCGTATTTGCTAAATGCACCACCAACTTTGTGGGCAGCACCTTTGCAAAGTTAGATTTTGAGGCAAGCGATGACAGTAACGATTATTTTTACGTAATCTCAGGCGACATAGATGCAGTTGTGTTCACCGACAACTTTGAGTTGAAAGGCTTGAAGCCGGAAACCTCCTATTCACTTATGGTAAAAGTAATGGATTTCAGCGGCAACGAAAGCGCTGAGCAACCATTAACATTTACTACCTCAAGTTTAGTACAAATCACCTCTGGCGTGGCCAAGGAAATAAAGTTTGTATTGAAAAGCAACAACGACACCCTGGAGTACTACTACGAATTTGTTGACTCCAACAAGGGCTTCAGAGATGCATTTATAAAGGTAACCCCCGCCGGACTAACCGAGTTGCCCGAGTGGAAGCCTACCATTAGCCCCGACAGAAAATACGCCTACGGGAAAGTAGTGTCGGAAGTCGCCAGAAACATCGCGGGAAGAACGCTGTATTTGAATTGCGGATACCTTGTGTACACAGAAATGCCTGACGGCAATGTTGACTGGGAAAACTACATTACCACCAACACAGAAATAACTGACGGAGCTTTATCCAGCAACCCCATAGTACATACCATGGGAGCAGGAGTAGCAGTACCCGAAAGCGAGAAGCCTATGCTTACCGGCGTACAAGTTGATGAAGTATCAAGCGAGTATGCGGTTTTAAACATTCAAGGTTCAGACAACAGCGGAGTGGTGTACTACGAAATTTCAAATGGTGAAGGCGTGGTAAATCTTTTTCGCACAGGTAAGAATTACTATAGCATTGAATCCGGCAAAGTTTACAACCTAAGCGTAGTGGCTAAGGACCTTTCAGGCAATGCCTCCGAGGTAATACAGCTGACCATAAAATCTATCAAACAACAAAGCCAACTTATAGATGGTGACCTACTTGCTTACAATGGAACTGCAGGAGCAGCAAAAGAGCTAGAGGCAAAAATAGCATTTGATGCCAACGCCAAGACCTTTACCATAGGTTGCACAACTGCCAACACAAACTTAGGAAATAACAACCAAAAGTTTTATAATCCTACTGTAAAAATAGATGGCACCAGCTATCCATTAATACTCGGCGCTGATTCAACCTCAGCATCATTTACCTTTGAAAATGTTATCGGCGAAAAGGCTATTGAGCGCGGTGCGGAATTGCTCGTGCAGCTGTCGGTATTTTGGAAAAGCAGCGATGGCAACTTCTTCACAGGAGAGTATAAGCATGTAATGGGATTAAACGGCGAAGCCGATACCGAGGCGCCCTCCGTACCCGTGCTATTCCTTAGCGGAAGCGCCCTTACATGGGAGCCCAGCGTTGACTTCCACAGCGGTGTGCTAAAGTATGAAGTGCAGGAGGAAGGCCAAGCCAAAGCCACTATTTATGACTTGGGCGAAACCTCTTTCACCTACACCATGGCCGACTCAAGCAAGGATGTGACCGTTACCGCCATTGATATGCTTGGGAACGCATCGGTAGCTGCAATTTTGCCCAACTACACGCTAACACTCGAGGTGAAGCTAACCAACGGAAATTTGCTCTCTTCATCTAACGTACCGGTAAAGGCAAATCACGTTAAGGGCGAAAGTTCAACAACCACAGCCAACGGCACTGCCACATTCACCATTCGCAAGTGTAGCAATGTACAAGTTACCTTGACACAAGTAGCAAACTACGTTATTGCTCCCGAAACAATTAGCATTACCTCGCTACAAAAGGACTCAACCATTAACGTTACAGCCACCCCGCTGTACAACGTAAATGTGAAGGTAAAAGATGTAGCAGGCAACCTGCTTACCTCACCCACCTTCAACGTAGCCGCAAGCGGCGGCATTACCAAAGTTACCACTACATCGGCAGGTGTAGGGCAGTTTAGCAACGTACTTGAAGGTAGCAAGATAACGCTGAAAGTTACTCCGGCAGCGGGCTACGTAATGGCCGCCGACTCGATGGTAATAGACTCGCTACATAGCGACTCCACCGTATGGTTTACAGCTTTGGCCTTGCGTTCGGTTACCGTACAAATGTTCGATTTAAATGATGCCGTACTCACCTCGCCAAACTTTAGTGTTGCAGTAGCAGGAGATGTGCAAGAGGCGCTGACAACTGCCAGCGGAACAGCATCATTTAGTGTAAATGAGTTGGATAGCGTAGTACTACACGTTACAGCTGTAAAATACTATGTAACACCTCAGTATGTAACATTGAAAAATTTAGTAACGGACACTATCGTAAAATTTGTAGCCCAACAAGCGCTTACTATTACAGTACAGGTTAAGGACACAACAGGTATGCTACTCACCTCTCCTGATTTTAGCATCGCATGCACCGGAGATTTGACGGACAATGCCACTACCATAGACGGTTCAACCCACTTCGAGGTGTTAGACTACAGTAGCGTAACGCTGACAACAGCCGAAGCAGGATACGATATTACACCGAGTCAAATATCACTTACCTCGCTACTAAACGACACCACAGTGGTATTTACAGCGGTACTTCGCTCACATGCTGTTACAGTGGTAGTGAAAGATGAAAACGGTAATATGCTAACTTCGTCTAACTTTACTGTTGCAGCCTCTGGTGGACTTACCGATAGCAAAACAACTTCTAATGGGGTAGCCGTGTTTAGTAACGTATCGGAGCTAAGCCAGCCCATTACATTTACAGTAGCTAACGCTGATTATGTAATTACGCCTACGCTAATAGAGTTATCAGAAGTGCTTAACGACACGACTATAGTATTTACCGCGGTTAAGGTTTTCACCGGTGTTAGACACAATACCTCATCACTCAAAGCCTACATTGCACATGGTTCACTTTATGTTTCTACCGAGGTTGCCACAGTAGCTATTACCAACATGGCAGGAACGCTGATAATGACGAGCCGTGTTGATGGTCAAACTGTAAATGTAGCACACCTGCCCCGCGGAATATACTTTGTACAGCTGAAAGCAAACAATGGTAGCTACCGCGTAGTAAAGGTATTGAAGCACTAAAGGCTGACCATATTACAAATTCTTGCAGAAGAACTTATCTTCTGCAAGAATTTTATAAAAAGATTTTATTACTGAAAAATAGGTAAATATTATGTTGGAGAAACAAATTCGTAAAAGCATCCTCCTTGTCACATCGCTGGTTTTGGGTGCTGCACTTATTACCTCTTGCGCCTCAAAAGGTTCAGGTGATGTAGAAAAGCGCGTAGAGTCGCTTCTGTCGAAAATGACGCTGGAGGAGAAAATAGGCCAGCTGAATCAGCTCAGCTACGATAATGGTAGCGGATTTGCCGAGAAAGTTAAAAGCGGTGAGATTGGTTCTATCCTCAATATAGTAGATCCAAATGCTATTAACGAGCTGCAAAAAATTGCCGTAGAGCAAAGCCGTTTGGGCATTCCCCTTATCATTGGACGCGACGTTATACACGGCTTTAAAACCATTTTCCCTATTCCCATAGGGCAAGCAGCCAGCTTCAACCCCGAGATTGCAGAAAAAGGTGCGGCCATATCGGCAGCTGAAGCACGCTCAATGGGCATACACTGGACATTTGCCCCCATGCTCGATATTTCACGCGACCCCCGCTGGGGACGCTTGGCCGAAGGGTTGGGCGAAGACCCCTACTTAGGCTCAATAATGGGTAGCGCCATGGTACGCGGATATCAGGGAGAAAAGTTATCGAACAACACCTCCATTGCAGCCTGCGTAAAGCACTTTGTAGCCTACGGCGCAGCCGAAGGCGGACGCGATTACAACAGCACCAACATACCTCCGCACCTCATGCGCAACGTATATTTAGCGCCCTTCAAGGCAGCCGTAGATGCGGGGGCTGCTACGCTTATGACATCGTTCAACGATAACGATGGAATTCCCGGCACCGCCAACAAGTACCTGCTTACCAACATGCTGCGCGGCGAGTGGAAGTTTGACGGATTTGTAGTATCCGACTGGGCATCAGTAAACGAAATGATTGCCCACGGTTTTTGCGCAGATCTCAAGGAAGGAGCTCTCAAAGCTGCCAATGCAGGTCTTGAAATGGACATGGTGAGCGAAGCATACGTAAAGCATTTGCCCGAGCTAATAAAGGAAGGTAAGGTGTCGAAAAAAACGGTTGATAACGCCGTGCGCAACATCCTGCGCATTAAGTTCCGCTTGGGGCTGTTCGAAAACCCCTACGTTGACCTTGCTCAACCATCAGCAATGTATGCCGTTGAATCTCTTCATGCAGCAAAAATAGCTGCCGAGCAATCGGCCGTGCTGCTAAAAAACAACGGAGTGCTGCCCTTGAGCAGTAAGGTAAAAACGATTGCCGTAGTGGGCCCTATGGCCGATGCACCGCACGACCAGCTGGGCACATGGATATTTGACGGAGAAAAAGAGCACACCGTTACCCCCGTAGCCGCCCTTAAAGAAATGTACGGCGATAAGGTAAAAGTGCTGCACGAAAAAGGCACCAGCTACAGCCGCGACAAGAGCAAGGTAGGCTTCAGCAAGGCTGTTAACGCTGCTCGCTCGGCCGACGTAGTGGTAGCCATTGTGGGTGAAGAATCGATACTATCGGGTGAAGCACACTCGCTGGCCGACCTCAACCTTAAGGGTGCGCAAAAGGAGCTGATAGCTGAGATGAAAAAGACAGGAAAACCGCTTGTGATAGTGGTCATGGCAGGTCGCCCGCTTACCATTCAGGATGAGTTGAACGCTGCCGACGCATTGTTGTACTACTTCCACCCCGGCACCATGGGCGGTCCTGCCCTTGCCGATTTACTTTTTGGAAAAGTTGTACCAAGCGGTAAGCTACCTATGACCTTCCCCAAGTATGTGGGTCAAATACCCATGTACTACAACCACAACATGACCGGACGTCCCGCCAATAAAACCGAGACGTTGATTGACGATATACCCTTGGAGGCAGGTCAAACCTCGCTGGGCAACACCTCCTACTACCTTGATGCAGGTTTTGACCCGTTGTTCCCATTTGGCTATGGTTTGAGCTACACCACCTTTGAGTATGCTAACCTGCAGCTAAGCAAGTCGGCTATTAAGATGGGTGAAAAGTTGGAAATTACCGCCACGCTAAAAAACACGGGCAAGTACGACGCTACCGAGGTAGCACAGCTATACGTGCGCGATTTGGTAGGTTCCGTAATTCGCCCCGTAAAGGAGTTGAAGGGTTTTCAGCGCGTAGCACTCAAGGCAGGAGAATCGACCGATGTAACGTTCTCCATTACGTCCAATGATTTGGCTTTTTACGGTATAGATATGAAAAATGCGGCTGAAGCCGGTGAATTTAAGGTTTGGGTTGGTGGTAATAGTGAGGCCACCCTTGAGGGAGATTTTGTGCTGGAGTAATAAGGGTGGCTAATAAAAATAGAGCGCTCGGCAAAATCTTGTCGAGCGCTCTATTTTTATTAGCATCATGCAAATTCTACGCAAACGACCCGCCCATAATATCCAGTAGCTCCGAGGTAATATTTTGCTGGCGCAACTTGTTATAGCTAAGCTTCAGCTCGTCGAGCATTTCGTCGGCATTTTCGGTAGCCAGCTGCATGGCCATGGTGCGTGCAGCATGCTCCGAGGTTTGGTTATCGATAAGCGCGGCGTACAACTTTGCGCGAATTGCCTGTGGCAAAATATCAACAGCCACCTGCTCGCGCGAAGGTTCAAGAATAAAACCGTCGGCTTGTATAGCGTTATCTTGAGCAGGAACGGCAACGTAAGGCAGCAACGTATCGTGTATAATATTTTGTATTGCCATGTTGTGGTAGCGGAAGTACACCAGCTCGACCCTCTTCAGCTTACCCTCGGCAAACTGTCGCGCCAAATCATCCGCCAGCTTGGCAGCCTCAGCAAAATCGGGCTTTGCTACTAGCACATCGTACTCGCCTTGCAGCGTTATACCGGCTTCTTTAATAGGTTTGCGCAACTTTTTTCCTAACGGATAAAAAAGTAAATCCTCATCGGCGTACTGCTTCTTCATGGCAATAGCCTCCTTTACCATACGGGCGTTGAACGCGCCACACATGCCGCTGTTGGATGCCATAACAACTATTGCCACCGCACCCTTTTCACGTTGTTCGGTGTAGGGCAGCTGAAGCAACTCATCAGAAGCGCATAGCGCAGCCACCACGCTCTCAAGCGAGCGTGTGTAGGTATGCGCACTGCCCAGTAGGCCTTGCAAACGGTGCATGTGCGCCGAGGAAATCATCTGCCGTGCTTGGGTGATTTTTTTGGTGCTACCCACCGATGCTATACGCATTTTTACTTCTTTCAGCGAAGCCATTTGACGGTTTGCGTTTTACTGAATTATAACTTTCGAAAGTTTACGAAGATTAAGAAATTTAGGAATTCCTAATCTTCGTAAACTTCTTAGTCTTCCTTGTTTTTTATACGAATTGTTTAGTTACCTGTGCGGCAACTTCCTTGATTTTTGCCTCTATATCAGCATCTATCTCTCCACGGTCAAGGCGCGCCAGCACCGTATCCTTGTGCGTAAGGCGCAGCTGGTCGAGGAATGCTTTTTCAAAATCGCTCATCTTATCCAGCGAAATATCCTTTAGCAAGCCGTAGGTACCGCAGTAAAGTATGGCAATTTGCTCGCCCGTACCCAGCGGATTGTACTGCTGCTGAATGAGCAGACGCGTATTCTTTCTACCACGGTCAATAGTTTGCGAAGTAACCGCATCCATATCACCGCCAAAGCGCGTAAACTCTTCCAACTCGCGGTACTGCGCTTGGTCAATTTTCAGCGTACCGGCCACCTTTTTCATAGCCTTTACCTGCGCGTTACCACCCACACGCGACACCGATATACCGATGTTGATAGCGGGGCGGTTACCTTGGTTGAATAGCTCCGTATCGAGGAATATTTGACCGTCGGTAATAGAAATTACGTTGGTAGGAATGTATGCCGATACGTCGCCCGCTTGCGTTTCAATGAGCGGCAACGCCGTAAGCGAACCACCGCCCTTTACTTTGTCCTTAAGGCTTTCAGGCAGGTCGTTCATTTGCTTTGCAATTTCGTCCTGCTTAATAATTTTAGCCGAACGCTCCAGCAAGCGCGAGTGTAGGTAGAAAATATCGCCGGGATACGCCTCGCGACCCGAAGGGCGACGAAGGATAAGCGACACCTCGCGGTAGGCCACCGCCTGCTTCGAAAGGTCATCATAAACTACCAACGCGTGACGACCTGTATCGCGGAAATACTCACCTATAGCAGCTCCCGAAAATGGAGCGAAGTATTGCAGCGCCGCAGGGTCGGACGAGTTAGCAGCAACCACCACCGTATAATCCATAGCGCCTTTTTCACGCAGCGTATCCACCAGCGTGGCTACGGTTGACGCCTTTTGACCTATGGCCACGTATATGCAGTACACAGGATCACCCGCCTCGAAATTCTTGCGCTGGTTAATAATGGTATCCATCGCAATGGCGGTTTTTCCCGTTTGACGGTCGCCAATAATCAGCTCACGCTGTCCGCGGCCAATGGGTATCATGGAGTCAATGGCCTTGATGCCCGTTTGCATAGGCTCGTTTACCGGCTGGCGAAAAATTACGCCCGGCGCCTTGCGCTCCAGCGGCATGGGAATGCGCTCGCCCGCAATGGGTCCGACTCCGTCAATGGGTTCGCCCAGCGGGTTAATAACGCGGCCTATTAGACCTTCGCCCGTCATGATAGAGGCAATTTTACCCGTGCGCTTTACCGTATCGTCCTCGCGTACCATATCGGTGGGACCGAGCAACACGGCGCCTACGTTGTCCTCCTCGAGGTTCATCACCACGGCTTTTACGCCATTGTCAAACTCCAGCAGCTCGTTCGACTCAGCGTTGCTAAGTCCATAGATACGAGCCACGCCGTCGCTCACCTGCACAACCGTACCCACCTCCTCAAGCGACTTATCAGGGTCGAGGTTATCCAACATCTTATAAAGAATGTCGGGTATTTCGCTTATTTTGATATTATCCGTCATACCTGTTTTATATTACACTTTCCTCTACCAACTTTTTTCTCATTTGTCGCAATCGCGCTACAACGCTGGCATCAATGCGGTAGGTACCCCACTTAAGAATGTAGCCTCCCACAATATCCTTGTCAACGTTAGCTACAAAGTTTACGGTTTGCCCCGTAGCATCCTCCAACTTTTCGAGCATGCGCTTCTCCACGTTTTTATCCATGGGTGTGGCGGTAATAAGCTCTACGTTGAGCAGCTTCTTTTCGCGGCGATAAATGTTTTGGTAGCTAAGGCAAATTTCTTGCAAAAACTCTCCGCGACCATTGTGCAACAGCAGCTGCACAAATCGGCGAAGCTCTTTACTTACATCACCACCTACAACCGCGGCAAGCACCTCCTCCTTTTTTTCCAAGGGGAGCATACGGTTATCGAGTACGCGCCTCAACGCTTTGTAAGTTGCAAAAGCGTGGCCCAGCGTAAGAGTTTCGGCATACACCTTATCCTCACTACCGCCCTCGATGGCGTACATCCACAGCGCCGAAGCGTATCGTCGTGATATTAGTCCTCTATCCATTTTTCTAAACGGTTCTTACCACCTCTTCGTCCAATAGGCGATCTATTAAGTCGCGCTGCTGCTGGTCATCGGCCAGCTGTTGGGTGATTACTTTTTCGGCAACGCGTACTGAAATATCAGCTACCTGTTCGCGAATTTGCCCTAAGGCGCGCGCCCTCACCTCCTCTACTTCGGCAGCGGCACGCGTCAATCGGCGACGTGATTCGGCCTCGGCAGCATCTTTGGCTTCGGTCAGCATTTTATTTTTCAGCTCCTGCGCCTCACCGAGCAGTACGCGCCGCTCGCCGTGTGCCTTGTCCATTACCTCCTCGGCTTGCTTGGTTATGTTAGCCAACTTTTCTTCGGCTAAACGAGCATCTTCCAGCGATTTTTCAATGTAGCTGTTGCGCTCGTCCACCGCCTTGGTAATAACAGGAAATCCGAATTTGGCAAGGATAAAAAACACCACGCCGAATGACAGCGTCATCCAGAACAGGAGTCCCGTATCCGGCATTAAAAGTGACATGTTCTTTTACTTTTTTAAAGTGCAAGGAAGCAAACTACCACCGCAAACAGTGATACGCCCTCGATAAGAGCGGCAACAATAATCATGTTCATACGCACGTTGTTGGCAGCCTCGGGCTGGCGTGCAATGGCCTCCATAGCCGATGAACCGATTTTACCAATACCTAAGCCGGCGCCAATAGCAGCAAGTCCCGCACCTAAAGCAGCGCCTAAAGTACCAAGGCCAATGTTAGCGGCCTCCAAAAGTGTTGATGGTAGCATAATTTTTTTTGTTTTTAAGTTTGTTATAATTTATTTCAGAAAATTCGATTTGCGACTTGCGATATGCGACAAGAATTCTCGCATATCACAGGTCGAATAGTCGCATGTCAACTATGGTGCTTTACCCTTGCCATACCAATAAACACCGCCGAGAGCAGCGTAAACACGTAGGCTTGAATGTAGGCCACCAGCAATTCTACCAAATTCATAAAGCAGGCAAATACCACCGCCAAGGCCGACATTCCTGCGTTAGTTGCAGCACCCATAGATGCCGTAATAAATATCAAACATATCAAGCCTAAAATAACCGAGTGCCCCGCCATAATGTTGGCAAAAAGACGAATCATGAGGGCAAATGGCTTGGTGAACACGCCAAAGATTTCGATAACGGGCATGATGGGCGCGGGCGCCTTAAGCCACGTAGGTACTTCGGGCCACAGCACCTCTTTCCAATACTCCTTGGTGCCCGACAGGTTAACGGCTAAAAACGTGCATACCGCCAGCACCAGGGTTATGGTAATGTTACCTGTAATGTTGGCGCCGCCCGGAAAGAACGGAACCAACCCCATAAGGTTATTTATAAAAATGAAAAAGAACGCAGTAAGCAAGTAGGGCGCGTAGCGCTTGTAGTCCTCGCCCACGCAGGGTTTTATCACTTCATCGTAAACATTTACCAGCAGCAACTCCACCGCGCCGCGAAATCCTTTGGCGGGCTTCATGGTGCCACTCCTATACCAACCTGCCAGCGGCATAATTACCAGCAACAGCACAATGCAGCTAAGAAGCAGGGCAAGCGCATTTTTGGTAAACGAAATATCAATGGAGGGGCGTACTTCTTCTCCGACCGCATTTCTCTCCACCACCTTACCCGCGTAGTCACCTTCATGGGCAATGTAAAAACCGTTGTAAGTTTCACCATGGTTCAGGTGCGATGACAAAAATACATTCCACTCGCCAGCGTTACTGCGCACAATTACGGGCAACGGAATTGCCACGTGATGCTCGCCCCACGTAAGTATGTGCCACGAGTAAGAATCACCCAGGTGCTCAAAAACAATCTCCTTCACGTCGACTTTTTCATGCTCCTGCGCCCGCGCGCTGCTTACCTGTACCAATGAAAATAGTACAAACAGGCAGGTGGCTATAATTATGCTATGAATCTTTCTCATTCCTAATAGTTGCTCTTTTGCTGTGCCATGTGCTGTATCGATAGTAAAGATATAACTCCAGCGCGGTATACAAAAAGAAGTTGCACATTAACGTTATGGCAAAAGGCGTTGCTTCAAATTTTAAACCCTTTACACAAAATACCAAGAAGGCGATGGTAAGCAAAAATTTCACCATGCGCGCTATCATGAATACGCTCACAAGCTTTTCGGGTTGATAGCGACACCTATCAAGCATGTAGTTATATACCATCCCCGTAAAAAAGTAAAAGCCTCCCACAATAGGAACAAACTGCAGGTATTCTTGGGGTGCAAGAAAGTAAAATCCAAGACCGCTAAGCAAAAACGCGACTACGTACACCTCTGCAATCAGCAGGTACATTTTCAACTTTAACTTAAATACGCGTATCATAGGAATAGGATGTTCAAATTATGACTTACTGCTCCACCACCACTCTTACTTCATTTCTGTTCACCTCAACCAGTCCTCCGTTCACCTCCAGCACATGCTCCTGCCCCTGCTGCTCGTAGCGTACCTGCCCCTTGGACAGACTCGAAATAAGCGGTGCGTGCCCCTCCAACACCATAAAACCACCCTGACTTCCCGGTAGGGAAACCTTTTCAACCTCAACGGTAGTATTGCTTTGCGGTGTTATAATGGTTAACTTCATAAATACCTAACTTTAATGCTGGACTAACCCTAACAGGGTCTCAAAACCCCGTTAGGGTCTTAGCATATTTATTGCCTACTACTTCTTTGCATCGGCTTGCAACTTCTCACCCTTCTGTATGGCTTCCTCTATAGTACCTACGTTGAGAAATGCCTGTTCGGGCAAGTGATCCACCTCGCCGTCCATAATCATTTTGAAGCCGCGAATGGTATCGGCAATATCCACCGTTACACCCTTTACTCCGGTAAATGATTCGGACATGGTGAAGGGTTGCGACAGGAAGCGCTGCACCCTGCGCGCGCGGTTTACCAACGTGCGGTCTTCGTCCGACAACTCCTCCATACCGAGGATAGAAATAATATCCTGCAGTTCCTTATTACGTTGCAGCATTTGCTGTACACGCTGCGCCGTTTGGTAGTGCTCATCGCCTACCACCAACGGGTCGAGCGTGCGTGAGGTTGACTCCAGCGGGTCTACCGCGGGGTAAATACCCAGCTCGGTAATCTTACGGCTCAACACAGTGGTTGCATCCAAGTGTGAGAAGGTAGTGGCGGGAGCAGGGTCGGTCAAGTCATCCGCCGGCACGTACACCGCCTGTACCGAAGTAATAGAACCGTTTTTGGTAGAGGTAATGCGCTCCTGCATGGCGCCCATTTCGGAAGCCAGCGTAGGCTGATAACCTACGGCAGAGGGCATACGTCCCAGCAGTGCCGACACCTCGGAGCCTGCCTGCGTAAAACGGAAAATGTTGTCGATGAAAAACAGAATATCCTTGGGTGCGGCTTCGCCTCCGCTATCGCGGAATGATTCGGCAATGGTAAGCCCTGAAAGCGCTACCGACGAACGTGCTCCGGGAGGTTCGTTCATTTGTCCGAACACCAGCGTGGCCTGCGATTTAGAGAGTGCGTCGTAGTCAATCTTGCTCAAATCCCAGTTGCCTTCGTCCATGCTCTTTTTAAATTCGTCGCCATATTTTATTACGCCGCTTTCAATCATTTCGCGCAGCAGGTCGTTACCCTCACGGGTACGCTCACCCACGCCCGCAAACACCGAAAACCCGTTGTGCTTTTTGGCAATGTTGTTAATGAGCTCCATAATCAGCACGGTTTTGCCCACACCGGCGCCACCAAACAAGCCAATTTTACCCCCCTTGGCGTAAGGCGCCAACAGGTCGATAACCTTAATACCGGTGAACAGTACCTCGCGCTTGGTGCTTAACTCGTCAAACTTGGGTGGCTCACGGTGAATGGGAAATCCACCCTTGCTATCCAGGTGCTGCATACCGTCAATGGCCTGCCCTACCACGTTCATAAGGCGTCCTTTTACCTGATCGCCTACAGGCATGGCAATGGGCGAACCCAAGGCTGCAACTTTTACACCACGGCGCAAACCATCGGTGGTATCCATGGCAATGGTGCGCACCGTGTTTTCACCAATGTGCTGCTGCACCTCCAAAATGAGCGTACTACCACTATCACGCTTAATTTCAAGCGCTTCATGAATAGGAGGAAGCTCACGCCTATCACTGCTGCTACGTTCAAAGCGCACGTCCACCACTGGTCCAATTACCTGTGTAACAACACCTGTGCTTAGTTCGCTGTTTTTCACCTCTGCCATTATATAAATTTTTGAATTTCCCTTAAAAAAGCAACATTCTGAAAGTTGCAGTCACAAAAATAGCAAACTTCCTTACTCGGCAAGCCCATTTTTTTTCAACAAGCAATATTTAACACTTATAACGTACTAAAAATTAGTAGTAAATCTCCGGCGCTTTGTTATCTAACTCCACATACACAGTGCCCAACTGCTCAAAAAAACGAATCTTGCCTTCGCGTATGAGCCAGCCCAGCGACATCTGAAAAAATGGCTCCTTAAACTCCGTGAACTCCACCATCTCATTCATGCTAAGCGCACCCTTTTCCGATAGCAGGGTCCAAATTACACCTGCGTTAATGCCAATATCATGCTTGTACATAACTTTAAGGTTTTAAGTTTAACAATCGTATTTCATTTTACTCAAACATCAACGTAAATCCCACGTAGCGATAGTTGGGGATATTGCGAAACTGCCCGTGGGGGTTTACCCCAAGGTAGGCCTGAATGCCCACTCCCAAATTGTTAAACGGCGGCAGCACCGACGGTATAAGCCGCCATCCGTAGTACAGGTTTACATTCCAGCGCGTGGATGTGGTGGCTTCCTCGCTCCACTCCCCCTCGTCGTAGCGGTAGTAGGGGTAGTTGTACTTAGCACGGCTACGCAATTCCACCGAAAAAACATTCTGCCACCTATCGCGGCTCAGCAGCCACCTGCCCGTTTGTAGCTGGTACTGCATGTAAAACTCAACCGGGCGCGTGGACGAGGTTACCTTTTCTACCACACCTTCCTCGGGGCGCACGCTGTACCAACCCTTGCTCGGATTGAGTAATCCCATGAGGCCAAAGCGAAATGAGTTGTTGTAGCCTATTTTTCTTTCCGCCTCATTTACCCACAGCGACAACTCCCAGTAGTTATACGATACGTTTACGCGCGTGAGCGAAATACCCTCATCCTTACGGTAAATAGTCAGTTCATCGCCCAGGTGTGTACTTTGGTGGTAAAAGGGTATGAACTTTACACCGTAGCTGTGAAGCCACCTATTGTTGAAACGTTGAATATACTTGAACTCCATCAGCGCGAAGCTGTAATCGGTATTGAGTACTGGCGCTGTGGTTTGCTCAAACAAATCGAGCCAAATGTGAAAGTGAATGGGCATGGAAAACGCCAGCCCAAAGCGATTATCGTGAAAATTTCTTGTGTACACGGGAATGGAAACCCCCAAGTTAGTTTCCACCGTAGGCTTGTACTGCTCAATGCGGTTGGGGCTAAGGTCGTACTCCTTGTGGTTGGTGTTAACGCCAATGCCCACGCTGGTAATGGTGGAGTTTATATCCGCCAAAAAGGGCTTGCAAAATGATGCCGGAACACCCCACCCGCTTTTGTACAGCAGCGTGGTATCCTGCGCCATCAACGTATGTTGTAACAGGCATACCATAAGCCATAGCAAATATTTTTTATAGGTTAAGGTCTTCATTTCTTCCCCTCTCTCCACAAGCATTTAGGTTAGCTGTTGCGCAAATCTCACCTTGCAAAGGTTTCGAACTTTTCACTTCTACAAAAGTCTATTTACTCTGTAAAGTTGTTCAAAATGTCGCATCATCAATTTTCCATCCAAGGTTGCGTATAATGGCAATGCTACCTGCTACCCTATTATAAACCCTAAGCCAATACTAAACATTTGGCTGCGCATGCTTGCATCGTTGGCGCTGTTGAGCATATTCAAAAATCCAACCTTGTAACTCATGCTCACCTGCATGCCAAAGTCAAACTCAAAGCCAAACACCGCGCCCAACCCTATATCATTGCGCTGCAACGAGGCTGCGGAGGCGCTACCTTCTTTATACAAGCTGGAGCGCTTGGCGCTATCCCACGCGCCAATACCCAGCCTGCCGTAGGGACCAATCCCCGCAAACAGCTTATCTCCGGCGCTTAAATGAAACTGTGCCAGCACGTATAACGGTACTTCTACGCCAAAAAACTTGTACTCGTGCTCGCATGCCCCATATATGTACGATGAGCTTTGCCACACCAGGAGCATTTCCGGCTGCAACGTAACATGTCGGCTCAGGTTGATTTTGGCAAATCCGCCAAGGCTCATTCCCTTGCCGTTAAAGCCGTTTATATCATCTACGTTGCTCATCAAAAAACGGGACTGGTTAACCTCGCCCAGCACGCCATAATCTAAGCGTGGAGAAGCAGCATGCCCCACCGACACCGCCATGATGAAAAGCAACACAAATACTATCTTTTTCATTCTCCTACTCTCCGTTGTTTTGCTTTTACAAATTTCGGCTCTTCTTTGATTTTACAACAGCCCGAAACTTCGGCATTGTTGTTCAAAATGTCCGATTGAAGCTTTTCCCTCAACTCCTCGGGAAGCTCATTTATGGTGAATGAAAAAAGCATACAGAAGTACAGCATGGCGATCTCAACTTAATGATTATTCATAATAACACGCTCTTTAGACCTCTCCCCCAACCCCTCTCCTGCGGAGAGGGGTTGGGGGAGAGGTTGTCAGCCCTACAGGCTGAAATTGGTACCGACGAAAGGGCTCGAACCTATATCTTTTCCGGACAAGCACGACCGGAGCGCTCTACCCGTTTGAGCTACGTCGGGTTTAAAAAAACTACAATTCTACTCCTCCTCCAACAGCACCCTGTCTTTTACTTTTTCTACCAGCCAATTTCTTTTGCGCCTGCGAAAACGAGCTGACATTCTATCAAAAATGTAGTACACTACGGGTACCACCACCAGCGTTAGAATCATGGAACTCGCCAATCCGCCAATGATTACCCATGCCATACCGTTCTTGATTTCGGCGCCGTTACCCGAAGCCAACGCAATGGGAAGCATACCAAATATCATGGCGAAGGTGGTCATCAGAATAGGACGCAAACGCTCCTTACCTGCTTCAATCAACGCCTCGAAGGTGTCCAGACCTTTGTCGTAGCGCATGTGGTTGGTGAAATCGACAAGCATAATAGCGTTCTTCGCCACCAAGCCTATGAGCACAATCAAGCCAATAATGCTGAATATGTTGAGACTATTCATGGTTAGCGCCAGCGCGAGGAATGCTCCAATCAGCGAAAGCGGAATAGAGAACAGCACCACTACAGGGTCGAGCAATGAGTCATATAGCACCACCATAATGAGGTAAATCAATACAATAGCGGCTAAGAATGCAAAGGCTAAGCTGCCAAAGGCGTTGCCCTGCTGCTCCATCATACCACCCTCTTTTATAGTTACGCCTTCAGGAATTTTTTCCTCAAAGGCAACTTTAATTTCGGAACCTACCGTTCCCGACGGGCGACCAACCACATTTGACTTTACGGTGATGGACGAAATTCTGTCGGCACGCTCCAGCGTTGACGGGCCTAAGCCGTAGGATACATCGGCAAACTGCGCCAGCTCTATCAGCTGACCTTTCTTATTAAGGAAAGTGAGCTTTGCCACGTCCTCGGGGTGCGTGCGGTCAAAATTATCTACGCCTATACGAATGTCGTACTCGTAGTTTCCATCACGATACTTCGAATCGTCGTTACCGTTGAGCGCCACGCGCAGCGTAGAGCCCACATCGCTTACGGACAAGCCCAACTCCGACATTTTTTCGCGGTTCAACTTTACCTGTACTTCCTGTTTAGGGTCGTCAATAGAGAACTTGGCATCGCTGGTACCGGGCGTATGGCGTATGGCATCCAAAACAGTAGCCGCGGCCTGCTGCACCTTTTCATAATCGGTGCCTTGCACAATAAACTGAATGGGTTCCGTGGCTCCGCCGCTGAGGTTGGTAACGCTTACGCGGGCACGTATGCCGGGAATTTGCATCACTTCTTGTTTTATCTGCTGCGCAAAATCGCTCACGTCAATGTTACGCTTTTCCTTCTCCACCATTTTTACCGAAATGGAGGTAACGTTGTTTTGCGAGCTGCTTGCAAACATTGACCCGTTAGAGCCTATGTTAGTGTAAACGCGCTCCACCTCGGGCTTGCTGCTGATAATTTTTTCGACCTGCATGGTAAGCTGGTTGTTTTGATAAACTGTTACCTGCGGGTTCATATCCAAGTTCACCACAAACTCGCCCTGGTCAGTATCGGGCATAAAGGCAAAGCCAATGAAGCCTGCGGGAATGAGCGCAAACGACCCAACGAGTAACACCAGCGTAACTACCAAAACCGTTATTTTATGCCTTAGGCCGTATGACAAGATGCTTGCGTAGGCATTTTTCAGCGCCTCAAAGGAGCGTTCTACCAGGCGTGAAAAACGCCCTGATAGCGTAGGTCTTGTATCGTCGGACAACTGGCCGAAGCGCGACATGAGCAAGGGCGTAACGGTAAATGACACCAGCAAGCTGCACAGCGTAGCGGCAATAATAGGCATGGCAAATTCCTTCAAAATGTTTCCAATTAAGCCGCCCGTAATAGCCAACGGAAGGAACACCACCACAATTACCAGCGTAATGGACATGCAGGTAAACATAATTTGCTTACAGCCGTCAATCGCTGCCTTGCGCTTCGATTTTCCTTTCTCCATATGGCGAAACATGTTCTCGATTACCACAATGGAGTCGTCCACCAGAATACCCACCACCAGCGATAGCGCCATAAGCGACATCATGTTGAGCGAGTAGCCCATAAAGTACATGGCTATAAACGCGGGTATGATGGAAAGCGGCACAGCCACCATCACAATCATAGCGCTACGCAGGTTGTGCAGAAACACAAAGCACACAATGGCTACAATAAGAATGGCAAGAAAAAGGTCGACCACAACAGCGTTTGCCGAGGCTTTGGTGAAAATAGAGTCATCTGTAGCAATTTCAAAGCGTACATTGCTGCTGGCATACTCCTTTTCAACTGCCTTAAGCTCAGCCTTTGCCAAATCAGCTACACGCACAGCGTTAGCATCGGTTTGCTTTTGTATGGAAATACCAATGGCATCTTGCCCGTCTATGCGGTTAATGAGCTTCTGCTCGGCAATGCCGTCTTCTACTTCGGCTACGTCCATCACCTTTACTTTTCCGCCACTTGGCGTTATCATCACTACGGTGTTGCGCAGCTCGTCAAGGCTTGAGAATTTTGCCGCAAGGCGAACAGAATATACAGCCTCAGCATTCTCTACATTACCCGCGGGAATCTCCATGTTTGCCGTTTGAATAGCCTGCAGTACCTGCAAAATGGACATGTTGTAGGCCTTCAACTTTTCGGCATCAATGTTCACCTTTATTTCCCGCTCATTTCCACCCACCATGTTCACCGATCCCACACCCGGCAGCTTTGCCAGGCGAGGCTGTATACGGTCTTCCACCAACTTGTAAAACTCCGTAGGCGACAGCGACGATGAGGCAGCAATGTTCATAATCGCCTTTTCGTCCACCGATATTTTATTGATGGAAGGGTCTAATATTTCCGAAGGAAGGTTAGATTTTATGGCGTTGATTTTACGCTGCGCGTCCTGCACCGCGAGGTTAGCATCGGCGCCTTCGTTCAGCTCCACCGCCACAATAGATACACCTTCTTTTGAGGTAGAAGAAATTTTCTTCAGATTCTCCAACGTGGAGAGAGCGTCTTCAATTTTCTTGGTTACCGAAGTTTCTACTTCCGATGCTCCAGCACCCGGGTACACCGTGGCAATGGTAAGCATGGGCAACTCAAACTTAGGCAGCAAGTTTAGGTTAAGCATGTTGTACGATATCAACCCACCCAACGTAAGAACCGTGAACACCACAAGGATCAGCAACGGTTTCTTTATCGATGTTTCAACTATGGAAGACATATTAATTAAGAATTAGGAATTAAAAATTAAGAATGATGTACGAGCCGCGGGCTGTCATACTGAGCCTGTCGAAGTAGTAGGGAGGCTATCCCCGCCGCACCCCTTCGACAGGCTCAGGGTGACAACGCACGTAGCGTCCTACTTAATTATTGAAACGTTTGCGCCGTCCATCAGGTTAATTTGTCCGCTCACCACCACTTGGTCGCCGGACTTCAGGCCTTGCAGCACCTCAAGTTGCTTACCGTGATCCTGTCCTATGGTAATTTTTACAAGGCGAACGTTATCTCCATCTACAAGGTAAACCGAGGGGTCCTTCACGCTGCTCACAATGGCATCGCGCGGAATGGTGAGCATGGGATTTGTTTTACCCATATCAATGGCAATGTTCACGTAGGTACCCGATTTCAGTGGGCACTGCTTGTTATTGGTCAGCGTAATTTCTACGGGGTAGGCGTGCGCCTTATCGCCCTTGGGGCTGATGTTAGCAATTACACCGTCAAACGTGGCGTTGGGATAAACCGGCGTGGTAACCGCCACACGCTGTCCTTGCTTAAGGTTGTACACGTTGCTTTCCGATACCGACAGAGTTATTTTCAGCTGCGAAATATCAGCTATACCTGCTACAGCACCCGATGCGCTAACATACTTACCCAAGTCAATTTCCTTAGAGGTGATGTAACCGCTAAACGGCGCACGGATGTAGGTATCCTCCAACTGCTTTTGCGCCTGCTCCAGCTGTATTTTAGCACTCTCATAGCCCACCTTTATATCGCGTAGCTGAGTTTCCGACACGGCATCACCCTCACGCAAGGCTTGGTAGCGCTTCACATCTTCCTCAAACTTGTTGTAGTTAATTTGAGCGTTGTCCACAGCCAACTTCTTATACCTGTCGTCCACGCGCGCCAGCACCTGACCTTTGGTAACGTAGTCGCCCAACTTGAAGGAAATTTCGGTGATTTTACCCGCAGCCTCCGAAGCTACCATCACATCCTGCATAGCCTCCGCCGTTCCCACCAGGTTCAGCGCTTTCTCGGCCGACTGCATACCCACTTCGGCTACAGTAACCGCAATACTTTCCGTGGTTGTTTTCACCACCTTGTGGCTATCAATCTCCGCCTTGTTAGCCATCAACTTCCAAGCCATAAGTCCGCCCAACAGTAGCACGACTCCTACGCTAATCAAAATCTTTTTCATTGTTTTTATTTTTAATGGTTTTTCTTTTTAAACTCTGAGACCTCTCCCTAAATCCCTCTCCGCAAGAGAGGGACTTCCCTCCACACAAGCACTCCCGTAATTTCTAGGTACATGCCCCTCTCTTGCGGAGAGGGGACAGGGGAGAGGTTACTCCTCCCAAGGCGTAGGGTAAACCTCCTTACGTGGCTTGCCACCGTTTGCCAAGCGCTCCATACCTCCGTTGAGCGACATTATTTCCAACTCCGCCTCTTTAAAATTATACAAGGCGTTGAGGTAGCTCGCTTGCGCATTGCTAAGTCCCATCTTATCCTGCAGCAGGTCGCTCATGCCCGACATGCCCTCCCTATAGCGCAACGCTGTTTCATCATATACCTTTTGCGCCAAGTCTATATTTTGCTTCTGCCTATCCACATTCGTTTTACTATTGAAGTAGTTGTTCATGGCATTTTTGTAGTTCACCGAAAAGCGCTCCTTTGTATTATCAAGGTTAAGGCTTGCCTTTTGGTAGTCCACCTTTGCCTGATTAGACTTGGATTGTTTTTGCAAACCATCGAACACCGGAATGCTCAACTTCAAGCCCACGTATGACGAGGGAAACCACTTGTTGAGCGGGCTATCGTTGAAGTAGTCGCCAAACTCGGGGCGTGAACCCGTGTAGCCATACTGACCATAGAACACCAGGCTGGGAATGTAGCCATGGTTCACCACCTTTTGGCTCAGCTCCGCCATATCCTTTTGCGCGTCGAGCATCTGAATATCTATGTGTCCCGAAAAATCATTCATAGCCGTGGGATTTGAAAGCAACAAGGGCATCGAGGCTGAATCGGTCAGCACAATTTCCTTGTCAAGCGGCATTTCAAGCATGTACTTTATCATGTTCACTTGACGCTCGTACAGCGCCTCGGTGTTGCTTTGCTGCGTTTGCAGGTTTTGCAGGTTCACCATTATACGGTCGTAGTCCACCTGCTTGCTCACGCCGTTATCCACCAAGCGTTTTACAATGTCCGTCATGCGCTGCGTGCGGTCAATATTGTCCGTCACCAGCTGCTTTTGTTCGGCCGTAGTTTGCGCCAAAAAGTATAGCTTCGATACCTCCTTCGCAATTTCCTCCTTCGCCTTTTCCACACCCAACGTAGCCGTATACTCACCTTTTTTCGAGAGCTTAAGTGCCGTGAGCGCCGTTTGGTTATACAGCACCTGATTTACCACAATGCCCGCCGAGGTGCTATACTGCATACCCATTTTGGCTTCAAGATATCCCGAGCCCACACCCAAAGCGCTGGCATCAATCATGGTTACCGGCAGCTGAAGGTTATCCTGAAACGTACCGCTAATTTCCACCTGCGGCAGCAACGATGAACGTGTTTCGTTCTTTTTGTATTCGCTCTTGCTCTGCTCCAACATGGCCTGCGACACGTTAATATTTTTCTCCGTAGCCCTGCGCACGCAATCCTTTAGCGATAGCTGCTCCTGCCCCACGGCTGCCGACACACTCAGCAAAGCCAACGCCATTGTAACAATCCTCGATTTCATAACCTTTTTATGTTTGTTAAATTTGAACAATCGTTCACTATATAGTGATAAAAAACGTGAACATTCGTTCACCTCTGTTTCAAAAAAAATTTCAACCTCCGCTTATCTTTCCGATGAACAATCGTTCACGATAGGAACAAAAAATTTTAAACCTTAATAAGAGAGTAAATATAGTCCATCACCTTGCGCGTTTCCGCAACTCCTCTAAGGAAGTCCTTGCCCGGTCCAGTTTCATCGTGAACGCTTTCACCGCTAAAGGATTTAGCAAAAAGATGAGCCGTTATTTTTACATTGATGTCCTTCCTTACCTCACCCTTTTCAATACTATTCTTTATTGCTTTCTCCCACTTCTTCACCTCACCCAGCTGATCCTTTTTCCAGCGCTCCAAAAATCCGGGATAGTGTTTTGCCGCCTGAATAACCATAGCGGTGTAGTTCAAAAACATTATTTCATGTCCGTTGATTTTATCCAAGTGGAAGGCCAACTTTTTTAAATTGCGACAGGCTGAATCCATTCTATCCTGCAGCGCCATATCATCACTAAAAGCCGGACGGGCAAACTCTATCATTCCCCAAAAGTAGCGGTCAATCACCGTCTTAAACAAATCCTCCTTGCTCTCAAAGTAGCGATACATAGCACCGCGAGCCATTTTCAACTCCTGCTGCAACACCGTCATGGTAGCGCTGTCGTAGCCCTTAGTCAAAAAAACCTCAAACGCGGTTTGAATTATATATTCTTTTGTGTCTTGCATGGATTTCAAAACTCGTGAACGCTTGTTCACGATGCAAAGATGTAGGATGTAATACTATCTGCAAAATATTTAAAGTTAAAGAGTTTTAAATATGCGTTCATTTTTATTCATACTCTTACAAATCAATTAATTAAAAAGAACGATCGTTCACAAAATCAATCGTTTTTCTTTCTTAATTCTTTTTGCTTGACCAAAAAGAATCAAAAAGTCAAGAACGGCGCAACTTCCACCCACCGTCGTGAATCGCTAACTCGGACGGTAACGTCCGCTCCTTCGCAGCGCTTCTACGACTCTTGCCTACGCCAGCTCGTCCCCGTTCTACCCAACGCGCTTTGCGCTTACGCGCATACTGGCTGCAGCACAAGCGCGCCTGTGCCAATGGACAAAGTTGCGCCAACGACGCAATAAGCGTTGGCCTGGCCGGATGGGCGCGCCGGCGCGGGCAAGAGCGTAGCAAAACTATGAGCGTCGTATGAGACGCGAAATGCAGTTTTGCACGCGGCGCGCTGAAGCTTCGTCCGGCCTTGACCTTTGGTTACTTTGGGTCAAGCCAAAGTAACAAGAATAATTAGTATTTTTACAAAAAATCTCCCCTCATGGCAAAAGGCAAATCCCTACAGCGGGCAGGCATATCAACCACCAAAGGCGTTTCGCGCATGGATTACATTGCCGACGACTTTGCCATTTCGGATGATGCCGGAACCTTTCGCCTATTCGATGTTCCTACACGCACCAGCGACCTTGCCTTCGGCATTTGTCGCAAGGGAACCATTGAAGCCGAGATTGACCTGAAGAGGCACGTATTTAAAGCCAGCCAACTGATTGCCATTTTCCCCGAGCAGGTCATTCGATTTATCAATAAAAGTGACGACTTTTCGGTGGGATTTGTTATCATGTCCGACCGCTTTTTAAACAACTCACGCGTGCGGCTCAAGCAACGGCTACCGCTTCTTTTTCACATCAAAAAGTATCCATGTATTGACCTCACCAACGAGCAAGTAGCAACCATTACCGAGTACCTATCGCTGTTGCGCAAGCGCATACGCGCGGGTAGTCAGGCACACCTGGAGGATATTACGCGGCTCCTCATGCTGGCGCTGTTTTACGAGGGAAGCGAAATGTTTGAAAAGTACCTCCCCGAAAGTCAGGTAGAGCTGTCGCGCAAGGAGGAAATATTTGAAACCTTTACCCGATTGGTATCGCAGCATTACGCGCGTGAGCGCAGCGTGGAGTTTTACGCTGACAAAATGTGCGTTACACCCAAGCACCTGTCAGCCGTGGTGAAGGACGTTAGCGGCAGAATTGCCAGCCGCTGGATTGACGACTACGTGGCGCTTGAAGCCAAGGTGCTGCTCAAATCTACCGACATGACCGTTTTAGAAATTAGCGATAAACTCAACTTCGATACGCAATCGCGCTTTGGTACCTACTTTAAGCGCATTGCGGGAGTATCACCCAGCGAGTATAGGAAAAACTAATTTATACCATTTAGTATAAAATATTTTCTACCAAATGGTATTATACCGAAAGGTATAAAATAGAGCAACTACATAATAAAACGCAGATAGACACCAAAACACATATCACACCACATTTACTATAACAAAAACCTTATCTTTGTCATAGTAACCCTTAAAAATCGCAACCCATGCCACTCATCATTACCCCCCACGATCTTTCCTGCGAGAACGAAGTTCGTCGCGCCTACTATGACAAGCACACGCCCGTTATTACCTGCGCTCCCGCCGCCGTGCGAGGCGAAAAATTCAAAGTAAATGTGCGCGTGGGTATTACGCTCAAGCACCCCAATACCAAGGAGCACTACTACTCGTACATACAGCTATGGAACCTCGAAACGCTGGTGGGTGAAGTACGCTTCGGCGCGGGTACTTTTGGCAGCGCCCCCATGCAGGCCGAGGTGGATTTTTACCTCGTCCCCAAAGTTTCGTTACGCCTTACCGCTATGGCTTACTGCACTAAGCACGGACTGTGGAAAAGCGAAGAAGTGTTTGTAAAAGCGCCGGAAGTGTAGTTGCACGTTTGACAATAGTTTAATGCTTCGCGTTTGATGTGCTACGCACGTTTGACGCTACGCGTTTAAATAGTTGGTTAACAATTTAAACAACATTGAACTATCGTCAAACCATTTCAAACTATTGTCAAACGCGCAGCATCAAACCACTTTAAACTATTTTTTGTATCTTTGTCGATTGCCCTTGAAAAAGAGGGTGGTTGAACAAAATGGCAGAGAAAAAATCGCGCTACATACACAAACTTCGCAACAAGTACAGGCTTATCATTTACAATGATAAGAGTTATGCCGAAGTGTGGCAAATGCGCCTATCGCGCCTCAACGTGCTTACCTTTTTTGGTATCATAACGCTGGTGGTAGTGGCAGTCGTAGTATCACTTATAGCTTTTACGCCGCTACGCGAATTTATTCCTGGTTACCCCGATAGCAGAACCCGCCACGACATTGTACAAAACGCACTTCGCCTCGACTCGCTGGAGCAAAAGGTGCAGCGCTGGGTGCTGTACAACGACAACATGAACCGCATTCTGTCGGGCAAAGACCCCATTGACATAGAGGGCGCCAGCGACACCACGTTGGCTAAGCGATACCGCTCTATCGTACTGGCAAATTCAGTAGAGGATTCGCTATTCCGCAAGCAGGTGGAAGAAATGGAGCAGTTTAACCTTGCCATCTCCAGCTCTACCGACACGCGTCCGCAAACCTTTGCCAGCTTACACTTCTTTCCACCATTGCGTGGTAAGGTGCTGCACAAATTCAGCCCCAGGGATGGCTACTTTGGTACCAACATAGTAGCTACACCGGGCAGCGCAGTAATGTCGGCACTTGGCGGCACGGTGGTTTCAGCCTACTGGACTATTGAAAATAACTACGTAATCAACATTCAGCACGAGCTGAATACCATCACGGTATACAAGAATTGCGGACAGCTACTCAAAAAACCGGGACAGCACGTCAACGCCGGCGAAACCATTGCCATGATGGGCACAGGTAAAAGCGTAACAGCGCTCGTTTTCGAAATTTGGAACAACGGATCGCCCGTTAACCCTGAGCAATACATTGTTTTCTAACCTATCCATGACAAAAAAACGCATTGCCATTCTCGGTTCCACCGGTTCCATTGGGACGCAAGCCCTCGATGTGGTGGCGCAGCATCCCAATTTGTACGAGGTGGAGGTGCTCACTGCGCAAAACAATGTGCAGCTGCTTACCGAACAGGCCAAGCGTTTTCAACCCAATGCGGTAGTAATTGCCAACGAGGCACACTACGCCACGCTAAAGGAGAATTTAGCCAACGAGCCAATAAAAATATTTGCAGGAAGCAAGTCGCTTGACGAGGTAGTTGCACTGCCAAGCGTAGATGTAGTAATATCGTCGCTAGTAGGTATTGCGGGCTTAATGCCCACCATTAGCGCTATAAAGGCGAAAAAGATAGTGGCGCTAGCCAACAAGGAAACGCTGGTGGTAGCAGGTGATTTGATAAGCAAGTTGGTGGCCGAAAGCCAGAGCATGATTATCCCCGTAGACTCGGAGCATAGCGCGGTTTTTCAAAGTATAGCGGGTGAGTGTTCACCTATTGAAAAGGTATATCTAACCGCTTCTGGCGGGCCGTTCCTGAACACTCCTGCCGAGCAACTACGTAGCGTAACCAAAGCGCAAGCACTGAAGCATCCGCAGTGGAGCATGGGAGCCAAAGTCACCATTGACTCGGCTACCATGATGAACAAAGGCTTTGAGGTGATAGAGGCCCGTTGGCTATTTAACCTCAAGCCCGAGCAAATAGATGTGCTGGTGCATCCGCAAAGCGTGGTGCACTCTATGGTACAATTTGCCGATGGCAGCATTAAGGCGCAATTAGGTGTGCCCGATATGCGTATACCCATAGGCTACGCGCTGAGCTTCCCTGAGCGCACGCCGCTGAACGTAACACGATTCAACTTTTTGGAAAATCCTAACCTGACTTTCCAAAAACCCGATACGGAAAAATTCCGCTGCTTGGCTTTAGCCTATGAATCGTTGAAGCAAGGCGGCAATGCGTCGTGTGCTGTAAACGCTGCCAACGAAGTTGCTGTAGCCGCTTTTTTACAGGAGAAAATAGGATTTTTAGATATTGCCAACGTAGTAGAAAAATGCCTTGCGCAAAATAGCTACGTAGCAAAACCAACGCTTGAGGATTACCTCGCAACGGATGAGAGAGTAAGGGCTATAGCGGAGGAAATAATTTTTAATTGTTAATTCTTAATTTTTAATTGAATAAATGGGAGTTTTAGTTCAAATAGCGCAGCTGCTGCTGAGTCTTTCGCTGCTTGTGTTTCTGCACGAGTTGGGGCACTTTTTAACCGCAAAAGCATTCAAAACACGCGTCGATAAATTTTACCTTTTCTTCAACCCGTGGGCATCTATTCTTCGCGCCAAGCGTATTGATGGCAAATGGCGACTGAGCTGGTTTTCAAAGGCAGCACCTAAGGAGTGGGAAAATTCCCCCGAAAATACCGAGTGGGGCTTGGGTTGGTTACCTTTAGGCGGCTATTGCAAAATAGCGGGTATGGTAGACGAGTCCATGGATACCGAGGCTATGAAAAAGCCTGCGCAACCGTGGGAATTTCGTTCAAAACCCACATGGCAACGCTTCTTCATCATCACGGGTGGCGTGCTGGTAAACTTCATTACCGCGCTGGTTATTTACACCATGATACTATTTGCGTGGGGCAAGGAGTACCTGCCTATGAGCAATGCCACCTACGGCTACGACTACTGCCAAACAGCGTTGGACAACGGTTTCCAAAACGGTGATAAAATTCTTTCCGTTAACGGAAAAACACCCGAAACGATAGGCGATGCCTTTGAACAAATTATGCTTTCGGATGGACCGGCAATTACCCTGCTACGCGGGGAAGACTCCGTTAACATTGTGCTTCCTGCCAATTTTTCACAACAAATACTGGCTTCGGGCGAACGTCCGTTTGCACAGGAGCGCATACCTTTTGTGATTAACGAAGTAACATCGGGTACACCTGCCGCCACAGCACAGCTGCAATCGGGCGACAGTATTGTGGGTATTAACGGAGCATCAGTACCGTTCTTCGCACAAATATCCGACTCACTTTTGGCGTACGCCGAAAAGCCTATGATGCTCGATTTTTACCGTAACGGTGAATTGCTATCACAGGAAATTACACCTAACGGTAACGGAAAAATAGGTGTAGCATTGCGCTCCCCTCTGTCGTACTTCAAAACCGAAAAACAGGAGTACGGATTTTTTGAATCTATTCCCGCAGGCATTTCTTTGGGTACACAAACGCTAGTTAGCTATGTAAAGCAGTTCAAGATTGTGTTTACCAAGGAAGGCGCTAAGAGTCTTGGCGGATTTGGTACCATTGGCAGCCTATTCACACAGATATGGAGTTGGCCACATTTCTGGAGCATGACAGCCTTCCTTTCTATCATCTTGGCATTTATGAATATCCTGCCCATTCCCGCGCTTGACGGCGGACACATGATATTCATTCTGTACGAAATGATAACCAAACGCAAGCCCAGCGATAAGTTTATGGAGTATGCGCAAATGGTGGGATTGTTTCTACTGCTGGCGTTACTGGTATATGCCAATGGTAATGACTTATTCAGGTGGCTGAGTAAGTTCTTTTAAGTAAAAACAACGCTAACCTATAGCGTCATTGCGAGGAGGAACGACGAAGCAATCTCACCCCTTGCAGAAACATTTTACAACTTGAGATTGCTTCGCTTCGCTCGCAATGACGAAGAGCGTGAAATTTGAAACTTGGAATTTGAAATCATTCAATGCAAAACATTCGTAATTTTTGTATCATAGCCCACATTGATCACGGGAAAAGTACGCTGGCCGACCGCCTGCTCGAAATTACCAAAACGGTAACCGGGCGCGAAATGGAAGCACAGGTACTCGACAACATGGAGTTGGAAAAGGAGAAGGGCATTACCATTAAGAGCCACGCCATACAAATGGACTACCTGAAGGATGGTAAGAAGTATGTGCTCAACCTTATTGATACCCCGGGACACGTGGACTTTAGCTACGAGGTGAGCCGCGCTATTGCCTCATGTGAAGGCGCGCTACTTATTGTTGATGCCACACAAGGTATTCAGGCTCAAACAATTTCCAACCTATACTTGGCGTTGGAACACGACCTTGAAATCATTCCCGTTATCAATAAAATTGATATGGAAGCGGCCATGATTGACGAGGTGAGCGATCAAATTATTGACCTCATTGGCTGCAAAAAGGAGGATATTATCCCCGTAAGTGCTAAAACAGGACTGAACGTAGAGCAAATTTTGGAGGCAGTAGTTGAGCGCGTTCCCTCGCCCAAGGGCAATGAGGAAGCTCCGCTGCAAGCCCTGATTTTTGACTCGGTGTTCAACTCTTTCCGTGGTATTATTGCCTACTTTAAGGTGGTGAATGGCACGATCCGCAAGGGACAAAAGGTAAAGTTCATCAACACCGGAAAGGAATACTACGCCGATGAAATTGGCATTCTTCGCCTCAGCATGGAACCGCGCGACGAAGTGCGCACGGGCGATGTAGGCTACATTATCTCCGGCATTAAAGCGGCGGCTGAAGTAAAAGTGGGTGATACCATTACCACCTGCGAAAATCCCGCCAAGGAATCCATCGCCGGATTTGAGGATGTAAAGCCTATGGTGTTTGCAGGTATTTATCCTGTCAGCACCGACGAGTACGAAGACCTTCGCGCATCAATGGAGAAGTTGCAGCTCAACGATGCCTCGCTCACCTTTGAGCCGGAGTCGTCGCTGGCGCTGGGCTTCGGTTTCCGCTGCGGATTCCTCGGGCTGCTGCACATGGAAATTATACAGGAGCGTCTGTACCGTGAATTCGATATGGATGTGATTACTACCGTTCCCAACGTTTCATTCAACGTGTATACCACGCAGGGCGAGTTGATAACGGTACACAACCCCTCGGGATTACCCGCCCCCACCCTCATTGACCACGTGGAGGAGCCTTACATCAAGGCGCAGGTAATTACCAAAACCGACTACTTGGGTATAGTAATGAAGCTGTGCTTGGATAAGCGTGGCATCCTGAAAAATCAGCACTTCATTTCACCCACTCGTGTGGAGTTATCGCTTGATATGCCGTTGAGCGAAATTGTGTTCGACTTTTACGATAAGCTCAAAAGTATTTCGCGTGGGTACGCCTCATTCGACTATCAGCTGACAGATTACCGCCCTGCGGAGTTGGCAAAACTCGATATTCTGCTTAATGCCGAACCCGTGGATGCCTTATCGGCACTTATTCATAAAGACCATGCTTACGATTTTGGTCGCAGGATGTGCGAAAAGTTGAAGGAACTCATTCCACGTCAACAATTCGATATTGCTATACAAGCTGCAATTGGCGCTAAAATTATTGCCCGTGAAACGGTGAAGGCCGTGCGCAAGGACGTGCTTGCCAAGTGTTACGGCGGTGATATTTCGCGTAAGCGCAAGCTGCTTGAAAAGCAAAAGAAGGGTAAGAAACGCATGCGTCAGGTAGGTAATGTGGAAGTGCCGCAGGAGGCTTTCTTGGCGGTGCTGAAGATGGATTAAATTTTTAAAAAACAAAATAATTATCTACTAATCAATATACTACAAAATATCGTTAAAGTAAAATTAAAAAAACACTATTTTACTTTAGTGTCCCAAAGGTAAAATATCGAGAATTTTATTTTACTTTGTGTAAAAATTTTCGACAATGATAAAAATTGAAGATTTTAAATCGGGAGATATAAGAAAAGGTATTGACTACAAATACTTTTTACCTTCCCCTATTAACACAGAGTGGACTTGGAGTGATGCGAAGTTAAATAAGTTATTGGAAAATGCATCATTCGAATTAGGCCAACTAAACTCCTTTGGGAAGTTGGTCCCCAACGTAGATTTATTCATTCATCTACACATAAAAAAGGAGGCTGTTGTATCAAGTAAGATAGAAGGAACGCAAACGCACTTTGACGAGGCTTTTCTACAGAAAGAAAATATAATATCTGAAAGACGAGACGATTGGCAAGAAGTTCAAAATTACACTGAGGCTCTAAACACTGCTATTGAAGAACTCAAAACGCTACCCATATCATCAAGACTAATCCTAAAAACACACAAAATCTTACTCCAAGGCGTAAGAGGTGACAAAAAAACTCCTGGTGAATACCGCCGCAGTCAAAACTGGATAGGTGGTCAAAGTTTGTCTGATGCTGTTTTCATTCCTCCACATCATGAGTACCTGCCGGAATTAATTAGCGATCTGGAGTACTTTATTCACAATGAAAATTTGGATCTTCCCCTGCTCATTAAAATTGCCATTATCCACTATCAATTTGAAACTATACACCCTTTTTTAGATGGCAATGGGCGCATAGGTCGCCTACTTATTAGCCTACTCTTGATTGAAAAAAAGGTGCTGGAAATGCCACTCTTATATCTATCCAGCTATTTTGAAAAAGACAAGAACCTTTATTACGATAACCTTACAAGAGTGCGTACTCATAATGACATGCCGCAGTGGATAAAATATTTCTTAGTAGGCGTTGAGCAAACAGCTAAAAGGGCCACTCAAACTCTAAGCAATTTAATTGCTTTAAAAAGTAAGCATGAAAACATCATTCACTCCCAATTCGGCAAAAGACTCAAGTCGGGCTTAATATTGCACCGCTCCTTGCTCCAACAACCTATTGTAAGTATCAAAGACGTACAGGGCATTTGTGGCCTCTCTCCCAAAGCCGCCGGCGAATTAGTGCAAGCATTTGTTGAAAACCACCTGCTTACTGAGTTTTCCGGACAAGCACGAAATCGTATATTTATGTATGAACCATACTTAAATCTATTTGAGGATAAATAATATGACTATTCCCGAAATACAACGCCAAATAGTTGAAGATTTCAGCGTATTTACCGAGTGGCTGGATAAGTATGCTTACCTAATAGAATTGGGTAAAACGCTGGCACCATACGAGGAGAAATACAAGGCGGAGCAAAACCTTATACAAGGCTGCCAGAGCCGTGTATGGCTGCATGCCGAGTTGGTGAATGGTAAGATTATTTTTACCGCCGATAGTGATGCTATTATTACCAAAGGTATTATTTCGCTGCTCATTCGTGTATTTTCGGAACAAACGCCGCAGGATATTATCAACGCCGACCTAACCTTTTTAGACCAAATAGGCCTACGCGAAAACCTCTCTCCCACCCGCGCCAACGGGTTGTTGAGCATGGTTAAGCAAATGAAATTGTACGCTATTGCCTTCAACGCGAAGCAACAGTAACAACCCTCACGCAGAGTCGCAAAGACACAAAGAAAAAAACTTTGCGACTCTGCGTCTTTGCGAGAAAAACTGTATGAAACGCTTTTTACAAATAACACTTTTCCTCCTGCTCGCCACCTCGGCCAGCGCTGCCATACCCGCCGACCGTTACTTTGACGATGTAACGCTGGCTATTGACACATCGCTATACAGGTTGAGCAAAAACACTATTTTGCACCAGCGTAAGCACCAGCTGTACTTCGAATACTCCAATCGCTATCCCGAGTGTGAACTCCGATTTTTCCCAAAGGAGGATGGCAATGTTCAGTGTCTTTCTTTTGCCCCCTCAGGAGGCTACGAGGTGCTTGATTCGCTTATTTTTTTGGAGGATGAAAACTGCTACCGTGGTCGCATTCGCTTCACCGACTTGTTTAATAATGCGCAGCTATCGCTTCTCATTAACGTAACTTCGCAGCGCGAAAACAATCCGCAGCGTGTGCGCACGTGGGAGCTAGCGCTATTCCCTTATACGCAAACATGGGTGCGATTTTTTGCGGGCAACGATGTACTGTTTGTGGGTGAGGAAAAAGCTTTTGAGTTGGAAACAAACAACGTTGACAATATAAAACCATCTCCCGATTGGAAAACCAGCGATGGAGTAGACTACCGCGTGGTAACGCGCGAAGGGCGACTGCTACTCATTTTGCAACCACGTGAGTTAGGTATAAAGACACTCAACATTTCGCTCGAAACACAAGCGCCATTTTTGGATAGTGCAAAGCGTTTAAACAACCTTATTACGCTCACCTCGCAGCCGCTTACCATTAAGGCCAGCCGCATTGTGTTTCTCAACCTCGACAAAAAAGAGGTTACCTACGACGACGAGTCGCGCTATAAAGGCGTGGTTGTTACCCTTGACAACAACCGCAGGCTGCAAATGAACCGCACCTACCGCATTGAGGACCAAGAAACACCGGGCGGCTCACTGATTGGTGAATTGTTTACCATGAAGGACTTGGCCAACGACAAGGTGCTATGTAAGCTCACCGTGTTCAACATGCACCGCCGCAACGAAGGTTATCTGTACATAAAGATGAACGACGCGCCGCAGTTCATCACCAACCTTGACATTACCCCAAAAACTGAAATTTCGAACATATACGTGCTGCACGAAGGTGAGGATTGGCAGTCGAGTAACAAGGTAAAGCCCGGCGAAACAATTGATGTGAGCGTAGAGGGAACCTCGCTGCACAAGGCTCGCTTTACGTGGCAGGATGCGCAGGATTTGACTGCCGACACCATCAACCAAACCGAAACACGACGCTTGTTCCGCCTGCGCATACCCATGAGTATTAACAAGCGGCAAGTTGCGCTGCTCAACAACGGTCAACCCACAGGAAAGTCGTTAGTAGTAGAGGAATACCAGCACCCGCGCCCGTTTGATTTTATTACGCTGAACTACGGAAACGGAGAGAGTGCAGCGGTCAACAAGATCAGCAACACCATCATTTCGCGCAGCGTAATTAAGGACTTTACGCTATCGTTTGACAAGTCAATTATTGATAGCAAAACGAAACTATACGGCAAGCAGTATCTGGATATTGAGGTGCGCGTATTAGGTAAAAAAGGGGAAATAATTGAAATGCGCACGCTGAAGAATCAGCTGGTGTGCCCCGATGAAACATCACCACGCGGCGCTTACTACAAGGACAAAAATTGCCTAAGCGAGGACATCAACCTCAACAATGTTTTGGGCACTAAAACTAACTCGCTTGACAACTTCGGAAAGGTACAAGTGGACATAAAGCAAAATGCCGATAAGTACTCGGAGCCTGTATTTGAAAAGCGCGTAGAGGTAATTTACCAACCCAAGGTGCTGTTCGATATCGACCTATCGCTGCCCGCGGGTATGCTCATACAAAACATTGGCGGTGATGATGACGATAAAAGTTCGTTTACCGATAACCTCGGCGGTATAAGCATTGCACTCATTGCGCAACTCAGCTTTACCGATAGCGAAAAAGCAGGAAAGTTAAAACCCTGGCGTTGTGGCGCGGGGTTCTTATTCATCAATACCTTCAACTTTAGCGAAAGCGCTCAGCGCGACCTTGCCGTGGTAGCCCTTGGCAGTATTTATCCACTTAGCCAGCGTCGCATGTTCAACCTGCCTATTCACGCCGGTGTGGGCTATAAGCTACAGGGAAAAGTCCCCTTTGTAATGATAAGTCCGGGGATAAGTATTTCTTTTTAATACGCATCTTTAACATTATCGCAAATACCTGATAATAAATTTATTATATAAAACAAAGAGGGCTTATTGTGGATTGTACAATAAGCCCTCTTTGTTTTTTAATTTCTTTTTCCGTACTTTGTTAGTTAATATCCTTTTTCAAACTCAATTTATGGATAATATTTCACAGAATTTGGCGCGCAAGGCAGAACACATTCGTCGTCGCACGCTGGAAATCATTTGCCAAGCCAAGGGCGGGCACACAGGTGGCGACCTGTCTTCAACTGACGTTCTCACTACGCTGTATCTGCACGTGATGAACGTGGACCCTAAGAATCCTAACAAGCCCGATCGCGACCGCTTTGTAATGAGCAAAGGGCACTGCGTAGAGGCGCTATACGCCGTACTGGCTGAAGCGGGTTTTATTCCCGATTCGTTGCTTAACGAGTACGGAAAATACGGCACCATTTTAGCCGGACACCCCACAAAAAAGGTAGCGGGCGTAGAAATCAACAGCGGCGCATTAGGTCACGGTCTTCCCGTAGGCGTTGGCATGGCGTTGGCCGCAAAAATGGATAAAAAAGATTACCTCACCTACGTGCTTATGGGCGATGGTGAGCAAGGCGAAGGCTCCATTTACGAAGCCGCCATGGCCGGTAGCCACTACAAGCTTGATAACCTTGTTGCCATAATTGACCGCAACGGACTACAAATTAGCGGCAGCACCGAAAACGTAATGTCGCTTGAGCCCATGCGTCAACGCTGGGAGGCTTTTGGTTGGAACGTAGTAGAAGTTGACGGCAATAGCATTCCCGAGCTGCTGAAAGTATTCGACGCATTCAAAAAAGATAAAGGTGGAAAGCCGCATCTGCTCATTGCCCGCACGGTGAAGGGCAAAGGCGTATCGTACATGGAAAACATTGCCAAATGGCACCACGGCGTACCCAATGACGAGCAGCTGGCGTTGGCTAAAGACGAAATTGCAAAGCGACTGAGCACTATTCCTGAATAAAAAAGGACATGCGACATGCGATATGCGACTCGCGATTCATCTTTCGCATGTCGCAAGTCGCAGTTCGCATATCTGAAATTTGAAATCTGAAATTTGAAATGAGCAATACTATCCCCTGCCGAAAAAGCTTTACCGACACCCTGCTGGCTCTTGCCAAAAAGGATAAGGACATTGTAGCTGTAACCAGCGATGCGCGTGGTTCGGTTACGCTTGACTCGTTTGCCAACGAGCTGCCCGAGCAATTTGTTGAAGTGGGCATTGCCGAGCAAGATGCCGTGGGCATTGCTGCCGGACTGGCCTCGTGCGGCAAAAAAACATTTGTGTGCGGTCCCGCATGCTTTTACGTTGCCCGCAGCTTAGAGCAAGTAAAAGTTGACTTAGCTTACTCAAAAAATCCCGTAAAGGTATTGGGCGTAAGCGGTGGCGTAAGCTACGGCGCGCTGGGAAGTACCCACCACAGCCTGCACGATATTGCAGCGCTGCGCACCTTCCCCGGCATGCACATTGTGCTGCCCTGCGATATTTTTCAAACAAAAAAACTGGTAGAGCAGCTCGTTGACTACCCCTACCCCGTTTACATCCGCGTAGGTCGCAACGCTGTACCCAACGTGTACGAAAGCGAAAATATCGACTTCAAAATTGGCAAGGCCAACATGCTTGCCGATGGCAAGGACTTGACTATTATTGGCACAGGCGAAACTACTTACCACTGCCTGCAAGCCTCAAAAATTCTGAAGGAAAAAGGGCTTTCGGTACGTGTGCTGGACATGCACACCCTAAAGCCTTTCGATACCGAAGCCGTGCTGAAAGCCGCTTCCGAAACAAGTAGAATTTTGACCGTAGAGGAGCACAGCATCTTTGGCGGACTGGGCGCAGCCGTGGCCGAAATAGTGGTACAAAGCAAAACTATTGTTCCCGTAAAAATAGCGGGTATCCCCGATGAGAATGCTGTGCATGGCACCGCACTTGAAATTTTCAAGCACTACGGATTAGATACAGAGGGAATAGTTGCAACTGCCGAGGCTTTTTGTAAAAAGTAAGCAATGATAAATTGTTAATGATTAATGACAAACAAAATTCATTAACAATTTATCATTGACCATTAATCATTCCATTTTGAATTATACTCTCGCCATAGACCAAAGCACCTCGGCCACCAAAGCCATGCTATTTGACGAGCAAGCGCAACTTGTAGCGCGTGCTTCTGTCGAGCATGAGCAATTCTACCCGCAACCCGGCTGGGTGGAGCACGATGCCGAGGAGATTTTGCGTAACGCCTATGCTGCCATTGAGCAAGTGCTGCGCGAAAGCAAAACCGATATTGCACAGGTAAAATCTGTAGCCATAACCAACCAGCGCGAAACCGTGGTGGTGTGGGATAAGCGCACGGGCAAGCCCGTGTACAACGCCATTGTATGGCAATGCCAACGTGGCGTTGACATTTGCAACAATCTAATTAAAAAAGGATTAGAGGACACCGTAAGAGCCAAAACAGGGCTTATCATCAACCCCTACTTTTCGGCCAGCGGCGTGCAGTGGATACTGGACAACGTGCAGGGAGCACGCACAACAGCCAACGAAGAACACCTGCTCATGGGCACCATCGACGCATGGCTCGTTTGGAATTTAACGCAAGGAAAAGTTCACGCAACAGATTACACCAACGCCTCACGCACGCTACTATTCAACACAAGTACGCTTACGTGGGACGATGAGCTGCTCGGCATGTTTACCATACCACGCAGCATGATGCCCGAGGCAAAATCATGCGACAGCCTATTTGGTGAAACCAACCTCAACGGCATTGCAAAGCAACATATACCCATAGCGGGCGTGTTGGGCGACTCGCACGGCGCACTGGTAGGGCAAATGTGCTTTACGCAGGGCATGGGCAAGTCCACATACGGCACCGGTTCATCGCTCATGGTAAACGTGGGTGAGAAAAATATAGCGGCTCCCAAAGGTCTTGTAACCTCAGTAGGATTTGCCGCACAGGGCAAGGTGTTTTACGCCTTTGAGGGCAACATTCACTGTACAGGCGCTACCATCAAATGGTTGGTGGACGATTTGCAGCTGATAGAATCATCTGCCGAAAGCGAAGCCATAGCCACCAGCGTGCAGGATAACGGAGGTGTGTACCTCGTACCCGCGTTTGCCGGGCTTGGCGCACCGTGGTGGAATAGCGAAGCGCGCGCCCTCATTTGCGGCATGACGCGCGGCTCGGGCAAAGCGCACGTAGTACGTGCAGCGCTTGAAGCCATTGCCTACCAAGTAAAGGATTTGGCGGACTTAATGACGTGCGATTCGGGTATCACCCTTAAGGAATTGCGTGTAGATGGCGGTCCCGTAAAAAATAACTTCCTCATGCAATTTCAAGCCGACATGCTTGGCACAAAAATCAACCGTAGCGAAATTGCCGAAGCCTCAGCACTCGGTGCTGTGCTTATGAACGGGCTTGCTTTGGGACGATACACAACATTGGAAGAAGTTTCCGCTTTGCGCAAAAGCAACGATTATATTGAGCGAAAAATGGCAATTGCGGAAGTAGAGCAGCTGTATAGCGGGTGGAAGAAGGCCGTGAGGAAAACAATGGTTAATGATTAATGATAAATTATTAACGAATACCATTGAGCATCCTCATTAAACATTAACAATTAATAATTTACAATTATAAAAATGGCGTACAAACAAAAACTAACCTTCGGGCTGATAGTCGGCACAAGGAATATTTTCAACGCGAAAGTAGCGCAAGCCTCACGCAGCGTTGTTATGACAAAGTTAGAGCAGCTGGGCTACGATTACGTTATTGTTTCGGAGCAGGACACCAATTTGGGTTGCATTGAAACTTACGACGATGCCAAAAAATGCGCCGCATTGTTCAGCGCAAAGCGCGATGTAATTGATGGTATCATGGTTATCCTCCCCAACTTTGGCGATGAGGGTAGCATTGTTAACTCCATCAACATGGCCAAGTTGAACGTGCCCATTATGGTGCAAGCCTGTGATGACGACAACGATAAGGTGGATGTAAACAGCCGCCGTGATGCTTTCTGCGGAAAGATTTCGGTATGCAACAACTTCTACCAATATGGACTTCCGTACACCGAAACCACGTTTCACACGCAACCGCTGGAAAGCGAATCGTTCGTTAACGACGTACACCGTTTTGCCGCTGTATGCCGCGTGACCAATGGTCTGCGTAAGGCTCGTATTGGCGCTATCGGCGCTCGTCCCGCTAACTTCCAAACCGTTCGCGCAAGCGAAAAGATTCTGCAAGCAAGCGGTATCACCGTGGTTCCTGTGGATATGTCTGAAATTATTTTTGCGGCGCAAAAGTTGGCAGGTTCGGCTGAGGTTGCCAAGAAGGTAGAGGAAATTAAGGCTTACGGAAAAATCCCCTCACTCATTAAGGAAGATAAGATTGCGCGTCAGGCACAATTCGGCTTGGCTGTTGAGAACTGGATTGCCGCCAACGAAATTGACGCAAGTACGCTGCAATGCTGGGATTCGTTGGAGAAGAACTTTGGTTGCGCTGCCTGCGTTACCATGAGCATGATGGGCGAAAAGTTGATGCCCAGCGCTTGCGAAGTGGATATTGCCGGAGCCGTATCCATGTACACGCTGATGTTGGCAAGCGGCACACCAAGCGCCCTGCTTGACTGGAACAATAACTTTGCCCAAGACCGCAACAAGTGTGTATGTACGCACTGCGGTAACTACCCCAAGAGCTTTATGCAAACCACACCTGAGATTTCTACGCTCGACGTGCTGGGTACACAGCTGGGACACGAGGATACATTCGGCGCAGTAAAGGGCATGGTTGCCCCCGGCCCATTCTCGTTCTTCCGCATTTCTACCGACGATACAGCAGGTTGCGTAAAGGCCTACGTAGGTGAAGGTCAACTCACCGCCGATGCTTACGGCATGGACGGTGGTATTGCAGTAACGCAAGTAAACAACCTCCAAAATTTGCTTAAATTCATTTGCAAAAATGGCTTTGAGCACCACGTTGCTATGGGTCGCGGAAGCCTCGCCGATATTATTGAGGAGGCTACGGTGAACTACTTGGGTTGGGAGGTGTATAGGCACGAGTAATCCGATAGGATGGCGCAAAACGCCATTGAGAATTGAAATGCACCAAGAGGTTAATATGCCGCGGCTATTAATTTCTTGGTGTATTCGTTTTGTGGATGTTCAAAGAGTTGTTCGGTATCGTTTACCTCAACCAAATTACCGCCACGCATTACCATTACACGGTCGCTGATTTGACGCACTACGCCCAAGTCGTGCGAAATAAAGATGTAACTCAAACCTAACTCTTTTTTCAAATCAGCTAATAGCTGCAGCACTTGTGCCTGTATGGACACGTCTAGCGCGGAAACAGATTCATCGCAAATCAATACCTGCGGATGAACGGCTAAGGCGCGTGCTATAACAATACGTTGGCGCTGTCCGCCGCTTAGCTCATGCGGAAAGCGCGAGAAGTAAGTTTCGTCAAGTCCAACTTTTTGCAACAATTTATTTGCTTCATTTACCGCCTCGCTTTTGCTTGCGCAAATACCATGCACCAGCATAGGTTCTACTATGGCTTCGCCAATACGCAAACGTGGATTGAGCGATGAGTAAGGATCTTGAAACACCAACTGCACCTTCCGGCGAAAGGCTTTGAGTGTTTCTCCCTGCGCATGATTTATTTGCTCCCCATTCAGAAAAATTTCACCCTGCTGCGCTGTTGCCAGCTGCATGATGCTACGTCCCAAGGTTGTTTTTCCACAACCCGATTCGCCCACCAGTCCCAAAGTTTCACCCTTGTACAGGTCAAGCGAAATATTATTTACCGCCGTAAAAGTTTGAAGCGGTTTTCCAAAAAGGTTTTTCTTAGTGACAAAAGTGGTGCTGAGATTTGTTACTGAAAGTAATTTTTCCCGTTCGCCTATTTGAGTGCAAAAATCATTTATTTCTCGCTTGCGAGCTTTTATAAGTTGCTTTGTATAAGGATGCTGTGGGTTATGCAGGATATCCTTGGCACTCCCCTGCTCCACCACCACACCATGCTGCATTACCGCAATATTTTCGCAAATGGCCGATACCACATCAAGATCATGGCTAACAAATAGCATAGCCATACCATAGCGTTTTTGCAGCGCTTGCAGTAGCTGTAATACCTCACGCTGCACCGTTACATCAAGTGCCGTAGTTGGTTCATCGGCAATGAGCAGCTGCGGTTCACAAGCTATAGCCATGGCTATCATTACACGCTGTAGCTGTCCGCCGCTTAGCTGATGAGGATACTTTTTAAAACTCTCCTCGGGGCGAGGAATCATAACTTCGGTAAACAGCTGCAAAGTTCTTTCCTTGGCCTGCTGCTTATCGAAACCCTTATGCAACTGCAAAATTTCGCATACCTGCTCGCCACAGCGCAACGAGGGATTGAGCGCGGTCATTGGCTCCTGAAAAATCATGGAGATGTTTTTTCTACGCAAATCGCAACGTTCTTTTTCCGAAAGAGAAAGGAGATTTTTTCCATTGAAAAGAATTTCGCCCTGCGCGGTTGCGCCCTTTGGCAGCAAACCCATCACAGCAAACGAGGTCATGCTCTTGCCCGAACCCGACTCGCCAACCAAGCCCAGCGTTTGCCCCGCCGCAATGCTTAACGACACGTTTTTGACAACGGGACGAGGACCGAAGGATATGGAAAGATTGGATATTTGAAGCATTTACAATTTAACGATTGACGATTTACAATTACCCCCAACCCCCTAAAGGGGGCTATAACCACAGTGGGCTTGCGGGAAAATGTACTACTGCTAACAAACAGACAATGTTATAGCCCCCTTTAGGGGGTTGGGGGTAATAATTCTAAAAGTTCAAATTTTCTAATAGTTTCTCATATATCTCCACCGCCTCCTCTATCTCACTCACACAAATATACTCATTGGCAGAGTGCGAACGAGCCGAGTCGCCAGGTCCCATTTTGAGTGAGGGTAACTTAAGCAACGCTATATCGCTTGTGGTAGGCGACACGTAAGTTTCACGTCCTATTTTGGTTGCAGCAACGACCAGCGGATGCTCATCGGCAATGCTGGATGCACGAATGCGCGTGGAACGCGGCTGCACATCACACCTTACGCTAGCGCGAATTATGTCCACAATTTCTTGGTTATCGTAGGCATCGGTGGGGCGAACATCCACCACAAACTTACACTCGGCAGGGACTACGTTATGCTGCGTTCCGCAAGATATCATGGTAGTAGTCATTTTCACCTCGCCCATGCGCACGGATTTCTTAGGGAACTTAAATGTGCGAAACCACTCAATGGCATCCACTGCGTGGTACAGCGCATTGTCGCCCTCGTTACGGGCGGCGTGTCCTTGCTTACCATGCGCGGTGCAGTCCAGCACCATGAGGCCACGCTCGCCAACGGCTGCCTGCATTTGCGTAGGCTCGCCCACAATGGCGCAGTCAATTTTTCCCAACAGCGGTTTTATGCTTTCAATACCATTTGGACCCTGCACTTCCTCCTCGGCAACAATAGCCAAGGCAAGGTTGTAGGGTAACTGTTTCTTGTAAAAATTGCAGTATGTCGCAATAAGTGATACCACCGAAGCACCCGCATCGTTACTACCCAAACCGTAAAGTTTTCCTTCTTCAATTGTTGGAGTATATGGATCGCGCGTATAACCTGCGGCAGGGCGCACGGTATCATGATGCGAACACAACAACAACGTTGGCTTTGCCTCGTCATAGTTTTCACAAAACGAAAAAACGTTGTTTAAATGCCGTTGGGGTGCTACACCCTGTTCCTGCAAAAAATCAAAAATGATTTGCGCGGTAGCACTTTCTTCACGAGAAATAGATGGCGTAGAAATTAGATGTTGTAATAGGGATATGGCGGTTTGTGAGGTCATAATTTGCTTTGTTTCTACAAAGATAGAAAATCTTCCCTTTCTTTTACGTCACTTTGGCTTGACCCAAAGTAACAAAAAGACAAGACCGAACGATGCTTCAACCCGCCACGTGCAAAACTGTATTTCGCGTCTCATACGACGCTCATAGTTTTGCTACGCTCTTGCCAGCGCCGGCCCGCCATTCGGTCAATCCCGCACACGCCATCGCACAAGGCCAAGAGGGCGCAGGTGTGATAGCCTACTTGCCGCAAGGCAATTAAGGCAGCATGTGCTTTGTAGGCGGGGTACCCGCAGGGTGTAGCGGCGTAAAACAAAATGATGTTTGAGCGAAGCGAGTTCATTTTGTTTAGCCAAGCAAGCCCGTAGCGAGTCGCCGAGAAGTTAAGCCGCGAGTTTTTTTGTTACTTTTTTTGACGGACAAAAAAAGTAAGATGTAAAAGGTTATATTTGTACTTCATACAATAACCCTACCATGAAAGAGCAATTCAACTACACCCTTAAGGATGCGCAGGCCACTGCGGTTACACCTATTGCGCCGGAAAATTTCGACACCCAAAAGTACGTTGACCACGAGCAAAGCCTGCTGGAGCGTTGCGCTGACTTTTGGAAAAAGGACAGCGGGGTGCTGGTGTATCGCCGCATGCGCGTGGGTGAGGTATTTGCCGAGGATTCGGCGGACATGAAAAAGTCGTTGGCTTGGCAGTTGGGCGCGCTTGAAAAGAGCATGCTGTTTAAAGCTGACGTTCCCAACTTTTTGGAGCCGTGGTATGGCATAGGAACTGCGGCGGCAGCCTTTGGCTGGGATTACCTTTGGGAACCGGGACAAGCACCTGCCGTAAACGGTAAATTCGAAACTACTGAGCAAGCGTTGAACTACGCCACCAAGCCCATTGCCGACACACCCATAGGCAAGCACACGCTTGATATGGTGGAGTATTTTTTACAGGCTACTAAGAGTAAACTACCCATGTCATACTGCGATGTGCAGTCGCCGCTAAACGTGGCGGGCAACATAATTGACACGAACAACTTCCTCACCGATTTTTACCTTGCTCCCGAAACGGTTTCCGCGTTACTGGACAAAATTGCGGACTTGATGATTGATTTCACGGCGTTGCAAAAGAATCTTATTGGAGATGCGCTGGCTTCACCGGGACACGGTTTTGCGTCATCGCGCGCCTTTACGGGCTTTGGCATGAGCGATGATAATGCGGTGATGATTTCTCCTGAATTTTACAACGGAATAGTCGCACCATCGTTTACTAAGGTGGGCAACGCATTTGACGGCGGCGTGTTTCATTCGTGTGGTAACTGGGGTGGCAAGTGCGCCGACATTGTAAAGCTCCCCAACCTTCGCATGGCCGATGGAGCTTTTACTTTTGGCACCGACCCTGCGCCCAACAGCACTGAACCATTCCCAAAAGCATTTGCGAATACTGGGGTAGTACTCAACGCACGCATGGTAGGTGATATGCACTTGGTGGAAGAAAAAGTACGAGAGCTTTGGACACCGGGCATGAAGTTAATTGTGGTTACCTACTGCGCTACACCCGAGGAACAGGCGGAAGTGTACGATAGAATACATGAGATTTGTAAATAACGAGATTTGCGATGCCCGATTTGCGATATGCGACAAGGCTTGCGCACCCAAATTGAAATCTGATACTTGAAATCTGAAATCATATGGATCCTAAAAACTACAAATGGCGTATAGTCGCGCTGCTATTTTTTGCTGCTACCATCAACTACATCGACCGCCAAGTGATAGGCTTGCTAAAACCGTACATTGCGGAGGACTTGCACTGGAGTGAGGCAGCGTATGGTTACGTGGTATCGGCATTTCAGTTTGCCTACGCCATAGGATTGCTTATATCGGGACGGCTGCTTGATAAGTTCGGCAACAAAATTACCTACTCAGTTGCGGTGGCTATTTGGAGCATCGCGGGTATGGCGCACTCGCTGGCACGTTCGGCGTTTGGTTTTGGTATAGCACGATTCTTCTTAGGTGTAGGTGAGTCCGCCAACTTCCCCGCTTCCATAAAAGCAGTGGCAGAATGGTTTCCTAAAAAAGAACGGGCACTTGCTACGGGTATTTTCAACTCAGGGTCAACCGTTGGCGCCATTGTTGCACCCATTATTGTGGTTGGAATAACGCTGGCGTTGAACTGGCGTTGGGCGTTTATTATTACGGGAGCGCTGGGTTTTGTATGGATTGTTTTTTGGCTCGTGACCTACCGCAAGCCACGCGTAAATCCTGAGCCTGATGCAGTAAAAGAAGAAACCGTAAAAGCTCTACCGTGGAGCGCTATTATTAAGCAAAAAAGCACGCTGGCCATCTGCCTATCGCGCTTGGTAACCGACTGGGTTTGGTGGATGCTGCTGTTTTGGACGCCCGATTTTCTGCACAAGGCGCATGGCATCGACCTCAAGCAAAGCATTCTTCCGCTTATTATTATTTACGCAGTAAGTAGCTTTGGCGGCATAGGCGGTGGCTGGCTTTCGTCGCACTTTGTAAAAATCGGCAAGTCGATTGATTTTGCCCGCAAAACCTCTATTCTCATTTGCGGCATCATGGCTTTATCGCTCATATTCGTAAGCGGCGCGAGCAACATTTGGGTAGCCGTAGCGCTTATCTCCATTACCGCTGCAGCGCACCAAGCGTGGGCTTCGAATATTTACACCGTAGTGTCGGATATTTTCCCGCAAAATGCCGTGGCTTCGGTTACAGGATTGGCTGGATTTACAGGCTCCATGGCAGGCGTACTCGCTGCCTCAGCAGTAGGTTGGGTGCTACAACTTACGGGTAGCTACTTCCTCATTTTTGCCATAGCAGGTTCAACGTATTTGGTGGCGTGGGCTATTTTGAAGCTGATGATTCCGAGGATAGGGTAATACAATTGGCACACGGATAGCACGGACTTTATCGCGGATTAACACAGATTTTTCTTAATGGTGTAAGACTCCTCGACTTCACTCGTTCCTCGTTTCGCCTTTAAGCTGCAGTGTTATTTTCCGCCTTGGGCGAAGGAATAGACTGTATAAGACGAAAAAGTTGCTCTGTGTTAGCAACATCCGTAAGGCGCAAGCATTTTCAAACCGTGACAATTCGTCACGGTTTCATTTTACCGTATCGTAGTCCCTCCACCCGAATTAATAGCCCTTGCGTGCTTAATCACCACCTCTTTCACACCCGAACAGATTGCCTTGAAAGCATTATCCACCTTAGGAATCATACCTCCCGAAATAATGCCATCCTCCTTGTACCGCTCGTAAATTTCGCGAGTAATTTCGGGTATGGCACTTTTATCATCATTGGGATTGCTAAGCACACCATTTTTCTCAAAGCAAAAAATGAGACGCGTAGGCATAAGGTGTCCCAGCGCTATGGCTACGGACGAAGCTATGGTGTCGGCGTTGCTGTTGAGCAGCGAGCCGTGCGCATCATGCGTAATGGCCGAAAACACGGGCGTCAATCCTTGGTCAAATAGGCCCTGAATAAAGCGCGCGTTGATAAGCACAGGGTTTACATCACCCACAAAACCGTAGTCCACCGGCTGCGGATTACGCTTGGTAGCCGGAATTACGTTACCGTCGGCACCCGACAGGCCAATGGCGTTGCAGCGCAAGGCTTGCAAATGCGCCACAATATTTTTATTAATCCATCCGGCGTACACCATGCTCACCACCTTGAGGGTTTCGGCATCAGTAACACGCCTTCCATCAATCATCTGAGTGGGTATTTGCAGCGCCTCGCTCATTTTGGTAGCCAACTTACCACCACCGTGTATGAGTATCTTAAAACCGCGAATAGCCGCAAAATCGTTAAGAAATTGCGATAATTGCGCTTCATCATCTATTATATTTCCACCTATTTTGATAACGTTTATCATAGTTACTTCACATTTCTTTAATTTTTGTACCTTTGTTAATTGCGCTTTCGACAAAAATACATAAAATTTATGACAGAGCAACAGGAGATTTTTATGCGTGAGGCCATCTTGCTAGCATCGCAAAATGTGGATAGCCAAAACGGCGGTCCGTTTGGAGCTGTGGTGGTAAAAGATGGAGTGGTGGTAGGTGCTGCTGCTAATCACGTCACTACGCACAACGACCCCACAGCACATGCCGAGGTAAACGCCATTCGTGAAGCATGTAAAAAGTTGAACACATTTGACCTCAGCGGATGTGAAATCTACGCCAGCTGTGAGCCGTGTCCCATGTGCCTCTCTGCCATTTACTGGGCTCGTATAAATAAGGTTTACTATGCCGCCAACCGCTACGATGCGCAGCAGGCAGGCTTTGACGATTCGCTTATTTACGACGAGCTTGGGAAGCCGATGGAACAACGTGGGCTGCAAATAGTAGAGATGCTACCCGGCGAGGGAAAAACTCCGCTAAAAAAATGGAGCGACACTGTGGAAAAAACAAAGTACTAAACACATGAATCACATCGTCATTGAAATAGCCGGATACCTCGCCCCCCTTGCGCTGGTAGTTGCATTTTTTTTCAAAAACATGAAGGTGCTAAGAAGTGTGAACACGCTGGGGTGCCTGTTTTTTGTAGTTTACGGCGTGGGTGTTGGCGCCTGGCCCGTGGTAGCCGCCAACGTCATCATTTCGCTAACCAACATTTTTTACCTGATTTTTTCAAGAGAGCTAAAGTTTATACCCGACGTAAACGCCACTAATGAGCAAAAGGGATACATGCGCCAAGCTATTAAACTCGCTATGAACAATGTAAGCGACAATAATGGCGGTCCATTCGGATCTGTAATAGTGAAGGATGGTCAGGTAATAGCAGCCGAAACAAACCACGTAATCAGCAGCAATGACCCCACCTCGCATGCCGAAGTAAACGCCATTCGCGAGGCTTGCAGAAAGTTGAACACATTTGACCTTAGCGGATGCGAAATTTACACCAGCTGCGAGCCCGGCCCGTTAAGCCTATCGGCCATATACTGGGCACACATTGATAAGGTGTACTATGCCGCCAATCGTAGCGAAGCCGCTGCTGTGGGATTTGACGACTCGCCTATTTACGACGAGTTAGGTAGGCATATGAACAAGCGCAGGCTACCCATTTCACCACTACTACAGTCCGAGGGAAAAGCTCCGCTGGCTAAGTGGAAGGAAACTGAAGGAAAAGTAAAATATTAAGACATGCGATGAGTTGACTTGCAACATCCGACTTTTGTATTTTTCGCATGTCGTGTATCGCATATCTAATTGCACAAGTTATGAAAAAGTTAACCATAGGGCTCTTCGGCTTTGGCACCGTGGGCGAAGGCTTGTTTCAGGTGCTGCAGAAAAGCAAAACCGTTGACGCAAAAATCAAGCGTATCTGCATAAAAAATGTTGATAAAAAGCGCAGCATTGATGCATCGTACTTTACCTCCAACACCGAGGATATACTGGGCGACCCCGACATTAACTTGGTAGTAGAGCTAATTGATAATGCTGAGGATTCGTACCGCATAGTGAAAACCGCCATGGAGCGCGGCAAGAGCGTGGTGAGCGGCAACAAGGCCATGCTGGCCGTGCACATGGCCGAGATGATTGAGCTGCAAAAAAAACACAACGTGGCGCTGCTGTACGATGCTTCGGCATGTGGCAGCATCCCCGTTATTCGCAATCTTGAGGAGTACTACGACAACGACCTGCTGACCTCGGTTACTGGTATTCTGAATGGCTCGTCAAACTACATTCTCACCAAGATATTTCAGGATGGAGAGTCGTACTCCAAGGCGCTGCAGGAAGCGCAGGAGTTGGGCTTTGCCGAGAGCAACCCCTCGTTCGACGTAGATGGCTACGACTCGCTGTACAAGTTGGTAATACTTACGCTACACGCGTTTGGTGTAATTATTTCGCCAAGCGAGGTATTCAACTTCGGCATCTCCAACATATCGAATTTTGATATTAACTACGCCAAGGAAAAAGGTCGCAAAATAAAGCTGGTAGCCCGCGTAGGCAAGCTGGACGACAACAAAATTTCGCTGTACGTAATGCCCCGTATGCTCACCCCCGACCTGTACATTTACGGCGTGGAGGAAGAATATAACGGCGTGGTAATTCGCGGTCAGTTTTACGATAAGCAGTTTATGTTTGGTAAAGGTGCAGGTGCGCTGCCCACAGGCTCTTCGGTGCTGTCGGACATTACAGCGCAGTTTCACGATTACCGCTACGAGTACAAAAAATTCAACACGCCCAATCCACCCAAGTACGTTACCGATAACCTGATTGACGTGTACCTGCGCTACCGCAGCGTGAAAGATTTTGAGCAATTTCGCTTTGCCGAGATTTCGGAAAAATACACGAGCAACGACTACTGCTACGTGATAGGAAAAATAAGGCTGAGCAACCTGTTAAGCATAAAATCGCTGCTACCATCAATGGACGTATTTTTGGCAACGATGAATTCATAGAAGATAAACGCTACGCGATAAAAAGATAAATGTCCTACGGACGATAAAATTTATCGTGTAAGGGAATTGTGGGAGAGGTTTTATCTTTTTATCGTCACGCCTAAAGCGTGGCATTTATCTTTCAATTTTTGAAATAGTTTTTGAACCAGAGTTTATTATATCCCATAGCCCTCACGCTAATTCCCGGCGTAGGAAGTAAAATTGCAAAACAGCTGATAGCCTACTGTGGTAGCGCCGAGGCTGTGTTCAAGGCCACGCCGCAGGAGCTACTGCGTATTCCCGAAATAGGAAAGGTGTTGTCGAGTAATATTACTACATCCAAAGTCGTTGACTTGGCAAAGGTAGAAATAGAGTTTATGGATAAAAACGGCATAGAAGCGCTATTTTATCTTGATAGAAACTACCCAGAGCATTTAGCCAACTGTGAGGATAGTCCCGCCATTTTGTACAAAAAAGGCGTAGCGAACCTCAACGCACCAAAGGTGGTAAGCATAGTTGGCACACGTCAAGCCACAACCTATGGCAAACAGCAATGTGAGCGGCTGGTAGCAGGCTTTGCAAAGTTAGGGCATAGCGTTATCATAGTTAGCGGATTGGCATTAGGCATAGATATTTGCGCGCACCGCGCCGCGCTCAAATACGGGCTACCAACGGTAGGCGTGGTTGGCCACGGGCTGGATATGATGTACCCGCCTCAGCATAGCCGCACGGCAGCTGAAATGGTGGAGCAAGGTGGCGCACTACTGAGCGATTTTGCATCAAACAGCGGCATGGCACCGGGCAACTTTGTGCGTCGCAACCGCATAGTGGCAGGCATGGCAGATGCTACTATAGTAATAGAATCAGCCGCAGAGGGAGGCTCGCTCATAACAGCCGATATGGCATTTGGCTACGCGCGCGACGTGCTGGCAGTGCCCGGGCGTGTAGGCGATAAGGCTTCGGAAGGTTGCCTGAGGCTAATTAAGTCCAACAAAGCCGCGCTGGTAGAAACGGCTGCCGATGTAGCGTACTGCTTGGGTTGGGATGTAACGAAAAAGACGGCTGTGCAGCTGCCGCTTTTTCCTGCGGATTTATCGGAAAATGAAAAAACGCTGCTGGATTTTTTATCGCTTACCGATTCGCAAGGTATTGACACCATTTGTCGTGGCACAGGACTAAGCATGCCCATCGCATCATCAGGCTTACTCAACCTTGAGTTTAGCGGGTTGGTAAAAGCGCTACCAGGAAAAATGTTTTTAAGAGTATAATATATCCGCAAGAGAGGAGGTGTTGGCGAAAAGTCAACCACATAAATGCACTGCTATCTTTTTAAAAAATATTTCCTTTTTTCCCTTACGTTTGCCGTAAGCGTTGCTGCCTTTTCTCAAACAACGGTAATGCTGCGCGGACAGGTAGTTGACGTATCCGACAAGGCCCCCATTCCCTACACCGACATTCTTATTAAAGGTACCGGCAAAGGTGCCATAACCAACGATAGTGGTTACTTTAAAATTGCTGTAACACACTTTCCTATTACGCTCGTCGTTTCATTTGTCGGCTACGAGACCAAGGAAACGGTGGTTCATAAAGGGGACAACAATCTTGTTGTCAAAATAAAAGAGCGCATTAATCAGCTGGACGAAGTGGTAATACGCCCATCGGAAAATCCCGCGCACACCATACTTAAAAAGGTGGTAAAGCGCAAAAAGTTGAACAACCCCGACGACATTAAATCCTACCACGCCAATAACTATCGACGTACGCTATGGCAGCTAAAAAACATCGACTCCTCAGTGGTAGAGGGCAATGCGGTACTGCGATCCCTAAAAAAATCGATGGTGCGGCAAAACGATTCGGTAACGCGCTATACCATTCCCGTGCTGTTTTCGGAGGAGGTTAAAAAGGATGTGTATAGCTATGACCCCTACTATTCATATAGTATTCCTGAGCTGGAGCGCAAAGAGGGACTTTCGGTACTTGAGAATGGCAACTTATTTTCCGACTACGCGAGCATGTTTACCGAAAAAGTAAACTTTTACAACGACAATTTTTTGCTCAACAAAGTACCGGTAGTAAACCCCATATCACTTTCGGCACTTGGCTATTACCAATTTCGCCTCACACCCGATACGGTGTACGACCTTGAAACAGGGCTTCGTTTATACCACATCAAGTTTTTACCAAAAAACAAGCGCGATGCTGTATTTGATGGAGACATGACCATTTACGACTCCATTTTTGCCATAAAAAGTATACAGGTAAAGCTGCCGCCAACATCAAACGTACCCTTCATTATAGGCTACACCGCCCGGGTGGACTATATGCTGCTACGCGACAACACCTCGGCAGAAATTTACCGACCGTTTGTTCGTAACAGCACCCTGAGCGCCGATTTTCACTTTCTCAAGTTTAAGGACGACAAGGCGCGCGCCTGTGCCAACATCAGCATTGTTAATCGTTACTCAGACGTGGAGTTGCACCCGTCAATGGAGGAGGTTAAAGCAAACGAGGAGCAGGTGTTTGCCGCAAAAAAAATATCGGATGTTGAGATGAAGCAGCAACGCCGAGATTCGCTATCGACCGTGGAGAAAGACGCCATTATAGCGATGCGCGAGCTTAATAATATTGGCTGGATAAAGTTTACCAACCAAGCTGCCGTAGTACTGGGTAGCGGCTACTACAACGTGGGAAAAATAGACATAGGCCCCTACGCCGAAATATTTAAGCTCAACGGAGCCGAGGGTTTACGCCTCAACGCTCCATTACGCACGAGCGACACGTTTCACCCTAACTTTTTTGCAGATGGCATGGTGGGCTACGGCTGCAAGGACGGCAAGTTTAAGGGCTCGTTGGACATGGGGTGGAAGTTCAACACACAGCTGCGTTCCGTTGTTAAAGTTGGTGGTGAGTACAACTCATTTCGCGTAGGCGGCAACGAAAGTCACTTTGCGCTACTACGTGAAAATGCTCTTGTGCTAAGTGAAGACCTATTGTGGTTTTCCGTATTTGCCGCGCAACTCGACGACAAGTACACCACGCGCTACGGTGGCTATGTTGGCTACGAGCGCGAGTGGACGCGCTGGTTGCTAAGCAATATTACGCTAAGCAACTACAACATTGAGTCATCGCAATACACGCCCTTTACGCACAATGGCACCGCTGTTGACGTATTCAACCAGCAGGAGGTGTCGCTACGCTTACGTATATCGTCCAACAAGGAGGTGCACTCCGATTTTTATGCGCGACGCATTTACATTAACAATGCCGGGCTACCCATAGTAAGCCCCGTACTTACCGTGGGTAGCTACGACCTGCGCGGAATAGGTCAGCATGGCTACTATGCAAAACTACACCTTGCAGTAAAACAATCACTTACACTTGGAACCACGCAGCTAAATTACGCGCTGGAGGGAGGTGCTATATTTGGTGCTGTACCATTTCCGCTGCTTGAGGGACACCGAAGTATGGAGTCATTCATGTTTGCTAAGTACAAGTTCAACCTTCTGTACAACCTTGCGCTGGTGAGTGACAGATACGCTTCGTTACTGCTTGAGTATAATCTCAATGGATTAATTTTTAACAGAATACCTTTCATCCGTAGCCTTAACCTAAAGGAAATGCTTAACTGCAAAATCCTGTACAACTTCATGGATGCCGAAAAGCACGCCAAGGTGCTTGACATGCCCGACTACATATTCGCACGTAATAGCGCCAAGCCTTACGTAGAGTTAGGTTGCGGCATTCAAAACATATTTCAGGTAATGGGCGTAGGGTGTGTATGGCGCGTACCCGTGGGTGACCCGGTTGACGTGCCTTACGCCTATACCAACTTTAGTGTTGTAGTAAAATTCTCATTGAGTTCATAAAATGTAAGTAAATTCCGCAAAATAGTTTTAACTTTGCTCCTTAAAGAGTAAAAAACGTTAAAAACACGTATACTAAAAGTTTTAGAGCTATTTTTGTTAGATTCTTAGTTTTGAGAAGTTTTTCAATGAAGTTTAGGCACGTCATATCCGTAATTTTGGCCCTAGGTTACTTGGCGTCACCGATGTTTGTAGCATCGGCGAAGGCAAGCAATATATCTACCTGTAGCGAGGTTGCCACGTGCTTTATAGCTAGTGATGCTAAGAATAATTTTATGGTAAGCGAGGCTACCTCAACCTACGCCCATATCGGTGTGGTAAAGGCAAACTTCTCTGTCAACACGCACTCAGCCATTAAGTTATTAAAAACAGGATATTTAGATCAAAATTTACAAATGCAGCACTCAGTCGAGCGCTACATTTTCTACTCTCTTGTTTTAGAAAACCTTCATCCCACACTGAACAAGCTTAGGAGGCTAAATATTTAGTGGTGCAGTAAACTCCCCGTTGGGCATGTCATTGCGGTGTTAATCCGCAAGTTTCCGATTAGGAAGATCCTGCGTAAAACACAGGACTACAAGCACTACAAATATTCATTCTCTCAAAACCTGTTCACACCATGTTAACCATTATACTTTTCACCCTGGGCATGATAGCCGCTACGTTTCTTGTAGGGCTTTCCGTTGCTTGGCTCATGAGGCTTACAGCCAACGTACTATACTACTTTGAGCACCGCTCCCTGACGCACGACATCAAGGCACGCATGCGACTGATGCGCATGAAATCTCGTCGTGCAATAAAAGCTGATAGCGATAACACATATCACAGCGATCTGATTGACTACTCTCGCGGAGAGGATAGCCAAATTAATAAAAGTCAACCCGTTATTAATCAACTTTTCAACTTCTATCGCGGCGTCAATAAGCAGTTGTTCCACAAAAACGACGACGAAAGCTTGATGAGCTACTACCATGGAAACAATTGATCTTGGACTAATTTTTCAGGGCATTTCAACATTAGCCCAATCAAGCGTTGCCGTAATGGCAACCCGTATTGGACTAATTTTCTTGGGAATTCTGCTTGTGTACCTTGGCCGCAAGGGCGTACTTGAACCCATGGTTATGATACCAATGGGCTTGGGCATGGCTGCTATTAACTCCGGCATACTATTTATGCCCGACGGAAGCCAGGGTAACCTATTTGTCGACCCCATGCTGAGCGACCCTGTAGAACTTATCAACGTAATGCAGATTGACTTTCTGCAACCGCTCTACACACTCATGTTCAGTAATGGTCTTATTGCCTGCTTTATTTTTATGGGTATAGGCGTGCTGCTCGATGTGGGTTTTCTGCTTCAGCGTCCCTTCACCAGCATGTTTATTGCATTGTGCGCCGAGCTGGGAACGTTCCTTACTATTCCCATTGCTCACGCCATGGGCTTGAGCCTTCGCGATAGCGCCTCCATAGCCATGGTAGGCGGCGCTGATGGTCCTATGGTGTTGTTCACCTCGCTTTCACTTTCCAAAGATTTATTTGTACCCATTACCGTGGTGGCCTACCTGTACTTGGGCTTAACCTACGGAGGCTATCCATATTTGGTAAAACTGCTGGTCCCCAAAAGGTTTCGCGCTATTAAAATGACGCGTAAACCCAGTAAGCAGTTCAGCCCCGCTACCAAACTCACGTTTGCCGTGGTAATGTGCGTCATACTCTGCCTGTTATTTCCCGTTGCGGCGCCATTGTTTTTCTCGCTATTCATAGGCGTAGCTATACGCGAGTCGGGCATACAGCACCTCATTGACTTCATAAGCGGGCCACTGCTTTACGGCTCCACCTTCATGCTGGGCATACTGCTGGGCGTGCTTTGCGAGGCGCACCTGCTGCTCGACCCCAAGGTGCTCGTGCTTTTAATACTGGGTATAGTAGCCCTCTTTATTTCGGGTGTAGGCGGCATACTAGGTGGCTACGCCATGTACTTTATTACGAAAGGGAATTTCAATCCCGTCATAGGAATTGCGGGAGTGAGCTGCGTGCCCACCACCGCTAAAGTTGCCCAAAAAATTGTAGCAAAGGACAACCCGTCGGCCTTAATTTTGCCCGAGGCGTTGGGAGCCAACATATCGGGGGTAATTACCACGGCCATTATTACCGGCTTGTACATTACCATTATACCCATACTGGAAAAAATGTTATAAATATAATGCTATAAATCCCGTGCCACCACGCGCGGGATTTTTTATGTAAACTAATACCACTTAACTTACAATAATGGAATACGTTCACCTTTTTCTCGACTTTTTTCTTCACCTTGATGTTCACCTTGCCGAGCTGCTCACACAATACGGGCACTGGGTTTACGTTCTTCTCTTCATCATCGTTTTTTGTGAAACGGGCTTGGTGGTAACACCCTTCCTACCGGGCGACTCGCTGCTGTTTGTTGCCGGAGCGTTGGCCGCAGCTCCTGCCAACCACCTCAACGTACACCTGCTGGCAGCCCTGCTGGTAGGCGCAGCCATTTTGGGTGATGCCGCAAACTATACTATAGGCTTGTTTTTGGGTAAAAAACTTTTCAACAATCCCAACTCTAAGATATTCAGGCAGAGTTATTTGGATAAAACCCATGCTTTTTACGAGAAGTACGGAGGAAAAACTATAATTTTAGCTCGATTTGTGCCAATAGTTCGTACCTTTGCACCCTTTGTTGCAGGCATGGGCAAAATGACTTACCGTAAATTTGCCGCTTACAACGTAATTGGCGGAATCGCGTGGGGACTGCTTTTCATCTATGCAGGCTACATGTTCGGCGAACTGGAGGTAGTGAAAAAGAATATCGAAATTTTAGCCCTCGCCATCATTTTCATTTCGCTTATACCTATGGCTGTAGAAGCCATTCGACATAAGATGAAGAAAAACAAAACCACACCTGTAAACGACAACTTGAATTAATAGTTATATGAGTAATTCGGCCTTATTTCTTGTAGTTTTTCTCACCGCACTTTCGTTGGTGGGTTTAGCGCTGGCCATAGCGTGGTTACTGGCACCGCGCTCGTGGAACGCGCACAAGGGACAACCTTACGAGTGTGGTATCCCCACCCGCGGTAGCTCATGGATGCAATTCCGTGTGGGTTACTACCTGTTTGCCATTCTTTACCTGGTGTTTGACGTGGAAACGGTGCTGCTGTTCCCTTGGGCTGTGGTAGTAAAAGATATGGGCGTGCAGGGTGTTTTCTGCGTGCTGTTTTTCTTGGTAGTACTGGCGTTGGGCTTGGCCTACGCATGGAAAAAAGGAGCTTTGATATGGAAGTAAAAGATATTCGCATTCCCAACATGAAGTACGAGGATTTCAATGATAATGAATACCTCGAAGAATACGTAAATGAGCTGCGCAAAAACGGCGTAAACATTTTTGTAGGTAAAATCAACGATTTTATCAACTGGGGACGCTCCAACTCCGTGTGGCCACTTACCTTTGCCACAAGCTGCTGCGGTATTGAGTTCATGTGCGTGGGCGCCGCCCGCACCGACTTTGCCCGCTTTGGCTGGGAGGTTACGCGTAATAGCCCCCGTCAAGCCGACGTAGTATTTGTATGCGGTACCATTGTACACAAAATGGCACCCGTACTCAAGCGTCTTTACGAGCAAATGGCCGAGCCAAAGTACGTAATGGCTATTGGCGCTTGCGCTATCAGCGGCGGTCCTTTCAAAAAATCATACCACACCGTTATGGGTGTTGACCAAATTATTCCGGTGGACGTGTACATTCCCGGCTGCCCTCCCCGCCCCGATGCTGTGCTATATGGCATGATGCAGCTTTCGCGCAAAATTAAGGTGCAGAACTTTTTTAAGTTGCCCGAACAGCCACAGGTGGAGGAGAAAAAGTAGGCAGTAAAAACAAAAATGAAAATGGAAATTACCGAGAAATACCTTTCATCGCTTGATTTTGCCACCGTGAGCCGCAGGGCCGATGGCGTGTTAAGCGTTAGCGTACCCAAGGAAAAACTTTATGATGTAGCCAAATACTTGCGCTACGACAACGGCGATAAGTTCGATTTTCTGTTCGACATAGTAGGTACCGACAACGGCGAAAACCTTGGCGCCCTCTACTACCTTTCGCCTTCGGCAAAGCCCGAGCAAATGCTGGCGCTGAGCACTTCTACTACCGACCGTGAGAAACCCCAACTGTTTTCGGTAAACGATTTGTGGGAATCAGCATCGGTGTACGAGCGTGAGGTGTACGACTTTTTCGGCATTCGCTTTATTAACCACCCCGACATGCGCCGCATATTCCTGCGCGCCGACTGGAATGGTTTCCCGCTACGTAAAGACTACAACGCTGACCCTGCCGTTAATCCCGTTCCCGAAAAGAGCGAGCTGATTTCGGACATGGAGCGTATGCCCTCCATTACCATGAAAATGGGGCAAACCGTAGAGGAAGTTCACCAAGCGTTTGAGAAAGATGACTACGTGGTAAACTTCGGTCCGCAGCACCCTGCCATGCACGGCGTGTTGCACCTGCGCGTAGCGTTGGATGGTGAAATTATTAAGAAAATTGACCCCGTATTTGGCTACATACACCGCGGTATAGAAAAGATGGTGGAAGGTTACACCTACCCGCAAATTCTTCATCTTACCGACCGTTTGGACTACCTTTCTGGCACCATGAACCGCCACGCGTTTGCGCTGTGCTGCGAGAATGCACTACAAATGGAAGTTCCCGATCGCGCACACTACATCCGTACCATATTCGACGAGCTTACCCGCGTAGCATCACACCTACTGGGCTGGGGCTGTATGGCAATGGACATGGGTTCTATCACGGCGTTTGTGTACGGCATGCGCGACCGTGAAAAAATCATGGATATTTTTGAGGAAACCGCAGGCGGTCGCCTCATGGCCAACTATGCTACCATTGGCGGCGTAATGCGCGATATTCATCCCAACTTCCAAAAGCGCGTTAAGGAATTTATTCCCTACGCCCGCAAGATGCTCAAGGAGCACCACATGCTCTTCACCAATAACCCTATTGCCCGCGGACGTATGAAGGGCATAGGTCATTTGACCACCGAACAGGCTATTTCGCTTGGCGCAACAGGCCCATCAGGCCGCGCTTCAAACTGGCATAACGATCTGCGTAAAATATCACCCTACGCTGCCTACGGCAAGGTAAACTTTGACGAGGTGCTGCGCCCCGAGGGTTTAACATTCGACCGTTACGTAATTCGTCTGGACGAAATTGAGCAATCACTCCGCATTATCGAACAGCTGATTGATAACATTCCCGAAGGTCCATATGCAGCCAAAACTAAGGCGGTGATTAAGCTGCCCGAGGGAGAGTTTTTACAACGTGTGGAAAATGCCCGCGGACAATTCGGCGTGCATATCACCAGCAAGGGCGACAAGTCACCTTACCGCGTAAAATTCCGCTCACCGTCGCTGGTGCTGGTAGGCGCGCTCAAGGCTATTGCTACCGAGAGCAAGGTGGCGGACTTGATTATGCTGGGAGCATCACTGGACTATGTGATTCCTTGTATTGACAGATAGCATAGTTGTCATCCCGAACTTGATTCGGGATCTCCTAATCGGGGGATTGCGGGTCAAGCCCGCAATGACAAGTCAGAATTAAAAACTTACGAAAAAAGATATATGTTTAGTTTTTCAAGTGTAACCCAATGGATAGACCAGCTGCTGAACCAGTGGATGCCGCACGGTTGGGCGCTATTCATCGAATTCTTGCTCATTGGCATTGGCTTAATGGCGGCGTATGCGGTGCTTGCGCTGATTCTTATTTTGGCCGAGCGTAAAATCTGCGCCTACTTTCAGTGCCGCTTAGGTCCGAATCGTGTTGGTCCGTGGGGCTTATTTCAGCCGGTAGCCGACATGATTAAGATTGTGCTCAAGGAGCTCATTCGCATCAATCGTGCCGACAAATTTTTATTCCGTTTGGCATCGTTTATCGTTGTCATTGGCTCCATTTGTACATTTGGTGCGCTACCATTTGCAAAAGGGTTACAAATTGTCGATTTCAACATCGGCGTGTTCTACCTGCTGGCTGTTTCATCACTTGGCGTAGTAGGTATTCTGCTGGCAGGTTGGTCAAGTAACAGCAAGTACACCATGATAGGCGCTATGCGTAGCGGTGCGCAACTCATCAGCTACGAGTTGTCGTGCGGACTTGCGCTGCTCACCATTGTAGTGCTGTCAGGCACCATGCAGCTGTCGGAAATTGTAGAAATGCAGCGTGATTCCTGGTTCATTTTTCAAGGACACGTACCCGCTATCATCGCCTTTGTTATTTACCTAATAGCCGGTCATGCCGAAACCAACCGTGGTCCGTTTGACTTGCCTGAGGCCGAGAGTGAACTTACCGCCGGTTACCACACTGAGTACTCAGGTATTCAGTTCGGTTTTTACTACTTGGCGGAGTACATGAACATGTTCATTATTGCAGCCATTGCTACCACCATGTTTTTGGGTGGTTGGATGCCGCTGCACATTCCCGGTTGGGAGTCATTTAACCAGGTAATGGACTACATCCCATCAATTCTTTGGTTCCTTGGCAAGACAGCGTTCTGCGTATTCCTCGCGCTGTGGGTACGTTGGTCATTCCCCCGCTTGCGTATTGACCAACTGCTGAATTTGGAGTGGAAGATATTAATGCCTATCTGCTTGATAAATATTCTGATAATGGCATTGGTTGTTGCTTTATAAAAAAAGAAAAAATGCGACTAATAAAACAAGTTTACAGCTACATTGCAGAAATTGTTGTAGGTATATGGCACTTGATGCAGGGCATGTACATTGCGCTGCTTAACATGTTCCGCAAAAAGGTAACCGAGAAATACCCCGAGAACCGCAAGACGAAAGTACAGTTCGAACGCTTTCGCGGATTGCTTACCATGCCTCACAACGAGAAGAATGAGCATAAGTGTACCGCTTGCGGTATTTGCGCTATGAACTGCCCCAACGGCACCATTCAGGTTATCAGCAAAAAGGTAATGGATGAGGCTACGGGCAAGGAAAAGCGCGTGCTTGACCAATACCTGTACGACCTTGGCAGCTGCACCTTCTGCGACTTGTGTACTACCACCTGTCCACAGGATGCTATTGTATTCACCCCCGCTTTTGAGCACACCATGTACACCAAAAGCAAGTTGCTGAAGAAGCTGAATAAGGAAGGGTCGAAGCTACAGGAAAAGGAAAAAAGTAATGATTAGATAAATGTTCCGCTTAGGGCGGAACGATAAAAAGATAAAAGGATAAAATTTTATCGCGAGCAAAGCGAGCATTTATCGCTTTATCGCCCGAAGGGCATTTATCTATTTTAAAATATACATTTATATATGGAACTTACCGGTACCCAAATCGTTTTTTTCATTCTCTCCGCGCTGATTATAGCATCGGCCATAATGGCGGTAACTGCGCGTAAAATACTACGTGCGGCCACCTACCTGCTATTTGTGCTTATTGGCACCGCCGGACTTTACCTGCTGCTCAACTACCACTTTTTGGCGGCGGTACAGCTATCGGTTTACGCAGGAGGTATTCTTATCCTGTTCATTTTTGCCATTCTGCTTACCAATCCCAAGGGCGATAAGATAGAGTCCTCTGACAAAAGGAAGGTCATTATGGGCATAGTGGCTGCCGTGTGTGGCGTTGCAACTACCTGCTTCATTACGCTTAAGCACTTCTACCTGTACCCTATCAACCCCACGGTGATAGGTGATCAGGAAATAAACATGAAGGTAATAGGTAGCGCGCTTATGGGTACGGGCAAATACCAGTACCTGCTACCGTTTGAGATATTGAGCGTATTACTGCTTGCTGTGGTAATAGGCGGAATTTTAATTGCAAGAAAAAGACAATAGTATATGATACCAATGGATTACTTTCTCGTAGTGAGCTCCGTGATGTTTTTCGCGGGCATCTACGGGTTTATCGCGCGAAAAAACCTGCTTGCGGTGCTGATATCAATCGAGCTCATACTGAACTCGGTGGAAATTAACTTCAGCGTGTTTAACCGCTACCTCTACCCCGAGCATATGGAGGGTATGTTTTTCAGCCTGTTCGGCATTGCTATTTCGGCAGCCGAAACAGCAGTGGCCATTGCCATTATCATTAACATTTACCGTAACGTCAACAACATTGACGTGAGGCATATTGATAAAATGAAGCACTAGGGATTAGGTAATAGGGATTAGTGATTAGGGCAAATGCCCTTAACCACCAACCCCTAATCACTAACCTCTAATCACTAATTACTATAACATGGAATTTTCTCTTTTAATCATCGCTCTCCCCCTACTTTTCTTCTTTATATTGGGATTAGGCGGAAGCAAAATGAGCCACCGCGTGGCAGGTATTCTGGGCACGCTGAGCATGGGTACGGCCGCGGTACTGTCATACGTTACGGCAATACGCTACTTCTTCTTTGAAGGAAAGGTTGACGGCGTTTTTCAAAAAATAATGCCGTACAACGTAGAGTGGCTAAACTTTACCGATAAACTGCACATTGACCTCGGCATACTGCTCGACCCTATTTCGGTAATGATGCTGGTGGTAATTACCACCGTGTCGCTCATGGTACATATTTACAGCTTGGCATACATGCACGGTGAAAAAGGATTTCAGCGCTACTACGCTTTTCTGTCGCTGTTCAGCTTCTCCATGCTGGGATTGGTTGTTGCAACCAACATTTTCCAAATGTACATTTTCTGGGAGTTGGTGGGTGTTTCATCTTATTCACTCATTGGATTCTACTACACCAAGCCCTCGGCTGTTTCAGCTTCTAAAAAGGCATTTATCGTTACCCGCTTTGCCGACTTAGGCTTCCTCATTGGCATTCTCATTCTATCATACTACACAGGCACATTTGACTTCGGCTTGTTGACCGCCGACCACGCAGGACTGGTGGTTAGCTCTACCGCCGGAGTTTCGTTCATGGGCGTATCTATCGCATCATGGGCTATGGCGCTTATATTTATGGGTGGTGCAGGTAAGTCGGCCATGTTCCCGCTGCACATTTGGTTGCCCGATGCCATGGAGGGTCCTACCCCCGTATCAGCATTGATTCACGCTGCAACCATGGTGGTAGCCGGTGTTTACTTGGTAGCCCGTCTGTTTGCGGTGTACTACTTTGCCGCACCCGATGTGCTTACCATGATTGCCTACATTGGTGCATTCACCGCATTATTTGCCGCCGTTATTGCTATTACGCAAACCGACATTAAGCGCGTGCTGGCGTTTTCTACCATTTCGCAAATTGCCTACATGATGGTAGCGCTGGGTGTTTCAGGCTACGGCGATCACGATGGCCTTGGCTACATGGCTTCCATGTTCCACCTGTTTACACACGCCTTCTTCAAGGCGCTGCTGTTCCTCGGTGCCGGTTCGGTAATTCACGCCGTGCACAGCAACGAAATGGGCGATATGGGCGGCCTGCGCAAGTACATGCCTATTACCAACATTACGTTCCTTATAGCATGTCTTGCCATTGCGGGTATTCCCCCATTCTCCGGCTTCTTTAGTAAGGACGAAATTTTGGCAGCTGCTTTCCACCACGATAAGGTGTTGTTTGTTACCCTGTGGATTGTAGCAGGTCTTACCGCCTTTTACATGTTCCGCTTGTACTACAACATTTTCTGGGGTAAAGAAAAGACCTACGATGAGCACCACAAGCCGCATGAGTCACCGCTGGCCATGTCGCTTCCGCTGATATTTTTGGCTGTGCTGTCGTGCTGCACGGGTTTCATTCCCTTCTCAAAATTCATTAGCAGCGACAGCGCTCCGTTTGCTACACACATTGAGATGAGCATTGCGTTCATTGGTGTACTGGTAGCATTGGTAGGTATTTTTGTTGCCACTAAGTTCTACATGCGCGGCAGCGATCGTGCGGATAAAGTTGCCGCAAGGTTAGGCAAATTTTACACCGCTACGCTACACAAGTTCTACCTTGACGAGGTGTGGATGTTCATTACCAAGAGCGTTATTTTCAAGTATATATCAATGCCTATCGCGTGGTTTGACAAGCACGTAATTGACGGTTCTATGGACGGCCTGGGTTGGATTACCACACGCTCATCGGCAGCCATTAAAGTTATACAAAACGGTAAGGTGCAGTTCTACGCTTGGATATTTGTGCTGGGCACGTTCGCCATCACCATATGGGCACTCTTTTTATAATAATGATTAATGATAAATGGTTAATGATAAATGATTGGTGGTCCGCATGTAGCGTATTTCATTAACAATTAACAATTAACAATTGAAGTATGAATCTTCTTTCTCTTTTTCCGCTTGTTCCGCTCGTCGTGCTACTGCTGTTGTTTGTAGTGCGTGGCACCAACGCCATACGCACCCTCATGGTGACGGGAGCTTCAGTGCTAATGGCGCTAACTGTTGTGCTGATAGTTCAGTTCATTCAGCAACGCGCTATTTCGTCCGACGAAATGCTGTTTGTGCAGGATATCGTGTGGTATCAGTCGCTCAACATTCACTACACGGTGGGCGTTGACGGCATTTCGGTACTCATGCTTGCGCTGTCGTCCATCATTGTGTTTACGGGCATTTTCTCATCATGGAATATGCCGCGCGAATACTTCATGTGGTACTGCCTGCTGGCTATCGGCGTATATGGCTTCTTCATTACCATCGACTTGTTTGCGATGTTCCTGTTTTACGAAGTGGCGCTTATACCCATGTACCTGCTTATTGGCGTATGGGGTACGGGCAAAAAGGAGTACTCGGCCATGAAGCTTACGCTAATGCTTATGGCGGGTTCGGCATTCTTATTGGTAGGAATTTTAGGTATCTACTTTACCTCAGGTCACACCAGCATGAACTTGCTTAAGCTGACCGAGCAACACATCCCCATGATGCACCAGTACTGGATTTTCCCTGCTACCTTCTTGGGCTTTGGTGTTCTTGGCGCATTGTTCCCATTCCACACTTGGTCACCCGACGGTCACGCTTCAGCACCTACAGCGGTATCTATGTTGCACGCAGGTGTGCTTATGAAGCTGGGAGGATACGGTTGCTTCCGCGTAGCCATTAACCTTATGCCTGAAGCGGCACAGGAGTTATCGTGGATATTCCTTATTTTGACAGGTATCAGCGTAGTGTACGGCGCATTCAGCGCAGTGGTACAAACCGACCTGAAGTACATCAACGCTTACTCATCAGTGAGCCACTGCGGCCTGGTATTATTTGCCATTTTGATGCTTAACCGTACCGCCATGACAGGCGCTGTGCTGCAAATGCTTTCACACGGCTTGATGACAGCATTATTCTTCGCCCTTATCGGCTTAATTTACGGTCGTACCCACACGCGTGATATTCGAGAAATGGGTGGGCTGATGAAGGTCATGCCGTTTGCCTCGGTCTGCTACGTAATAGCGGGTTTGGCTTCACTGGGCTTGCCGGGCTTGAGCGGTTTCATTGCCGAAATGACGGTGTTTGTGGGTTCATTCCAACATCCTGATATGTTCCACCGTGTGCTTACCATTTTGGCTTGCTGCTCGATTGTAATCACGGCAGTGTACATTCTGCGCACGGTTGGTAAAATACTTTACGGCCCCGTAATTGACGAGCACCACCTGCACCTTCCCGATGCCACATGGTACGAAAAGGTTTCTACCGTGGTACTGATTGTTTTCATTGCAGCGCTGGGTATGATTCCCTCGTTTGCTTCGGATATGATTAGCGATAGCCTTGGAGCGGTAATTGCAAGATTAGGAATGTAAGCCTCTCCCCAACCCCTCTCCAAAAGAGAGGGGCTTTAGGGTTGTGGGTATTCAAATATTTGTTTTTTGTAAATAAAAAAATAATCAGAGCCACAGGAAGCAGCCATAAGCGCTGGCAAGTCCTCCCTTTTGGGGAGGATTTAGGAGGGGCTTTTAACTTTTAGAGATATGTCATTTTTCGCCGATTTTTTAACCATGAAGCAGGAAATAAGCCTGCTGGCGGTGTTTATTATTCTGCTGGTGTACGATATTTTCGGTTCGCCAAAATCCCGCAATGCATTTAATTTGGTAGCCTGCGTACTGTTTGGCATACACACCGCTGTAGGATTTTTGTGGAATGAGGAGGCCGTGGCTTTTGGCGGCATGTACGTAAACACACCCATCACCATTTTGATTAAAAATATCTTCAGCATCGGAGTGTTTTTAATCTTTTTGCAAAGCGAAAAATGGCTCAGCACAGCGCGCGAAAAGCAGGGCGAGTTTTACGTTATTACGTTAGCCACGCTGCTGGGTATGTACCTTATGGTTTCGGCGGGGAACTTCATGCTGCTTTACATTGGTATTGAAACAGCATCACTACCTATGGCATGTCTTGCTGCTTTTGACAAGTACAAAGAAAAATCGGCCGAGGCAGGTGCTAAGTTCATTCTTATGACCGCGCTTTCGTCGGGCATTATGATGTTCGGTCTGTCGTACTTGTACGGCGCTACCGGCACCATGTACTTTACCGATATGCAACCGGCTCTGACAGCACAACCTTTTACCATCATCGGGTTCATTTTCTTCTTTGTAGGACTAGCGTTTAAGATTGCCATCGTTCCCTTCCACATGTGGGCTGCCGACGTATACGAAGGTGCACCGACTACTGTTACCGCTTACTTGTCGGTAGTTTCAAAGGGTGCTGCGGTATTCGCACTAGTATTTACGCTGTGGCAAGTATTCGGCCCGCTGGCACAAGTATGGTATCACCTGCTGTGGTGGCTGGCTGTGCTTACCATTGTGGTAGGTAACCTGTTCGCCATAGGGCAAAAGGATATTAAGCGATTTTTCGCTTTCTCGTCTATTTCGCAAGCCGGTTTTATTTTGCTTGGCGTATTAAGTGGAACGGCTCAAGGCATGACTGCTACGGTATATTTCGTGCTGGTGTACTTGTTCTCCAACCTTGCCGCATTCGGCGTAATTTCGGCGGTAGAAAACGGCAGCGGTCGTACTGACATTGCCGCTTATAATGGTCTTTATAAAACCAACCCCGCGCTTAGCTTTGTAATGATGTTGGCGGTATTTTCGCTAGCGGGTATTCCTCCGTTTGCGGGATTTTTCAGCAAATTCTTTATTTTTGCAGCTGCGGCAGAGCAAGGTGAATTCCTGTTGGTGTTCATTGCACTGGTCAACACTGTAATTTCACTTTACTACTACCTGCTTATTGTAAAGGCCATGTTTATCAATCCTGCCGAAGAGGTTTCTCCTGTAGGACGAGTAACAACAGGCGGCTACGGTAAGTTGAGCTTGATTCTTTGTACTGCAGGTGTTTTACTCATAGGATTGCTAAGTGGTGTGTATGAGTACATAGGTAGCATAAGTTTTGGAATGTAAAAAAAAACTCACCCCCAACCCCTCTCCACAAGAGAGGGGCGTGTGCCCAGAAGTTTTTTCGAAAGTTCGGGAGCGCTTGTGGGGAAGAAAGTCCCTCCCTTGTGGAGAGGGGTTGGGAAGAGGTCTAAAATAAAAACAACCTATTAGTAATAATATGAAATTAAACTCTATTCTTTCCGTTTTCACACCTAAGGATAATAAGTTCCTACCTTTACTCAAGACCACTGCCGATATACTGGTTGACTCGTCTAAGTTACTGGAACAATTTTTCTCCGCTCCTGCCGATCAGTGGAAAGAGTTGGCAACCCACATTAAGGCCGAAGAGATAAAGGGAGATACTATTACTGGTGCTGTTTTTAAAGCCCTCAACGAAACATTCATTACACCATTCGATCGTGAGGATATCCACGAGTTGACCGATGGCATGGATGACGTAATTGATGTGATTAACCGCTCATCGCAAAAAGTGCTGTTATATGCTCCTAAGAGCATGCCCGAGTACAACAAGCAAATGGCCACCCTCATCCGACAAGGCTCAGAGCAGTTGCAAAAGGCTGTATATGAACTGGTAGAGGTGCGTCACAATGACAAAAAAATCCGCGTATACTGCAAGGAGGTTAAGCGCATTGAGGAGCAAGCCGACGTGGTGTATGAAGAGGGAATTATTAACTTATTCCGTGGCGAGTTTGACGCTATTGAGCTGGTGAAGTTGAAAGAAATTATTCAGGAGCTGGAAAAGGCGGCCAACAAAATCAACAATGTGTCCAAAATTATTAAGACCATTATTGTAAAATACGCTTAACCGATGACGTTACTTATTATCGTAATTGTACTGGCTCTTATTTTTGACTTCATCAACGGTTTTCACGATGCGGCCAACTCTATTGCCACCGTAGTTTCAACGCGCGTACTCACGCCGCTGCAAGCCGTTATTTGGGCAGCATTTTTCAACTTTGTTGCATTTTTTATTGCCAAGTACATCATAGGAGGGTTTGGCATAGCCAATACCGTATCAAAGGTGGTGGAGTTGGGCTACATTGAGAATCCCTCACTTGTTATTACCGCCGGACTGGTAGCTGCCATAACATGGAACTTGATTACATGGTGGTTTGGCATTCCGTCTTCATCTTCGCACACGCTCATTGGGGGCTTTGCCGGAGCAGGTATTGCCGCTGCCGGTTTTGACGCTATTCGCGGAAGCGTTATTATGGTTATCGCGCTGTTTATTGTAATAGCGCCGCTAATAGGTATGGTTGCCGGTAACATTATTACCGTAATCACCATGCACCTTATCAAAAAGGTGAGACCTGCCAGAGCAGAGCGCTGGTTTAAACGGTTGCAGCTGGTTTCATCGGCGATGCTCAGCATAGGGCACGGCCTCAACGACTCGCAAAAGGTAATGGGTATTATTGCAGCCGCATTGATAGCTGCTACTACCAACGGATTGGAGGGATTGCCTACCTGGATGCAAATGAGTGAAACCAACGATATGCATGACTGGGTTCCCATAGCCTGTTTTACCGCCATTGCCATTGGTACCATGAGCGGTGGATGGAAGATTATGAAAACCATGGGTAACCGCATTACCAAAATTACACCCATTGAGGGATTCGCCTCACAAACGGCGGGTGCTATTACCTTGTTTATTACCGAGGTTCTGCATATCCCAGTAAGCACTACTCACGTTATTACGGGTAGCATTATTGGTGTAGGTTCGGTAAAACGCCTTTCGGCTGTACGCTGGGGTGTCACGGTAAATCTGCTGTGGGCATGGATTCTTACTATCCCTGTAAGCGCGTTGTTGGCAATGGGGGTTTACTGTATTGTGAAGTTGTTTGTATAGTATAAAACACGCCAATAAATAAAAAACCTCGGCAGAACATCTGCCGAGGTTTTTTGTCACTCTGAGTTGAGTGAAGCGAAGAATCTCATGATGTACAAATGAAACTCTGTGCGAACTAGAGATTCTTCGCTTCACTCAGATGACAGCATCACAAAACCTACATCATCATCTTCACCCTTTGTACACCCTCCACCAACTTATCCACCTCTTCTAAAGTATTGTAAAAAGCAAACGATGCGCGTACCATACCCGTAAGGCCGTAGTGCTGCATAACGGGCTCAGCACAAAGCGTACCTGTGCGCACGGCAATACCCAACTTATCCAAAATTTGCGCTACATCCAAGTGGTGAGTGCCCTCTAAGTTAAACGAAGTAATGCTTGATTTATGCGCGGCATTACCGTATATTTTCAAACCCTCAATAGCCCGCAGCTGCTCGGTAGCGTACTTTAGCAAGGCTTGTTCCTGCTTATTCAACTCCTCAACATTCAGCGATTTGTAAAAATCAATGCCTACGCCCATGCCTATAGCGCCAATGTAGTTGGCTGTACCCGCCTCAAACTTGTAGGGCAAATCGGCATAGGTAGTTTTGGCAAACGACACAGTCTTTACCATATCGCCACCGCCCTGATAAGGGGGTATTTCTTCCAGCCATTTCTCTTTCGCATAAAGAACGCCCACTCCTGTAGGTCCATAAATTTTATGCCCTGAAAACGCATAAAAATCACAATCTGTTTCTTGCACATCAATACCGCCATGCTGAGCGCCCTGAGCGCCATCTACCAACACGGGAATATTTTTGGCGTGTGCAGCGCGTACAATTTCCTCAATGGGATTCACCGTACCCAGCACATTTGAAACCTGTGCCACGGCTACAAGTTTAGTCTTATCGGTAAGTAGCGAAGGGAGTAAATCCATGCACAACTCGCCGTTATCGGCAAATGGAAGAACTTTTAATATAGCACCCTTGCGCTCGCACAACAGCTGCCACGGTACAATGTTGCTGTGATGCTCCAACTCTGTTACCAACACCTCGTCGCCCGCCTTCACATACTTTTCGCCAAACGAAGATGCCACCAGATTAATGCTTGCGGTTGTACCCGCGGTAAACACCACCTCGTGCGCCTTTTCCGCGTTAATAAACGAACGAACGCTTTCCCTTGCCGCTTCATAGCGCATGGTGCATTGTTCGGCCATATAGTGCACGCCACGATGAATATTACCGTTAAGCGTAGCATGCAGCTCATTCACTGCGTCAATCACCACCTGCGGCTTTTGCGCCGTAGCCCCATTATCCAAGTACACCAACGGTTTTCCGTTTACGGTTTGGTTAAGAATGGGGAAATATTTTCGAAAATTATTCATTGTCAATTGTCCGTTATACATCATCAAAATACCGGCCTATCCAACGTTTTAGATAACTCCGTGCGGAAGTTGTTAAGTTGGCGCAAGCGCAACATCAACTCGTCTAGCTCTTCTCCGATTTTGTCCGCCATATCGCCATGAATACGTGCAATAGCCTGTGTAAGCACCTTAGCCTTGTACACTGTTACCACTTTGGGAACATCCACCTGCAAGCGCTCCTCCTCGGTTTCTACCTTACCGTGGTGCTGCCAAATGCGGCTGGGCGTATATTTTGGCGATAGCAAATCGATAGTCAGCTCACATACCTTAGGGTCGGGGTGGTTAATAAAATGCTTTATATCCACCACATTATGTTCCTTACCCAGCGCGAGATACTCTTCAAATAACTTACGATATTCCAGGTTCTGAAAGTTCAAATCATCGTCCAGAATTTCCTGAATAATGTAGTTGGCTACCGTGGTATCAAATAGTTTATCGCCACCATGCTTGAGCAGATAGTAAATAATTTCACGCTCCTCTTCTCTACAAAAAATATTCTCAACAAACGACGGCAATGTGGGCGTATGCGGAGCCTCTGTTGTGCTCTCTCCAACTAATTCCGGCTCCTTTGATTTTACCGCGTCGCGCGCGTCGTAAATATTCTTTTTGCGCAGCTTGGTAACCTCGCTCGTGAGCACATCCTCACCGATATCCATCAGCTTGCTGCACTCCTTAATGTACACGCTGCGCGGTATGGCGTCGGGTATAACCGATATGCTTCGCACAATATCGCCAATGAGCGCCGCCTTTTTTATGGGATCGTTCTTGGTGTCATCAAGCAGAATTTTTGTTTTGAAGGAAATAAAATCCTGTTCATTTGCTTCAATGAAATCGTTGAATTGTGAGGCGCTGCGCGAGCGTGCAAACGAGTCGGGGTCTTCGCCATCGGGCAGCAGCAACGTCTTTACGTTAAGCCCTTCCTCCAACAGCATATCAATACCACGTAGTGAAGCTTTAATACCCGCCGCGTCGCCATCGTACAGCACCGTTATGTTGGGGGTGAAGCGTTTAATGAGGCGAATTTGCTCGGTGGTGAGCGATGTTCCGCTTGATGCAACTACGTTTTCAATACCCGCCTGATGCATTGATATCACGTCGGTGTAGCCTTCCACAAGGAAACACTTGTCGTGCTGCACCATGCTTTTCTTGGCAAAAAACACACCGTACAGCGTGTTGCTCTTGTGGTAAATTTCGCTCTCGGGCGAGTTGACGTACTTGGCAACGGTCTTATCGGTTTTCAGCGTGCGCCCGCCAAAGCCAATCACACGACCGCTTAGCGAGTGTATGGGGAACATCACGCGACCGTAAAACCTATCTACTAAATCACCGTTATCACGCTCAATGGAAAGTCCTGTTTTTACCAGAAATTCTTTTTTATAGCCATCGCGTATTGCAGAATTTGAAAATGCTCCGCGGCTATCGAGGCAGTAGCCCAGCTGAAATTTCTCAATGGTTTGCTTGGACATTCCGCGTTCCGCAAAATACGACAAACCTATATTCTTGCCGTCAACATGGTTATGCAGCGTTTTGGCAAAGTAGTCCTGCGCATAGGCCACGGTCACCATCATGCTCTCGCGGTCGTTGTTGTGCTGCTGCTCCTCGGGGCTCAGCTCACGCTCCTTTACCTCAATGCCATACTTTTTGGCAAGCACCTTCAGCGCGTCCACATAGCCAAGGCTCTCCTGCTCCATAATAAAGGTAACGGGGTTACCCGCCTTACCACAACCAAAGCACTTGAAGATGTTCTTGGCTGGAGACACCACAAACGAGGGCGTTTTTTCGTTGTGAAACGGACAACACGCCATGTAGTTCGCACCACGCTTTTTGAGCGTAACGTAATCACCCACCACCTCCTCAATGTGCGATGCGTCAAAAATTTTATCTATGGTAGCCTGATCAATCATTTATAAGTGCAGAAAACGGAACGTAAAGATACCAAAACAATTAAAAATTAAGAATTAAAAATTAAGAATTCTCTTGTCTCTCTGTATTTCCGTTGCTTACATTTTTCTTTCTAATTTTCTAACCTTAAATTTGCAACATCAAACTCCACTTTGCGATGACCATTATTGAGCAAAAAAACGCCTTGCGGCAGAAAGTAAAGTTGCTGCTGAGCCAACTATCAACTGAAGATGTTTTAGCTAAATCCACGGCTATTTTTGAGCAGGTGGAGCAGCTGGAGGAGTTCAAGAATGCACAAAACATTCTTGTTTACTCATCGCTACCTACCGAGGTACAAACGCGTGATTTTTTACAAAAATGGAGCGGAGAGAAAAACATCTTTCTACCCATTGTACATGGCGATGAGCTGCTGATTGGAAAATTTGGAGAACTAAAAACAGGAAGTTCTTTCGGCATTTTAGAGCCAGAAAATGCCCTCACGGAAATCCCCCCACTCAATCTAGCTATTATTCCCGGCTTGGCGTTCGACAAGCATAACAACCGCATGGGACGCGGCAAGGGATACTACGATAAATTCTTGAAGATAAACAATTTATACAAAGTGGGCGTGTGCTTCAGCTGCCAGCTATTTGACGAAATGCCGCACGAAGATTTTGATGTAAAAATGGATAAGATAATTTTCGACTAAGCGATACCCGACATGCGATTTGCGAAATGTCGCAGGTCGCAAATCGAAATGTCGCAGGTCTATTTCTTAGCGTACTTCTCGTTCAAGAAATCCGTATCCACCAGCATTTCCTTTTCCCACTTTACCTTCTTTCCAAAGCCTAAGCGATTGTCTGTTAACTTAGCCCAGGTAGGCTCAAGCACCCAAAATGTGGTATCAATCAGCGCTGCGTAGGGAAAGCGGCGCATGTAGGCTTTACGTGCTGCCTTAGCCATATCATCCTTGGGACGATACACTAGGCCTTGCAGCTGCACTCCCTGAATTTTGCCTATAGCCTCAGTTTCAAGTGCTATGCATGCTCCAACAAACATGTTGTGCGCAAGGTCGTGCACATGCTTTGTTGAGCTTTCCGACGAAAACACAAAGCAGCCTTCTTCCTCCATATACGCATAGAAGAGCGAACAGCAGTACGGCTCATCCTCGTAGCTGGTGGCAAGGGTCATTACGTGATGCTCCCTGATAAAATCAATAAATGGTTGGGGCATGTTGCTCATAGGGCTGCAAAGATAATGAAGAATTGACAATTAATAATGGATAATTGACAACTGACAATGAATAATTAGAATAAATATCATTGCGCTAAATGTCAACCGCATAAAACAACAAGAGCAACACGCTATGTGTTGCTCTCATTATCAATTGTCCGTTGTCAATTATCCATTGAGGATTATCCGCACTTTGAGTGTCCGCAGTTCTTGCAGGTTAGGCAGCCTTCTTGGTACACCAAGTCTTCCTGACCGCACTCGCTGCATTTTTGACCTTCGGCAGCCTTAGTTCCATCAGGAATGTATTGCTTCAGCGCACGCTCTACACCGGCTTTCCACGTGTTAATAGTATCGTTTTCGAAGTGCAAGCCGTCAACAATATTAACCACGTCGGTAATGGGAACCCCATTGCGCAACACGCCAGAAATAAAGCGAGCGTAGTTCCAGTACTCCATGTTGAACATGTACGAAATACCGTTGATCATTTGAGGTATACCACGCTTGTTAATATACTCAAAGTTGTATACACTTTTGGAGGGATCTTTCGGGTCAACATCCTTTATAATCCTACCCTTGTCAACGCTCTTTGGCATCAGCACGTCATCATCTCCGGCCATACCGGTAAAGATTTCGTAAGGTTTGTCGTTGTACAAGCCCACAAAGGCAATCCACTCTTCTTTACCGTTTTTGAAACGAATAACATCAGTATCAAGTGACGCTGGACGCTTAGTAGGCATCTTCTTATCGGTACCAGCGTTGTTGCTTCCGGCAGCTACCAGCACACCGGTACGCGAGCCATCGCGATATACGGTAATACCTTTGCAACCGCTTGCCCATGCGGTTTCATACACCTTAGCCACCATTTCTTCCTTAATATCGTTAGGAAGGTTTACGGTTACGCTAATGGAGTGGTCGACCCACTGCTGCATTTGACCCTGCATTTTCACCTTTGCAACCCAATCCACATCGTTTGATGTAGCCTTGTAGTAGGGCGATTTTTGAGCAATAGCTTCAATAAATTCTTCACTTGCGCCGTCCAAATCCTTGGGATCGTAGCCATTTACTTCAAGCCAGGTAACAAACTTGTGGTGCATCACCAAAAACTCCTCAAATGCATCTCCCTTCTCATCTACAAAGGCAACCTTCACGTTCTTATCATTGTGGTTGACCTTACGGCGACGCTTGTAAAAAGGTAGAAATACCGGCTCAATACCTGAGGTGGTTTGCGACATGATGCTGGTGGTACCCGTGGGAGCAATGGTCAGCATGGCAATGTTACGACGACCGTGCTGCTTCATCTCCTCATACAAAGCAGGATCGGCTTCGCGAATACGACCAATCATAGGGTTGTTCTCCTCACGCTTGGCGTCGTAAATTTTAAACGCGCCACGCTCCTTAGCCATGGTTACCGATGCGCGGTAAGCTTCCACAGCCAACGTTTTTTGTTTATCTACTGCAAAATCAATAGCCTCATCCGAGCCATAGCGCAAGCCCATAGCGGCCAGCATATCGCCTTCGGCGGTAATACCCAAACCTGTGCGACGACCAAGGATAGCTTTTTCGCGAATCTTTTTCCAAAGATTCTTCTCCACCATCTTAATATCGTCCTGCTCGGGGTCTGCTTCAATTTTTTCTATAATGGCATCGATTTTTTCCAACTCCAAGTCAATCACATCGTCCATCAGGCGCATAGCCTTATGTACGTGCTGCTTGTAGAGTTCGGTGTTGAATGTTGCTTGTGCTGTAAAGGGATTCTCAACGTAGCCATAAAGGTTAATCGCAATTAAGCGGCAGCTATCGTAGGGACACAAGGGAATTTCACCACAGGGGTTGGTTGATACTGTGCGGAAACCCAAGTCGGCGTAGCAATCGGGTACTGACTGCTGTATAATGGTATCCCAAAACAAGATGCCGGGCTCGGCGCTTTGCCACGCGTTGTGAATAATCTTATCCCATAGCTTACGAGCATCAACTTCGTAGCTGTACTTGGGAGTATCGGAATCAATGGGATACTTCTGTACGTAAGGCTGACCGCTCTTCACGCACTCCATAAATTCGTTGTCAATTTTTACCGACACGTTAGCGCCTGTTATCTTGCCGCTTTCCATTTTAGCGTCAATAAACTTTTCGGCATCGGGGTGCTTAATGCTCACGCTCAGCATCAGCGCACCACGACGGCCATCCATAGCCACCTCGCGCGTTGAGTTTGAGTAACGCTCCATAAAGGGAACTAGTCCCGTTGAGTTAAGCGCGCTATTGAGCACGGGCGTACCGCTGGGGCGAATGTGCGACAGGTCGTGTCCCACGCCGCCGCGACGCTTCATCAACTGTACCTGCTCTTCATCTATGCGGAAAATACCACCGTATGAATCGGCTGCAGGATTAGTACCAATAACAAAGCAGTTCGACAACGAAGCCACCTGATATTTGTTGCCCACACCGGTCATAGGACCGCCCTGCGGAATAACATACTTAAAGTGATCGAGCATTTCAAAAATTTCCTCGGCCGTCATGGGGTTGGCGTACTTCTTTTCAATACGCTCAAACTCACGCGCCAAACGCCAATGCATATCCTCTGGTGTATGCTCGTAAACATTTTCATAGGAATCCTTCAGGGCATACTTATTCACCCAGTTCTTAGCCGCCATACCATCGCCACCGAAGTATTCGGTAGCATCAGCAATAGCCTCCTCGTGCGTATAAGTTTTCAAAGCTGCCTTTTCCTTTGGCTCCACCATCACTTTTTCGGCTACGGGTGTCGTTACCTCTTCTTGTTTTGCATTTTTCTCCACGCTCGTTTCGGCAAAAAGTCCTACATCCATGACACTTCCTGGTTTAGTAAAAACTACTCAATATATTGTATATGATAAATATCGGGATAAAAAAGAAACACCCATGAGTACGATAAGGGGCGTTTTCTTCATGCTACGAAAGTACATGTTAAAGACCTTTCAAAACGAATTTTGCCATACGCAATTATTAACAAGATATTAAACCGCTCAAATTAATCAACTTACAAATTTTACTATGTAACACGAAGTTGAGCAAATTGACGCCTCTGTTGTATGCTACGAAAAAAAAAGACAACTTTGTAGCGTGCAAATACACCTTATAAATATAGTGCCAAAATTATTTTTTGATACCATCCGTATCTCCACTGTCAGCGAAAGCGCATGAGCGACGTTCCACCTATTATATTAGCCGACAAGCAGGAACTCACCCACGATGGATTCTTATACATAATTGAGAAAGAAGTGTATAGAGGTCGCACCCTGGAGGCCTCCTGTAAGAAGGAGCTAGTGCACCTGCTGCTACAACACCCCAATGCACCGGTTATACTCGACTATACGCTTTTCGACTTTATGCAGGCGCAGGAGCTGATTAATCTATGCGCGCGCTTTCCGCAATCACACATCCTGCTTTCCTCATCCGATCTCAGCAGCGCCTTCGTGCGACAGGTAATACCCGCCACAACTAATACAAGCCTTGTGTTTAAAGGCAACTCGCGCGAGGCGTTAACCAAGGCACTATACAGCGTGCTGCAAAGTCAGCGCTACCTGTGCACACGCACGCAGGAGCTACTGAAGCTACCCGAGGCGCAGCACGAAAATAATCCGCTGACCAAAACCGAGGAGGAGATACTCAAGCTCATTACCCTTGGTAAAAGCAGTAAAGAAATTGCCTGCATCCGTAGCCTAAGTCAGCACACCGTGGTAACGCACCGCAAAAACATTTTCCGCAAGTTGGAGGTGAACACCGTGTACGAGGCCGCCCGAAAAGCCATGCGCATGGGCTTGATGGATGCTGCCGAATATCAAATTTAAGGCTTCGTGGGCTGTCATGCTGAGCCTGTCGAAGTATGCGGGGAGGGCTTTTCCACGCCGCACTCCTTCAACAGGCTCAGGGTAACAACGCACAAAATAATCCTGTCTAAAACAAAAATACCACGTTTGTGGTATTGCCCACCTTCTTCACTCCCGTTACTTTTGCCCTTGAAAATTAACCGTAAAACCTTTACGCCATGAGTAAGATTGCACAAAAGCTAACCGACCTTGTAGGTAACACACCGCTACTTCAACTCAACCAATTTGGGGCAACGCATCAGGTGCAGGCCACGCTGCTGGCAAAACTCGAGTACTTCAACCCGCTAGGTAGCGTAAAGGACCGCGCAGCGCTTTTTATGGTTGAGGATGCCGAAGCAAAGGGGCTGCTGAAGCCCGGCGCTACCATTATAGAGCCTACCAGCGGCAACACCGGCGTAGGCTTGGCATTTGTAGCTATAAGCAAAGGATACAAGCTGGTGCTTACCATGCCCGAAACCATGAGCCTCGAGCGTCGCAACCTACTTAAAGCATTAAGTGCAACGCTGGTGCTTACCCCCGGTGCGGAGGGCATGAGTGGCGCCATTCGCAAGGCGGAAGAGCTGCAGGAAACCACCCCCGGAAGCATCATACTGCAACAGTTTACCAACCCCGCTAACCCTGTTGCACACAAGCTTACCACAGGCGAAGAAATTTGGCGCGACACCGACGGAAAGGTTGATATTTTTGTTGCAGGTGTTGGTACAGGTGGTACTATCAGCGGTGTGGGCGAAGCGCTCAAGGCACATAATCCTAACGTAAAAATTATTGCCGTAGAGCCCACCGAATCGCCCGTGCTAAGCGGTGGAAAAGCCGGGGCACACAAAATACAAGGCATAGGCGCGGGCTTTGTCCCCGCTAACTTTCACCCAAAGGTGGTGGATCAAATTATTACCGTGAGCAACGATGACTCCATACGCACGGCACGCGAGCTGGCGCAAACCGAAGGGTTGCTCGTAGGCATATCATCAGGAGCTGCAGCCTTTGCCGCCATGAAGCTGGCACGAATGCCCGAGCACGCGGGCAAAACTATAGTAGCACTGCTCCCCGACACGGGTGAGCGATACCTCTCAACCGTACTGTACGCGTTTGATGAATATCCCTTATAAAATTGACAATTGAACAAATGACAATTGACAATTTATGTAAATCGTAAATTGTAAAATTGTCAATACAAAATCTTAAGCATTAATTCTCATTATGAAAAATAATCTCCATTTCGAAACACTACAGGTACACGCAGGCTTTGAACCCGACCCCGCCACAGGAGCTACCTCCGTGCCCATTTATCTTACCAACGCTTACCAGTTCAACAACAGCAAGCACGCTGCTGATTTATTTGCGCTAAAGCAATTCGGCAACATATACACGCGCCTGCAAAACCCCACTACCGATGTGTTTGAAAAGCGCATGACAGCTCTTGAAGGCGGCGTGGGTGCGGTGGCCACCTCATCGGGGCACGCAGCGCAGTTTATTGCCATACAAAACTTGGCAGAAGCGGGCGATAACATTGTAAGCACCTCGTACCTATACGGCGGCACGCACAACCAGTTCAAGGTTGCGCTTAAGCGATTAGGCATTACCACTCGCTTTGCACAGGGCGATAGCGTGGACAGCATTGCCTCACTGATTGATGCCAACACAAAGGCCATCTACGTAGAAAATATAGGCAACCCTGAGTACAACATTCCCGACTTTGAACCCATTGCGGCGCTGGCAAAAAAGCACGGCATTGCTTTGATAGTAGACAATACATTTGGTCAAGGCGGTTACATTTGCCGCCCCATTGAGTGGGGTGCTAATGTAGTGTGCCACTCCGCCACCAAGTGGATTGGTGGGCACGGCAGCGTGATGGGCGGTGTAGTTATTGATGGCGGTAATTTCAACTGGGGCAACGGAAAATACCCTGCCTTCACCGAGCCATCAGAGGGCTATCACGGTCTCAAATTTTGGGAGGTATTCGGTGAAAATGGACCCTTTGGTAATATAGCCTTCGGCATACGCGCACGCGTAGAGGGCATACGTGACCTCGGTCCCTGCATTAGCCCGTTCAACTCCTTCCAGCTGATACAGGGACTTGAAACCTTATCGCTACGTGCCGACCGCACCAACGACAACGCGCTGGAGTTAGCTTCTTGGCTCGAAAAGCACCCGAAAGTGGAGCGCGTGAGCTACCCCGGGCTTAAAAGCAGCAAGTACCACACGCTGGCAAAAAAGTATCTGCGCAACGGCTTCGGCGGCGTACTGTCGGTGTTCATTAAAGGCGATGTAAATCAAACTACACAAGCCATCAACAACTTTGAGCTGCTTAACCATGTGGCCAACGTGGGCGATGTAAAGTCCATTATTACCCACCCCGCCAACACCACGCACTCGCAGCTAGGCGAGCAGGAGCAAATAGCAGCGGGGGTGCAACCCAATCTTCTTCGTTGCTCGGTGGGTATTGAGCATATCAACGACATCAAGGCTGATTGGGAACAAGTTTTGGCGAAACTGTAAATTCAGATTTCACATGAAAGCGGGATAAATATTCACCCCGCTTTTTTTGTATATTTGCTTAACAAAAGACCCTAACAGGGTTTTGAGACCCTGTTAGGGCTTATCCACAAAAATCTGAAATTTGAAATCTGAAATCTTTATAATTGTCCTACTCTTCCTTTCTCACAGCAGCTTTGCTCAACCCGATAGCATTGCCCTTGGGGGCGACACCGCACGCCTGGAGGTTAAACAAAAAGTACAGACTTCCAGTTTACAGGATTTTGACGAATTAATGGTGACCCCGCCGCAAAAATTATATTTGCCCATAAAGCCACAATCCATGCCATTAACGCTCTATAGCCCCGCATACGGTACTCTGGAGCCTTCGGCAAAAAATAACGGCATAGCACCTGATCAAAATCTCGACAACTTTTACCTCAACTACAACGCCTCTCTCAATCGCATGTTTAAGCGTAGCGCAAGTGACAAGGTTTTTTCCATTATGGGTATAGGTGCTACAGCGTTTGTTTGGGGTATGGTAGTTAAACAGGCCATTGAGGGTAAACCCAATCCAAATGCAAATCCTCCCAAACAGGAACCAAAGCCTCAAAGAAAGCCGCTATAAGTTGATTATATATTAAACTTACAACATATTATCTAAAGTTTTACTTTAAATGAAAAAACACGCTGCTATCTTTGATCTCGACGGAACCCTTGTAAATTCGCTGGAGGATATTGCCGGCTCCATGAATCGGGTGCTGGCTCATTATGGCTACCCCTCTCACTCTTATGATGAGTATAAGTTGCTGGTTGGGGAAGGACTTAAAAATCTCACAGAAAGGTGCCTACCTGAAGGCGCAAGGAGTGAGGACAACATAGCTCGTTGCTTAGCAATGATGATGAAAGTATACAGTAGCTGCTACGTTGAAAAGTCGCATCTGTACAACGGCATACCCGACTTACTTGATGAACTATCAAGCAGAAAATTAAAAGTATCTATCCTGTCCAATAAGGCGGATGAACTCACACAACAAATTTGCGGTAAGCTGCTTAACAAATGGAACTTTGAGTTGATTGTGGGGCATAGCGATCGCTTTCCCCGCAAACCCAATCCCGCATCAGCCTTGTACATAGCGCAAAGCATGAATGTAGAGCCGCAGAACATTATTTACATGGGCGATACAGCCATTGACATGAAAACAGCTAACGCTGCCGGAATGTTTGCCGTAGGTGTAACTTGGGGATTTAGAGGAAGGGAGGAGCTAGCAAGCAACGGAGCAAAGGTGATTATTGATTCACCTATGGAGTTGGTGAGCGCCCTATAGTTGCAAAGCAAGTTTTGGGGCTTCCCTCTTTTTTGTCCCGCAGGGAGTACACTTTATTAACCGCGGGTAAAGCGAAGCGCAACCCGTGGTCAAAACTAAAGTAGGTACTTTGCGCGCGAAACAGGCTTTTCCCTTGAGCAAAGATTGTGATTCGCGCGCTGTGCACACATCCGTCCTATACCGTAGGTTGTGCTTCACTCACCTACGGTTATTCAAATTTAGCCCCTGCAGGGCATCAAAAAATATCATAACTCGATCACGTAACCAATTTACGATACTTTACTTAAAGTAATTATTTAAGCAATAAGACACCCCCTTTAAAACCTTATTACCTTACTTCTTCATGTCGTGTTGCAGCCTACGAAAAAACTCCAGCAATTCCTTTCTTCTTTCCTGAGTTACATCGTGCCAACGAATGCCTTGTACAGCACCTTCAAGCGCGTATAGCTTGTGAATGCAGCTATCGCCCTCCTCTGTTTCCAAAACCTTCAAACGAGTAAAAACAGCCTCAGTACCTAAGCTACGGAGCTCCTCAGCGGAATGGATATCGGCACGCTCAAGCAAGCTGACAAGTACCGGACCAAGGTTAGGAAGAGATTTTAGTGACGTCATAAGTATCGTATTAAATCAAGTTACAATACATTACTTAAAGTAAAAATTGAAGTAAAATCATCTTAGGAAAAGCGGGTATTATTATAGCAAAGAACCTAATTTCTCCGCAACTAACACCGCCATTTTTTCGCGACATTCCTCAGAAGCAATATTTTGCACCACCTCATCGGCAAAACCCAACAGAAGCAGCTGCTGTGCCTCGGCCAAGCCAACGCCACGAGATCGGAGGTAAAACAGCGCCTCGGCATCCAGCTGGCCAACGGTGGCACCGTGACTACACTTTACATCGTCGGCGTAAATTTCGAGCTGCGGCTGCGCATGAGCATGAGCCGTTTCGCTTAACAAGAGTGTGCGACAGGTTTGTTGAGCATCAGTATGCTGGGCATCCTTGGCTACAATTACCCGTCCGCCAAAGTCAACCGAGGCATTACCTACAGCTATTTGCTTGAATAGCTGAGTGCTTTTGCAATTTGCAACGGCATGATTAACAATAAAATTCGTTTTAAACTTCTGAGTAAGCGCGGCAGCGCTAAAGGCTGAGATGTTACATTCGGCGTTTTCGCCCTGCAAATCTATGCGAGTATTTTGGCTTATCTCCTCGCCGTCAAGGGTAAGATAAAATAGGTTGAGTACGCTGCTTTTTTGCAGCATAATGGTGTGCTTTACAGCTGCAGATTTTTGGTGCAACACCACCAAATTCAACTGCGCATCCTGCTCCACCAGCACCTCCAACGCCTGCGGAGCGCTATCGTCTAGCAGGAGAGAAAGCGACTGCCCGGCAGGAACCCGCAGGGTGTTGTTTTGTATATATTTGTTTGTATCCACGTGTGTTTAATGAACAACGGACAATGCACAATGGACAATTATTGTCAGCTGTCCATTGTCAATTATCCATTTATTTAAGCCAATCGTACCCCTTTTCCTCCAGCTCCAGCGCAAGGCTTTTGTCGCCCGTTTTAATGATTTTGCCCTGATAAAGTACGTGTACAAAATCGGGAACAATGTAATCGAGCAAGCGTTGGTAGTGAGTGATAAGGACTACAGCGTTATCCTTACTTTTGAGCTTATTTACGCCGTTGGCTACTATGCGCAGGGCATCAATATCAAGTCCGCTGTCGGTTTCATCGAGAATAGAAAGACGCGGCTCAAGCATAGCCATTTGGAAAATCTCGTTACGCTTTTTCTCGCCGCCCGAAAAACCAACATTTACGCCACGTGAGGCAAAGGAGGGATCCATCTCCACCAACGCCATTTTTTCGCGCATGAATTTCAGAAATTCCGAGGGCGACAACTCGGGTAAACCTTGCTGCTTGCGACGCTCAGACAATGCGACCTTCATGAAGTTGGTGTTGCTTACACCGGCAATTTCTACGGGATACTGAAAGCTAAGGAAAAAACCTTCACGAGCACGCTCTTCGGGTGCCATTTCCAACAGATTTTTCCCGTCAAAAATAGCAGCACCTTGCGTAACCTCGTAGCCGGGCTTACCTGCCAATACTGACGACAGCGTACTTTTTCCCGAGCCATTGGGCCCCATAATGGCGTGCACCTCTCCGGCATTGACCTTCAAGTCTATGCCTTTGAGAATTTCTTTTTCGCCGATTTTGGCGTGCAAATTATTTACTTGTAGCAACATACAAATGGACAACTGACAATGGATAATGGACAATTATTTTTTACTATTCTGCTTCGCTGTTTTTATGCTGCTTATCAGCAACCGAAGCAACTCTTGGCAATCTTTCACAATGGATTGAAAACCTTCCTCACCTATATATTCGCTATCTTTCAATAGCATTAACCAATATTCTGTTTCATTTGCTTCTTTCAAAGCAATGCTCAACTTTTTTACAAAATCTGCCGACGATTGCGCATGCTCTGCTTCGCGAACCATTGCTCCAATTGAAGTTCCGCTGCGCAACATTTGCTTGGATAATACAAACTCTTTTTGCTCTTGACTTAAAAACTTATATGCTTTAATTATTCTTAGTGCAAAAACATACGATTTATCTCTTAATACATTTTCTCCTGTCGCTATTACCATCTTCTTATTGTCCATTACCCATTGTCAGTTATCCGTTTACCCTACGCTTCCCTCGAGCGAAATCTGCAGCAACTTTTGCGCCTCAACGGCAAACTCCATGGGCAATTGATTAAGCACTTCGCGAGCATAACCGTTTACAATCAAACCGACAGCATCCTCAGTGGCAATACCACGTTGGTTACAGTAAAAGAGTTGATCTTCACCTATTTTTGAAGTAGTGGCCTCATGTTCGACCACCGCTGTTTTGTTATCTACGTCAACATAGGGAAAGGTGTGCGCACCGCACTTATCGCCCAACAGTAAGCTGTCGCACTGCGAGAAGTTACGGGCATTATCGGCACCCTTGTTCACGCGCACTAAGCCGCGGTATGAATTTTGGCTATGCCCTGCAGATATACCCTTGCTCACTATGCGGCTACTGGTGTTTTTGCCTATGTGAATCATCTTGGTACCCGTGTCGGCCTGCTGGTAGTTGTTGGTTACTGCTACGGAGTAGAATTCCGACGAGGAGTTATCGCCTTTGAGAATGGTGCTGGGGTACTTCCACGTAATGGCCGAGCCCGTTTCCACCTGCGCCCACGAGAGCTTGGAGTTGTCGCCCTTGCAGATGCCGCGCTTGGTAACAAAGTTGAAAATACCCCCTTTGCCTTGCTTGTCGCCCGGATACCAGTTTTGCACAGTGGAGTACTTTACTTCGGCATCCTTCATTATCACAATTTCCACCACAGCAGCATGCAGCTGATTTTCATCGCGCTGCGGGGCGGTGCAGCCCTCAAGGTAGCTGACGTAGCTGCCCTCATCGGCCACTATGAGCGTGCGCTCAAACTGGCCCGTGCCCTTAGCGTTGATGCGGAAGTAGCTGGATAGCTCCATGGGGCAGCGTACGCCCTTAGGGATGTAGCAAAATGAGCCATCGCTAAACACGGCGGAATTTAATGCGGAGAAGAAGTTGTCGCCCGCGGGAACCACCGATGCCAAATACTTTTGTACTAACTCCGGATGCTCCTGCACGGCCTCGCTAAACGAGCAAAATATCACCCCTTTTTCGGCCAACGCTGCGCGAAAAGTCGTTTTAACCGATACGCTATCCATTACCGCGTCCACCGCCACACCGGCCAACACCTTTTGCTCTTCGAGCGGAATTCCCAACTTATCGAAGGTGGCGCGGAGCTCGGGGTCAACCTCATCCATGGATTGCTTTTCTACGGTAGGCTTGGGTGCCGCATAGTAAATAATGTTTTGATAATCAATTTCGGGAATTTGGAGTTGCGCCCATGTGGGCATTTTCATCTCCAGCCAACGACGGTAGGCCTTCAGGCGAAAGTCGAGCAACCATTGCGGCTCATTTTTCTTTGCGGAAATAAGCCGTACAACGTCCTCGCTCAACCCCTTAGGAATAGTATCGCTCTCAATATCAGTAGTGAAACCGTACTTGTAATCGCCGGAGGTAATATCCTGTATGATGTCGTCTGCTGCCATGTCGTTTTTTTACATTCGGACTACGAAGATACAAAAAAACAGGGAGGTTTTGACAAAACACCGCATCCGCATTCTGATAAAAACAAGGCGTCGAGAGGTGCGCAAAAAACGCGCACTACTTTCGGGCGGCAACCTCTCTAAGACTGTTTAGCAGCACCTCAAGATACAAATCAATGGTAGTAGCGTGCGTACCGCCCGGTTGCTCATACTTTTTCACCATGCAGCCTTTGGCCTGCATGGCGTTGTAAGCGTTGAGCGTATTAATGGGGTAAACCCACGTATCGGCGCCACCATATATGAAAATGAGGCTATCGGCAGGACTAAAACTCACCAGCGAGTTTTGCTCCAACACCACAAGCATTTCTGTATCCGTGTCATTTTGTATGCCTGCAATAAATTCCGGCTTAAAGAGTCGAGCAGGGTTAGTATCAATTTTTACAGTATTTTCCGGAATAAAATATCCCATTTGATAACCTATTCCTCTCAATTTAGTATCGTTGTCGGCAGTAAAAATATCGCTATAACCCCTTGAGTAACCGTAATCACTCTTTAGCATACTCAACGCCCACAGGTAGCTACTCACTTCGTGTGCAGAGCACTCCTCATTCTTCGTCACAAGTCCCTTTGTGAGCGCCACATTATCGTAGGGACCAGATCCAGCCACTGTTTTCTCCACCCGAAGTGCGAGACTAGACGTAGGCTCCTGAATCTTTTCCTGAATTCTTTCCTGAAGCGCCACAGCAGCATAGCCACCCTCCGAGTACCCGGTAATGAACACACTCGGATTAAACGATAATTTAGCACCTTCAGCATACTCCTTAAAGGCATACACAAGGTCAACACCAGCCTGCGCCAACGACTCCTTGTGAATGTAGGGGTGCTCAATATTTGCGCTGGCACCATATCCAATATAGTCAGGCATAAGTACTACGCAGCCAAAGGTGGAGGCAATAAGCGCCGAAAAGAAGATTTCCACGGAGACTATTGCAACAGATGGAGCCTCCTCCTTAGTAATGGTGCCGTGAGTGTACACCACTGTGGGCATGGAGGTATTTATGTTAGTTGGAACAAAAAACACTCCGGAGGCAGCTATGGGCGTTCCCTTCGGGTACTGAGTTTTATAGGTTACAGCATAAGCATTCACCGTGCCTTGCGGAAGGTTGAGATACTGCGTATATCCTGCCTGCATAATTGCCAGCTGCAGAAACTCCTTAGGAAGTTCGGACTTGAAAGTTGCACTTACTAAATAATCATTTACTACGGGCTCACTATTGTCATTATCTTTAGAACACGAAACCAGCAGCACAGCAATCAGCAGCACAAAGAGCATTCTTTCTTTCATTACAAATCTTATTTGGTTAGTCGGCAAAATTAGGTATTTTTTTATCTAATCGCATGGCGGATGGCGTAATAAATGCAAGTAAGCCTACTACCAATATGGCAACTCCACACACCACAAAGGAGGTAGTGATTCCCAATCTATCGGCAAAAAAGCCTATACCAATAAGCCCCAAAAGTGAGGGTATAAGACTTAGGGTTATGAACATAGAGAACACTCGCCCCAACGTAGCCGGGTCAATATAGGTTTGCAAAATGGCGGTAAAAGCCGCATTGTACACGGCACCGGATACTCCAGCAAGAGTAGTAATTATTGCAAACAGCACAAAACCTGTAGGTGGTAATATACCTGATAAAAAAAAAGTTAACCCAACCACTAGGTACATCCAGTTAACCAGCGTTACCCTGCTCTTTTTATACGTTATGGCTCCCATAACCAGCCCCCCAAGCAAAGCGCCCACACCCCACACTATCTCAATAAGACTAACCTGAAAGGCGTTTCCGCCAAAATATTTGAGCGTCATGAGCGGGAACAGCACGCTTATGGGCATAATGAAAAAGGTAACCAGCGTGGAGTAAAGGAAAATGAAGCTGAGACCACGATTGCGCAATACCGACATAGCGCCTTCGCGCATTTCATACAGCACGTTCTTTACCTTTTCGCCTACTTGCCGGGGGTTAGGAATGCGCACAAACAGCAGGGAGACGCAGGCAAGTATAGCGCCCACCACATCAAGCATCAGCACGTATTCCATTTTCCAAAAGGTAATAAAAAAAGCACCCAGCGCAGGACCTGCAATGTTGCACACCGATTGTATAACTTGGTCAATACCAGCCACGCGCGTAAGTTGATCCTGCGGAGCCAACAGCGGCACCGAGGCCTGCATGGCAGGCATGTGAAAAGCGGAGCCCACCGAGCGCAAAGCTAACAGCAAAAATATATGCCACATTTCCGCAATATCAAGCCAAAACAACACAGCAAGTATCAGCGTGCAAAAGGCAATGAAGCTATCGGAAAGAATCATGACCAACTTGCGGCTCCAGCGGTCGATAAATACACCCGTGAGCGGCCCCAGCAACGCCTGCGGCAGCAAGCCCGCAACAGCAGCAAGCGCCAGCATTTCGGCAGAGCCGGTCTTCATGCTAAGCCACAAAATTATTGCAAAGTTAACAATGGTGCTACTCAGCAACGACAGGAATTGCCCCGTCCATATAATACCAAAGACTTTTTTCCAGTTATCCATAAAACACAGGCAAATAACGCACGGCTACGTTTTCACAGCCGCCGCCAGCGTTGCCACGCTGATTTTACAATTCACCGCACGGAGAGTCGCGGTGATACAGGCCTCAAGTGTGGCTCCGGTGGTAAGTACATCGTCTACCAAAAGAATGTGTTTCCCATCCAACTCCGTAACTTTATCGGGATACACGGCAAATACATCCTCCACGTTTTTCATGCGCTCCTCGCGCGATTTTCGGGTTTGCGTTTCGTTGTGCCGTTGACGATAAACTACATTTGCCAACATGGGTTTTCCAAATGACTGGGCAATACCTTTGGCTATTTTTTCGCTCTGGTTATATCCGCGAGCGCGCAGACGCTTAGCATGTAGCGGAATAGAAACAACCACATCAATATCCTCATACAAGGGCGATTGCTGCAACTCCGCTCCAAGCAAGCTACCCAACTCAACACCAACCTGCGGGCGATTTTTGTACTTCAACTTGTGCAGCAGTTTACGGTACTTGCTACCTTTTCCCATAAAGAAAAGCGAACAGGCATTTTCTACCTGAACCCGCCCCCAAAATACCTGCTCTACAGGATTACCTTTTTGCAACCAATAGCGTGTACGCGGCAGCTTATACTTGCAGGTGGTACATAGCACATGTTCGCCTGCCACCAGCTGCACGCCACAAGCCTCGCAGCTATTGGGATATATGAGAGAAAGGAAGGAGTGAAAGAATGACAACATTATTTACAATTGAACAATTTACGATTGACAATTTCATCTTTCAATTGTCAATCGTAAATTAGTAAATCGTCAATTATTTTACTCTATTGTAAATCTCGCGGTAACGGTGCTTTCCAGCTTAATGGTGGCAAACTCCAACTCAGGTTGCGACTCGGACATAGCCATATCGCTACTTGCCATTACCTTGTTGGCACGCATGGGCGCTGCGTAGGTACGATAAATGGGCGTTTCGTACTCCTGCACCCAGATTGCTTTACCCGCCTTTTGCCCAACGGCCTCAAGCAAATCCGAGGCCTTTACCTTAGCCGCTTTCATGGCCTCAACTTTTACCTCTCGACGGAATTTTTCCATCTCGGAATGATCAACTTTTTCGAGTACAATATTCGATACGTTGATTTTTTTCAGCTCCTGAATAGCCTTACCCGCCATAGAAGCATTGCGCACCAGCAAGCGGTAATCCTTACTTGTAAAAACATCGGTGCTCTTGTACCAGTACGACATGAAGTTGCTTTCCAAGTCCTTAATTGTCAAATCCCTAGCAACATCAATACCCAACTTACCCAAAACCAACTTCATCTCTCTTTCCTGTTGGTCGAGCGATTGTTTTGCCTTATTATCTTTTTCGCTAATGGTAATCCTAAGGTAAATTTTATCGGGGGTAATTTCCTTTTCAGCCTTGCCCGTAACCTCAATATAGGGTTGGTCAATAAAGTTTTTTTCACCTACCTGCGCTTGCGCAAAAGCAGCGCAAAATGCAAGGGCTGCTACAAGAATAATCTTTTTCATGACGATAGAATTTTTAAATCACAAGTAACAAATGTAATAAAAGAACAGCAGAAAATGAAAACCACTATTGTCATTGCGAGCAAAGCGAAGCAAACTCACATTTTAGCAACGTCAACTATAACTTGAGATTGCTTCGCTTTGCTCGCAATGACGCTCTGGGCAAATACCGTAGCAAAAGGGCTGGCGCTCTGCCACTTTTTTTGTATATTTGTTGCTTACGCAAAATTGAAAAAATGGCCGAGGAGAAGAAAGAAAAAAAGTACGTGGAGACCCCCATGATGAAGCAGTACTTCGCCTTTAAAGCGACGTACCCCGACGCATTGCTGCTGTTTCGTGTGGGTGACTTTTACGAAACTTTCGGTGAAGATGCTATTAAAGCGGCCGACATTTTGGGTATTACGCTTACGCGTCGCGCCAACGGCTCCGCCTCTTTTGTGGAGTTGGCAGGCTTTCCGCACCATGCCATGGATACCTATCTTCCAAAATTGGTACGCGCGGGACAACGTGTGGCAGTATGCGACCAGCTGGAAGACCCTAAACTGGCCAAGGGCATTGTAAAACGTGGTGTTACCGAACTGGTTACGCCAGGCGTAACTACCAATGATAACGTACTTGAAAATAAAGAAAACAACTTTCTTGCCTGCGTACATTTTGCCAAAAATTCATCGGGCGTTGCTTTTCTTGACCTTTCTACAGGCGAGTTCTGCGTGGGCGAAGGCAGCAACGATTATGTAGATAAATTGCTCACCAACTTTTCTCCCAAAGAGGTGCTTTTTCAAAAAGGTTGTGATGAAAAATTTGCTGAAAATTTCGGCGTACAATACTACACCTACCGCCTCGACGAGTGGGCGCTCAACGAGGATGCCACACGCGATAAGTTGCTGTCGCATTTTCAAGTACCATCATTAAAAGGTTTTGGAATTCAAGACCTTCCCAGCGGAATAACAGCCGCGGGAGCCATTTTGCTGTACCTTGAGCTGACGCAGCACACGCAGGTAAAACACATTTCGCACATCTCCCGTTTAGATGAAAATCGCTACGTGTGGTTGGATAAGTTTACGGCACGAAACCTGGAGCTGTTCAACTCCGCCAACGAGGGTGCAAGCACGCTACTCAAAAGCATTGACCACACCATTTCGCCCATGGGCGGACGTATGCTGCGCCGCTGGATTGCGCTTCCGCTAAAGGAAATACAGCAAATCAACGCGCGGTTGGACATGGTACAGCAGTTCATTGACCTGCCGCTACTGAGCGAAGAAATGGCATCGCACATACACGAGGTGGGTGACTTAGAGCGCATCATTTCAAAAGCTGCCGTGGGACGCATTAACCCGCGTGAGGTAGTGCAGCTGGCACGTGCGTTGCGTGCCGTGGAGCAAATTAAGGCGCTATGCGCCGATACCAAGGAATCGAATTTTGCCCGCATAGCCGAGCAGCTGAATCCCTGCACCACCATGTGCGAGGTGATTGAGAAAAAAATTCACCCCGAGCCCGCCAACCAAATAGGCAAAGGCCCTGTGGTTGCCGAAGGTGTAAATGCCGAGCTGGATGAGCTGCGCAAAATTCAGCGTAGCGGAAAAAATTACCTGCTCGAAATTCAGCAGCGCGAGTCGGAGCGTACGGGCATACCTTCGCTTAAAATCAGCTTCAACAACGTGTTCGGGTACTACATTGAGGTACGCAACACGCACAAGGATAAGGTACCGCCCGAGTGGATACGCAAGCAGACCATTACCGCTGCTGAGCGTTACATTACCGAGGAGTTGAAGTCGTATGAAGAAAAAATTCTCGGTGCCGAAGATAAAATATTTGCGCTGGAGCAGCAAATTTTCAGCGACCTTGTGGTATCGCTTTTGGAGTACATTGCCCCCATTCAGCACAACGCTATGTTGGTGGGACAGCTGGATTGCCTGCTTAACTTTGCCAACATTTCGGCAGAGCGAAAGTACTGCCGCCCCGAGCTGAAAAATGACTCGGTGCTTGAGATAAAGGACGGGCGCCACCCTGTAATTGAGCTGCTGCTGCCACCCGATGAACCTTACGTTGCCAACGATGTATTGTTGGATTCGGCCGAGCAGCAAATCATCATTCTCACCGGTCCCAACATGTCGGGTAAGTCTGCGCTACTGCGACAAACAGCCTTGATTGTGCTTATGGCACAAATAGGTTGTTATGTTCCCGCAAGCAAGGCTACCGTTGGTGTAGTGGATAAGATTTTTACCCGCGTAGGCGCATCGGACAACCTTTCGCAAGGCGAATCAACCTTTATGGTGGAGATGCAGGAGGCCGCCAGCATCCTCAACAATCTATCGAACCACAGCCTCATTATTCTCGACGAAATTGGTCGCGGCACCAGCACCTACGATGGCATTTCTATTGCCCGCGCCATGGTGGAGTACATTCACGACCACCCGCAAGCAAAGGCCAAAACACTGTTTGCTACGCACTACCACGAGCTGAATGAGCTGGAGGCATCATACCCTCGCGTAAAGAATTACAACATTGCCATAAAGGAAGTAGCAAACAAGATTGTATTCTTACGCAAGTTGGTACGTGGTGGTAGTGAGCACAGCTTTGGTATTCACGTGGCGCAAATGGCAGGTATGCCCAAGAGCGTAACCGAGCGTGCTACAGCCATACTTAAGCAACTCGAAAGTATTCGAAAAGCCAATGGAGGAAAGGCATCCGTTGCAGCTTCTACTCCAAGCAAAAAAGAGGATGCCGTACAGCTATCCTTCTTCCAACTGGATGACCCTGTGCTATCGCAAGTTCGCGACCAGATTAAAAATATTGATATAAATAACCTCACACCGATAGAGGCGCTGAATATACTTAACGAGATTAAAAAACTGACGGGGTTGTAACGAGGGAGTGAATTTTCAAAGACTTCAAAGTCTTTAATGACCTTAAAATATTATGCCCAACGAATCCCTTTTTCCTATTGCAGGCAACTATAAAAAACTATTCAGTTACCAAAAAGCCGAAGCCATATACGATATCACCTACTACTTTTGTCACAAATATTTACAAAGAGGTGATAGAACCATAGACCAAATGGTGCAGGCTGCCCGCTCGGGCAAACAAAATATTGTTGAGGGTTGTGCGTTCTCTGCAACTTCTAAGGAAATGGAGATTAAACTTGTTAATGTGGCTAAATCAAGTTTGCATGAGTTACTGGTTGACTATGAGGATTATCTCCGAACGAGGAAACACCGCCAATGGGAAAATGACTCTATAGAGTTAAAAGCCATGCGTGATTTAGGCAGAAAGCATAACGACACTTCATTCTACATGGAGTTAGTGAAAACTCGTCCGCCAGAAACCATTGCAAATATTAGCATTTGCCTCATTAAGCAAACCGACTATCTTCTATTCAAACAACTACAGCAATTAGGGGAACAATTTCTCAAAGAAGGCGGTTTTAGAGAGCGTATGAATCGGATGAGAAACGACAGAAAAAGAGGTAAATGGTAGATTCTACCATTTACTTTGCCAACTCATTCAAATACACCTCCAAATTCGTGTAGTTCTTATCAAAGCTGTACAGCGCATCATCTTTTTTATTGGGGTTAAGGCCATGCTCCTTCTCCCACTCATCGGGCATACCATCATTATCAGAGTCCTTTGGAGCAGGTAGCGATTTTAATCCCGGCCAACCGCCCACCTGTGCCTGCGAGTCTATCATTCCGTTCTCTCCAAAGGTGAAGGCACCACGGCGCACTTCATCCACCACTCGCTTATCAACAGCATCACGTAAAAGGCTGGCACCAGCATGTTGCAGCACATCATTGTAGGCTTCTATAGCGGATTGCGTTTTGTTTACTACAAAATCAAAGGGCTGGTAGCTACGGCAGCGTAACATAAGGGTATCATCGTGGGGGTGCTGCTTGTCAATGCGCTCTTTTTCTATGAACAACTTGTAGTCCACACCGTTCCAGTTGTTTTTGGTAACCGCCTCATCGCCCTCCATCACATTGCCATCAATGTAAAATTTGCCAAAGTCGTGAAAGCCTCTACCATCCTGACTTTGCCATGCCTCCAAAATTCGATTACGCACATTTTTTTGCGTAGCGGGACCGGGTTTGTAGTAGTTGTTCACCATGTTGTACTTACCATTTTCACCCGCGTAGCTGCTATTGAAACCCCAGTTGTAAATTATGTTATTACGAAAGTCGGCCAGTTCCGTTTCACGTGTTTTTTCGTGGTAGCGCGCACCGCAAAAGCGCGGATTGCGGCTGCTGTGATGTGCCAACAAGTTGTGAAGAAACGAGGCTTTCATACCTCCCCAAATACCACCGTAGCCATGCGAGCCTTTAGCATGTACACTTTTCCGTAGGCTCTCGGAAAGCAGGCACCACTGCATGGTGAAGTTTTCATTGTCGTAAAATGAGGCGCACTCATCGGTGCTCCAGCTCATGGAGCAGTGGTCAAGAATAATATCGTGACGCCGTGCGCCCGACATGGCATCGTCCTGCGTGCGGCGCAAGTCGCCCATGCGGCTGCGTACATAGCGAATGATAACGTTGTTGGCCGCCACACGTAGCGTATAGTTGGCAAGGCAAATACCATCGCCAGGAGCGGACTGCCCTGCAATGGTAATGCTATCGTTTTTTATTTCAAGCACCGATTCCAAAAATATTGTTCCGCTAACGCGAAAAATAATGGTGCGCGCACCTTCAGCTTCTATAGCCTTACGTAAGCTTCCCTCACCATCATCGTTGAGGTTATCTACAAATAAAACCTGTCCTCCGCGACCACCTGTAGTGTAGCGACCAAAGCCATCGGCACCGGGGAAGGAAAGGGGTTGGGAATGCAGCGTTGCTACCGCAAAAAAGAGGAGGGTCAGAAGAAAGTACCTTTTCATAGCTACAGCAAAATTTTTACATATTATTACTTTGGCTTGACCCAAAGTAACCAAAGGTCAAGGCCGGACAAAACTTCAACCCACCACGTGCAAAACTGCATTTCGCGTCTCATACGCCGTTCGTAGTTTTGCTACGCTCTTGCTCACACCGGCTCGCCATTCGGTCAGACCATCGCTCCCACTCACACAAGCCCAAGAGGACGCAGATGCGATAGCCATTTTGCCGTAAGGCAATTAAGGCGGCATGGGGCTTAGGGTGACTATCCCCCGCTGGCGGGGGTGGTCAAAGACCGGGGGTGGAAGTCAAAATTCCAAACTTCCACCCCCGCCTTTCAGGCACCCCCGCCAGTGGGGGATAGCCAGCACACAAGCAACACAATAGCGTAGCGAATGACAAATATACTCAACAACCCTTTTACCTCAGCACTAAAAACAAAAATGGTTGCTTAAGTTTTAAGCAACCATTTAACAATTAGACATTTACAAAACATTAATCCTTTGGTAAAAGCGTTTGAATGTCGCCAAGGAAGGGCATGCGCGATTGCAGCTCTATTTGTACCAGATTTTCAATGTAACTTTCTACCTGCGTAAACTTCAGCGCTTGAAACCCACCTACGGCAGAGTTCATTTTGCAAAAATATTTTTTGTGCAACTTCGCCATCTTTACCTCATAGCAGCCACGCTCTTTACCATAAGCAGCAGCAGTCGCATCGTTTAATGCCTCTGCCTTTACGGTAATCTTTGCCAGAGCCACCAGATGCTTGCGAACCAGTGCTTGCCTGTCGGCGTCATACTTGTCATATACTTCCCAAAACTTAGCAGCCTTTTCGGCAGGAAGATCAGCCATGATTTGCTTTACCATTTCTTTCTTTCCTTTTCCGAAAATGGACTGAATCAGCTTCACCTCATCCATTGCTGAACCATCTTGCGCTGAGGCAGTTAGACTGAAACAAAAAATGCTCGCGCATACAAGCGTAAAAAATTTTTTCATAATAAATAAAGTTTATTTTGTTAGGACAAATATAGCAAACTCTTTTTTACCCAAAAAACAAGTAGGCCACACCAATGGCAGCAATCACTCCCACCAAGTCGGCCAACAAGCCAACATTTACGGAGTAGCGGATATTCTTAATACCCACGCTGCCGAAGTACACGGCAAGAATGTAAAAAGTGGTATCGGTTGCGCCTTGGAATATGCATGAGAGACGACCTACAAACGAGTCGGCGCCATAGGTTTTCATTGCATCCACCATCATACCGCGCGCACCGCTTCCGCTAAGCGGCTTCATAAGCGCGGTAGGTAAAGCACCCACCCAATCGGCATTAATGCCAAAGTAAGCAAGTCCTGAAGCAAAACCATTTACCAACAAATCCATAGCGCCGGCAGCGCGAAACATACCTATGGCAACGAGCATAGCTATGAGGTAGGGAATAATGGTAACGGCGGTTTTAAAGCCCTCTTTTGCGCCCTCAATAAAGGCATCGTACACGTTGATTTTTTTGCGTAAGCCTGCCACTATAAAACCTATGATGATGCACAGCAGCAAAAGGTTTGCACCGAAACCGGAGTATAGTCCGATTTTTTCTTTTGGTAAAGTAGAAAAGAAAAAAGTAAGCAGCACAATGAACGTTGTAAGTCCCCCTAAAAACAGCAGCAGCGTACGATTGAAAATATTTATTTTTTGGTATATACAGGTAATGATAATGGCGGCCAACGTAGAAAAATACGTGGCAATCATAATGGGTAAAAATATATCGGAAGGGTTAGCAGCACCCATTTGCGCGCGGTACACCATTATGCTAATGGGGATTAGCGTAAGCCCCGAGGTGTTGAGCGCAAGAAACATTATCATGGCGTTGCTGGCCTTGTCCTTTTGTGGATTGAGCTCTTGCATTTCCTTCATAGCCTTTAGCCCGAGCGGCGTAGCGGCGTTATCAAGTCCCAGCATATTTGCCGAAAGGTTCATAAAAATGGAGCCCGCGGCAGGATGATCTTTTGGTAAATCGGGAAATAGTTTTTGAAAAACGGGCGCAACCAATCGTGAGAAGAATTGTATCACCCCACCCCTTTCACCAATCTTCATCAAGCCTAACCAAAGCGATAGAACCCCCGTCAATCCTAAGGAAATTTCGAAAGCGGTTTTAGCCGACGTGAATGAGGAGTTCATTACCTCAGTAAAGATTTCTACCTCGCCAAAGGCAAACGCACGTACGCACGCTACCACAAAGGCAACGAGGAAAAAACCTATCCAGATGTAATTTAGAACCATTTCTTCAATTGAAAATGGAGAATTGAAAATTGAAAATGAAGCGCGAGATTGCAATCTTCATTCTCAATTTTCAACTTTCAATTGTTAATTTAAACACGTTGCTCCAACGCTTGCTTTACAATTTCGGGGGTGTTCCAGCGGTCGCCACGATCGGCAAAGCGCTTCACAATGGGAGCAATAATATCAGCGCCAAGACCATATTCCGACAGGCGGGTTTTAACGCCCAGCGAACGGAAGAAGTTTTCGGTAGCGTCAATGGCTGCTTCAGCGCACTCATCGGGAGTACCTTTTGTTATGCCAAATACGCGCTCACCCATTTGAATTAACTTTTCGAACTTTTGCTCCTTAAGTGTACGCCATAATCCGGGCATCACAATAGCCAGCGTTTGCGCGTGGTCGAGGCCGTGCAAAGCGGTAATTTCGTGACCAATGTTGTGCGTGCGCCAGTCCTGCGGAACACCGCAAGCAATAAGTCCGTTGAGCGCCATAGTCGCCGCCCACATTACGTTTGCGCGTACATTATAATCCTGTGGAGTAGCCATAGCCTTAGGACCTTCCTCAACCAGCACCTTCAAAATGCTTTCCGAAAAATAATCCTGCAACGGAGCGTTTGCGGGAGGGTTCATGTACTGCTCGGCCACGTGTACAAAGGCATCTACAATACCGTTGGCTACCTGACGGGGAGGTAGTGAATAAGTTGTTTCAGGATCGAGAACAGAGAACTTTGGGTAAACCAGCGGCGAGGCAAACGCAAATTTTTCTTGCGTAGCAGCCTTGGTAATTACGGAGTTTCCGTTCATTTCGGAACCTGTAGCGGGCAGCGTAAGCACGGTGCCAATGGGAAGGGCCGAGGTAACTTTTGCACCCTTTGCCATAATATCCCAAGCATCGCCTTGGAAGTCCACCGCTGCGGCAATAAGCTTAGTACCATCGAGTACTGAGCCACCACCAACAGCAAGCAGAAAGTTGATTTTCTCCTTGCGAATGAGCTCCACCGCCTTCATGCAGGTTTCGTAGTGAGGATTGGGCTCAATACCGCCAAATTCCATCCAGTCAAAGCCGGCAAGCGCAGCCTTTACTTGGTCGTACACGCCGTTTTTCTTAATGCTGCCACCGCCGTAGGTCATTAACACCTTTGAGCCTGCGGGAATTTCTTCGGCTAAATTTGCAATGGTTTGTTTACCAAAAATGATTTTTACGGGGTTGAGGTAGGAGAAATTTTCCATGTTTTAGAGATTGGAGATTGGGGATTAGTGATTAGAGAAATTCAAGATGTCAAAGGTACAAATTTTTCCCATACCCTAACAGGGTTTGGAGTCCCTGTTAGGTTTAGTCCACGATTTGTTTCCTCAAAAGCGATTTAATAATTATCTGGTGAAATGGCTTCACTGGGATAAAATATATTTTTCCCCACACATTATTAAAGTGAACAAGCGTGGTTAGGTAAATAAAAGAATTTGCTCTGTCCACAAAAACCGATGCTCTAAAATCGAGATGCTTATCGGCTTCACCCATCACTATCTCATTTTCATTTTGCTCAATTACAGTAAAATACATGGCAATATTCGGTTTTACGTCTTTGCCTATTTTCAATCCAAAAATTCCAGCTATCGAATTTCTGACGCTCATCAGCCAGCCTACCCACTTCGGCATTTCAAATATCTTGCCGGCAATTTTCTCCACGTTATCACGCGTTGATTTACTTATGCGAAATGAGTCGCAATAGTCGATTTTTTCAAATCCGTTTGCTATTGCAGAATTTTCAGGAATTGTGTTGAGTTTTGTTACCGTTTTCATTACTTTTAGTAGATGTGGACTAACCCTAACAGGGACTCCAATCCCTGTTAGGGTGTTGGCGAATTACTTATTATACATTGCATAAAAGGTTTTTAACTCGCTGAAAAATTTATCACTTAACTCTGCCTGATTATGCGCCTTGCAGGTGGTGGAGAGTGTTTGCAGGAAGTGCATATTCACCTCCTTTTCATAATCCAGCGTTTGCGAAATGCGCTTGGGCATACCAAATAGGTAAAGCAAATTTTTGCGCGTTTCATCATAAAAATTTTCCACCATAGCGTTGGCCTCTTCGGTTAACCCCGCAACGTAAAACGCCTCAATAAAGCGAATGTAAAATATATCATCGGGCTGCGAGCTGTTGAGGGAAAAGTTGCACGTAGGCATGAACTCAACGCAGCGGTGCAGCAGCGTTGCCGCCTTTTCCTTTTCACCTTTTTCGCAAAGCGAAAGCGCGGTGCGGGTAAACATTTCGCGCAAGCGAATAGAGCGAATCACACGGTCGGTATGCTCATCCATCAGCACATTGCAGTGGTCAATATTGCCGTAATGGTAGGTGTTCATCAAGCGGTCGTAAAGCGTATCGGGCTCAATTTTTCCTAATTCCAACGCATTATCGGCAGGTGTTTTTTCGGTAATTAAACGGTAGGTGAACCCCTCGTACTGCAGGTAATCGTTTAACCCAAAACCATCGCTACTTTCAAGCGTAGAAAAGTAAATGGGGCGCTTGCCAAGGTTGTTGGCAATAATATCAAGCATTGCCAAATCCGACTTCAAAATATGCTCTTTAGTTAGCGTAAGGTTAAGATTTTTCCCCTCTGCGGCAAGGGTAAAACGTTTACTTGGCAGATAGCTGTAGGTAACATTATTGCCCGCTCGCACTTTAGTTTGCGGGTCGGTGCTGGCCACAAAATCCAGCCCTTGTTGTAGAGAAATGGCCTCTGTAATTTTATCAAAAACGTACATATCTTCGTTCATTCCCAGCTCGTAGCAACGCGGTGGTAGGCTCATTTTTACAGCCGCTGATTCGTAGGCAGACACCCGCATTTGCTCAATGTACCAATCGGTGCCTAGCAAGCTGAGGTTAACAATACGCACATCGGTGCGAATACCCTCCACCTCCTGCACATACCACAGCGGGAAGGTATCGTTATCTCCGTAGGTAAATAGTATGGCATTGGGTTCGCACGACATGAGGTAGTTGTACGCCATATCGCGCGCTACGTAGCGATGCGAGCGATTGTGGTCATCCCAGTTTTGCACTGCCATCACGGTGGGGACAAGGAGAGTGCAGAGGGCAATGGATACAACGACTATGGCAACATTGAGTGGTGGCTGTCCTCCACTGGCGGAGGTGCCCGCAGGGCGGAGGTGGAAGTCATTTTGGGTACCGCTTCCTCCCCCGGCCTTCGGCCACCCCCTCCAAAGGAGGATAGCCCTCGCACCTTGTATTACCGCTAATGTTCCCAAGCCCACCCAAATACAAAATGCGTAAAATGAACCGGCATAGGCATAGTCACGCTCACGGGGTTGCAACGGCGTTTGATTGAGGTACATTACAATAGCAATTCCTGTAAGGAAAAACAGCAATCCTACTACCGTAAAATCTTTTTTGCTGCGCTTAAGCTGAAAAAACAAACCTGCTAACCCCAGCACCAACGGCAGCATGTAGTACTTGTTGCGCGCTTTGTTTTGCGCCAAGTAGGTCGGCAGATTTTTTTGCGGTCCCAGCATCGCATTGTCAAGTGGCGTAATTCCGCTAATCCAATTACCGTGCAGCACGCCGCCGTGACCTTGTATATCGTTCTGCCTTCCGGCAAAATTCCACATAAAGTAGCGCAGGTACATGTGCCCCAGCTGGTAGGTGAAAAAGTAGTGCAGGTTTTCGCCAAACGTAGGCATCATACGCGACTCCTGCTCACCTCGCCCGTTGCGCAAAATTACCTTTTTACCGTGCACGTTACCCCACTTTTGGTACTCCTCCACGTGGCTCTGCTGCGTGCTATACATGCGCGGTAGCAGCATGGTATAGCGCTCGTCGTACACGTAGCTGATGCTGTTCACCACCTGCTCGTAACGGCCATTTTTCTTCACGTAGGTGGAGCCTTCAGCGTAATCCGTTATGGGTGTAGCGTAGTGCGCTCCCTTGAATAGCGGACGGTCGCCATACTGCTCACGGTTGAGGTACGACTTGAGGCTAAACACATTGTCGGGGCTATTTTCATCGATAGGAGGATTGGCCGCGGAGCGAATAACCACTACGGCAAATGATGAGTAACCAACAAGAATTACCGCCAAGCACAGCAGCACGGTATTGGCAACTTTCTTTCCTTTTTTATAGGTAAACCAAATGCTCCACGCCACCACAACCACCAGCAGCACCATAAAAAACAGGGCACCACTATTGTATGGCAAGCCCATGGAATTGACAAACCACAGCTCAAACCAAGAGGCTACAACTACTACTCCGGGTATAATGCCGTAAAGAATTATCAGCAGAATAATGGCCGACAACGCAAGCGCTTTAAACGCGCCCCACCACGTGAACTTATACTTTTGAAAATAGTAAATCATGCCAATGGCGGGAATGGCAAGCAGGTTGAGCAAGTGCACGCCAACGCTCAACCCCATGAGGTAGGCAATGAGAATAATCCAGCGATTTTTCAACTTATCGTCAGGCTCTTCCTCCCACTTTAGCATAGCCCAAAACACCACTGCTGTAAACAACGACGACATGGCGTACACCTCACCCTCAACGGCCGAAAACCAAAATGTATCGCTGAACGTGTAAGCCATGGCACCTACGAATCCCGCGCCAAGTGTAGCTATTAGCGAAGCCGTATTTTCATTTTTGTTGTAAAAAATCTTGCGGGTAAAATGCGTGATTGTCCAAAACAAAAACAGGATGGTGAAGGCGCTGCACAGGGCACTCATGGCGTTAATCATAGCTGCCACAAGGGTTACGTTGCCTAAGGCAAGTAGTGAAAATAGGCGCGAAATGAGCATAAACAGCGGTGCTCCGGGCGGATGCCCCACCTCCAGCTTATACGAGGTGGCAATAAATTCGCCGCAATCCCACAGGCTGGCAGTGGGCTCAATGGTACACAGGTACACCACCGCGGCAATGGCAAAAGACAGCCATCCCGCGAGGTTATTCCATTTTTTAAAAGTCATTGCTGTCACTAAAGTGTTATTGCTTTTCCTCGGTAAAAATCCAAAATTTTAACGGCAAAAATATAGTTGTACTTTGCCTGTACCTCCTCCGATTGGCTACGCGTAAGCAGGTTTTGCGCCTCGGTCATTTCGTACACGCTGGATTTCCCTGTCTTATACTTAGTATCGGCATAGCGAAACGATTCGCGCGCCGCCTCCACCGATTTTTGTGCCGCAGCGTAGTTCTTTTGTGCCGCAACAGCGTTGTGATACGCCTGCTGAATTTCCTTGTACAGCGTCTTCTTGGCATTTTCCAACACCAGCTGCTGATTGTTGATGTTCAACTGAGCCGAGCGCACGTTATTCTTCACCTGAAAGCGGTTAAATATGGGTATTTGCAGCGACAAGCCTAAGTACTCGCGCAGGTTGCTGTTCATTTGATCTGAGAAAGACGAATTGGGAAGTTGGCTGTTGGGTACGTAGTAGTAGCCATCCGAAACTCCCATGTTAAGGCTCAGCTGCGGCCAGTATCCACCTTCAGCCAACTTCAGCATAAACTTACTCCCCTCCAGCTGCAACTCAGCCTCCCTAATCTGGGGTTTTACATTCAGCGCTTCAGCGTAAATTTCATTGGAAGGCGAAACCTCCTCCGCGGTTAACGTTGAGCTATCGGGTAGCACAGGTGTTTCCACATCAAAGCCGTTCAAGTCCTGCAGCTCCAGCAGCTGGCCAAGCGTAAGCAGCCCCAGCGCCACATCGTTATCGGCAGCTGTAACCTTAGCTTCGTCCGACGCCTGCTGTGATTTTATTTCGTACAATTGTGATAGGGGAACGCGTCCGCTATTCACCATTATCTCGGTTTTATTTACATTATCAGCCGTGAGCTTTATCGTTTCTTCGCTTATTCTGAAAATCTCTTTGCGCAGCAAAACATCCAAAAAAGCGCGCGCCACCGCAATAGAAATATTTTCCTTTGCGCGCTTAAGCGATTCCTCGGCTGCTTGCACACCGTACTCCTTGCTGCGGGTTTCATTCTTTATTTTAAAACCCGAAAACAATGGCATACCCGACGATACGGAGAAGGAGGTATTGTACGACGCATCCTGATCAAGCAGCAAGCCGCTGGCTGTTTCGGAACGACCAAGGTTGACCGACTGCCCCACGCTGGCGTTGACGTTGGGCAACCAACTGTTTTTTGTGGTATGCAATTCTATTTGCTTAGAGTCGCGGTTCACCTCCTGCATTTTTATGTCGAGGCTGTTGGCTATAGCATGTTTTATGCAGCGCTCCAACGTCCACGGTTGTGCCTTACACAACGTGCACAAAAAAAATGCAAGCGGAAGCGTAAAAAGTATTTTTTTCATAAATAGTTTACAATAAATAATTCCCCAACCCCACCGCACTCCTTCGACAAACTCAGGATGACAACGCACGCATATACACCATTGCCTACTGTGCATTGTCTACTTCTTTTTGTCTATTTTTTGATTGCCCCTCACCTTATTCTCCTTGAGCAATCCCTCTTTTATCTCCATATTTATACCATCCGAAAGACCAACTACCACGTTTTGCTTTTCAAACTTTTGCTCTGGAGTTTCCTCCTTCAGCAGCTGCACAAAAGCGCTATCGTTTTTAAACTCCACACAGTTTTCTGGAACGCTCAATACGCTGTCGGCACGGGCCAACACAATCTCGGCATTGGCGCTGTAACCCGCGCGCACTTTTACGCCTTCAGGTATTTTGGCGGCGGCCTTTATTTGAAACATAATGGCGCCATTTTCCTCTACACCTTTCGGGGCAATGTACTCCAACACCGCATCAAATTTTATATTCTCCAGCGCACCTATGGTTAGTACTATGTTCATACCCTCCTTCACCTTACCCACATCGGTTTCATCCACCTTGCCCTTAAAAATCATATCGTTCATATTAGCCACTGTGGCAATGGTGGTACCCTCATTCATGGTGTTGGCCATAATTACGGAGTTACCCACCTTCACCGGCACATCAAGTATCATGCCGCCAATGGTGGAGCGCACTTGCGTGGTGCTGTACGATGATGATTTTTTTGAAATACCGTCACGAATAATGCTAAGCCTATCCTTAGCTTGCGACAGCGATTCCTGCTGACGGGTTAGCTCCATCGCCGAGTTTTGGTATTCCTCCTTGGCAATAACACCTTGCTCAAACAGCTCCTTTTGTCGCTCGTACACTTCTTTCAAATGCTCGAGGGTAATCTCCTGCTGGCGCACGTTTGACTCGGCATCGCTCAGCTGCGACATTTCGGGAATAACCTTCACCAGCGCAATCACCTCTCCCTCCTTAATCTGCTGACCTGCCTCCTTATACAACGCCGATATAATGCCATTGATTTGCGGCTTAATGTTTACTTCATCGCGTGGCTCCACGGTTCCCGTAGCTACGGTTTTGTTCTCAATGGTTCGCACCTTGGGCTCCACAAGTTCATACACCACCGGCTTGGGTTTTGACTTTCGGTATAAAAAAACAAAAGTACCTACGACCACCAGGGCCAGTAGCACCAGCAAAAAAATCCGGAATACTTTTTTCATAAGAAATATATTTTATTGAAAATATTTACAGCACTCTTTTTCTAATTACATCTCCCGCAGGGAGTAAATTTTATTAACCGCGGGTGAGTTTTGCCGATTCCGCATCGCGGAAAGGCAAAACGTAACCCGTGGTATAGCCAAGCCATCTTAAAGCGCGCGGAGCAAGCATTCCCCCAGATATAAGTTGTTATCCCGCGCGCAAGAAGCGGTGCTTATCAGGTACCGTAGGTTACGCTTCGCTCACCTACGGTTATTCAAATTTAGTCCCTGCAGGACATAAGTTAAAAATAAATTACTCTTCCCTTATCGCATCTATTGCCTTAATTTTCAACGCCCGCCAAGCTGGTATAACGCCCGCCAACATGCCACACACGAGCAGCACTATGGTTGCCTGTATGGCTGCACCAAATTTAATACCGGGGTTCAAAAAAAACGTATTGGAACTTGGATTAGCGCTCAACACAGAGTTGACAAGGTCGAGCAAAGCCACGCCCAACACCAGCCCCAAAAGTCCGGCCATGGCAGTAAGTACAAGGCTTTCGGTCATAATTTGTATCAGAATTTTTATAGGCTTGGCACCTAAAGCGCGCCGCACACCAATTTCGCGCGTGCGCTCACGTACTGTTACCAGCATGATGTTACTCACCCCCACAATACCAGCAAACAGCGTACCCATGCCAACCATCCAAATAAGGGAGTTGATACCCAAGAACAGCACATCAAACATGTTGAACATTTTTTCGAGGTTGAAGCTGCCTATCGCCTGCTCATCGGTGGGGTCAATTTTGTTTTGTTGCCGCAAAATCATTTTTACCTCCGACTCTAAGTCTTCCATCTTTGCGTCTTTTTTAGCTGTAACAGCCAAAAAGTGGACTATGTCACCTTGGTTGTAAACCTGCTGAAACGTCGTAAACGGCACGATTACGGACTCCGACGAGCGTCCGCCAATATTCATTCCCGAAACGCCCTCACAAACTCCTACCACTTGAAAATAGATACCTTTTACGCGCAGGTATTGACCAATAGGGCTAACTCCATTTTTAAACATTTCTTCGTACACGCGGGTGCCTATAACACACACCTTGCGCTTGTGCAAAATATCCACGTCGTTAATGAAGCGCCCCATGGTAAAACGCTGTGTTTCTACCTTAGCGTAGTCGGGGTACAGTCCGCGAACTTCGTAGGCACCGGCCCTATCGTTGTACACCACGTTACCCTCTGCACGCCCACCAAAAAGCATAGGCGAGATGTATTCGGCATTCTCGGAGTTTTGACGTATAGCAGCCAGATCGCGATTGTGCATGCTCCAGTAGCGCCCCTTGCGAAATCCCTTATACGGTTTCCCCGTTGGCTCCGGATAAAAGAATGCGGTATTGGTGGCAAAGCCTTCTGCGTTGCGCGACATACCATTCTTGAGGCCCTGCCCTGCCCCCAGCATAATAACCAGCATGAATATGCCCCAAAACACGCCAAAGCCCGTGAGTACGCTACGAGTTTTGTTGCGCGTAATGGTAACCCAAATTTCGTACCACTGGTCTATGTCAAAAATGTTGAGACGCAAAAGAATTTATAATATATAATCGTTTGTTATTCTGAGCGAAGCGAAGAATCTCCGGTCGCACTATTTTCAGATTTCATCACAGCGTGAGATCCTTCGCTTCGCTCAGAATGACATCCGCTAACTGATACTACTCCGCCCTCATGGCCTCCACAGCCGTCACCTGTATGGCTTTTCGCGCAGGGAAGTAACCCGCCACCACACCTGCCACTATCAATACTCCTGTGGACATTAATGCTATATCCATGCTCACTGTGGGGTTTTTAAAAACAGGCATTTCACCGCCACCGGATGACTCCATGGCAAAGTTTACCAACTCCGAAATACCGATACCTGCCACCATACCTATATAACCAAACAGCGCGGTAATAAGTATCGACTCCAACAAAATAAGGCGAAGAATGGAAGCAGGGGTGGCACCAAGCGCCTTGCGTATGCCGAACTCCTTGGTGCGCTCGCGCACGGTAATGAGCATAATGTTACTCACGCCCACTACACCTGCCATAAGCGTTCCTATGCCAATAATCCAAAGGAAAAGCGAAATACCGTTGAAGATGCCCATAGTTTGCAGGTAATTTTCCATTTGGTTGTAAATACCTATGGCTCGGCGATCATCGGGGCTCACGTTGTGCAACGCGGCAATTTTTTTACGCAGGTCGGTGGTAAAAACCTCGTTGGCGGCGCGAGTGTTAAGTCCGTCTATTGTAAACTTAACCGAGTTGACACCGTAGCCCTTGTTGAATAGCTGCTGCGCCGTGGTAAACGGCAGGTACATGGTATTATCGTTGCCCCAGTTGCTGTTGCGGGAGTACACCCCCACCACTTGAAACATAGCCCCGATTATTTTTACATACTGCCCAATGGGATTTTGCGATTTGAAAAGAACGGTTTTCACGCGCTCATTGATAAGCACCACCTTGCGCTTTTCGAGCATGTCGGCGTCGTTAATAAAACGTCCTTCAAGCACGTTGAGGTCATCAATAGTTTGCGTGGCTGGGTAAATGCCACGCAGGTAGCAGCTGGAGGATTCGCCTCCAAATGAAGCCGTACTACCCCTGCCCACATCGGCAACCACATTTTCGGCACCGACCACACGCTTGCTTACCAACTCCCTGTCCTTATTATCCAAACGAACGCTGCGCCCCTGCGGAATACCCTTATAGGGAATGGAAGTGCGGCCACCCCACACCTCAACGGTGTTAATAGCGCGGCCGGCAAAATTGCTCTTTACGCCGTTCTTTAATCCATTTCCGGCAGCCAGCAGAATAATAAGCATGAAAATTCCCCACGCTACCGAAAAGCCCGTGAGGAACGTTCGCAACTTATTTTTGCGAATGGTATTAAATATTTCCTGCCAAATGTCTAAATCGAACACCGCAATTTAATTAAGAATGAAGAATTAAAAATTAAGAATTCTACTTCATCTCGGCTTCGTGGGCTATAGTGCCTCGCCCTTTTTCAATGGCTTCAATTACGCCGTCCTTAATGCGAATAATTTTATCGGTAGCATCGGCTACGCCACGCTCATGCGTTACAATAATCATGGTCATGCCGTCAATCTTATTCACATCGTGCAAAATTTGCATCACCTCACGCGATGTTTGGCTATCCAGCGCCCCCGTGGGTTCGTCAGCCAGTATTATTTGCGGACGCGAAATCAGCGCGCGGGCAATAGCCACACGCTGCTTTTGACCACCCGACAGCTCATTTGGCATATGGTTGGCCCACTCCTTCAACCCCAACTTATCAAGATACTCCATGGCCAACATATTGCGTTTTTTGCGGCTGATACCCTTGTAAAACAGCGGAAGTGCCACGTTTTCCATGGCGTTTTTAAAAGAAATAAGGTTGAATGATTGGAAAATAAAACCGATAAGCTGGTTGCGTAATTCTGCGGCACGGGTTTCTCTGAGGTTTTTTATCAACACGTTGTTGAGGTAGTAATCGCCCGTGTCGTAGGTGTCAAGTATACCCAGAATGTTGAGCAGCGTTGACTTTCCAGAGCCCGAAGCGCCCATAATGGAAACAAATTCGCCCCGCTCAATGTTCAGGTCGATGCCCTTAAGTACATGCAGCGGCGCACCGTTGTAGTATGTTTTGTTGATGTTGTGGAGCTGTATCACAAGTGATTTCAGGTTTCAGATTGAAAAATTTCAAATTGTCCTTCGAGATAATGTGGAGTTGTGGATATATATTAGACGCAATAAGTGGCCATTTAGTTGCAAAAACTTTACTTTTATTTTTTCTTCTTGACCTCTTTTCCTTTATCAGCATTATCCTTTACCGCTTTTACGGGATTTTCTACCACAGGCGGTTTTACGGTGCTACTCTCTCGCTCCTTATCAATATCCACATCCTCCACTATCATGGCCGCGGGTGTAATAATAGAGGTAGGCACTCCGCCAAATGAGGTGTTTTCAATCAACGCCTCATTCGAAACGCCCGCTACGCGCTTAAACTTGCTTAGCGGCATGGCACCCATCTCTGCCGATTGCACCAGCTCCTCTTCTCCTGTTTTTACATCGACACGATACAGCAAAAATGGGTCACCGTTGGAGAGTATTTCACGTACTATGTAGGTATACTCAAATCCTTCCGTCACAGCCAGTTCAATCAGTTTGCGCTTAAGCGAATCGCGCGATACGGTTTCGCTTGCCTCAATCCTTATCACGCCTGGTGAGGCCTGCGTTTTTCCCGTTACGCTCACGCATGAGCTACCCGTAGAGTGAAGTCCGCTTTTGGCAGGAATACGATCGTTGAGAAAAGCACGAAGCATACCTTTTTCGATAAGCAGCATGCTGTCGGGCGGTACTACGGCTTCGGCATCCACCTTGTAGCTGCCCACCAAATCCACCCCTTTGTAAGTTGCCAACGAAGGCATATTTTTTACCGTCAGCTGCGCATCCATTACCTTCTTATTCATCTTGTCTTCAAGCGTTTTAGGGCGGCTACCGCTAACGGTGCTGCGCAAGGCAAACAACGCCTGCGAGCTCTCAAATAAGCGGCTCATGAGCAAATCCGTAAGCGCGTTACCTTCAAAAAGTACAGGACCGGAGTAGGCTTCGTTGTGTTTAGGCGCACGGCTCACAGCAAGCAATTCGTTAGCTAACTTATCAGCAGCAGCCTTCAATTGCGCTACATTAGGCAACTCATTCGCGCTACGCGCTACATAATCGCAATGGTGATAAAGGCGCTTACCATCCGGCTGAATAAGTGATATGTACATCGTCAACGTAGCGAAGTTCATCGGGTATTTCACACGCGCGCCTTCGGTACTGGTAAAGTAAATATTGCTCACGCAGGCATCCATATTTACCGATGAAGAGCTGATGTCGGGATAGGTACGAAACACCGATGACACCTCGCGTAGCGCATTTTCCCACTCCGCTTGGTTCGGCATTTTTCCGGTATTGGCATACTCCACCCGCGCTACTTTTTCCTGCGAAAAATCGGGTAAATTCTTTTCGTCTTTGGGTAAATTTTGCAGCAGCAACGCGGCTTGCTTACGTGCCAGCAGCTCCGCCGCATGCTTGTACAGCGCGTCGCTACCTAACCACAATGAGCGACGTAGTTCTACGCAGTTGCTATCTACCGCGGCATTTCCCGCGTACTCCGATGGGCCACCATCGTACAACTCGTTGGTTTGCTCATAGCTGCCCGTAAGCAGGCGAATGGTGTACGGCCGCTGCGGCCGCACACGGCTATAGGTAATAGCGCCAAGCGAAGCCTGCGCCTGAAAGCGCTCGCCATCCTGCACCATGTAGCTGATAAAAAATGGGGCGCTCAACTTCGGAATGCGTAAGGTCATGCTACGCTGCAGCTCGCTTTGCATAGCACCAAATAGCAAGGAGTCTAAACTTGGGTTCTGCGCGAAGGAAAGATTTGCTGTAAGCAGGGATAATATAAGTGTGATTTTCCTCATTATTGTATAATATTAGAACACTGATAAAACAGACTTCGTCGCAGATAAACACAGATTTATCAGTGAAAATCCGTTCAATCTGTGTTATCTGTGTTCCATTTTTGAATGTTACTTTTTTGCTTTCGCCAAATTTTCTTTCACCCTAAACTTTACCACTTTGGTTATTAAGGCATATGGAATATTCTTACTGTAAGGAAATTGCACAGCACCTTTAGTTGTGCGATACTCAGCCAGTTCATCGGCAAAAGCGTCAATTCCCGAGGGTGTGGGATAAAAGCCAATGTGATTTTTGAGCGCGGCAAAGTGTACCAAATTTCCGTTCAGGTAAAACGTGGGCATTTGCCAAGAGATTTTTTCCGTGGCCATGGGTGCTGCCTTGCGAATGGTTTCACGCACCTTTTGCAGCAATGCCTGAATTTCATCAGGGAATTGCGCAATGTAGGTGTCAATGGTTTCAGGTTGGGGGGTTGCCATTTTCTTTTTTATGAAGTATCAAATTTACGAAAAATCACGCAAAGACGCTAAGACGCAAAGGTTTTATGATTTTTTTTGAAATATAGAGGCACAATACATGGTTTTCTTTGCGCCTCTGCGTCTTTGCGAGAAGTATTTTTTATCTTTACAGGAAATTTTACCGCATGATTATAGAAAATGAAATTTCAAAAGTAATAGTAGATGTAGCCTTTCACATTCATACGCAACTTGGTCCCGGATTATTTGAATCGGTTTATGAGGAGATAATGAATTATGAATTAATTGAACGAGGACTAAAAGTTGAACGACAGAAGACAATTCCGGTAGTTTGGAACGATATTAGCATGGAAATGGGATTCAGAGCAGATTTAATAGTAGAGGATAGAGTGATTGTTGAATTAAAATCAGTAAGTGAATTAATGCCTGTACATGCAAAGCAATTGCTAACCTACCTTCGATTAACCGATTTAAGGCTTGGTTTGCTTATTAATTTCAACGAATCTCTTATTAAAAACGGCATTAAACGTATAGCAAACGATTTATAGTTTCACGCAAAGACGCAGAGACGCAAAATAAAATGCGCTTTCTTTGCGCCTTTGCGCCTTTGCGAGAGATATATGAATTTTGAGTTAACCTCCGAATACAAGCCTACGGGCGACCAGCCGCAAGCCATTGCCGAGCTGGTGGAAGCGGTGAGCAATGGCACGCCGTTTAACGTGCTGTTGGGTGTTACCGGTTCGGGTAAGACATTTACCATTGCCAACGTGGTGGCGCAACTCAACCGCCCTACCCTTGTGCTGAGCCACAACAAAACGCTGGCGGCACAATTGTACGGCGAGTTCAAGGGATTTTTCCCAAACAACGCAGTGGAGTATTTCGTTTCGTACTACGACTACTACCAACCCGAAGCTTACTTGCCTACCACCGATACTTACATTGAAAAAGACCTGCAGATAAACGATGAGATTGAAAAATTGCGACTGCATACCACCTCTTCGCTACTATCGGGAAGGCGTGATGTGTTGGTGGTTTCAAGCGTATCGTGCCTGTACGGCATAGGCAACCCGCAGGATTTTCATACCAACACCATCATTGTAAAGTTAGGGCAAAAGCTCACGCGACAGAAGTTGCTTTACTCTCTTGTTGACGGGCTGTACTCGCGCAACGAAGTGGAGTTTAAGCGCGGTACTTTTCGCGTAAAAGGCGACACGGTGGACGTGTACGTTGCCTACGGCGATTTTGCCTACCGCTTTATTTTTTTCGGTAACGAAATTGAAAAGATAGAAACCTTTGAGCCCATCAACGGCGGCATAATGGATAGGCCCGAAACGGCTATTATTTACCCTGCCACTATGTTTGTTACCACCAAGGAGCGCCTCAACGCTGCCATTGCCGACATTCAAATTGACATGGGTAAGCAGTGCGCTTTTTTTGAGGAAATAGGAAAACCGCTTGAGGCAAAACGTCTGCGCCAGCGCGTGGAATACGACGTAGAGATGATGAAGGAGCTGGGCTACTGCTCAGGTATTGAAAACTACTCGCGCTACTTCGATGGACGTAAGACCGGTTCACGCCCCTTCTGCCTTATTGATTATTTCCCGAAAGACATTCTGTTGGTGGTGGACGAAAGCCACGTGACCATGCCGCAAATTCGCGCCATGTACGGTGGCGACCACTCGCGCAAGCAAAATCTGGTGGAGTACGGCTTCCGCCTGCCTTCAGCTATGGACAACCGTCCGCTTAAGTTTGAGGAGTTTGAGAGCCTTATTCCGCAGTCCATTTTTGTGAGCGCCACCCCCGCCGACTACGAGCTGCAAAAGAGCGATGGCGTGGTGGTAGAGCAGGTAATTCGCCCCACAGGATTGCTTGATCCTGTAATTGAAGTGCGTCCCAGCGGTAACCAAGTCGATAACTTGATTGAGGAAATTTTGATACGTGCCGAAAAGGACGAGCGCGTGCTTGTTACCACGCTTACCAAGCGCATGGCGGAGGAATTGACCAAATTCATGGAGAAGGCGCAAATTCGCTGCCGCTACATCCACTCTGATGTGGAAACCTTGGAGCGCATTCAGATTATGGAGGACTTGCGCAAGGGTATATTCGACGTGCTGGTGGGCGTAAACCTCCTGCGTGAAGGTTTGGACTTGCCCGAGGTTTCACTCGTTGCCATTCTGGATGCCGACAAGGAGGGCTTCCTTCGCAATACGCGCTCGCTTACGCAAACAGCAGGGCGTGCCGCGCGTAACGTAAATGGTTTGGTAATTATGTACGCCGATAAGATTACGCGCTCAATGAAAGAAACCATTGACGAAACCAACCGTAGGCGTGAAAAGCAACTGGCGTATAACGAAAAGCATGGCATAACCCCAACACAGGTGATTAAGAGCAACCGCGGCATACTTAGCGGCCAAGATATAAAAAAGCAGCCTACCGACTACTACGTAGAACCCACCGAGCTAAGCGCTGCCGCCGACCCCGTGCTGCAGTACATGAGCAAGCCTGAACTTGAAAAAGCCATTGCGAGAGAAAAAGAGGCGATGGAAGCTGCCGCCAAAGCGCTTGACTTTGTTGCCGCAGCCGAGCATAGGGATGAGATGTACGCGCTGCAGAAACTCTTAGGTGATAGGGGTTAGAAATTGAGGATTAGAGAAAAACAAAAGCGGCGAGAACACATCTCGCCGTCTTTCATTATCAATTATCCATTCTCAATTTTTAATTGTTTAAAGGCTATCCCCAAAGTCCTTCCTAAACTTCGCCAACAGCTGCTGAGGCCAATCGGTAAGAGGCTCCAAGCCGCCCATGAAGAAGCGTAGTACAGGAGGTTCGTAAACAAACTTCAAGCCACCTATCAGCTGACGATTTTCGTACAACCACGTCATACGGTCTTCCACATACTTTATTTGCGAAAGCGTAAATACACGGCGAGGGACAGCCAAGCGCAGCAGCTCCATATCGGAATAGGTTTCGTTGCCGTACTCATCACGTTGGTTGGATATAGAACCACGCTCCATGCCACGCACACCCGACACAAGGAAGAATGCCGCTGCCAGCGCACCGGCAGGATACTGCGTTTGTGGAATGTGAGCACAAATTTGCATAGCGTCTACGTGGCAACCCAGCACGCCGGAGGGAGTAACCACAGGAATACCTTTTGCGTCAAGCGCGTTTACCAAGTATTGAATGTAGCTGGGGCTTTGGCTAATCATGGTTTCGTCTAGCGTTTCGCGTAGACCTACCGCCATAGCCTCAATCTCGCGCACCGAAATACCACCGTAGGTTAAGAAGCCTTCGAAGAGAGGAACCAGCGGTTCCAACTCACGGTAAACTTCATGGTTGTTGGTGCAAATACCACCGCCACGCGATGAGCTGAGCTTGCGTGCCGAGAAGTAAACAATATCCGCCAAGTCAGTCATGGTGAGAATAATTTCGCCCATGCTCTTCTCCTTAAATTCCTCCTCGCGCTGTTTTACCAAGTAAGCATTTTCGCCAAGCAAGCTAGCATCAAGCACCAGCCTAATGCCGTACTTGTCGGCAATGGCACGCACATCGCGCAGGTTTTGAATAGAAAACGGTTGCCCGCCAATGAGGTTGGTCGAAGCCTCCATGCGAATGTAGGGAACATTTTTAGAGCCGTGCTGCTTAATGCAGGCATCGAGCTTTTCAATGTTCATGTTGCCCTTAAAAGGATGTGAACTTCTAATTACGTAGGCCTCATCGTACAGCAACTCCACAATTTTACCACCGTACTGCGTAATGTGCGCCATAGCGGTTGTAAAGTGGTAATTCATAGGCACTAACGAGCCTTGCTTTACGTAGGCGCACGACAGGATATTCTCCGCGGCGCGTCCCTGGTGAGCAGGTAACAGGTATTTTTTACCCAGCACATCCTCCACCGCTTTTTGCAGGCGGAAGAAGCTCTGCGAGCCCGCGTAGGCATCGTCGGCAATCATCATGGCAGCCATTTGTTGGTCGCTCATGGCGTTGGTTCCGCTGTCGGTAAGCATATCAAGAAACACGTCGGTAGTGTTGAGGCGGAAGGTGTTGAAGCCGCCCTCGTACAGGGCTTCCAAGCGTCTTTCGATGGGAACCAAATGCAACTTTTGCACTACGCGTACCTTGTGCTGCTCAAGCGGAATATTCTCGCCGCTGTAAAACTTTACTTGTGGAGACTGACTCATTTAAATTACGAATTAAAAATTATGAACCGAGCGAAGCGAGCTCATGAGCCGCTAGGCGAATAATTACGAATTAAAAATTAAGAATTTTAAAGGCTATCAAAATTATCATGATGCTCCGATAGTTATCGGAGTATTAAAGCGTACGAAATGTGCTATAAAACTTTTGCAAGTTACAAAATGTTATCATTATAGTGAAATTTTACAAAAAACATATACGTTATTAATTATAACACCTTGAAAATCAATTATATAAATAAAATTGCGAGGTATTACAAATTGTAAGCAAATGTTGCATTTCGCTTCTTTTACGTAATTTTTTACCTTTGCAGCTACGAAAGGAATTCGTAATTTTTAATTAGTAATTTGACTATATGAGCGATTGGAAAGAACGCCTCGGCGTGGTGTACTCCACTAACCCCGATTTTAGCTACGAAAATTCACAGCAGGAGGAAGCGGGTACGCTACCGCCACAGCAGCAAAACCTGCGCGTGCAGCTCGACCGCAAGCAGCGCAGCGGCAAACAGGTTACGCTAATCACAGGGTTTATAGGAAAAATTGAAGACTTGGAATCCCTTGGCAAAATGCTCAAAACCAAGTGTGGCGTGGGCGGTACAGCCAAAGATGGAGAGATTTTAATTCAGGGGGATTTTAGGGATAAGGTGCTGGATTTGCTGGTAAAAGCAGGGTATAAAGCGAAGAAAGCAGGGGGATAATTTCATTTCAGCCTATCCTTTTCCCAATTCACAGGATTATTATCAATGTAGTTCGCAATTCGTTGATATGATATTTCGTTACGAATAATATTTTCGTAGTAGTTACGTTGCCACAATTTCCCATCAAACGGTTGCCAGCCACTATTTTTCACACCACGAATATATTCGTTTGTTGTCATGGTTTTGAACCATTGCACCACGGTTCCCAATAACGACAACGTATGCGGTAGGGGCGAACCTGCGTGTTCGCCCTTTTCTGCCCCACCATCCACAATTTCCACAACACAATGAAAATGGTTTGGCATTACCACCATTTCATGACATTGAACATTGGGAAATTTATTTTGCAATTCCGCATACCAACATTCAACCATCACGCCCGCATCATTTAAACACATTTGCGCATTAATGATTTTACCAAACAAATGGTCTCTGTTCTGGCAACACAACGTGATAAAATATAATCCAGCTTTTGAATAATCGTATCCTTTTAACCTAATGCTGCGACGGTGATGAATGTTGGGGTTATAGGGCATTAATGGGAAATATTGTAATGGCGGATCTACGTGTCCGCCCATTGTTGGGGTGAACACGCATACAAATACAGGAACGAACACGCACGCTAAACAGGACGAACACGCAGGTTCGCCCCTACGGGTGACCTGCCACCACAACAACTATCTCCCCCTTCGGTTCTTTTTCGGTAAAATGCACGGCTAATTCTGCCAACGTACCACGCACGGTTTCCTCGTGTAACTTGCTTATTTCGCGTGAAACAGATGCCTTTCTTTCGGCACCAAATACCTCGCTTAACTGCTCCAACAATTTTACCAAACGATAAGGCGATTCGTAAAATACCATAGTTCGCTCTTCGTTTTCTAAGGCTGCAATTTTGCTTTGGCGACCTTTTTTTTGCGGTAAAAATCCTTCAAAACAGAACCTATCGCATGGTAAACCTGAGTTAATCAGCGCGGGAACAAATGCTGTAGCACCGGGCAAGCACTCCACCTCAACACCTTTTTCTACGCACGTGCGCACTAACAAAAAACCGGGATCGGAAATACCGGGCGTGCCCGCATCGCTTACCAGCGCTACGCTTTTTCCCTGCGCAATAAGGTCGGCCACATGCTCCACGGTTTGATGCTCGTTGAACTTGTGGTGCGAGTGCATGCGCGTTTCCACACCCAAATGTTTTAGCAAAAAACCCGTGGTACGCGTATCTTCCGCCAGTATTAAATCCACCTCCTTAAGCAGGCGTGAAGCGCGCAAGGTGATATCCTCAAGATTGCCCACAGGCGTGGGAATGATATATAACTTATTGACCATTTATCAATTTACAGTTGACGATTTGCCCTCAACTCTTTCGAGTTGTTGATAAAAAAAACATTTATCTACGAAAGTAATCATTATTTTTGAAAGCGCTAAAATGCCATTTGGATGTATAAATTGTCATTTGTAATATAGTAAAATCGTAAATCTTCGCCATGTTTTTAGAAAGCGCCAAGCAAAGCGGCTACATTGAAGTTGTTGTGGGATCAATGTTTTCGGGTAAAACCGAAGAGCTGATTCGAAGGCTCAAGCGTGCAAAAATTGCCAACCAAAAGGTGGAAATTTTCAAGCCAAAAATCGACACACGCTACTCAGATGACGAGGTGGTTTCGCATAACTCGAACTCTATTCTCTCCACGCCCGTAGATTCGTCGGGTAATATTTTGCTGCTATGCAACGATGTGGACGTGGTAGGAATTGATGAAGCACAGTTTTTTGACAATGGTATAGTTGAAGTTTGCAACCAACTTGCAAACAGGGGTATACGCGTAATAGTGGCGGGTTTGGATATGGACTATTTAGGTAAGCCTTTTGGCCCCATTCCGGCAATTATGGCTATGGCAGAATACGTGACCAAGGTACATGCCATTTGCGTACGCTGCGGCAACTTGGCGCAATACTCACATCGCGTAAGCGGCGGTAATAAGCTGGTGGAGCTGGGTGAGAAGGACAGCTACGAGCCGCTTTGCCGTAAGTGCTTTAATGATGCGTTAAAATAGCATTAACCATTTATAAGGTATCTTAGGAGGCGCGGAAAATTTCCACGCCTCCTTTTCTTTACCTTTGATTTTATTACAAAAAAAATGGATAACACCTTTCACCCCATGCGAAAGCAGGAGCGAGCACTGGCTGATGCCCGTGCCATGGAGTTGCTACGCACGGGCGAATACGGATATTTAAGCCTTGGTACAGGAGTCAACGGCTATGCTTACGGCATTCCTATCAGCTTTGCGTATGATAGCAACGAAAACGCGCTATACTTTCACTGTGCCACCGAGGGACAAAAGTTGGAGCACCTGCGGCGCAATGCTCACGTATCATTTTGCGTAGTAGGAAAAACGGAGGTGCTGCCCGAAAAGTTTTCCACCAAGTACGAAAGCGCCATCGCCTTTGGTCGCGTGGAAATAGCAAGCACGGACGATGAAAAGCGTCGCGCGCTGCGCCTGTTGGTAGAAAAGTATAGCCCGCAGTACACCGTGCCGGGCGAGGCGTACATGGAAAAATCGTTGGAGCGAGTGGTTGCATTTAAAATCGTAGTGGAGCATATTTCGGGTAAGGGAAGGATTTGAGACAGCTGGCGCTAACCATAACGTTACTGTTTACGATTTGTCATGCTTGGGCACAAGAGGACTCATCGTACATTGCCTCTTTTGACCGAAAGCTGGGTATAAGACTCTTTGTTGCGCCCAAATTTGTATCGCTACAGCAAAATTTCCGAAAAACAGACAACTCCATACTTTACATGCCCAACATGCCCGTGGGTATAGGTGTGGGTGCATCGTGGCGCGGAGTGGGCTTAAACCTCGCCTACGCTATGGAGGGTAAGGGCAACAAGGGAAGCACTCAAGCGCTCGACCTGCAATACCATTTTTACGGTCGCCGTTGGATTTCCGATGGGTTTTTGCAAATATACAGCGGCTTTTTTGTAAGAGAAAAAAACGAGGAGGGGCTTCAGGAGCGCACTTACAGGTCGGATATTGCGCTGGTAAAAGTGGGCGGTTTCGTAGCCTACGCCTTCAACCACCAACACTTCTCGTCGCGAGCAGCCTTCGGACAGGGCGAGCGACAGCTGCGCTCGGCAGGGTCGTGGCTACTGGGTGGCAGCGCCTACTACACGCATATAGTAGCCGACAGTGCCATTACCGGCAAGCGCAACGGCGAAAGCCGCAACTTTCTCATAGGTCCCAACGTAGGCTACGCCTATACGTGGGTTTTCAAATCCAACGTATTTATTTCGGGCTCCATGTCTACCGGGGTTCACGTAGGGTTCGAGAATATGGATGGGAAAAAGGCCAACTTCTACCCCCTCGTAGTGCCTCGAATAGTGTGGGGTTACAACGCCCAAACGTGGTCTATAGGCTTATCGGGTATTTACAACGGCACCTACATTTCGTATGCCAACGGTGCTGTTACCAGCCTCAACAGCGGTGAAGCGCGCGTTACCTTCATCAAGCGTTTCCACATGAACTCTAAGTTCTTGGATAAAATTACTTTCTATCGGGAATAGTCAGTTCCCCCTTCGTCGGGAAAAATCCTCACTTTGTCAAGAATTAACGGCTGCGCATAGAATTAGCCTTTCTCCCTTGCTGCGCACAGCGTAGTTTTGCATCTGAAATCATATTCAGCGCAAGCAACGCTATGAAAAAATCTAACCATCACAGCACCGCATTTATCAACCTTTATCCGCGCCACTGCGAGGGCTGCTGGCAGTGCATCGAGACATGTCCGCACAACGTGCTCGACAACGTAGCCATACTGTGGCATCAACACGCCATAGTGCGCAATGCCGACCAATGCAAAGGCTGTATGAAATGCGTAAGCACATGCCCCTGCGGTGCCATCACTCCTATTATAAAGCAAAAAGAAAAAACCGATAAGGTAGCGTGAGGAATTACAATGAAGGAATAAAATTTTAGGTAGCTGTAAAATAATTTTAGCACTCGCTTGTCTACATAAGTAGAAGGCAATATTTCACTCCAAAATCAAGAACATAACATCATGAATACACAAAACTTTTTCAACCAACTCGCGCGTACCATTGTTCACCCTTTCCGCGCCTTGTACTACAACCTCTTTTTCACGTTCAATCTCCCAAAGCTGGTAACGCAAAAGGCGCCAACTCACCAGCAGTTCGGCTACGAGCTCACCGCCAACGGGCTGCTCGTGCGTATTGAAGCGTACTAATCCGCTATTCCCTTCGCACGGAGGACAGCGCGACAATAAACATGCCCATTATAGAAATCAGCCCCAGCGACCAGCGTAGGCTGAGCGCGTGACCAACAAAGCCAATAATGGGAGGGCCTAACAGGAAACCTAAAAAGCCAATGGTAGAAACGGCTGCAATAGCCACTCCGGGCAGCATTTTACTTTTGCCGGCAAGGCTATAGGTAATGGGTACAATAGCCGAAACGCCCAAGCCCACTAAGAAGAAACCCAGCGTGGCAGTAAGTAAGTAGGGGAAAATGGTAGCCAAAAGCAGACCGCACGAAATAAGCGTGCCGCACACCTTCAAAATGCTGTTCACGCCAAAGCGGGTGATAAGCCTGTCGGCAATAAAGCGCCCGCCTGCCATGCTAAACATGGCTGCCATGTAGCCCAAGCGTACAAGGCTTTTGGAGGGTGCAATCACCTCCTCAAAGTACACGCTGCTCCAATCAAACATGGTACCCTCGCACACCATAGAGCCAAAGGCCATAAGCCCGAGTATTACCACGTAGCGATCGGGACGAAAGGAAATGCGCTGCTTGCCCCCGGGTTGCTCGGCATTTCTCTTGCGCTCATCGCGCGGTAGCAGCGAGCCATTAAGGCCAAGTACCACCGTGAGCACAATTAAAAAAATCAGGCAAAAGTGGAAAAACGGAGTTACGTTTACCGTTACCATAAGCGTGCTTAAAAGCCCGCCAATAAAACCTGCCAACGACCACACCCCATGAAACGATGCCATAATGCTGCCACCGTACAGCCGCTCTACGCCCACCGCCTGCGTATTTACCGCAATGTTGCACAAGTTACCCGCAATGCCAAAAAACACTAGTGCTGCCGATAAGTACCACACCGTGGGAGCAACGCCCAGCAGCACTAAGGTCAACGAATAGAACAAGGCTCCCAGCATTAGCATACCTCGACTGCCAAAGCGGCTCACCAGCCAACCCGCCAACACCATGGTTGCCAGTTCTCCCACAGGAATAGAAAATAGCACGCCACCCAGCTGCGCCTCGTTCAAACCGAGCGCGCCCTTAATATCGGGGATACGGCTGGCCCAGCTGGCAAATACCAATCCCTGCACAAAGTAAAACGCTGCCACCGAAAAACGGTACCACGACTTTGTCTTTTTTTCCTTAAGATTATCTATAAAGTCCATCTATGAAACTGCCCTTCAAAAAAAACTCAAATAGACCTTGTGGGCTGTCATGCTGAGCCTGTCGAAGTATGTGGGGCGGGATTTTCCACGCCGCCCCCCTTCAACAGGCTCAGGGTGACAACGCGCAAAGAAAAAGTTTTGAAAAGCTATCAGATTGCTGCTAACGCTTGCTCTAAATCAGCCAAAATATCTTCGGTATCTTCAATACCTACCGACAAGCGAATTAGGTCGGGGGCAACGCCGGCCGCAAGCAGCTGCTCATCGCTCAGCTGCCTGTGCGTATGGCTGGCAGGGTGCAACACACATGTGCGCGCATCAGCTACGTGGGTTACAATGGCAATCATTTTCAGCTTGTCCATAAAACCTACCGAGGTATCGCGTCCACCTTTTAAGCCAAACGTAAGCACACCGCACGTTCCCTGAGGCATGTACTTTTGCGCAAGCGTATAGTATTTATCACCCTTCAAGCCCGGGTAGTGCACCCATGCCACCTTAGGGTGAGCCGACAGGTATTCGGCAGCCTTCAGCGCGTTTTCGCAGTGACGCGGCATGCGCAGGTGCAAAGTTTCAAGCCCGATGTTGAGCAAAAACGCGTTCATGGGAGCTTGAATAGCGCCCAAATCGCGCATGAGCTGCACGGTGGCTTTTGTAATGTAGGCCTTACGACCAAACGCCTTGGTGTAAATTAGTCCGTGGTAAGAATCATCGGGTTCAGTTAATCCGGGGAACTTAGCCTTGTACTTATCCCAGTCAAAGTTTCCGCTATCCACAATCACACCGCCAACGTTGGTTGCATGACCGTCCATGTACTTGGTGGTGGAGTGAATCACAATATCCGCACCCCACTGAATGGGGTTGCAGTTGATAGGTGTAGGAAAAGTATTATCCACAATCAAGGGCACACCGTTGCTGTGGGCAATACGGGCAAATTTCTCAATATCGAGCACGTTCATGGCGGGATTGGAAATGCTTTCGGCAAAAACAACCTTGGTGTTGGGCTTGAAAGCACGAGCAATTTCCTCCTCCGTAGCATCCTGATCTACAAACGTAACTTCAATGCCCAACTTTTTTAGCGTAACCGCAAAAAGGTTGTACGTTCCGCCGTATATAGCCGCTGCGCTAATAACGTGATCACCCGACGAGCATATATTGAAAATGGCGTAGAACGATGCCGCCTGTCCCGACGAAGTAAGCATAGCACCTTCGGCGCCTTCCAACTCGGCAATTTTTTCTGCCACACAATCGTTAGTCGGGTTTTGAAGGCGGGTATAAAAGTAGCCGCTTTCCTCCAGGTCAAACAGTTTCCCCATTTGCTCGCTGGTATCGTACTTAAACGTGGTGCTTTGGTATATGGGCAGCACACGGGGTTCGCCCTTTTTAGGTTTCCAGCCTGCCTGCACACAAATAGTCCCCGGCTTAGATTTCTTTGCCATAGTTGGTAGTATTTTATTTAATGATTATCTGCAATATTATCTTCCCAAACTAATTCTTGGACCTCTCCCTAAATCCCTCTCCGCAGGAGAGGGACTCTCAACGCACAAGCGCTCTCGTACTTACAATTCACATCCGGGACCACACGCCCCTCTCCTGTGGAGAGGGGAAGGGGGAAAGGTGTTTACGTTAGAATAATTATCATTAGCTGCGCGCAAAGCACGCGCAAAAACATGGTGAACGGATACACCGTAGCGTAGCTAATGGCCGGAATGTGGTTACCCGCCATGTCGTTGGCATACGCCAATGCGGGAGGATCGGTCATTGAGCCCGCTATTAAACCACTAAGAGTAAAATAGTTGAGTTTGCAGAATTTGCGACCTATCAGCCCAATAATCAGTATCGGAATCAGCGTGATTAAAATGCCGTAGCCAATCCACTTGTAGCCACCTGCCACAATGGTGTCGATAAATGTTTCACCTGCACCTAAGCCCACGCACGCCAAGAACAGGGCGATGCCTATTTCGCGCAGCATAAGGTTAGCGCTCATAGTAGTATAGGTAACCAATTTGTACTGCGGTCCAAAGCGGCTGATGAGAATAGCTACAATCAGCGGACCACCTGCCAGGCCAAGCTTCACGGGCTGCGGAATGCCGGGGAATGCAAACGGAATGCTTCCCACAATAACACCTACTACAATACCCATAAACAGCGGGAAGATGTTGGGGTGGTCAAGCCTTTTGAGCGAGTTACCTAACTTCTTTTCAACTTCGGCAATAGCCTGCTCGGTACCCACCACCATCACACGGTCACCCATTTGCAGCTGAAGGTCGGAGGTAGCCACCAAATCAATACCCGAGCGATTTACACGGGTAATGCTCACGCCCAAGCTGCGCAGGCGAAGCTGCGAAAGCGTCTTACCATTCAACTCGGATTTGGTAATGAGGATACGACGTGATATAAAGCGGGCATCAAACTGCTTCCACTGAATATCCACCGCCTCGCCAATAAACCGAGTAATAATACGGGAGGCCGATTGTGAAGTAATTACCAGTATCTCATCGCCTGTATGCAATACTGTTTCGGAATTCACCAACTTCACATTACCATCGGCAGTGCGCATACGCGAAATAACAAAGTTGCGCTGAATCATATCGTGAATATCGCCCACCTTCATATCGTTGAGTGAGGGGTTGGTTACCCGCAACGACAGCTGTCGGGCAGCGGACTCCTTCGAGGTATCCGAAGCCATAGCACGCTCCTCTTCCTGCTTTAGGTTAATGCCAAAAATATAACGTAAAACAAGAATGGTGGCAATAATACCTATCACCGCTAACGGGTAGGCCACCGCGTAACCCGTGGCTATATCGGGGTTGCTTGCACCCGTTATTTCCATATTGGCCTGCTGCGCAGCACCCAATCCGGGGGTGTTAGTCACCGCACCGGACATAATGCCCACCATGGTAGGTATGGGGATGCCGGTAAACAGGTGAATTACGTAGGTGGTTGTCACACCCAGCAGCACTATTCCCAGCGCCAGCATATTTAGGGTTACCCCTCCTTTTTTAAAGGAAGAAAAGAAACCGGGCCCTACCTGTAAGCCAATGGAGAAGACAAATAGGATGAGACCGAACTCCTTAAACATGTGAAGTATTTCCGCGTCAACGCGCATACCAAAGTGGGCAAACGCAATTCCGGCAAACAGAATCCATGTTACCCCCAGCGATATGCCCTTGAATTTTATTTGGCCCAGCGCCACGCCCACTGCGATTACTATCGCCAGCATTAGGATGGAGTGCGCAACTCCTTCTCCAAAAAACAAATTACCAAACCAGCTCATGCAAATTCGTGTGTATATTTTATGTATTATTTACGATGCCTTGTAAGCGAATATGCCACCTTGGGAAAAAGCGCTATAGGAATAGCAACTCCCACCGCCAAAAAGAAAATAACGGTGAGGGAGAGCAGCCCGTTATCCATAAATAGGTAAAGATAGTGACGGTGTAGCTCCGGGTCGTCCATGGTTTGCAAAAACATAACCAAAGAAAAAACAGCGTTGTAAGCCAATTTTCCGGGCACCATCGGCAGCAAAGCCGGTATAGCCAGTACAGTATTTGGGAAGCGCCCCATGCGTCCGAGAGCAAGTCCGCCAAAACCTATCAGCAGCGATGCAATCAAAGAGGAAAAGGCTATATCCAAGCCGAAATAGGTCATGAGCGCAAAGCGCAGAGCGTGTCCCATTCCCGCTAAAACTGCAATATAGGGAAAGGCCTTTATGGGAGGATTGGATATGGCACCAAAGCCCATACCTGCAATGGCGGCGAATAGCGCATCAGATAAAATTCTCCAGTCCATTTATACCAAGCTGTTTTTAAACATCCATAATGTGAACGAAAGCCCCACTGCAATGCAAAGAATAACCAGCATGGCTTTGGTAAGTCGTGCAAATCCGCATAGAATATACCCCTCAACAATGTCAATTACACCGTTGATTAGCGGAACGCCCGGAATAAGAAACAGCACACTTGTGGTAATGGCTATATCCGAAGTAGTGTTGAATAGCAGCGACAGCGAAGCAATAATAGAAGCTACAAAGGCCGAAACCATAACGGTTACATGAGGGTCCACGTGTCGCTTGTGCATCAACGATTTCACCGAAAACCCAACCAGCGTGGCACAAAGAACTATCAGGACCGAAAGCCAGTCGCCGCCAAATAATCGACAGAACGAAGCATTAGCCGCTCCCGCCATCAACGTCACTACGCTTTGCTTGAGCGGAGCTTTTGAGATAATGCTGTTGTACTGCTCCCGCAACGCTTCAAGCGAGAGCTTCTCATCGTAAGCCTTCCAGCTGAGCGCGCTTAGCTCGGCGTTGTACCTAAAATTGTTGGGGAGTACAAAGTTTTCAATAATTCGGGAGTGCTGCTGCAAGCCATCTTTACGCATATTCATAATGACGGTCTTGTGAAATACGCTCAGCTGCATCTCTACGCCAAGCGCCTCAGCCATACGGCGGGAATTTCTGACTACGCGCGAGGTGTGTACTCCACAACCCATTAGCGTAGCAATATATTCTGAAACAAAGTCGCTAATCTCGTCCAGTGATTTGGCGTTAGAAGCCATCTTTTCCATAAAAACACTCTACTTTATCTTCTCGCAAAGATAGCTTTAAAGCAGCATATTTTCGTGGTTTTTACAAGGCATTAACCTATTTTACGGGACATCACTCCCGCAAGCCAAAATTTACTTCAAGTCACTATGCTCCTTGAATACGCTGCAACATGTGCTTCAGCGTTGCTACCGGTGCATATAGCATAAGTCTTGGCCCCGAAAACCGCATCACCTGCTTTATGCGATCGCGCATGGCAGGCTTGTAGCAGTATGTAGAGCAGCGGTTACAAGGGGGTTTAGAGTTACCATAAATACAGTCGTCGAGGCGGTTATAAGCGTAATCCAGCAGGTCTTTACAGGTAGAACACAACTCCTTATTACCCTCGGAGCGGCGACAGTACAAGCTCACCATTTTTTCAACCGTATGCTTTTCGTATTCTATTTGGTTGTTCATGCATACAAAGATAGCTTTTAAATCCATTCCTCACTCACCACATCACCCTGTACCGAGAGCATTATCACCTTTACCGGCACATTACGTTGGGCTTGCTCGCGAGCCATCTGCGCCATACGCATTAGCCCTCCGCAGCAAGGTACCTCCATAATGAGTACCGTAAGCGTATTGATTTTTGCATCATCCATCATAGCTGTTAACTTGTCAACGTACGACTGTGCGTTGCTATCCAACTTCGGGCAGGCTATAGCAAGCATTTTTCCTTTCAAAAACTTGTTGTGAAAGCTACCCGCTGCAAAAGCCGTACAGTCAGCTGCCAGCAACACATCGGCACCATGCATAAACGGTGCTGAGGGGTTGAGCAGGTGCAGCTGCACGGGAAATTGACGTAGTTCCGAGGGTTGCTCCTGTACTAGGTTAGCGCTCGATACAGGCTCATTGCTACGGCGCAGGTCGCGCTGCATAGAGCCAGGACAACCACAAGCCAGCGGTTTTTCTTCGTTCAACTTTTCCATATCAAAATCAATGTTGTTACTTTTTATGTACTCTAAACCTTGACGCAGCAACTCCTTTTCGCCATGCTCGCGCAGGTGCTTTAGGTGTGCCAGTATTACCGCCTCACCTTTAGGTGCAATACGCTCCATTACGGCCAACTCGCTATAAGGTTTTGCCTCGCGTTCCTCCAAAGTAATAGCGCCTACAGGGCATTCGCCAATGCAAGCGCCAAGTCCGTCGCAGTACAGCTCGCTTACCATTACAGCCTTGCCGTTGATAAGCTGCAGCGCTCCTTCGTGGCAGCCGGTTACGCAATCACCGCAACCGTTGCAGCGCGCTTCGTCAATTTTAATTATAGTCCGTTTCATCTGTTTTTTATGCAAAAATACCACCTATGCTTTACCCCACTTTGACACCTTTGTTGCATTTTGTATATATTTGTCCAAAAAGTAGGATATGGACTATACGGCTTTAACTAAAATAGCGCTGTTTGCCGGAATAAGTGAACGGGAAGTTGAGCTCCTTTTGGCTGAGTTTAAAGTAAAAGAAACACACTTTGAGCGTGGCGAAATTCTTGCCCTGCAGGACGAGCCTTGCAACCGACTAATTATCTTACTTTCAGGTGCCGCCAAGGGTGAAATGAGCAATCCTTCGGGTAAGGTAATGAAGGTAGAGGATATAGTGGCACCCAATCCGCTGGCTATCTTGTTTTTGTTTGGTCCGCAAAATAGGTTTCCGGTGCAGGTTACGGCTACCGAAAAAAGCAGCGCCGTTATTATCCCTAAGCAGGTTGTGCTCAAGATGCTTACCCGTAGCGAGGCGCTACTGCAAAACTACCTCGATATTTCAGCCTCATTTGCCGTGCGGTTAAGCCGCAAGCTGCAAATGTCACTACGTACCATTCGACAAAAGTTAGCCATACACCTGATTGAGCTGGCGCAAAAATCAGGCTCCAACACCGTACATCCCGACAAAACGCATGCGGCGCTCGCCGAATACTTCGGCGTATCACGTCAGGCACTTGAGCGCGAAATAAAAAATATGGTAGCCGATGGGATGCTATCAACCAGCGGAAAGCAAATTACCCTAACGAACAAAAAGGAGTTGGAGGGGCTGATAAATTTTTGATTAAAAACATACTCACCACGGAGACACAGAGAACACCAAAAAAAACTTATTGATCTCTGTATTTCTAAACTTTATCAGTAGTTTGATAGAAATTCTGAGAGAGCAGAGATGCAGGTTAAGTATTTGAAATATTGCATTTTCAGTATTCTCTGTGTCTCCGTGGTTAAAATTTAAACAGTTTCTCAGTATATTTACAAAGAAATTTAAAGCAGTTTACCCAAAATGAAAAGTCGTAAAATTGTAGTTACCGTTGCTCCCGTGTGCCACGTGGGCAAGGAAATTCCCGCTGGGTGTTTCAACCCACTTTCTCCCGAAGCCATTGCCGAAGACACCGCCAACTGCGCCAAGGCGGGCGCTTCGCAAGTGCATCTGCATACCCGCGAGCTGAACGGCGAACAAACTTTCGACCTCACGGTTTTCAGCAAAACGCTGGACATGATTACGGCTAAAACCGACATGATTATACAAGGCTCCACCGGAGGACTTTCGTCGCTCACCCTCGAGGAGCGCTGCGTGTGCCTCAACGAGCCGCGCGTAGAGGTATCGTCGCTCAACATGGGCTCGGTGAACTTTGGCGAATCGGTGTACGTAAATACGCTCCCTGAAATTCGTTTTTGGGCAGCCCGCATGCGCGAAAAAAAGATTGTGCCCGAGCTGGAAATCTTTGACCTGAGCATGGTTGAAACCTGTCAAAAAATGGCTGATGAAGGTGTGCTGAGTCGCCCCATGCACTACAACTTCTGCCTTGGTACAGGTACTGCCAGCAACCTTTCCGATACGCCGCGCAACCTGCTATACATGACTTCGCTCACCGAACCTAACTCGCACTGGGGCCTCAACAACGACCAAATGCAGGGCTTCAACATGCTGGCCTGTGCCATATCAATGGGTGCAAGCGTGGTGCGTGTGGGCTTTGAGGATAGCTTTTACTACGCTCCCGGCAAGCTGGCACCTACCAACGCTGTGCTGGTGGAAAAGGTGGTAGCGCTCATTCGCGCCATGGGGCACGAGCCCGCTACCGCAAAAGAGGCAAGACAGATATTTGGGATTGATAAATTAAGAGGATAATTTCACCCCCAACCCCCTAAAGGGGGCTATAACAGCAGTGAGTTATAATAAGTTTTTTCTCGAGGCGTCATTGCGAGGAGGAACGACGAAGCAATCTTTTGATTGCGCCAACGGTGCAAAATGTGAGATTGCCGCGCTTTGCTCGCAATGACGCTACAGGCAAATGCACAATGTTATAGCCCCCTTTAGGGGGTTGGGGGTCAACAAAGATAAACTATGATTTTCTCCGACATTCAAAAAAAATATCCGACCTCCGACAGCGAAAATCTCCGCAATCAAATTGCAGAATTTTTGCAAAAAAATCGCATTAAAATTGTGGTGCTGGACGACGACCCTACGGGCATACAAACCGTGCACGGCAACTACCTTCTCACCAACTGGTGTGAGGAAAATCTGCAGGCCGCCTTTGCCGACGACAAACCGTTTTTCTACCTGTTGGCAAATACCCGCGCCATGACCGCGCAGCAAGCGGAGCAAACCATACGCGAGGCTATGAGCGCTGTGCTAAAGGTTAACGAAACGCAGAATTTTCGCTTAATCTTCATCAGCCGTAGCGACTCTACCCTACGCGGACACTTCCCGCTGGAGCCTGAAACCATGCGCGAGGAAGTTGAAAAAAGAGGCATGCAACTTGGGCTACCCGTATTTTTTATTCCGGCATTTTTCGAAGCAGGACGCTACACCATTGAGGGTACGCACTACATGAAGGAGGGTGAAAAATTAATTCCTGTTTCCGAAACTGAATTTGCCCGCGATAACGTTTTTGGTTACACCCAATCGAAGTTAACGGAGTATATTCGCGAAAAATCAAACGAAAAAATTACCACATCACAAGTTGGCAGTATTGGTCTTAATATACTTCGTAATCAAGATGTTGATTCGATTACAAAAACCATTGAAGCCGAGCGTGGTAAACAATATGTAACAGTAGATGCTTTTGACTACTGCGACCTTCGAAAATTCTCTCTCGCCTTTTTGCAAGCGTTCAACCAAAGCGAAAAATCGGCTGCTATACTTCGCACCTCATCATCACTACCCAAGGCGTTGAGTGGCATTTCCGATACTGCGCTGTTGAGTACGGAAATCATTTCGAGAAAAGATGGTAGCGGCATTTTCATTGTAGGTTCGCACGTAAAAAAGAGTACAACGCAGCTGTCGGTATTGCTCAATGCATCGGGCGTTACAGGCGTGATGGTGGATGTAGATGAGATACTACGCTCACCCGAGGAGCTACTAAAGAAAACGGAGGAGCAGCTGCTCGCGCTTCATCAGCAAGGTGTCGTTCCCGTAGTGTACACCTCACGCACCGAGCGTCGTTCCGACGATCCTGTGCTACGCCAATTGAACGGACAAAAGATATCGGATTTCTTGGTGGAGATTGTGCGGAATCTACCCTTCCAACCCGCTTACCTAGTGGCAAAAGGTGGCATTACCTCGCACGATATTCTAACTAAGGGATTGGAGATAGAAAGAGCAAGAGTGCTTGGACAAATTTTGTCGGGAGTTCCAACAGTACGCACGGGTAGCGACAACCATTTTCCCAACATGCCGTACATTATTTTCCCCGGCAATGTGGGTAGTGAAGAGGCGTTGAAGGAAGTGTTTGAAAAACTATCTAAGTACACCTAATAATATCTTGCATCAACTCCCGCAGGGAGTTCACTATTATTGGGTGCATAATTGCGAATAGTCACATAAAAAATTGAACAATTTAAAAACAAACATTTGCAATACTCTCTACAAAAAAGACTAAACACGGTTGTACTTCTTTTTATTCTCACAGCAATATCTGTACAGGCTCACGAGAAAAACTCTCTAAAAACAACCTTCCTATCGTTTGCCACCGGCTCCGCAAAATTGACCTACGAGCGCGCCACTGTTCCCAAACAATCGCTTGAGCTAACCGGAGGAGTTATTGGTGTTGGGTTTGACAAGTTTGATGTAAACCCCAAGGGAGGATTGTTTCGCGCGGCTTATAAATTCATTCTTACAGAAAAATCGAAAAGCCCGCTTAATGGATTGTATGTCAGGCCCGAATATGCGGTCTCCATCTTTGATTACGACTCTGAAAATTCAGGCAGAATCAACTCATCCATGCACACCCTTTTAGCCAATGCCGGTTACCAGTGGGTAATGGGGCTGTGGGTTTTTGATGGCTTTGTTGGCGCAGGCGTAGGTATTGGAGAGCCCACGGAGTTACAGTACCACCACGGTTTTATCGACCGCTTCGGCTGGCTCACCCTCACCTTTGGCATGAGAATCGGAGTAGCATTTTAAACCACAACAGGCACGAAGAGCCACCCTTTGCGTCTTCGTGCCTATTGTATTAATCTGCGTTTATCCGTCCTATCCGCGTCATCCGCGTTCCATTACTCCTCCAGCGACTTTGTTGGATCTATCCTCAAAAACAAGATAGAACTCACCACCAGCATTCCCGCAATAATAAACAGCGGAAAGTTGTAGTTGCCCGTTGAACTCACCAAATAGCCAAATACCGTTGCGCAGACAAATCCCCCCAGGTTTCCCGCCGTATTCATCGCTCCCGAAATAGCACCCGCATACTTTTTCCCAATGTCAATGCAGATGGCCCATGCGCTCGGCAGCATCAGGTCAATTACTCCAAAGCACAACGACATAAACACAAACACCTGCAGCTTACCCGGAATAAACGCCGCCAAAAACATAAATATGGCTGACACAAATAGTGAACCCGCACCCAACAATCTACGTCCCACCTTCAAGCCGTATCTTTTCGACATTCTGGTGCTGAGATAGCCTCCCGCAATATTGCCTATCATGCTCATAAGGAACGGAACAGCAATAGCATACGTCAACTCATTCTTAGCAAATCCGCGACCCAACTCCATAAAGGTAGGGAACCATGAGAAGAAAAACCAGCTGGCCCAAGCGTAGAAAAAGTACATGGACAAAATCAACCAAAATTGTTGGCTCCTGAGTATTTTTTTCCAAGGAATTTTTACCTTCTCTTTTTCAGGCGCAGCCTCGGGTAGCGCAGCCAACTCTGCCGATGAAATTCCTTTCACCTTCGCCGGGCTATTCCTGTACCACAGGTACCACGCAACAGCCCACACACCGCCTATAATGGCAAAGGTATAAAACGTCCAACGCCAGCCCAAACCGCTAATCATGGGTATTACCAAAAAAGGCGTGAGCGCACCGCCCATACGGCTTGCCGCCCAAATGTAGCCTTGCGCTACCGACGTTTCGGACTTGTGGTACCAGCGGCTAATAACGCCCGTCATGCAGGGGTACGAACCCGCCTCGCCAATACCGAACATAAAGCGAATAATGAGCAACGAAATAAATCCGTTTGCCATACCCGTAAACCACGTAAACACCGACCACCACAGCACAATTACCGCCAGCACAAAACGGTGTCCGCGCCTGTCGCCCCAAGCCCCAAGCGGAATTTGGAGGAACCCGTAGGAAATAATAAACGCGCTCAGCACCCACCCCCACTGCTGCGTGGTAAGGCCAAGGTCGTGCATAATAGTTGCCCCCGCCACGCTGATGTTAATCCGGTCAAGGAAGGTAATCATCCCGATTAGCACCAGGAAGAGGAGTACTATGTTTCGTTTTTTCATAGCTATAAGTTTAATTTCAAGTTTCAGATTTCAAATTTTTTACCACGTGCGAAGGGCAATTTGAAATATGGAATTTGAAATTATTAAATCAACCCTTGCTCCTGCAAGAATTTCTTCACTCCAAGTACACCCAACAACGGGCTCGACAGCACCGTCTTTCCCGTTATCTCCGCCAACTTCGCCTCCATGCGCGCCATAGAACCTTGCGCCAGTACAATCATATCTACCTTATCCACCAACTTCTCCGCGGCTTGCTGAATCAGCAGGTCATGCTTAGCGGAATCTCCCGACTGTCCTGCGGCAAACGCGCCATCGGCAAGTCCTTCCACTACCTCAACAATTTGTCCGGCCTCGGTAGCCTTACGGCGAAGCAAGTCAACCGTTGGACCGAGCGTAGTAGGCAGCGTTGCAATTACGCCAATACGCTTTGCGCTCACCACCGCCTTTTCAGCCATGGGACCGTCAATGCGAAACACAGGACACTGGGCTATCAAGTTGCCCATTTCCGCCACCGCACCCACCGATGAGCAGGTGTTGTAAATGAGCGTAGCACCCGAACCGGCTGCAGCCTGATAGTAGCTCAACAAGCGACGACGCACGGCAGGAGTAACAGCGTTGTTGGCTATCACCTCCTGAATAAGCGAATCATCGGCAATGTTGTTGATTTTAACCATGGGCAGGTGCTCCTTAAAGAGTTGGGTAGTAGATTCTACCAGCGCCATAGCAGTGTGAACGGCAACAATTTGGATCATAAATATTAAATTTTTAGATGGGTTTATGGAAGAAGTCAAATGTAGGAAATTTTATTGAATTTTTTTCATAAAAGACACTTATATCCACGAGTGAAACAACCTTTGCATACGAAAGCCCCGAGGCAACTTATGGATAAGCAGCCTTGATTAACTTGTCGAAAAACAATTAACATTCAATTCTATTAGATATTTTTTATAGGTACATTTGCTAGTGTTGTTAGTTATTAGGTATAATCAATAACCTCGCAGCAGAGCTGACGAGGTATGAATTTACTATTTGAAATTTTTGTTATTTCGAAGCAGAGCTTCGAGGAATTATACCTAAAGAGATTAAAAACAGTCAACATGGCAAATTTAAGTGGCAAATGTCCAACTTGTGGTAAAAAAGCACATGATTTTGAAAAGGAGGAGATACTCGTGTGCGTTCCACCTAAAGAGGTGTTAGAGTTTGGACAGTACAAAATTGACAAAGAATATCGTGAAGCGTTGTATAAAGAGTTTCCCATGTATACAGCCGAAGAAGTTGTTGGGTCTTACCTTGGATATAATCCTTATTTCCCATGTCAAGATGATTGGCTAGAGGAGCAGGGCAGGGAATTAGACGAGGGGGAACTTGACAAATAACTATGTAAACAGAGTCAAGCCATGAGTGACGAAAAGGAGAGATTTCTTGATGATGCCATTTTTCAACTATCAAAGTTTGAAAACGAGTTTCTGCAAAGTTCCAAAAGAATAATGGAGGCTGGGAATAATAAACTTTATGCTCTTGATTTGTTTGCTCTAACGGTAAATAATAGAGCTCTGTCTTTGATAAAGGCTTTCATAACTCTTTCAAAGGATAAAAATTATCTTTCAGCAGTATCTTTAATTCGACTTCAATTGGATAATGCTTTAAGATTCTTTGCCTCAACATTAGTAAAGGATTCTCAAGATTTCATGTCACACTTCATAGACGGCAAAGAGATAAGAGATTATAAAGATCATAAAGGCAAGAATTTAACTGACTCCTATCTAGCAAAAGAGCTTGAAAAATATTTTAATGGTACAAGCCAATTATACAAAAATACTTGTGCATATATTCATTTAAGTGACAAACACATGCCTCCAACCCTTAATAAGATTGGCAAAACTGAAATGAAGATTGGGATTAGGGTAGGAGCATTTGACAACTTTGTAGTAGACCAAAAAATAGATTTCGTCCAAACCATGATCGGGGTAAGTAAACTCACCTTGATTGTCGTAGAGCAATGGAAACACGAAAAAAATCGGTTAGGGGAAATTTATGATAAAAATCAAGTATTTAGGAAGTGAAAAAGGCAGAGTTCTCAACGAACTCTGCCTTTTTCACTTCCTAGCGGAGAGAGAGGCTCCAAGAACTATATTTCAGACTATTACCAATTGTTACCAACCCCGTGAATAAGTGGAGAGTACACAAAATTTGTTGAATACGACAAAAACCAATTGTTACCAAATGGATAACCCGTTATTGGGTTCCTTTCCGGGTTTGCCGTTTTTTAGGTTCTAATCCTTTTTTCTCTATAACCTTCGTGTTAAACTTTTCCATTTCGGAAACCTTTAGCTTATCGACTATTTTAACGTAGGGCTTCATAGCCTTAAAATCACTATGCCCCGTCCACTTCATTATTACCTCGGACGGAACCCCCAGCCTTAGCGCATTTACTATGAAGGTACGCCGACCGCAATGGGTAGTAAGAAGCGCATACTTCGGAAGAACTTCTTCGTAGCGTTGGTTACCTTTGAAATAAACGATTCTTTGCGGTTCTACTATACCCGCTAATTCGCCCATATCTTTAAGGTGTTCGTTCATCTTTACATTACTAATAACCGGCAGGGCCAGGTTATTAGGTAGCTGTATTCCTTCGTATTTCTTCAATATAGCGCGGCTATAATCATTCAGCTCTATAATAAGCCCGTCTACCGTTTTTTGAGTTACCACCGTTATATAATTTGGGCGGACATCACTACGCATTAGCTTTGCTACATCGGAGTAACGAAGTCCGGTAAAGCAGCAAAAGCAAAAGACATCACGAACGGCCGGAAGTGCGGGACGGTTGGCCGGGAACTTGAAAGAATACAGGTTAAGCAGTTCTTCCCATTCCAAGTATATAACTTCTTTTGCGTTGCCGTCTGTACCTTTGAACTTCGGCTTAAATGTTTCGTGAAGCATACCGGTATAATACCCCTTATTTCGAGCCCACCGGAGAAACCAGCGTACAAAGCCCATATATTTAGAAATTGTAGTATTCCGAAGGTCGGCAGCTTGAAGGCTTGCTACAAATCCTTGAAGGGTTTCTTCCGTTAACTTTTCAAGCGATAGGTTCCGGTCGAAGTTCTGCAGGTGTTCCCGTAACGAATTGAATTTTGTAAAGGTTGCCTTCGTCCAATTGTTCTGCCGGCCCATTGTTTCCATGAATTCGGCGTAGGCTTCGTAAAACCTTTTCCCCGGTTCTTCGGGTTCCGGTTCCTTTCGCCCGGAAAGTTCGTCGAAGGAAGTTTTCAATTCCGTAGGATTAGGCGCGCGCTTTTCCAATAATTCGTACCGGGAAAATATTTCTTCTATTTGGGATTCGGCGTTTATGATAGCCTTGTTTATTTCCCCGGCAGTTTGTTTGTACCGGTTCTTTGCCCCGGCTATTGCGCGCCCGGCCAAGGCGTCCCATTTTTCGGGCTCTATACTATACCCTAACCGCATATCAACCCGGAACCCGGCATAACTTACCCGGATACGTATAGGCCTACATTCTACCAATACGCCGTTTACCTTCTTGGGGAACAGGTCGAATTTAACGGTTCGTTTCATTTTATATGTTCAATGACATGGCCGACAATAGTATATTGCTTCCCTTTTAAGGTTGGGTATTGAGATTGGATAGCATAAGGAATTAAGGGTTTTATAGGTTCTATTCCTGTAACTTCAAAACCCAATTCTATTATAACTATAAATTCTTCTTTTTCTACTTTAATAGTAATAAAATGTTTCCACATAATTATATATTTTTAGCGTTAAACATAGTCCCACGACCAAGCAAAAGCCAGTCCGCAGAAACGGAATAATTATATACCAGGTAATAAAGCCCTTCTACTTCGATAGACTTGTAGCGTGAAACCTTATCTATTCTTGGGGTAGTTCCATAGGTAAACCGAGTTTCACGGTAGCGCGGCGCGCTTAAACCGACTTCTTTACAAAAGGCTTCCAACGCGGATAACTTGCCAAGCGAAACAAGAGCTTCGATAGCTTGAAAAAAACGACGGTTTACCCCGTCTTCAACAGGGGTTATTATTTTGGGGCCTTTTGGTGTTCTTTTTACTAACTGTTTATCCATTTCAATATAATTTGCTTATCCTTTTGCTTATTCTATTTGCTTAACCAATAATACAACCACTTGCCTAAATTTTGCTTCCGCCACTACTTCGGTTTTGTTTGTTTTTTCGCCACTACTTCAAAATACAGTAAAAAACACAAACAGAAAATAGAAAAAGTTAATTCATTGAACAATAACGGATTGAAATAATTTGCTTAACCGTTGTTTATCTTTTTGCTTGTAGATTTGGTTAAGCAAACTTTCAAGCAAACACTGAAAGTGAGTATATATATAATAATAGTATATAAATATATCTTATAATTACTATTATATATACGCTGTGGACTTTTCAAAATTTTCTACCATTTCTTCAAATTCAGCCTTAGGAACGCTGGCTATTTCATTGCCGTCCAAAAAAGCAATTTCCAAGGCATTAAACACCGTTTCCGGCATACAAGCGTAATACTTCGGATTATCGTAGTATTCGGCTATTGTTATTTCGATTGTTTCCATATCAAACATATTATAGCTGTTATTTTGCTTAAATTTTCGATTTGTGCCACTTTCGCCGCGAAGTGATACGAAGTATTGCTTCGGATATTTCGCGCGGTTGTATGGCTTAAAAATGACGTTTATTTTTTAGTGTAAATTGTAGCAAGGGAAACCGTACCGGATGTACTACCTTTTTTTAAGTTCAATAATATGTTTGTAGTTTTTGTTTCCCATTTAGATTGAAATTCTAATTTTCCTAAAAGAACATAATCCCCGAAAAATTCTTCTTCATCTACTGCCGAAGGGTCTAATATTTTGTTTTCGCTTACAGGATTCCCATACTTAGCTATTAGTTCTTGACGGTATTTTTTATAATCTTCATAATAGCCATTGTATTCCCCAAAACTATACTTTTTTGTATATAAATCCATCCCGCCGATAATATTAAGGTTACTGTTTAATACATAAGCATGGCCTATTGTATTATCGTTTTCGTCCAAGTAGAAAAGATAATCAGGAAGGTAAGACGTAACGGGCTTTTTAGGCATTTCGCTTATCATTACATCTGCCGAATTTTCATTCCATAAAGTTAAACGATAATCACAATCGTAAACAGTTACATTTGTTGTTTTAGTTGTAGATTGGCTCCCATTTTTAACGGTTAAAGTTATTGTTTGATTTCCGGCTTTAGTTGGTCGCCAATTCAAATCTTTTTTGTTGTATATAAACCCGTAGTCGTCTTTCCATTCATACGCCAAATTAAGCGTGTCATTGTTTGGAACCGAAACCTTGCAACTTGCTACAATTAATTGCCCTACACCTACTTTTTCTTTTGATATTTTTATTTCTGAAAGGTTGGGTGTATTTTCTATTGGGTCATCATCTTTTGAACAACCAGCGAAAACGAAAGCCAAAACAGTAAGTAATAAGAAAATCTTTTTCATAAATATTTTATTTTTCAGTTAGTAACATTAAAACTCTATATATTCCAAAAATATCATCGGTAGGAACCCGGAACGGTTTGTAAATTGGATTCGGATTTACCGACACACAAGTAACATATTTAAGCCCAAATTTCGGGTCTTCTTCTTCGGGGGCTACCAGCTTTTTTATTACGGAACCGTTACAAGTATCGAGTACGTAACACCGGCCCCACTCAATAAAAGAATTTTCATTTATCTTTTTGATAAGGATTTTTGAACCGCTGGGATATTCCGGGGCCATACTATCCCCCGAAACCGTCATAGCAAAATCCGCCCCTTTTATTGGAGAAATAATTTTTTCGCAATCGCTATCCTTTACAGAAACTACAAAATCATTTAAGCTACCACCTTGCGCCGATATTGGAAGCAAAGGGACATAAATAACTTCTACTTCTTCGCTTTCAGTCTTCAACATGGAACCTATACCCGTTTTGAGCCAATTTATATTTAGTTCCGGGCATTCTTTTTCTATCTTATTGAGCGTTTTTATAGTAATATTATCGCCAACTTTATTTACAAATCCCCTTGAAAGGCCTACTTTTTCTTCAAATTTTAGTTGGCCTATACCCAAATGAGTCAAAAATTCTATTAATCTTTCTTTCATTTTTTATTATTGTATTACGGGATAAATACCGTATATTTGCGAAAATTTAATTTGTTATGGATAATCAACATTCAATAATGATAAAAATATTTCAAGATGCTGTCAATATTCGTCCGCATCTCATTGATAAATCGTTATCAGAAAAAGAACTATCAAACATAACGATGCTACAATGGTGGTTCGGGGTACGCAACGGATTTATTATAAATGCTGACGCAGCCCATTCTTTTGTCAAATTGCACAAAAAATTGTATGACGACAATAACCTGTTTAACATTACTTCGATATTTTCTTTTTATCCAATAAAATATTTTATTTGGTTCATTTACATAAAGCTACGACAATGGAAATTAAGGCAGCAAGCAAGGCAAGGGCGGTAATCCAACACGCCGTTTTAGCCACTTTAAAACTATTGTTACTAATAAGCAATCCTTTGTACCCGAAGAACGCCGAACTTGCCATATTTTGTAAAGTTCCTTCCCTTAACGCCTTTAAGCCATATTCGGATATGGTTACTTTATTCGCGGTATCATCATACTTTAAGTAATCTATTCTTGCGATATAATCGTATTCTTGCATAACTTCCGACATGGTTGTTTTGCGGAAAACTTCGCTTTCCTTCCTTACTTCATTAAAAAGCAAATCTTTTATTTCGCCATTGTCCAACGGCTTGTTTTTCCCGAAAATTTCGAGCAAAACAGTACGCAGGTAGTATTTTTTATACTCATCAAAGGCCACTTTTACTATTTCTTCATTTTCGGGCATAAAATTATCTCGCTAATTATCAGCTGTTTGTATTTTATTTACGGAATAATCTGAAAATATACCGTAAATAATTTGTTTAATACGGGATAAATACCGTATATTTGCAGTATGAAATTAAATCATTGGCAAAGATAACGAATTAAGGTAATACGCGCAAATAGCGTGTTTACGCCAAATTAACAAAATAATTGATTTATGAACAGAAAAGCAGCCATTAAGACAGCCGTAGCAGGCCTTCCGGTAGCCGGATTAGGTAGCGAAGGCAAGAAGTTAAATACTTCTAACGGTTTTATGGAGCCACAAAAGACGACTTTCATAAACCGGAACTTCCTTTTAAAGGTGTACGGATTGGGAGATAACGGCCAGCGGATAAACACGCTTGTAGGCGTTTCCGGCTTGGTTCAGTTAATAGGTGTTGAGCTTGCAAATAAATTTGTTACCCGCGCCCTTGAAAGCGGAAAAGACAGTACGAAGTGCAAGCTACGCCGCGGGTTACAAGTAACATTATATTTCAAATAATCATAATTAAAAACGCAAAAAAATGAGCGAAACAATTTACAAAGAAGGCTTTAACGCCGGCTTCGTACAACTTCAAGTAAAGGACGTAGAAGCCGCCACAGCGGAACTGTGGGTAGCCTTGGGAATTAACAACCGTAATTCATTTACGCAGTACAAGCTGGGTAAGGTTGAGCCGAAGGCAAGCCAAGCGGCAGCGGTAGAAGCCGTATTTCGCAAATACGGTGTAACTAACAACTTTTGGGGGAAATAAGCATGAGAGCCGAAGCAAGACTAACGCCACGCGAAACCGAAGTAGCCGAACTATTGGCTTGGGGTGCCGCAAAAAAGGAAGTCGCCGACCGGCTTTACATTTCCCAAAGAACCGTAGAGAACACCACCCGCAACATTTTTGCGAAAATCGGAATACAAAAGGCTACCGAGCTTTGCGTATGGTGGTTTTGCACTAAGCACGGTGTTTCTTTTGAGCTTTCCCCGATTAAACGCGCTATTGTAGCTTCGGTAATCCTATTTGCCTTTGTTCAAAGCGATGTTTTGGGGCCTAACGACGCCTTCCGGTTTTTCCGTTCCCGGAGTAGCAGAACCGCCGAAGTACGGTTAGGTTACAGGGGTTCAAGAAGGGCGGAAGAAGATTTTACCGGTTTGTTTGACGCTTAAAAAACTAACGCAATGGATAGAACAAAATTAAATTGGAATACCGAGTTTGTAACCGCCGAAAATTTGATGATACACACTTTTAGCGACCGCGTAAAAGTCGTTACCAACATTCAGACCGGCGAAGTTAAAACAATGCGCGACGACGAAGTAATAGACCGTCGTAATGATATGCCGATATCAGACTACGAAAGGTTTCTTATTGGAGTTGCTGGCGACGCCGCCAAATTACAGGAGTTTGCGCAATGACAGATTTAAACAAAAGGATTATAGACCTAACGGCCGGGGAATTATTGGAGCTTTTAGAGCAAGGAAATAAACCCCAAGTATTGATAGATACTACCGGCAATAATAAGCACTTCGTTTATGGCCTCGCCGGTATTGCGGAACTATTCGGGTGTTCTAAGACGACCGCCAGCCGGTTAAAACAAAGCGGCAAGATAGACGGCGCAATTACCCAAGTAGGGAACTTGATAGTAGTAGAAGCCGCTAAGGCCTTGGAGCTTGCCGGCAAAAAAGAGAAAAGGGGTAAACGATGAAGAAGGAAGATTTAGCAGGCCAAAGATTCGGACGGCTTACCGTAACGAAGGAATTACCAAAGGTTGGACGTAAAACATTTTGGCTTTGTCTATGCGATTGCGGAAAGACAAAAGAGGCCATAGCTTACAACTTAAAAAACGGTAATACTAAAAGTTGCGGGTGCCTACAAAAAGAAGTTTCCGGGAATAAAAAACACGGCCTTCTAAGTTCGGATAAAAAGAATATGCGCCTATTTGTTGCCTGGTGTTCAATGAAAGCACGTTGCAACAACCCACAAAGAAAGGATTATAAAAATTACGGCGGTCGCGGGATTCAAGTATGTGCCGAATGGATAAACGATTTTTCCGCTTTTCATTCTTGGGCTACGGATAACGGATATTCCGACGAACTAACGATAGACAGGATAGACGTAAACGGAAATTACGAACCTTCTAACTGCCGCTGGGCTACTATTCAAGAACAACAAAAAAATAAACGAACCAATAAATAATTTTTAGATATGGACAAAAAAGTAATATTAAAAGAATTACGGTTAGTAAATTTTAAGGGTATCCGAAACTTAACCGTAAAGTTCGGCGAAGTTACGGAAGTACGGGGCGCAAATGCTACCGGAAAAAGTACGATAAACGACGCTTTTACATGGGTTCTATTTGGTAAGGATTCCCACGATAATAGCGATACGAAGTTTGGTATTAAAACCGTTGGCCCGGACGGAAAAGCCTACGAAAAGTTAGACCATGAAGTAACGGCTATTTTGGACGTAAACGGCGAAGAAATAACGCTTAGACGTTGCTATAATGAAAAATGGGTAACAAAACGCGGAAGCGCGGAATCCGTACTCGAAGGGCATACTACGGAATACTTCTATAACGGGGTTCCGATGAAGGAAGGCGAATACAAAGCAAAGGTTTCCGCCCTTATTGAAGACCAGCTTTTTAAGATGCTTACAAACCCGCTTTACTTTGCCGGTTTAGATTGGCCCGTACAGCGCGAAATATTACTTCGCATTGCCGGCGGCGTTACATACGAAGAAATAGCAGCTAACCGCAAGGATTTTGCCGCACTTCTTACCCAGCTTTCCGGTAAAGACTTAGCCGGATTTAAGGCCGAAATTTCCGCCCGGAAAAAGAAAATACAAGAAGAATTAGACAAAATCCCCGCCCGTATAGACGAACTAACCCGCGCTACACCTGTAACGCCCGACTACGCGGCATTGGAAGCCGAAAAAGAACGGCTTACTAAGGCATTGGAAGAAGTAGAAACGGCTATGAGCGATAAGGCAGAAGCAGCCCGCCAACACTACCAAAAGACGCAGGAAGCGCAAAAGCAAATAAACGACCTGCGCACAAAGCAGCAAGATATATTATTTAAGGCTAACGAGGCCGCGCGTACTGCCGCTTACGAAAAGAATTCAAAGGCTAACGAAGCAAGAAATTCCTACGATTCAAAGAAGCGCGAATACGATAACTATGTAGCAACTTCCGACCGGGAGTTATCCGATTTGCGCCGGGATATCGCAACAAACCAAACAGCAATAAGCGAAACCGAACAAAAGGTAGAAGCGAAGCGCAACGAGTGGTACAAGCGTAACGAAGAAACCTACCAAGTTAGTAGCGAAGGCCTTGTTTGCCCTATCTACAAAACCCTTTGTTCTGATGCAAGTGTACTGCAGTTGGATAGTAACGCCAAGACCAAGGCAAAACAAGCCTTCGACGAAAAGAAGGACGCCGATTTAGAAAGGATTAGCGGCGAAGGTTCCGAGCTAAACAAGAAAATTACAGAGCTTACGGCCAAGTGCGAAGAACTTAATACGAAGCTAACCGGATTAACGGAAACTACCGCAGCAAAAAAAGCGCAGCTTTTGGAAGAACTTACCAACTTGGAAAAAACCGTAAACGAAACCCCGGTATTAGAAGTTCGGAGCAATACGATACAGGGCGCAGACCTTCCCGAATGGCAGGACTTGGAAGACCAAGTTAAAACCCTATCCGCTACCATAAGCGAACTACCGGCTTCCGATAATTCAGAGCTTACGGCCAAGAAGCGGGAGCTTACCGGCCAATTGGACGAAGTTAAACGTAAACTTTCCCTTCGTTCAGTTATCGACGACAACAATACCCGGAAAAACGAGCTTTTGGCCCGCGAAAAGGATTTAGCCCAGCAGAAGGCAGACTTAGAAAAACAGGAATTTACGGCCGACGAATTAACAAAGTACCGCATGGAAGAAGTGGAACGCCGAGTAAACCAAAAGTTCAAATTAGTAAGTTTCCGTATGTATTCCACGCAAATAAACGGCGGAGAAAAACCGGACTGTATTCTAATTAGCAAAACAACAGGGGCTAAATTTATGGATACCAACAACGCCGATAAAATAAATATCGGGCTGGATATCATAAACACTCTTTGCGAATTCCATGAAGTAAGCGCGCCTATTTTCATAGATAACGCCGAAGGGGTAAACGAAATATACCCGGTTTCTTCCCAGCTAATTAAGCTAACAGTAACTACCGACAGAGAACTAACAATAGTATAAACATTTCAAAAAATCAAATTATGAGCAAAAAAGTAGACATTACGAACAAAGTAAAAACGTTCGAGGACGCCTGTAAAGCGTTGGGTTTAGACCCTAAACAACTTCCCGTAGTAGACCATTTGCCGGAAAAAGACCGCCGTTCAATTATTGCGTATTACAAGCTAACGGTAATCATTCGCGCGCTTAATGAAGGTTGGGAACCGGACTGGACAAATTGGGACGAATGGAAGTACTACAATTGGTTCTATATCAATTCTGCGGGCTTCGCTTACGCGAATTCGTCTTACGCGGCCACGTATACGGATACGGCTGTCGGCTCCCCGCTTTGCTTTAAAAACGAAACGTTGGCACGTTACGCCCGCGAACAATTCCCGGATTTATACATAGAGTACCTTTTTATCGAACTTCCTAAAAATTACCAAAAATGAGTACGGAAAACAAACAGGAAACCGGTTTGTCGGTAATCGATGCAGCTAAGAAAAAGTTTGAATTAGCCTGTAAAGACGCTTCCGCCTTGCAAATAGTAAACAATTTCGGCGCGGCATTTACGGCCGTAAACGTAATAGCACTATTGCGCGAAGCCTTGACCGACGAAGTTATGAATAAAGTTTTCATGCCTTTAATGAACACAAAGGTAGGATTCCTTACAGACAGAAACGGCCGCCCACGTTCCGGCAACCGTCCGGCCCTGCCGGTATATACTATTCCGGTGGTTCGGGACGCAATTATAGACGCGGTAAGTATTGGGCTTCTTCCCACCGGAAACCAATTTAATATTATTGCCGAAAGAATGTACCCAACTAAGGAAGGTTATACCGCTTTACTTCGCCGCCTTGGGGTTAAATATTTTATCGACGTTTCGTTTGACAAAGGACAGAACCCCAGCTTTGCCGAAATACCGTGCAAAATCAACTACGAGTACAACGGGGAAAAGAACGGTTTTAGCGTAACGGCGACCGTTAAGAAGGACGAATACAGCAGCCCCGACCAATTACGCGGAAAAGCAGAAAGACGCGCTAAAAAGGCATTGTATGAGTATATAACCGGTTGCGACTTTGGCGAGGCGGACGAACATAGTAGCGTCGTAGATGCACAATACGAAGACGTTACCGACAAAGTAGCTACCGAAATAAAAGAGAAAGCCAATACCGGTGGAACCCTCAATTTCGACCAGCAACAACCGGCCGGGCCAACGTCTGCAGCGACACAAGAAGGAAGTAATAACACTAAAAGACCCGGTTTTTAATTATGATTCTGAAAGTATTAGGCAGTAGCAGCCGGGGCAATTGTTACGTATTGGAAAACGAACGCGAAGCCCTTATTTTGGAAGCTGGTATAAAGTTTTCCGAAGTAAAGCGCGCTTTGAATTTCAATATAACGAAGGTTGTAGGCTGCCTAATTACTCACGAACATAAAGACCACGCCGGACACATTAACGAGGTGTTAGCCGCTTGTATTCCCGTTTGGGCTTCGGAAGGAACTATAAAGAACACAGCCGTAAAAGGCGACCGGTACCCGCTTATTTGCGAGGCCGGCTCGCTCTTCCGGCTGGGTGGGTTCCGAATTATTCCGTTCGACGTTAAACACGATTCAGCCGAACCGCTGGGTTTCTTCATCAACCACGAAGAAACGGGAAATATTCTATTCGCTACCGATACGTACTATTTGCCTTGCACATTCGCAAGCCTTAATAACGTATTGATAGAATGTAATTACCGGTTAGACATATTGGAACGGAACATAGCCGCCGGGCTTATTCCTTCCGCCGTGCGAAACCGTACCATTCAATCCCATTTTAGCTACGACAATTGTATAGACGCCTTACAGGCAAACGACATTAGCGCGGTTAATAACATAGTTCTACTACACCTTTCCGACGGGAATAGCGACGCTAAGGCCTTCAAAGAAGGCGTAAAAGAAGCTACCGGAAAAAGGGTACACGTAGCAGAATCGGGGTTAGAATTATTACTTAACAAAACACCCTTTTAAGTTATGATTAAAGGATTTGACAAAGAAACGCAACCCTTGACAGATTACGAAACCGGGGTACTTCTTCCGATTCTTGTAAAGGGATTAAAGACAAAGTTAGGACATGAAAGCGCAGTTACAAATAAGCACATCGTAGACGCTTTAAAACCTACTTGTAAGATTTCAGACGCACGGGTAAGGAAGATTATAAACCATATTCGGACTAACGACCTTGTACCTGGTTTAATTGCGACTTCTTCCGGCTACTTCATAGCGCAAACCGAAGCGGAATTATTGGAGTATGAAGACAGCCTAAAGGGACGCGAAGACGCTATACGGGAAGTTCGGTTAAGCATAGCAAGACAAAGGCGAATCCTTTACCAGCAAGCAAGGGAAGGGAAACAAGGTAACTTATTCAACAATTAAATTTTATAGCAATGAACAAAGATTTTTTTATGAATTACGCAGAAGGCCAAGGCGCGCCGACTGTTAAGTACGACGACCAAAATACGGCAACAAAAGAAGCCGAACGCTTGGCCGAAAAGTTAGGGGTAGAAGTTACGACATTGAAAGCCGTAACAAAAACAGCCCCAAAGGACATTACGAAGCGCGTAAAGACCTACGTGGACGCTTGCGCCGTTTTGGGTATTGAACCCATAAACGAAGAAGTATTTACGAAACTTGGCTTCACTAAGGACGAAATAGCCTACCGGAAATTGAAAACAATAGCCGAAGCTCTTAACGAAGGTTGGCGGCCGGATTGGACTAATAGCAACGAGTATAAGTATTGGCCTTGGTTCGTATATAATCCTAATTCTGCGGGCTTCGCTTGCGCGACTACGTATAACGCGGCCACGTATACGACTACGCGTGTCGGCTCCCGGCTTTGCTTTAAAACCCGTGAACTCGCCGCGTATGCCGGTACGCAATTCATCGACATTTATAACGATTTACTTTTAATCAAATAATTACAAAACAATGGACAGAGAATTAGGCAAAGACATTGAAGCCGGCGCAAGGCGTATCGACTTCTTAGAAAGCAATTGTGACAAAGTAGAAGAAAAAGGCTACATGAAACGGTTTACCCCGGAGCAATTAGCGCAGATGAAAGAAAACCTTTCCGAAACCGACATTCAAATTAACGATGTCGAAGAAGAAAAGAAAGAGGTTGTAAAGGAGTTTAAGGCCCGCCTTGACCCTTTGAGTGACGAACGGAAACGGTTACTAACCGGCCTTAAAAACAAGGCCGAATATGTTACCGAAAAGTGCTACAAATTCGTAGACACAGACGCCCGCGAAGTTGGATACTACAACGAAGAAGGCGACCTAATAGAGAGCCGTCCGGCGTTCCCGGAAGAAATGCAGGGTAATATTTTCCAATTAGGTAGAAGAACAGGTACCAACAATTAACAAGAATACTAATTTCTAAAAATTAAAAAGTATGAATTCAGAAGACAAAAAAGTAGTAGTAAACCTTGCCGAAGGTACTACGCAGGCCGAAGTTATTGTACGGGAAGGTGCAGCCGTTAAGATTCTCGACCCGAAGCCGCCCGTAAAAATCAATCTTAGCGGAGTTATTGGCGCGCCGGTAGAGTTCCTTAAAAAAAGGCTTTCGGAAACCGACCAAATTAACCCGAAGCGTTGCCACGTAATAGTAAACAGGGAAAAACTAACCGTTATTCTCATTACAGCGGAAGACGACGACTACACCACCGGCAAAATTACCGGTTCTTTGAGCCTACACCCGAAATTTGAAGAATTCGGAATTAACCAAAAGAAAAGCTGGGAACCTTCCGAGTTGGGGCAGTTCTTGAAAATGAACCGTGCCTTCTTCCCGGTTCGCGAAGAAAATATGAAGTTGGTAAACGACCTTAAAAACTTTTCCGCTACGGTTAATTCATCAATGGACAGGCAGACAAAGGAAAACGGTAGTATGAAAATGAGTTACGGCCAAGTTGTTAATAGCAACCTGCCGGAAGCCTTCACGCTCAAAATGCCAATTTTCAAAGGCGTAGAAGCGACAAACGTACAGGTAGAAGTTTACGCTACTATCGACGGCGCAGACGTTTATTTACAGCTTTTCAGCCCCGCAGCAAATCAAATGATAGAGGAAATGAGGGATAAGGTAATAGACGAACAAATAGCGGAAATTCGGGAGTTAAGCCCCGAAATTGCGATTATCGAACAGTAATAACCGGCCGCCCCAGCTTCCGGGTTGGGGCAGCCTTTAACATTAAAAAAATGGCACTAAGGGACAATCCATATTTACCGCTATACGTCCAAGATTTTCTAACGGACGAAAAGTTAGCGGAATGTTCGGCAGAAGCAACCGGCGTATATATCCGGCTAATGTGCCTTATGCACAAAAGCGAACAGTACGGACAAATTTTGCTTAAACAGAAGGATAAGCAAACCGACAACCAAATTAAAAATTTTGCTTTAAAAATCTCTAAACACTTACCCTATTCGGAAGAAGTAATTACCCGCTCTTTGGTAGAATTGGTAGACGAAAAGGTATTAACCCTTTCCGATGATACACTATATCAAAAACGCATGGTTTTAGACAATGAAATAAGTATAAAGCGTTCATTTGCAGGCAAAAAAGGCGGAAACCCTTCTTTGATTAGCTTAAACAAAAATACAAGCAACGAAGAAGAATTAGCTAATACAAACGAGCAAGCAAATACTGATATTGAAAGTGAGTATATAAATGATAATGATATTATAGTAGAGAGTAAAGGGGGTGTAGGGGGAAAAACGCGGACTTTCAAACAACCAACATTAGACGAAGTGGCGGCCTATTGCAAAGAACGGGGGAACAATGTAGACCCGCAACAATGGATAGACCACTACACGGCCAACGGTTGGAAAGTAGGAAAAAATCCTATGAAAGATTGGAAGGCCGCCGTAAGAACTTGGGAACGTAACGGAATAAACGATAGTAGCAATGGAAACAACGGACAAAAAAGAGCAACCGGCGCAACCGCAACGGATAGACCTGCAGCGGTTCCGGGAAGTTCTTCAAAAAAGACCTTTACAGGAACGCTTTAAAATCGACCGCTACGTAGAAGATGTTCCGGCAATGCTGCGGGAATGTTACGTAGACGAAGTAGGAAGGCGCGGCTTTGAATTCGTAGAAGACAAAGAAACGATAACCCACATTAACAAGGCGGCCCGCTGGCTGGTTAATGCAGGTTGTAAACCGGGTTTAATCCTTTTCGGAACCGTTGGGAACGGGAAGACGACATTAGCCCGGTCTATTGGGCGGCTTATTGGCGTTCTATACGCTTCTGCTTATTCCCATGAACGGAAAGGTATAGTTTCGGTTTCGGCCTTGGAACTTGCAGGAATGGCAAAAAACGAGCCGGAACGATTCGACAGGCTAACGAAGTCGGACTTACTTTTTATTGACGACGTAGGGGTAGAACCTTCCATAGTTAAGGTTTGGGGAAACGAAATAAGCCCATTTGTAGATACGATTTACTACCGGTACGACCGGCAATTATTTACGATTATGACCAGCAACCTAAATACGGACGAATTGGCTACCAAGTACGGGGAACGTGTAGCCGACCGGTTTACGGAAATGTTTGATAAAATAGCTTTTGAAAATCATTCTTATAGAAAATAACTTATGAAAGTATATATATCGGGACAAATTACCGGCCTACCATTCGACGAAGTAAAGGCCAAGTTCAGCAAAGCAGAAGAAGACCTTATAGCGCAAGGTTACGAGGTAGTAAACCCTACAAAAAACGGGATACCGTTTAACGCGCCTTGGGAACTTCACGTAGCTATGGACATAGTTTTACTTATTGGTTGCCACGCAATCTACTTGCTACCGGATTGGGGACGCTCAAAGGGGGCTACACTTGAAAAGAATGTAGCAGAACTTACCGGCAAAAAGATAATCTACCAAGAAGTACCGGAATTCACGGATATAAAGCAGGCAATAACCGACGTTATGGGGGTTTCCTTCTTCGATATTGTAGGAGAAAGCCGGACACGTCGGCACGTCTTCGCCCGTATGATATTCGCGCACTTTTGCCGGAAGGAAGGGGCTACTATGATGCGAATAGCCGCCGAAATGAAGCATAACCACAGTACAGTAGTTTACTACCTGCGAAAGTTCAACGACGACAACCGGTTTAACCCGGAATTTCGGCAGCTTGCCGAAGCGGTAGAAAGCCTTCTATCAAAGAAATAATTTTCATCTAAAGCGTATTATAATAATACAATGGAAACAAATATAATTCATAACATAGATTGCCTTGGCGGGCTTCGTATGCTGCCGGATAATAGCGTAGATTGCTGCGTTACTTCGCCGCCATATTACGGGCTTAGAGATTATGACAACGACGGGCAAATAGGATTAGAAGAAACGCCGGAATTATACATAGACCGGTTAGTAGAAGTGTTTGTAGAAGTATTTAGGGTATTGAAGCCTACCGGTACGCTTTGGTTAAATATTGGGGATACGTACTGGGGTAGTAACAGAAACCGGAAGCCTTGCTATTGAGGTTTACGAAACCGACAGCGAACCGATGCGAAAAATAAAGGAATTCATGGCTATTTACGGTATTGCAGATATAAAAATGAGAATGTTAAAGATACCAGAACTAAAGCAAATTATGGGATTCCCTAAGAATTACAAACTTGTAGGTACCCAAGCCGAGCAAAAGAAGTACATAGGTAACGCGGTCGAAGTAAATATGGCCCGCGTACTTTGCGAAGCATTGGTAGAAGAACTTAGTATTATACTTGAAAAAGCAGCTTAATAAACATTTAAAAATCAAAGAATTATGTTAGTAGTAGAAATTATCGGCAATCTTGGCGCAGATGCCACAGTAAAAGAGTTTAGCGGCCAAAAGTTTATAGCTTTCAACGTAGCGCATACCGAAAGCTATACCGATGCGCAAGGAACCAAGCGAGAGCGTACCACTTGGGTAAGTTGCCTTAAATACGGCGAAAGCGGAGTATTAAACTACTTGAAGAAGGGAACCCGCGTATTTGTTCGTGGCGAGCTTTCGGCCAAGGCCTACGAAGCGGGCGGAGCTATGCAGGTCGGTATAAATTGCAAGGTTCGGGAATTACAACTTTTGGGCGGTAGTAGCAGGGCCGAACAAACAGACACCCAGCAGCCAGCCGCCGGGCCGGCCCCGGCAAATTATCCCGCGCCGGATAATACACCATTCCCACCGAGTGAAGAAACCGACGACTTACCATTTTAACGGTTAAGCTATGAACGCGAAAGAATTTTTTGACACCGTAGCAAAAATGCGAGAGGCGCAAAAGAACTACTTCAAAACGAGAACTTCCCAATACCTAACACTTAGTAAGAAGTTGGAAAAGGAAGTAGACACCGAGATAGACAGAGTAAACAACATTATCAACAAACAAAGCCCGGAAGCTACGCTTTTCGGGGAAAATATCTAAAGTATGAAAGTAGTAGTAACAGTAAGTAAAAAGTTCTTCCCGGCACACTATAAGGCCGGGAAGCCTACCTATTTCGAGCAAAAAATATTAGCCGAACAGATAGGTAAAGCCGGAATAACGATTATTGAGGACGGCGAAGAAAAAGTTATAGAGGGCCGGAAAAAGCATACTTGTAGAAGTAATTATGAATATTGGAAGGGCAAAATTACCAAGCTGCAGGAAACCGGCGGAGTGTTGAGCGTTCGACAATGGAGCGCGAACCCATACCGCAGCCCGCAAGACACAATAACCGATATCCCCGCCGAAACGGTAGGAATTCAGAAGTTAGAACTTCGCCGGGAAAAGCAGGTAGTACAACATTTTGAAGAAGGAAAGAAAGAAACGTTTACGGAAAGTATAACTTACGATTGGACGGCCGAAGTAGACGGCTGGGAAACGCCTATTTCGCTTTTAGCAGAAAACGACGGGCTTACTGTAGAAGAATTTAAGGCTTGGTTTGCTCCTGTATTTGACAAAGCCGAAAAGAAGTACAGCAGCCTAAACAATATTTCCGCCGCTACTATTATGGATTTCGCTATTATTCACTTCACTAAAGAAAGATATTAAGTTATGGCAAAAGTAAAAGACATTATCGAAGACGTAAAGTTTAACGAATTCTTAGGCTACGAAATTGAAGCCTACAACAGACGACCACAGCCTAAAGAAGGCTACAAATACCGCCGTACTCCTTTCGATTCATTGAAGGACGCCGGAAAGTTTACTGTAGAAGGTATCCGGGAAGAATTCATTAAGGTAGCAAACCTTGAAAGCAACCTTTCAAGCGTACAAAGGGAAGCTATAACGGGGCTTGTTTTCAAAGTAGCCCAAACGGTAGTAAACTACCGGACAAGGCAGGAAGAAGAAGCCAAGAAAGAAGATGTAGAACAAAATAAAGAGTAATAATATGCACTACCAAATATTTCATAGTTCAGATACAAACGTAGCAAAGTTTGTATTCGAGAAAGAAGCCGAAGACGGGTTAAAAGCCATTGCAGTAGAAGCCGTTTTATACCGGTATAATTCATATCAAGAAAGAACCGTTATTTGTTGTTCCACGCAAAGCGGTTGCCCCGTAGGTTGCGTTTTTTGCGGTACCGGTAAATTCTTTGTTCGCAGCTTAATTGCCGACGAAATAGTAGAGCAAGTAGATGTAGCCCTTTCTACGATAGATTGCGACCCTTGTAGTATAAAGAAGTTTCAAATTATGTTTATGAGTATGGGCGAACCCTTCCTTAACTACGACGAAGTTAAGAAGGCTATTACCATTCTTAACAGAAAATACCCTAATGCCTGGTTACTTATAAGCACAACTGCGCCGGCCCACTTCACGAACAAACATTTCGACGACTTTATTTTGTTAAGCCGTGATATACCAAAAATTGGTATTCAATTTTCCATTCACGAAAGTAGCGACATAGCAAGGAAAAAGCTAATACCTTCCCTAACAAACAGCATACAGGAAATAGGAACGCTTGGCGAAAGCTGGGCGCGTGCTACCGGTAGGAAGCCGTTCTTCAATTATTGCGTGCATGAAGGTAATAACACCTACGACGACGTATTAAGGCTTTCCGAGAGCTTAAACCCGAATGTTTGGGAATGTACCCTTTCCGTTATTTGCGAAAAGGATAACACGGTAAAGAACGCGATAGAACAAAAGTTAGATTTGATAACCGAATTTTCCGACCGTATGCAGTCGGCCGGTTATTCCCTTCGCATATTTAACCCAGCAGGGCAAGACGACATAGGCGGCGGATGCGGGCAGCTATGGTATTTTCAAGCGTGGCTAAAGAAGCAAGAAGCGGTAGAATACAAATGTACCAATAGCAACCCTTACGGATTGAAGGAATACCGGGACGGTTGTATACAGGATTGTAACGAATGTGAGTATAACCAGCCAATAAAAAAGTAAAACTATGGGAAAAATAGGACGAAGAAATACACAGCAGCCCCCGGAACAAACAACGATGTTACCGGGGTTCCCCAAAAGAGAAAACACAAACCACCGCGATTTGTGTATTTTGGCCGCCAAATGGCTACGGCGTTCAAAATTGCGCGCCCCTTCTTGCCCCTATGCTGTAGTAGAATTGGTAACAGCAGCACAAGAAAGCCCGGACGTCTTCGGCTGGAACTATTGGGCTACGGTACTTATTGAAGTTAAGGTTTCCCGTTCCGATTTTTTGGCCGATGCAAAAAAGGACTTCCGACAGAACCCGGAAGAAGGCGTAGGAGCTTTTAGGTACTATTGTTGCCCCGAAGGTTTGATAAAAGAAGCTGATTTACCCGAAAATTGGGGTTTGCTTTGGAATATAGGTGGTAAAATAATACTTATCAAAGAAGCGAAAAGGCAACAACCGAACGCACAGGCGGAAATATCGTTACTTTCTTCCGTTATGCGCCGGGAAGGGGTTAAGGCTAAATTATTCGATTACAGAAAAACTCCCGGAACCAATGCGACACGAAGAAAGTAATATACAAAAGAATTGCGTTACTTGGTTTCGTTTGCAATACCCAAGTATAGCCCGCTTGCTGTTTGCCGTTCCAAACGGCGGAGCAAGGAACGCACGGGAAGCCGGGATAATGAAAGGCGAAGGCGTTACCGCCGGGGTAGCCGATATTATACTACTACACCCTTCCGGTACCTATCATTCCCTTTGCGTAGAGTTCAAAACAGCCAAAGGACGGCAAAGCCCCGCACAAAAAGAGTGGCAAGCGTTGGTAGAAGCCAACGGAAACAAATACATAGTTTGCCGGTCTTTCGATGAATTCCGAACACACATAAAGCAGTATCTACCCTTCTAATGTTGGTAACTTTCTGAATTTGTATAGCCCTTTTCATGAATAAAACCGTATTATTATAATACGGTTTTCTATTTTTGCGAAACGCGGTTATTCGCGAAATTTTAAGGTTATACGATGAAGAAAAATAAAATAGAAGATAGCGTAAACTTCGACTTCGGGAACATAGAATTACCCGAATTCGACCCCGCTATATTCGACGTTTTGGGAGAGTCGGACAGCATAGAAGACAGGTACACAAAACCTAAAGTTTATTCCGTAAAGCCGAACCTTGTACTTTACGACAACGCCGATAAATTGGCGCGAGAACTAACAGTAAATAAGGGAGAACGGGCCGACGTAATAGTAGCCGGTTCCTTCATCTTTGGGGACTTCATAGAAGCGTACATAGTACAGCGAAACGCCAAGATTAAGAAAATGACTATTTCAACGCTTTCACTTTCCCAAGAAAACGTAGATAGCCTTCATAACTTGGTAGCTGGCGGATTCGTAGACGAACTTAACCTTATTGTTTCAGCCTATTTTTATAGCAATGAGTTCCGGGCATTGATTCCCTACATATACCAAGAACTCGATATAAACAACCGCTTCCAATTGGCGGTAGTAGGTACCCATACGAAAACCTGCACTTTTGAAACTTTGGGCGGAAGGAAAATTATTATTCACGGAAGCGCAAACCTACGAAGCTCCGGGAACTTGGAACAATTCACGGTAGAAGAAAACGAAGAACTATACCACTTCTACAACGACTATACCGACCGGATTATAGAGGCATACAAAACCATAAATAAGCCGATACGGGGTAAAACCCTGTGGGATACACTAACAAAAAAGAAGTTTAACGATTAAAAATTACAGTTATGGCAAGCGGAAGCGAAAGTTACGGCGGCGGCTCAAAGGGTAGCAGCATTGGAAAAATGACAGCCGCAAAAGGTAGAACCCCTTCTTATACAGCGTGGCACGCGGGTATGGATACACCATTTTAAGGCGTAGAGTATGGAAGTAAAGTTAGTACAAAGTATTGTTTTGGAGCTTTCAGAACTTGAAGTAAATAAAGGACAAATAGAAGGGTTAGCCCCTAACCCCCGATTTATCCGGGACGACAAATTTAGGAAGTTGAAAGATTCCATAAAGGAACACCCAAATATGCTCGCACTACGCGAGCTTTTAGCATTTAAGCACAAGGGTAAATACGTAATCATTGGCGGTAATATGCGGTTCCGCGCCCTTAAAGAATTGGGCTACAAAGAAACTGTATGTAAGGTTATACCACCCGAAACCAGCGTAGAAGAATTGGCGGCCTACACGATTAAGGATAACGCCGGCTTTGGCGAATGGGATTTTGAACAGTTAGCCAATATTTGGAACCCGGAAGACCTGGCCCGCTGGGGTGTAGATGTTCCACAGATTGACACGGAAGTAGAAGAAGACGCAGAAGAAGACAATTTCAACGTAGAAGATAACCTTCCGGCAACACCTAAGAGTAAGCTGGGGGATATTTACATACTTGGAAAACATAGGCTTATTTGCGGAGATTCCACGAAGCCGGAATTTGTGCGGGAACTTATGGCCGGCCAAACTGCCGATTTGCTTATTACCGACCCGCCCTATAATGTAGACTATTCGAGCAAGAACGAACTACTTAACAAAGTAGACAAAGGGAACCGGGTACAAAAGCCGATAGAAAACGACAAAATGAACTCCGAACAGTTCCAAGACTTCCTATTTACAGCTTTTCAGAACGGGAACGAAGCACTTAAAAAAGGCGGAGCCTTCTACATTTGGCACGCAGACGTACAAGGCTACAACTTCCGAACGGCTTGTTTGCGCGTAGGTTGGATATTGCGACAGACTGTTATTTGGAACAAAAACAATATTGTTTTAGGCCGGCAGGATTACCAATGGAAGCACGAACCGTGCCTATACGGTTGGAAGGACGGCGCGCCCCATTACTTCGTAAAAGACAGGGGACAAATAACCGTACAGGAAGACAAAATAGACGTCGAAAAAATGACAAAGGCCGAGCTAAAGGCTACGCTAAAGGAGATTCTAAGCGGAAAGGTTCATACTACGATAATCGACGAAGACAAACCATTAAGAAGCGGAGAACACCCAACAATGAAGCCCCTTAAACTTATGGGAAGGCTTATTAAGAATAGTAGCCGCTTTGGGGATACTGTTTTAGACCTTTTCGGTGGTTCCGGTAGTACGATGATGGCCGCCGAGCAATTGGGAAGGGCTTGCTACATGGTAGAGTATGAACCATGCTACATAGATGTAATAATTAAGCGTTGGGAAGAACTTACCGGTTCTACCGCGCAGTTTGAACGAAACATTTTAGAAACCGAGAACAGCGATAAGATTTAAAATAACAGCGATACACGTAACAAATGCCAAACGATAACCCAAATACAAAAGGAATCGAGCCGCACAAGTTCCAAAAGGGACAGAGCGGAAACCCGAAGGGCCGGCCAAAAAACCGCGTCCCGGAAGCCCTTGCTTCTATTTTGGGTAAGGCTAAGGCTAAGAAGTTCTACCAAATTACCGAAGAAGAAATAAACGACTGGGAACGCGCCATTTTGACAATGAGCGCGAACGAAATAAAGCTACTTGCAAGCTGGGAAGACGCGAGTAGCTACCCAAAGGGGTTAGCGATAAGTATTTTATTCGACATGAAGAACGGGAATACAAAGACGCTCGACCGGCTAAGGGAACGGCAATTCGGTAAGGCTACCCAGCGCGTGGAATTGACAGGTAAAGACGGGGCCGACCTTGTGCCGGCGCGAGTATTAACAAAGGCGGAAGCTAAGGAGCTTTTAGGCAACTTGGAAAATGAATTTTGATATTCGGGATATTGATGTAATTAAGACGTGGTGTTTAAGCAGTACGCTAAATTTTACCCGCTACTTTTTCAAAAAGAGGTATAAGCGGAAATTCGTAATAGGCGACCACCACCGGCAAATAGCGGCCTTACTCGACGACGTTTTAGCGGGTAAGGTTACAAACGTATGTATCAATATTGCGCCCCGATATGGTAAAACAGAACTCGCCGTAAAGAACTTTATAGCTATGGGGTTAGCCCTTAACCCGAAGGCCAAGTTCATACATTTGTCCTACTCCGACGACTTAGCGTTAGACAATAGTAGCGGTGTACAAGCTATTCTAACCGAACCGGAGTTTCAAAGACTTTTTACGGCCCGGCCTACTTCCCGAAATTCTAAGAAATGGTACACAAACGAAGGCGGCGGCCTGTACGCGGTTAGTTCTGCCGGACAGGTTACAGGATTTGGCGCGGGCTTGGTTGATGAAGAAGAAGCAGACGCAGAAGCACAGGCGGAAGAATTCGCGGAAGAATTGGACGAACTAACCTCTTGTATAGACGCGGCGGAAGAATTCGGCGGCGCGATAATCATAGACGACCCTATTAAGCCGGACGACGCCCGGTCGCCGTTGGTTAGGGAAAAGGTAAACCAAAAGTTTGAAACTACCATTCGGAACCGCGTAAACAGCCGCAAAACGCCTATTATTATCATTATGCAGCGTTTGGACGAAGACGACCTTTGCGGGTACCTTCAAAAGTTGGAACCGGGCGTTTGGAAGGTTCTTTCTATTCCTTGCATATACACAAACGAAAAGGGGGAAGAATGTGCGCTTTGGCCGTTCAAACACACGTTAGCGGAGCTTCACGAATTGAGGGGTAAAAATTCGTGGGTATTTGACACCCAATATATGCAAGACCCCAAGCCCTTAGAAGGCTTAATGTATGAAAACGGGTTCAAAGAATACGAAGTAATCCCAGCCACGCGCAAACGAATTGTAAAAAACTACACGGACACCGCCGACACCGGGGCGGACTTCCTTTGCTCCATTACATACGTAGAAACCGAAATAGGAAACTTTGTTTTAGACGTGCTTTACACTTCTAAGGCAATGGAGTACACCGAGCCGAAGACCGCCGAAATGTACACCAAACACGCGGTAGAAACGGCAGTAGTAGAAAGCAATAACGGCGGCCGTTCCTTCGCGCGGGCCGTAGAAAGTCAATGCCGGATAATGGGTAATAGCAAAACCCGCATTAAATGGTTTCATCAGAGCGAAAACAAGCACGTTAGAATTTTCAACAATACTGCAGCGGTTCAGAACCTAACATACTTTCCGAAAGGTTGGGAAAAGTTGTGGCCGCAATTCCACAAGGCTATAACTTCCTACATGAAGGTCGGTACTAACGACCACGACGACGGGCCGGACGCCCTTACCGGCACAATCGAACAAAGAAAAAAAGGGAAAAGCAATTTAGATGTATTCAACTAACAAAAAATTAACGATATGGACATTAAGAAACTTTTAGCCAGCGAAGACCATAGCGCGGTAATCGCAGAATTGAAAACCGGCCGAGATTCGGAAGAACCGAACGTAGAGCTTTACGAACAACAGTTAAGCCCGGAAGGCCACGACATTAACGACCCGGTAAAACGCCCGGACAAAAAGGTAAAGATAGACAAACCGGAAGACGAAGGAAAGGTAATAAACGTTACCAGCGGCGGAGAAACGGAAGAAAACACCCGCCCGGAACCTGTCGCTCGTATTGCTTTGGCTATTCAAAAGCTAATTGTTAAGCGGGCCGTAGCTTTTACGTTTGGTAATCCTGTAACACTAAACGCGGAACCGGAAGACGAAAAGGAAAAGGAAGTACTGCAGGCGGTAATACGGGTTCTATTTGACACTAAAAGCCGGACGCTTAACCGGAAGGTCGCCCGCGCTATATTCAGTTCAACAGAGGCCGCCGAACGTTGGTATTCGGTAGAGAAACCGACAAATAACTACGGATTCCCTTCTAAGCACAAATTACGGGTAGCGATATTTAGCCCTTTGCTTGGGGATAAGCTCTACCCGTACTTCGACGAAACCGGCGACATGGTAGCTTTTTCGCGCGAATTCAAGCGCAAAGAGAAAGACGGGGTAAAATATACCTACTTTGAAACCTATACGGAAGAATACCACCAAATGTGGATAACCAATAATAACCAATGGCAGATAGTAGAAGGCTATCCTAAAAAGAATACAATAGGTAAAATTCCTATTGTTTACGGAAGACAACCGGCGGTAGAATGGGAAGACGTGCAAGGACTTATAGACCGTTTGGAAAAATTGCTTTCAAACTTCGCCGATACCAACGACTACCACGCCAGCCCGAAGATATTTACCACCGGCACTATTTTAGGATTTGCCAAGAAGGGAGAAAGCGGGGCTATCATTGAAGGGGAAGAAGGCGCAACCGCCGAATACTTGGCTTGGCAGAACGCACCGGAAAGCGTCAAACTTGAAATAGAAACATTGCTTCGCCTTATCTATACAATTACCCAAACGCCCGACATTTCGTTTGATGCAGTTAAGGGGATAGGTTCAGTTTCCGGCGTGGCCTTGAAACTTCTTTTCTTGGATGCGCACCTAAAGGTACAGGACAAAATGGAAATTTTCGACGACTACCTACAAAGAAGGCTTAGCATTATACAAGCCTACTTAGCACAGTTAAACACGAAGTTAAAAGGAGCTTGCGAAAGCCTTACTATCGAACCGGAAATAGTTCCGTTTATGATTGAGGACGAAAAAGCGAAGGTAGACTTATTAGTAGCAGCTAACGGCGGCAAACCAGTTGCATCGCAAAAGCTAACAGTTCAGCAATTGGGTTGGAGCAACGACGCGGAAGCGGAGTACCAGCAAATACAGGACGAAGAAGAAAGGGCTACTTATTCGGATATTAACGAACCAACTGTATAACCATGCAGATAAGAGTTAAAACGAACATTGATTTTGACAAAATTACAGCTTCTTTTTTAGAAGAAGTAAATAAGCGGGTACTAATTGCCTTTAGCGCGGCTTGTAAAGAAACCGTAAATTTTGCTAAAGGCAATCGGGCCGAACGCTATACCGACCAAACGGGGGCCTTGAACGCTTCTACCGGATTCCAATTATACAGGGACGGCGAATTAGTGGAAGAATATTTCGAGGACGCCGCAGGCGGTAGTGGCGAAGGGAATAATAACGGTAAAAATACAGGTAAACAAGTAGCTACCGAAGCGGCGGCTTCACTTGGCGCGCCTATTGCCGCCGTAGTAGTAGCCGGTATGCCTTACGCTATTTACGTGGAAAGTAAGGGGTACGATGTTTTAACCGCAGCAATGCACCAAATGCCCGATATACTTAAACAGAAGCTCGAAGCGGTATTTAATGGTACAGGGGTAAGTTTTGAAATAACGACGTAATGGAAGACAAACGGTTTGATAAAGAGCTTAAACAGTTATTGAAGCGGTTAGAACAATTGCTTTATAACAACTATCTTGCAGCGTTGAATATTATGCAAGTAAGAAATTCGCTTCCCGGTAACAAACCTTTTTGGTTTTCCGGGAACTATTCGGCTAACAAAGCTATGGATAAAATTATAGCGGATTTTGGGAAACAAGCAAATTCTTTACTTCTTAACGGCTTAGAGCGTTCGTGGAAACTTGGCGAAGAAAACGCCATAGATAAAATACAGTTGGCTATTTCAAAAAATGCCCGCCAAAGAAAAGCGTTCGACACTATTAGAACCGACGCAGCACAGCAGCAACGGAACCAAGGAAGTAAGGCTTCCGCTTTGAGATTTGCAGAAGAAAAGCGAGGCGGCGCAAACCTTTCCGAAAGGGTTTGGAATATTGGTAACGGCATGAAAAAGGAAATCGAAACCATTATTCAAAACGGCATGAAAGAAGGTAAGTCCGCCGATGAACTTTCAAAAATGCTAAAACAGCACTTGAATAACCCGGAAGCCTCTTTTAAGCGAGTAAGGAACAAAGAAACCGGCGAACTTGAACTAAGCGAAGCAGCAAGAAAATACAAACCTGGCCAAGGTGTTTACCGTTCAGCCAAGGCAAACGCTATGCGATTGGCCCGGACAGAAATAGCGGCAGCTTACAGGCGCGCTGCATGGGAAAAATTTCAAAGCGACCCAATGGTAAAAGGTATTCGTATAGAGCTTTCCAATAACCACACTTGTAAAAACCCAAAGACAGGTAAGCCGGAACCTTTTTACGACATTTGCGACGAATTGGCCGGCATTTATCCTAAAACATTTCTTTGGACAGGTTGGCACCCACAATGCCGGTGCCAAATGTTCCCAATACTAATAAATGATACCGAGCTAAGAAAACTAACCGACGCACAAGTAAAAGGCGAAAAGTACGAACCAAAGCAGGTAAAGAAACCACCAAAAGCATTTAACGAATGGTTAGAGCGAAACCGGGAACGCGCTAAAGGTTGGGAAAATATGCCTTATTGGGTACGTGATAACAAGAATTTTACTACCGGAACGTTCGAGGTAAACAGATATTCGACGGAAGAATATACTTTTACGCGAGCGCGAAAAACGGCCTTAGCCATGAACCGGGCAGTAGAAGAACTTAACAAAATGTACCCTAACTTGGAAAACACAGAGTTAGCGGCTATATACCACTATACCAAATCCGGCGGAAATTATAGACAATTGAATAAGCAACTTTTTAATAATAGCTTAACCGATTTTAGCCGGGCTTCGTCCGTTTTGATTAGCAAAGGGCTAAAGCAATTGCCGAAAGTAGTAGGCCCGGTTTATCGCGGTTCCATTATGAAGCGCAAAGACTTTGAAGCTATATACGGAAGCGGCGACGTCCTACATAAAATATTCACTTCTGCAAGCCAATCGGTAGGCTCCGCAATTGATTTTGCAGCGTACAGGAAGTTAAAGAAAACAGAAGTACAGGTTATTTTTATCATTAACAGCAGAAACGGCCGGGACATATCCAAAATTTCAGAATTTAATGGTAAATTTGCGCAAAGCGACCAGCAGGAAGTTTTATTTGATAAGAATACAAATTTTATAATTACCAAACAGGAAACCGATAAGAACAGTACAATTTGGTTAGAAATGACAGAGCGATGAAAGTAGCCGGAAAAGATATAAACGAATGGGCCGACGCTATAACAGATAAGCGCAAAGAGCTTGAAAAACTTCCGCCAAGGGAGCAAAAGCGAGCCGAAGAAAACCCTATACACGACCGCTGGCAGGCCGAAGCCGACTCCTTGCAAGAATCCGACGAAACGGAAGACAAATAACGTAAATTACTCAATCCAATATCAGCCCTACAAATCCCTTGTAGGGCTTCTTTTTTCTTACCACTTCTTCCCATTGTTGAAAGAAAAACAATAACTCCAAAGGTCGCAACTTGTAACGTATTATTATAATACGGTAACTTTGCTTCAAGTTCAATTTTAATCTACAAAAAAAACAATGAAAGAAAAGATTTTAGCACTACTGCTGGCAGCGTTCGCAGGCGTGCGAAAAGACGGGCTTAACCAATTGGCTAACGCTTTAGCCTTGCAAGTTACGACCGACGACGAAGCGCAAACGGTTGTAGGTAAACTTACCGCCGACCAAGTAAACGCATTTGTAAACGATTGGCGCAAGGAAGCCGACGCGGAAATTACCAAGTCAAACAAGACCTATGAAGACGGCCTTAAAAAGAAGTACGACTTCGTAGAGAAAAAAACCGAAGAAGGCGGAACCCCACCCGCACAACCTACCGGAATCTTGGACGCGGCAGCTATTCAAGAAATTGTAACAAAAGCCGTAACAGCAGCTACACAGCCTTTGCAGACTAAAATAGCAACGCTGGAAGGTTCCGCTACAAACGCCAGCCGTAGGGATTTGCTCGTAAAAGAATTGGAAAACGTACCGGAAAGCTACAAGGCTAAAGTTCTTAAAGACTTTGACCGTATGAGCTTCCAAGACGCCGACAGCTTTAACGAGTATTTGAACGACACAAAAACCGACGTAGCAACATTCTCCCAAGAATTGGCCGACAAAGGATTAGCCGGACAGGGTAAGCCGATGTTTGGAAGCGTAAGCCAAAGCGGCGTAAGTACGGGCGTAGAAAGCTACATCAAAGCGAAAACCGACGAAGGTAAAACCCTTGGCGGAAAAGAAGTTTAACAATTTTAATTAGGAAGCTATGCTTAAAATCGACAGAAAAAAGGATACGCGCGTAGTTAGCGCGTTTACCCACAAGCTCGCAGATATTCCCGACGGAATTACCGTCGCTTCCGCCGTACTGACACAATCTAAGTTATTGGAAGGTACGCCGGTAGGCAAAGGAGAAAACGGGCTTTACAACGTCGTTAAAGTAGCGGTTCTTGCAAATGCAGCTACCGCAACGGCTACGACGTACAACGTAGAGAAAGGCCACAATTTCAAAGTAGGCGAATTCATTATGTTGAAGGAAGGCGGAAAGGCTTACGCCATTACCGCTATTGACACTACCACCAGCACAACGCAAGACACCATTACGGTAGGTACTACCCTTGGAGCCGCAGGCGCAAAAGGCGAAGCTATTTACGAAGCTGCCGCAGAATCCGCTGGAACTACTTCTAAGTTCAAACATGAGCCGGTAGCCCTTATAGGCGAAAGCTACGACGTAGAAACATTGGGTAACAATGTAGTAAACGCTTGGACTATTGGACAGATTCGCGAAGCGAACATTAAGCCGGTAGGGGCCGCTATCAAAGCCAAACTTACGGGTATTGTATTCATTTAATAAGGGGAAAAAGCTATGTTAAAAAGTTTGATGATTGGCATAACCGAAAAGGATATGCAGGCCGTAATCAATACTTACGACCTTAAACCGTACTACTACCCTACACTTTTCCCGCTTAAAGAAAACTATACTTTGAGTTGGAAGGCTCTCGAAGCCCAAGTAGGGTTAAAAATTGCCGGCGACCTTGTAGCCCGCGGCGCAAGTATTAGTAAGAAGACCCGCGAAGCTATTGCGCGTATTCAGGGAGATATCCCCAAGATTGCAATTAAGCGCACAAAGGACGAAAACGAGTTGAACGAATACGACGTAATGGTCGCTATGACTTCACAAAACCCGGATTTGCGCGCGCTTATCGAGGCTTGGGCCGAAGATACGCAGTATTGCTGGAACGGCGTAGCCGCCCGCTTGGAATGGATGGCTTTGCAAAGTATTTCTTTGGGTAAAGTTACACTTACCAACGACAACAACAGCAGCGTATTAACCGAATACGACGTAGACTACCAAATAGAAGCCGACCAAAAAGTAGGTTTTCAAACCGGCTCCGCTTCTTGGGCTACCGCTTCGGCAAAACCGATTAGCAAGGACTTTAAGGAGATTGTAGCCAAGGCCAAGAAGAAAGGTATTTCTTTGAAATTCGCCTTTATGAACTTGGACACGTTCTCTAACTTCGTCGCTACCGAAGAAGTTATTAAACTTTCGGCTTCCTTCGCTAACAACGCGCTGGGGATTGCACAAACGCCAAGTTTGGAACAGGTAAACGCCGCTATGCGTGGCCTTGCGTATTTGCGCGGGTTGCAAATTGTAATCATCGACCAAGATATTACAATTGAATTGCCGAACGGCGACCGTAAAACCGGAAACCCGTTTGTAGACAACGTAGTATTGTTCTCGGAAACTAAGGTTTTGGGGGCTACCTATTGGAAGAAACCGGCAGACATGAACCTAAAGGGTACTGCAGCCATTAAGGCCATGAACGGACATACTTGTATCAAGAAGTACAGCAACGAAGAACCAATAGAAGAAGTAACGTTAGGAATTGCTAACGCCTTCCCGGCTTGGTTGTCTTCCGGCCGTTCCTTCCTTTTGGACACCGCTAACAGCACTTGGAAACACTAACAAACACCGGGGCGGTCTTCGGGCCGCCTTCCGGTTAAACCCGTAATCCCATGACATACAAAGAATGGATAAATAAGACCGGCGCAAAATTCCAAATTATGCCCGACGACGTGGAACTAATACTTTGTAACCAAAGCGCACTAATTCCCGACCCGGACGCAAAAGTAGATGTTATTACCGCCAAAAAAGCCCTTTGCTTGGAGTTCTCGACGCTTATACCGTTGGCGAACATTGGCGAAGGCGGATACTCCATTAGTTGGAATTGGGAAGCTATTAAGTTTTGGTATAACGGCACTTGCGCCGAAGTTGGATTAGTACCGGCTACAAAGCCAAAGATTAGGAACAAAAGTAATATATGGTAACGACTACCTACCAATACCCGCAATACCTATACGCTTTTCGGAATGGAGAGGCGGAACAGCTTGCTAACGGAAGTTGGAAACCTTCGCATGAAGGCTGGGAACTTGTAGCAGCTTGCCGGGAAGAAACGAACGGCAAGGGACATACAATACAAGCGGCAAACGGTCAATTCCTTGTTTTCGCTTCCCTTATTCAACTACCAAAGGGAACCCAGCGGGTAAACGAAGGAACGGAAGTTATTGTAACACGGGAACCGGTAGACGTTTCCGAACTTTTGCAACCTGGTTATATTGATTCGGCCAAAATTACGGGGTTAGCTGTCGCTAAGGGGGTTTGTCAAAAATTCGACTACGGTAGATTGCATTGTAGATTATGGATTTAAAGCTATGCGTACAACCAACGAAACAAACAGTATTCTATTTGAGGCCCTAACTGACCTTAAAAGCGAGATAAACGGCGGTATTTACAAGAAGAAACGCCCGGACAATTCGGAAAAGGAAGATATAGTAATTAACACCACCTTCCTAACTACGACCTTGCCACAAACGGGCCTTTCCAATATAAATATTTTCGTTCCCGACCAAAAGGTAAAGATTAAGGGTACAGAGCAAAAACAGCCGAACGATGAACGGCTGGAATACTTGGTTTCTTTGGTTTACGATAAGCTAAAAGCCTCTAAAATCGAAGGTTTGCTTCTTTGGCCTACACACGAAACACCAATAGAAGAACCCGGAGTAGGACAGCACTATATCAACCTACGTATAGAATGGAACATACACAAGTAATTAACAACTTAAAAAATCAATATTATGTCTTTAGTAACATTAGGCTTATCCAAAATTGAGGTAGGCGACATTGGAACCGACGGGGCTATGGGTACAACCCTTTCGACGCTTGGATACACTTACCAAGACACCTGTAAAATGACACAGGACGACCCGGAAACGACGGAACATTACGCGGAAGAAGCGGACGACCCGATAGTAAGTATTAGCCGTGGCGGTAAAACGAACTTCGCGTTTTCAATTATGGACGCGGATTTAACCGTACTTAAAACCTTGCTCGGCGGTACCACTACCGGAACAGGAGCTACCGAAAAATGGGAAGCCCCCGACAAATTGCCGGTTATCGAAAAGTCGGTACGCATTACCCCGGAACAGGGTCTTAAGTTTGAAATTCCACGTATGAAATTGGTTTCCAAGATTAACGCAGAGTTCAGCAAAAAAGGTATTATGCTTATTGAGGTAACCGGGACGGTTTTACAGCCGACCAAATCCGGCATTAAGAAAATGACCGCTTCAAAAATATAATAGCGGAACGCCTTTTCAGTAACCCGAAAGCCCCCAAAAGTAAAGTTTCGGGGGCTTTCTTAATAATAAGAGTATGAACGTAGAAAATAGCATAGAAAAAACGCAATTAGAGTTAGAGCGCGAAGAACTTAACCTACTTGTAAAACGAGGGGTAAGATTTTCCATTACCACCAAAATACGCAAGCGCAAGAAAGGGCTAAAGGGATTCTTTCGCCGGCCCGAAGTAGTAGAAGAAACTACCAGCTACGAAATACACGAACCTACGCTTTGCGTACTTGACCGGCTTAGCGATGTTTGGTTAGAAATGGCCGTAGACGAAGAAGCAATTCAAAGCGAGGACGGCTCTATACTTACAGAAGCCAAACAATTAGCAAAGGAGAACGCCTGCAGAATGGCGCGGGTTATTGCTATTGCCGTCCTTGGCGAAGACTACCATATTACAGAGGTTACGCGATTAGGTAAAGTAAAGAAGCGTAACGACGACAAAGAATTAGACCGGCTAACGAACCTATTTTTTCATGCTATTAAACCTTCCAAGTTGGTAGGCCTTGCGGCTACCGTAACCAACATAAGCAATTTAGGGGATTTTTTAGCCTCTATGCGATTACTGAGCGGCGCAAGAACGACACAACCGAGAAAGGAGCGCATAGAGTAACAGGCCTTAATAGCCCATACGGCCGCCGGGGTTCCATTTGCGCCCACCTTGGCTGGACATGGGATTATTTGCACCACGAAATAGCGTGGGGAGTTGTACAAAGGCTACTAATAGACGCCCCGAACGTTGAAAGCGACGAAGACAGCGGCGGCGGAAGCGAAGAAGTAAAATTAACGTCGGAAAGTGCCGATAAGGTTTTAGAAATGATAAACAAGATTAACCGATGAATATAAAAGGCGGTGCCTTGGAATTCGACATTATAGCGAATAACGGGCAAATAAATAAAGCACTTGAAGAAAGCAAGAAGCGCGTACAGGGATTTACCGACGCGACCGTAGAAGGCGGCCAAAAAATGGAAGCAGCTTACGAAGAAGCAGCCGAAACCATAGAAAAGGCCTTCCGCGATATAGACGTAATGTCTAACCTTCATCATTCGTCAATAGTTCAACTTGAAAACGAATATACGCGACTTGGGGAAGCCGCCGGGGCCGCCTTTATGAAAGGAACAGCTAAAGGGGACGAAGAATACAGGTCTTTAACCCAAAAACAACAGGCTATAAAGCAAGAAATAACCATGCGTAAAAAGGTTGTAGCCGAGATAGAAACAACGGCGGACGCATTGGGAAAAGAAGAACAGCGGCTAATAGAAGAAAAGAAAAAAGTAGACGAAGCGGCTGCAGCACATACAGCATTTAGAACCCAACTACGTAACGTAAGGGAAGAAATGCTAAAAATGGAAGCCGCCGGAAAGAAAGATACAATACAGTACAGGGAGTTGGAAGCCGAAGCCGGAAGGCTTGCGGGAGCTATCGCAAACGTAAACAAACAAACCCAACTTTTAGGGCATAACCAAGCATCATTACAGGGGGTTATTTCCGCAATTAGCGGTATTACCGGGGCTTTCTCCGCAGCACAAGGCGCGGTAGGATTATTTGCCGGCGAAAACGAAAACCTTCAAAAAATAATGGTTAAAGTTCAGTCCCTTATGGCTATTACCATAGGGCTACAACAGGTTAGCCAAGCCCTACACGAAAAGTCGGCCTTTAGCCTTATAGTTCTTTCGAGGGCTAAAAATATGGTTTCTACTTCAACGCTATTTCTTGGGAAAGCATTTATAAGAATGGGTCTTTCAGCTACCGCGGCCAAGGTTGCAGTAGCCGGACTTTACGCTACACTTACTTTGGGTTTGTCGCTTGCTATTACCGGAATTGTACACTTGATAAATAAGCACAACCAAAAGCAGGAAGAAGCGAAACGGAAGGCGGAAGAATTGGCAGAAGCGAGCAAGAAACAAAAGGAAAGGTTAGAGAGCTTGGCAAAGAGTTACGCCGAGCAAGTAGCCCTAATTACCACGCTAAGAAACGCTTTAGCAAACGAAACATACAGCTACAACGACAAACTAAGGATAATTAAAAAGTTACAGGAAATTATACCGGATTACAACGCGAAGATTTCCAAAGAAGGGGACATTATCTGGGAGAATAAGGCCGCCATAGATGCCTATTTAGTTTCGTTGGAAAAAACTTTGAAGTTTAAGGCCGCAATGGAAGACCTTACGGCTGTTTATGCGGAAATGTACCAATTAGAAAAAAACGCGCCCAAAGGCTCCGAAGCAAAAACTACAATAAACTTCAACGGGCAGACTTCGGAAATTTGGGACGTAAATAAGCTCGCACAACAACACGGATTAAAGGACGCTACGGACATACCTGCCCAAGTTATAGAGCAATGGAAACAACAAGCGGAAACGTTCGACAATCTTGCTAAGGACTTAAATAACAAGCGAAAAGAAGAACTTAACAAGCAAGTAGCAGACATTCAGAAATACGTACAGGACAATAATTTAGTAGATTTCATCGACCATAAAAAAGGCGGTAAAGGCAAGAAGGAAAAAGACCCGTTTATAGAACTGTTGGAAGAACGGAAGAAGCAATACGACCAATATTTTAAGTGGGTAAATTCCAAAGATGAAATTATACAGCAGGCCGCAAAAACAGAGTTCGCCGGGTTATTGAAACAAGGGAGTAGTTACCTCGACTACTTGAAGAATCAGCGCGAACAAATAGTTTCTTCCGTACAAGGAAACCAAAAGGAAGTAGGCCAAAAAATGGTAGAAGCCTTCGGCAATGGGAATGTAGATTTACTTGCAAGACCTATTATTGAAGCCGCCAAATTAGCTAAAAAAGGTTGGGAAGACGCCGGGGACGGAATAGCAACCGTATTTAGTTCCCAATTCGGAATATTGGACAAAGACGGGAAAGAAGTAGAAATTCTTGTTACGCCAATATTGCCGGACGGTTCTGTATTATCCCCTAAAGAGTTAGAAGACTACATATACAACGATTTGCAGGGGGCTAACGATATTTTGGAAGCAGACAAAAAGGGAATTGTTATTTCGGTTGGTGTTGATTCGGACGGAACAGCCGGCGAAATTCTGCACCAGCTACAAGAACAATACTACGCCACAAGCAAATTAAGCGACAAACAAAGGGACGTACTACGCAAACTTAATGACGCCATAGCTACGGAAACTAAAGAAACCGTATTAAATGAGTTTGAAAAGGATTTGCAAAGGCAGCTTAACGGGGCGCGTTCCATTTTGGAAATGCTTAATATATTGGAAGAACGCCGCAAGAAGTTGGCGGGCGACGGTTCAGAACTTGACAACGGTAAAAAGGATATTTTAGACAGGAGCCAAGAAGAAGTAGGCAAACAGGCCGAAACCGAAACCAAAAACCTGTTAGACAAATACGCCGGATACCTTGCCGACAAATTGGAATTTGACGTAAACTACTTAGAGAGAAAACGTCTACTTACCGAAGCATACGAAAAGGCTACCACCGAAGAAAACAAGCGTATAGCTGCCGCCGCGTTGGAAGGATTGGAAAACGACCGTAAAAGGTTTGCAGAATCTTCCGGGAATGAAGACTACGACAACCTTTTGAAAGAATACCGTAGCTATTCCAAAAAGCGCGCAGACATAGCTGCAGAATTCGACGAAAAAATAGCTTTGGCGACCGAGAAAGGGAACGAAGAATTAGTACAACGCCTTACCGAAGCGAAAAATAGGGCTATTTCTTCCGTTGCTTTGGAAGAACTGCAGTCTTCCGGGGCTTGGGAAAAACTTTTCGGGAACCTTGACGACCTAACAACTAAGCAGATAGAAGACCTTATAAGAAAGATAGAGGGCCAGCGCGCGCAGTTAGGTATAGAACTCGACCCGAAGGACTTAGAAGCCATACTTTCAAAGCTGGAAGAAGCAAAGAACGAAATACGAAGCCGGAACCCATTTAAGGCACTAAAGGACGCGATTAAGGACTACGGGAAGGCTACCGACGACGCAGCAAAGAAAAAGAGCCTTACGGCAGTTTTCGAGAGTGCCGCCGGTTCTATTGACTTGGTTAAGGGTTCCTTCGATTCAGTTGTAGACGGCCTTAATAAAATGGGATTAGCCGGCGACGAAGTAACCCAACAGCTATTAGGCGACATTTCGGAAATGTTAGGTTCAGCCAGCCAATTAGCAACCGGAATAGCGACCGGTAACCCGTTAAGCATTATACAGGGAAGTATAGGCCTTATTTCTTCCGCTTTTGAGGTATTTAACTTCCGGGACAGGAAAGCCGAACGGGCTATAAAGAAACACGCGGAAGCCGTAAAAGAATTGGAAGGGGCATATAAGGCCTTAGAATATGCCGTAGATAATGCTTTAGGTAGTAGCGTCTATAAAAACCAGCAAGCTCTAATTAAAAATATACAGGAGCAACGCAGGCACTTAGAGGCTATGTGGAAAGAAGAACAAAGCAAGAAAAAGACAGATAACGGAAAAGTAAACGAATATAAGGAGCAATACGATGAATTAGGCCGACAAATAGAAGATATATTACGTGACATTAGGGAAGATATACTTCAAACAAACGCTAAAACATTTGCGAATGAATTAGGGGACGCAATAGTAGAAGCATTTGGAAAAGGGGAAGACGCTGCAAAAGCCTTTGAAGACACAGTAAACAATGTAATTAAAAACGCAATACTTAACCAATTAAAAAAGAATTTTCTTGAAACACAATTAGAAGGGGCGTTAGATGACTTGTATAATTCAATGGGAACTTATACCTATTCAGATGAAACGGCCGCGAAAATTGCAGATTTAGAACAGAAAATAGCCACTATGCAAAATTCTAAGGCAGCTTGGATATACAAAAGTCAAATTGAAAAGTATAAAAAAGAGCTTGAAGACTTAAAGGCTGTAAAAGACAATTTTATATATGATGGGCTTTCACAATCAGAGCAAGACGCATTTAAAAACAAGGTTAGCGATATTTCCGATAGATACAAAGAAGCCTTAAAAGTATATGAAAACTTATTTAAGGAACTCGACGAAAGCGACCCTTCTACAACACTTTCGGGAGCGATAAAAGGAGCCAGCCAAGAAAGTATAGACCTTTTGGCCGGGCAAACTAACGCCGTCCGGGTAAACCAAGTTGAAAGCATCGAACTACTACGCCAACAGCTTTTACACTTGGCAAGTATTGATAGCAAAATAGGCGTTTCCAATAAATTTTTAGAGAGAATAGAACAGAATACAAAAACCAGCACTACCGACCCTTTGCGGTCGCAAGGCATAGCATAACGGCGTATGAAACTTAACAAAAAATTGGCCTACGCGGCACAGAAAAAAGGCATTTGCGAAGATTGGTTTAACGACCTATTACAAACGGAAGATAAGGCAAGGCTTATACAAATGTATCTTTCCGGTATAGATTTTTGCTTATCCAAAGAATACCCCTCTTTGGACTTTATCCGGGAAAACTTTGTAGGAGTAATGGAAGGCTACGGGGTATTCTTGGACGAAACAATAAAAACAGAAAATTACCGGCACGTAGTAGCCCTTGGCCGTTGCGAAGGATTGGCGGAATATACAGGCTTTGAAGTGGGCCAGGTATTCGCCAAACACGAAAGCAAACTTACCGTAAAAGCGTCCGGTAATGCCTTTGTAATGGTAGACGTATTCGACAGCACAACGGTCGAAATAATTGCTTCCGATAACGCTAAGATTTGCGTAAACCATTACGGCGGAAACCTTACCACTACCACCGACGCAGAAGCCGGGAACGCGATAATAAAAATAATTCGTAAACATACTAAAACGTACTAATATGGCACTTGATAACAATTTAATTTTGAACGTTCCATTCGATGAACCGGCGGGTTCCGTAACCGCTTACGACTATTCTCCGAGCCGGGCGGACGGCGAAGTAGTAAGCAGCGAATTTGTATCGGGCCGGCAGGGGAATTGTATAGAGTTCAAAGGCGAAGGATACTGCGAAATAGCAAAAAACGTTATTTCGCTTACCGGTAGCTTTACTCTTTTGGCTTGGTTGAATAGAAAACAGTTTTCCGACGGATTTACCGGGAAGCGGTTAGGCTTCTTCATTTGTTGGGATGCCCTTAGCGGGTATAAGGAAACGTGGTTCAACCTTTCTTCGGATTCTTGGGGCTACTTCGCAGTAGTAAAAGAAGCCTTAGCGGTACGTATTTACTTGGATACGCAGTTAATCGAAACAATTACATTACCGGCACAGCCTACCGGCTTCGCCTTCCTGCAAGACATTTATTCAACCGAATACGGCTACGGGCGTGTAGACGAATTAAAAGCCTATAATATAGCACTTTCGCAGGAACAAATAAGCGAATCGCTTAGTTCAGTAGCGCAATTATCCTACCTTATCGACGGCACAGACTTTAAGGCTTGGGATATTTATGTATCCGAATCGAACGGCTTACTTGACCGACCAAAAATGAAGGCACCGCTAAAGGTTGAGTGGGACGACTACCACGGGGAAATGATAGACTTAACCCGAAAGCGAGTAGAAGCGCGGGAAATATCCCTTAATTGCTTTATGAAGGCTACCGGTAAAATGGACTTCGCCAACAAATTAAACGACTTCTTAGACGTATTCAGCAAGGACGGAACCCAGCGTTTAACTGTCGATATACACCCGACTAAGCCGCTTGTTTATGAGGTTTACAACGAAAGCGGCGTAACGGTTAGTAAACGCTGGAACGACGAACTTATGGTAGGTACCTTTACTTTGAAGTTGAAGGAACCCGACCCGGTTAAGCGCGTAGTTCGACACCAGCGAATAAGCGACGCTACAAAGACGCTTACAATTACCATTACTTCCGCTAAGGCCGTTACCATATTTTGGGGCGACGGAAGCAAAAGCGAAGACGTATACGGCGAAAACGTAGCAGTAAAGCACGAATACACCAAAGAAGGCATTTACTACGCAATTGTAGCCGGCGTGATTGAGGACATTAAAGCATTTACTACTAACGGTATTATAGTATGGAACAAATTATAATTACCCACCCGGACGGAAGTAATACGCCGCTAATTTCAAAGCGCGGCGTTTCTTCCGTTACGAAAGCCGACCAAAAAGTAGGGCTTCTTAACGAAGACGTAGTAGAACTTTCTATAAGTAGTGCGACGAAGATAGACTTTGCATTAGGGGACACCGTGGAAGTTTACGGAAAAACCTACACGCTTAACCAACTTCCTGCGATTAAGAAAACAGGTACGCGGAACTTCGCCTACGACTTGACATTTGAAGGGCCGCAGTATGATTTAATAGACGTTCAATTTTTACTACCGGAAGACACCACTACCGGCGACAGCTTTACGGGAACCCTTGGCGACTTCCTGCAGTTGTTTATAAGCAATGTTTTACGAGTATTCCCCGGTAAATGGAAGTTAGGGGATTACCCGAAGGAAACCGAATACAAAACACTTACGTTTACCGGGGAAAACTGCCTTTCGGTTCTTCAATCCTTTTGCGAAGAATACAAACAGGAATTCGAGATAGAGCAAAAGACCGGCGTAAGAACATTGCACATAAGAAAAGCCGGCGTAAATTTTCCCTATACATTCCGCTACGGGAAAACGGGCGGGCTGTATGAATTGACGCGCCAAAACATCAATTCAAAGAATATCGTTACCCGCTTGTATGTTTACGGCGGAAGCAACAATTTAGGCAGCAAGTACAGACATTCGCGCCTATGCCTTCCGGGAAAGAATAAAAATAGTTCATACATTGAAAATGCCGCCGCTATTGCTGCTTTCGGAGTAAAAGAGAATACAAAAACGTTTGATACTATCTACCCAAACAGATACGGCGAAGTTTCCGCCAAGGGTTCAAAGTATTACGCTTTTGTAGACAATACTATGAACTTCGACCTTAACGAAAAGGAAGCCGACGGAACTACAACAAAGTGGCTTATCAATGGAGTAAACGCAAAGGTTAAATTCAATACCGGAAACCTTGCGGGCTATGAATTTGAGATACACAAGTACACCCACGCAACCAAAACAATAGAGGTGGTGCCGTTTACAGATGAAAACGGTATGAAGTTTCCCAGCGAAACAAGCGCAGCGTTTCAGTTTGCGCCGGGGGATAAGTATTTTTTCATTGATATAAACCTACCGGACAGCTATAAAACAGACGCAGAAAGCGACCTACAAGAAGAAGGCGAAAGCTACTATTTGCAAAACTGCCAGCCGCAAGTACAATACGGCCTAAGCATAGACCAAAATTTTATTAAGCAGTTCGCCGGAAATTTGACGGTAGTAAACCTATTTTCCGTTGGGGACTATATACCGGTAGAGGACGAAGATATAGGGTTAGAAAAATCTATCCGCATACAAGGATACACCCGCGACCTTTTACAGCCATATAAGTATAGCCTAACCCTTGGGGATAGCGTTACTAAAAGCGCATATACCCGTATAATTTCAGATATACGAGAAATAGACGAAATTATTACGATTAACAACCTTGCAGACCCTTCCAAAGCGCGCCGGAATTGGCGGGCCGCCCAAGAAGTTTTAGCTATGGTATTCGACCCGGACGGGGACTATTACAGCGAGAAAATAAAACCGTTGAGCATTGAAACAACAATGTTACAGGCCGGGGCAAAGTCGATGCAGTTTGTTTTACGGAATGTTGTGTTTGAACCTAACTACCAAGGGAACCCGAATTATATAAATATTAGTGGTGGGTCGCTTGTACACTACACAATAGAAGAAAATATTAGAAGCTGGGAGATAGCAAAAGTTTCGTATAGTAACCTTGTTAGCGGTACGGCGTACTACATTTATGCACGTTGCTCCAAAACTACCGGGGCCGGAAGCATTATTTTAGATACGGTACAAAGGAAGGTAGATTACGAAACGGGCTACTATACCTTTATGATTGGGGTATTAAACAGCGTAGAAACCGACACCGGCGGAAAGAACCCGGCGCGCCTTGTTTCGCTAACCTATGGAAGTTCTACCATTGCCGGCCGATTCATCAAAACCGGGCGAATTGAAAGTAGCGGCGGCGGAAGTACCTATTTCGACTTGGATAACGGGGAAATTGGCGGTAACATAAAATTTACCGCTGCAGACGGTTCTACTAAAAACGTTTCAGACCTTGACAATGTAGCCCAAGAAACAAAGGATTACATTAACAACACGTTGCCCGGCATACTTGACGAAATACAAGCACAGTTAGACGGTCAGATAGAACAGTTTTTTGAAACATACGACCCGACAAACACCAACGCGCCGGCGAATACATGGACTACGACTAAGCTAAAAGAAGAACATTTAGGGGACTTGTTTTACAACACAGCAACCGGAAAGGTTTACCGCTGGGTAAAGAATGGTAGTGTTTATTCTTGGCAAGTATTACAAGATTCAGAGGTAGCGCAGGCGTTGGCATTGGCTAACGATGCGTTGGCCCTGGCCCGGACAAAACGTCGCATATTTACGGCTACACCTTATACCCCTTACGAAGTAGGCGACCTTTGGGTACAGGGTACAAGCGGGGATATTATGCGATGCAAAACGACGCGGGCTACCGGAAGTTATACCGCTTCGGATTGGGAAAAGGCAAGCAACTACACCAGCGACGCAGCCCTAACCGCTTTTATTAACGGAAACTTTGCCACTATCGTAACGGAACTTACCACGCAAATAGACGGTAAAATAGAAAGTTGGTTCCAAACGTCCGACCCTTCGACAGCTTGGACGACAGCAGCCGAAAGGGCTAAACACGTAGGGGATATGTGGTATAGTTCTTCTACTAAGCTATTGAAGCGTTATACCGGTTCTGGCTGGACTACGATAGAAGACCAAAAAGCGATAGACGCCTACGCTATTGCTTCAACGGCCAAGGATACCGCAGACGGCAAACGCCGGGTATTTGTGGCTACACCTTACCCGCCGTATGATATCGGGGACTTATGGACAGATACAAGGGGGCTAAAAAGGTGTATTACGGCGCGTACTACCGGCAGCAGCTATATTGCAAACGATTGGGTTACAGCTTCTTTGTATGATAATACAAAAACGGTTATAGACGGCGGTATAGTTACTTCCGGTACGCTTAGACTTGCAGGCGACGACCTAAGTATCAAAGCAGGTATTACCGGGCAGGGAACAACAGACAGTAGTGTAAGGATTTGGGCGGGAGCATCAGAAGAAAATAAAGCAAACGCGCCTTTTAGAGTATTACAAGACGGCTCTATAATTGCGACAAAAGCCACAATAGAAGGGATAATTAAAGCGACCGGCGGAGAGTTTACCGGAACACTTAAAGGGGTATCCGGTTCGTTTAAAACTCTTAATTGTGTAAATGAAAGCGGTACCGTAGTTGGAAGTATATCTTTTGGAAGCGACGGTAAAATTTGGTTTGATGGCGACCTATACCATAATGGCTACAACTACAAAGAAAGTAGGGGCTTGCGTTTTTTAACTTCTAACCTTTGGTGTAGGGGGACTTTTGGAGCTTATAGCCGAAACATTCTATATATAGCTGGAAGCGGAACTTATGGCTATTATTATACGGACGGGGCTGCAGGTTCAAAAACTGTATATGTTGCGTTGGAAAGTGCTACAACTTCGGGCGGCGAATTATATTATAAAATACCGTTATACGGACAAACCGGCGACGCTTCGGGTTTTCCTGTAGATTTAGTTATAATAAATTCAACAACGGCAAGGAATTATTTACTAAGTGGGTCGAAAGGGAAAAAAGTAACCGTTATAAATTCTAATGATAGTTCGCCAAGTGATAGCTATGTTTATTGTATGGGTAAAAAGATTAACTTACCCGGTGGTAGTATAAGGGATTTTATCAATGTAAGCGGCTTCTATAGCCCGGAAGTAGCAAGTAATGTATTGGGGGCAGGTTGGATGTACGGAGCTACGCAGGATAACAACTGGCGGTAACTAAGTTATCATTTTTTTATCGACAAACGTATTATAATAATACGCAAAGGGCTAATTTTGAACAAAAATAAATTTTCGAGCTATGAACACAACGAGAGGGGGCGAAGTAGTATCCGCCCAAATTGGAAAGATTGGGGTTATTGAAAACTTGATTAACGCCAACTTCAAAATAGAAGATACACCTTTCAACGTAAAAAACGACGGGGAAACCGCCGTAATGTTGGAAGTAAACCTTTGGGGTATGGAGCCGGGCAAGTTTGTAAAAACACGCTTCGAGGTGGGCTGGAACCCCGAGATAGTTAGGGAGATTAAACAAACGAGTATTAACGCTACCCTTGTTTGGGGGTTCTAAAAATTGATATTATGGGCTTATTGATTGGTGTAGGGAACACAAAGCCAAAGTTCCCATACGATTACTACTACGGCGTTGAATGGGATACAAACGTAGCTAACCCAGCTTGTACAAGATTGGGCCGGGCCGAACTTCATGTTTCCCTACCGATTCAAAACCGTATGCGTCGCTGCATATTGAAGGACGACGGTACGGTAAACTACTACCTTCATGCTACCGACAGCACAAAACGGGATAACGGGGCGGTTGCAGACCTTACAGGGGTAAGCGGGCAAGTAATGGTAGAAATACCGGAACACTACCGAAAGTTTGAAATGGAAGGCACTAAAGTACGTTGTTTTCTTTCGGAATTCCAACTACCCGGCTTTCATTTTGTACCGTTGTGCTACCGTTCAGCATACGAAGCAGCAATAGACAGAACTACGACCAGCGCGCCTAAATTGGCTTCGGTTGTAAACGCTTCGGCGGAATTCCGGGGCGGAGCCAATACGGCAGATTGGGACGGAACCTACCGTAGTTTGCTTGGAATGCCTGGTACTAACACAAGTTTAACTAACTACCGAACCTACGCCCGTAGACGTGGGACAGCCGGCAAAAACGGCGCTGGTTGGAATTGCGATACTTACGACATACAAAAAACTTGCTATTGGTTATATGTAGTTGAGTACGCAAACTTTAACTGCCAAGCAGCCTACAACGCGGCTAATACTTCCGAAGGCTACAAACAAGGCGGATTAGGCGACGGGGTTACAACGTTGAATAGTACAACTTGGAGTACGTACAATAGCTCTAACCCGTTTGTTCCTTGCGGACATACAAACAGTTTAGGAAATCGTACCGGTATTGTAGCCTTCACTATGCCGGCAGAATACGGAACGCTTACTGTACAGGTTCCAAGCTACCGCGGCCTTGAAAATCCTTTCGGCCATGTATGGAGTTGGACGGATGGCTGTAAATGCCGTATTCAGTCAGACGCCGCCGGCGGGCTTTCGGAATTCTATATTTGTACAGACCCGGCCAAATTTCAAGATTCCAACTACAACGACTACGAATTACGCGGGCTTCTTTCTCGCGTATATAGTTACGTTAAGGAAATGATAGTAGGGGAATACGGCGAAAATATGCCGAAGACTTGCGGCGGTAGTTCTTCTACATACTTCTGCGATAACTTCTACGGTAGTACACCAGCTACCGGCGAAGCACAAAGGGGTGTCCTGTTCGGCGGTAACGCGGATATCGGTGCGTCTGCGGGCTTCGCTTACGCGTTTACGACTTACGCGGCCGCGTATGCGGCTTCGAATGTCGGCTCCCGGCTTTGCTTTATACCCGCATAACGACACGTAGCGAAACGATTTTAACCAACCATTTATTAAAGTAGTATATGGAACAAAAACAAGACGACGGTAGCCTGTCATTTTTGGCAATACCAAGCGATGCAAGTAGTAAGCATTTCAATTGCCCGGAAACGAACCAACAAAAATTAATTAACCTTTCATTTTGGGTTATTGATTATTTGGAAGACGTTAAAACGAAGTTCGGAAGTGGTCGCTTCTTGGTTAAAATCAAGTTTAACAAGGAAGACAACGAAGCGGACGCGCGGAAGTTCTTTACCAATTCGCAAGAAGTAAAATACGTTCTTGGGAAGATTAAGGAGCTTAACGCGTTTCCGCGAAAGGTTACTATGAGGGCTTCCGGTACAAGATATTACTTTGAGTAACAAATAAAAGGGCTGTTTGCTTTTGGGGTGTCCTGTTCGGCAGTAACGCGAATAACAGTGCGAATGCAGGCTTCGCTTACGCGAATACGAATAACACGGCCACGAATACGAATACGAATATCGGCTCCCAGCTATGCTAAAAGAACTATAAAAGCAAAGGCCTTGCCTCTTGGCAAAAAATAACTTTCGTTTAATGGGGTATTAGTAGGTTTTCCGAAAGTTCCCCGACAAACCAGCAAAGTAACAACGTAATGAAAAGAATAGGTAACTTATACGATAAAATTTGCTCGCTTGAAAACTTGCAACTTGCGGACGAAAAAGCCCGGAAGGGTAAACTACGTTCGCACGGTGTTAAGAAACACGACCAAAACCGGGAAGCTAACCTATTGAAGTTACACGACATTTTATTAAACGGTACCTACAAGACTTCGCGGTACGATATTTTTAAGATATACGAACCAAAGGAGCGGGAAATATACCGGCTTCCGTACTTTCCCGACCGGATAGTACACCACGCAATAATGAATATTTTAGAACCTATTTGGGTTTCCATATTCACGGCGGACACTTATAGCTGCATAAAAAACAGAGGCATACACGCCGCAGCTGTAAAGGTAAAGGAAGTTCTACGGGAAGACCCGGAAGGTACAAAGCATTGCCTAAAATTGGATATTCGGAAGTTCTACCCAACTATAAACCATTCCATACTAAAGGAGATTGTACGCCGGAAGATAAAAGACGCGCGCCTACTTTCCCTTCTTGATGAAATTATAGATTCAGTAAACGACCGACCAATTACGCAAATTACGTCTTCATGTACAGGTGTACCGATTGGCAACTATTTAAGCCAATACTTCGCAAACTTGTATTTAGCCTACTTCGACCATTGGCTAAAGGAAGACAAAAAAGTAAAGTATTACTTCCGCTACGCGGACGACATAGTAATATTACACGAAGACAAAGCATACTTACGCTCTTTGTTTTCGGAAATCCAAAGCTATTTAGCCGAGAACCTAAAGTTAGAGGTTAAAAAGAATTGGCAAATATTCCCGGTAGATATACGGGGTATTGACTTCTTAGGGTATGTTTTCTTCCATACGCATACACTTGTACGCAAAGGCATAAAACAACGACTTTGTAGACGGGTTGCAAAGCTAAACAAGAAGAAAAACCTAACCGAAGAAGTTTTCAAACAAAGTATTTGCCCTTGGTGGGGCTGGGCCAAGTACTGCGATAGTAAAAATTTAATTAAAAAACTTTCAAACATTTCAAAGTATGAAATCAAGTTCAGACGTGCGGCCTAAAGTATTTTTAGACCTTGGCGACGGAAGCTGGCATTACAACTACCATATAAAGGAAGTTGAAGTAGAACAGGAAGACGGTACTAAAAAAACTATGTACGAATACGAAACCGTACAGGTTTGGGGTACACCGACCTATGAAACGCTTGTTAAGGCCGTCATTCGCGGAAAGTACGACGAAACGCAGGAATTCGCGCTTATTAACGACTACAACGCTTTTGCCTTGGGGATATCAGACAACCCGGAAGCAAAAGAAAGCTACGAAGCCTACCTTAAAGAAGTAGCAGGCTTCAAAGAAATGGTTAAGGCCGACCTGCAGAGAGTAGAAACCGAGTAAAAACAAGCTAATTTATTGGAATTATGGTTTTACGAACATTGGCAAAAACATTATTAGATAAGATGCTACAATACTTTACAAGCATTGCGGGCGGCTTACTATTAGCCTTTGAAACCTCGATTCCCTTTTTTGTTCCTTGCTTTATTGCGGTAGTAATCGACGTTTATACGGCGTGGTCTTTGGGCCGGCGAGTTCACAAAAAATGCCCCAACCGGGCAGACGGTAAGTTTAAGAGCGAATACAAGTTTCGTATTTTGGTTACGATGATTGTAGCCCTATTGGCTATTATAGTCGCCAACTACGTAGATATTCACGTAATAAAGGATTCGGATATAGCGGTACGCTTCATTGTAGGCGTTTTCTTGTTTTACCAAATTTGGAGTATACTCGAAAATTGGAGTTCAGAGAACGACAACAAAATAGCAAGGGCGTTGCAGCGGATAATGGTAAACAAGGCCGAACGACACCTTAACGTGCCTCTTGGGGACATTTTGTTAAACGATGATTGCAATAAAGATAAAGAAGAAAAGGAGAACGTAGATGTTAACAAATGAGCTATTAAAACAAATGCTGCCCGATTCTACGGAAACGAACCGGCAAAAGTATTTACCTTACTTTAATAAATATTTGCCCGAATACGGAATAGCTACAAAAAAACAAGTAGCAAAGTTTTTCGCGCAAATTGGACACGAAAGCGGTTCTTTAAGGTATTCGGAAGAAATTGCAAGCGGAGCAGCTTATGAAAGTCGCAAAGACTTAGGGAATACCCAAAAAGGGGACGGAACGAAATTTAAGGGGCGTGGACTTATTCAAATTACAGGACGCGCCAATTATCAAGAAATTAGTAACGCTTTCGGCGTTGATTTTATTAACGAACCCCAATTACTTGCACAACCGGAGTGGGCTGTACGTTCCGCTTGCTGGTGGTGGCAGAAAAGGGGACTAAACGAGATTGCAAATGCAAACTAAATTATTTATTCTAATATCATTTTTATTGCTGTTAGGTTGTAGCAGCAATAAGCGAAGCGCGGTTTTAATCGACAACAACGAGCCTACAAAGATTGTGGTAGTTGAAGATTCGATAGTAATTGAATTTGATTCGCAAATCAGCAATTCGCAAATAATGGAAGAAACAAAATTTATTTTTGATTCCATTATAGTAGATAATCAATTGTCGGCCGAAGAAATTCTTCGGTTAAATGCGTTGGATAGTGTTTCTTTTCGCCGGATAACAAAGATAATAAACGGCGGATATAATGGCTGGGACTACCGCTGGAAACTTTACAACAATGCTAAAAAAGCACTTGATTCATACCCGGATAGTATTTTTAAACAACAACGACCATGAAACGAATTTTATTTTATTTGCTTTGCTTCTGTATTGGGCTTTTCTTCGGCGGGTGTTCCGCGCCAAAGAAACTAACCGGTTCAAAACAGGAAACGGCCAAGGTTTCGGAACAAACAGCCGAAACCACCACCGGCAAAAATTCGCTTTTCATTGACACGACAAAGACCGCGCGCGGCGAAGTTGTATATACGAAAATTGAATTCTACCCGCCGGAACCCACAACGGAACCCGGACAGGTAAATAATGAAGCCACGCCGGTAGCTTCTACGCCAAACAAACACCCGCCCAATACCGGAGCTATAAAAAGTATTGAAACGCTAACGATTAAAAAGGAAACCGAAGAAAAGGGAGTAACAGAAAACCAAAGTAGCGCGGAAACTTCAAAAGCGACCAATATAGAAGGCGAAACGGCCAAGAAAGAAGAAACCGCAGCGGAGCCAGCAAAAGACCCGTATAGGTACCGGTATATTTTCGGAATATTGGTTATTGTTATTGCTGCAGGAACGGCCGTTTATTTTTGGTTAAGGAAAACGAAGGCGGTTACTTCTATTGTTTCCTTCTTCAAAAGGATATTCTAACTTTTTTTGTTCATAATAATAAACCGGCCGTTGGGAAACTCCCGGAAGTACCGAAAAGGTACAAAAAAAGCACCCGAAGGCCCTAAATTGGGTTCCTTTTCGGGTGCTTTGTTTGTAAAACCTTGATTATTAAGGTTATTTGCGGAGAGAGAGGGATTCGAACCCCCGGAACCTTGCAGTTCAACAGTTTTCAAGACTGCCGCAATCGACCACTCTGCCATCTCTCCTAAAATGCGCCGACAAAAGTAGCATATTTTTTGTTAACGACAAATTTTTGAGCAAATAAACTCACGAAATTGGCTACCTTTGCATCCATTATTCTGAAAAATAGGATAAAAATCGCTCATTTTCGTACTTTAAGAACTTTATGACTTTATAAACTTTACAAACTCATTATCATGAACAGAACAAAAGTTACCGTAATTGGTGCCGGAAACGTAGGCGCCACCTGTGCCCAAATATGCGCAGAGCGTGAGCTGGCGAACGAGGTGGTATTGCTTGATATTAAGGAAGGCGTAGCCGAAGGCAAAGCGCTTGACTTGTGGCAAACCGCCCCCGTAAACAACTATGACTCACGCGTTATTGGCGTTACCAACGACTACAGCCGCACCGCTGATTCAGACGTAGTGGTTATCACCTCCGGCCTACCCCGCAAACCTGGTATGAGCCGCGACGACTTAATTTCAGTCAACGCAGGCATTGTAAAATCGGTAACCGAGAACGTGGTAAAGTACTCACCCAACGCTATCATCATTATTGTGAGCAACCCGCTGGACGTAATGACCTACTGCGCTTACCTTACCGCTAAGGTAAAGTCAAACCGCGTAATGGGTATGGCCGGAGTGCTGGATACCGCTCGCTACCGCGCATTCCTGGCTGAGGCTTTGAACTGCAACCCCAAAGATATTCAAGCGCTGCTACTTGGCGGTCACGGCGACACCATGGTACCCCTACCCCGCTACACCACTGTTTCAGGTATTCCTGTAACTCAACTTATTGCTAAGGATAAGTTGGATGCTATCATTGAGCGCACCAAAAATGGTGGCGGCGAGCTGGTTAAGCTGATGGGTACCTCTGCTTGGTACGCGCCCGGTTCGGCTGCTGCACAAATGGTTGAGGCCATTGTACGCGACCAAAAGCGCATTTTCCCCTGTTGCGTGAAGCTCGACGGTCAGTATGGCGTGAAGGATATCTTCCTTGGCGCTCCTGTGAAGTTGGGCAAGGATGGCGTTGAAGAAATCATTGAGATTGAGCTTAACGAAACCGAGCGTAAGGACTTTGATGCTTCAGCAAAAGCAGTAAAAGAGGTAATGAACGTTTTTGATGGCATGAAGCTCGTTTAACTCAGCATCAAATACAGATTTCAAAAGCGGTTGAAACGTAATGTTTCAACCGCTTTCTTTATACTTACTATCTTGTCGCACGTAACTTCATGCAAGGCAAACTGAGATTTATGTTCATGAAATTTGGAATCCCCCGAAAAAAGAGCTATCTTTGTATTCATATCGCGGAGTAGAGCAGTTGGTAGCTCGTCGGGCTCATAACCCGGAGGTCGCAGGTTCGAGTCCTGTCTCCGCAACAACCAAAAACAAAGCCTTGTATGTGTACTTCACTGCAAGGCTTTTTGCGTAAAAATCAAACGCTTTTATACTATGAACAAGCTACTACAACAAATTCGCAACGCATCACGCAAGTTGAACCTGCTCACCGATGAGCAAATCAACGCCGTGCTGCTTACGCTGGCCGACGAGGCTGTGGCGCAAACCGACGCCATACTTGCTGCCAACGCGCAAGACCTTGAGCGCATGGATAAGACCGACCCCATGTACGACCGTCTGCTGCTATCAAAGGAGCGAATTGAGGGCATTGCTACCGATATTCGCAACGTAGCATCGCTGCCCACACCTCTCGGGCATACGCTATCGGTTAGCACGCGCCCCAACGGTATGCGCATTAGCAAAATCAGCGTTCCCTTCGGCGTAATTGGCGTGGTGTACGAGGCGCGCCCCAACGTAACGTTCGACGTATTTTCGCTCTGCTTCAAAAGCGGCAACGCCTGCGCTCTCAAGGGTGGAAGCAACGCGCAGTTTTCCAACGAGGCCATCATAACTGTTATTCACACCGCGCTCAAAAAGCATGGCGTGGATGAAATGGTAGCGCAACTGCTACCCCACTCGCGCGAAAGCACAAGCGAGCTGCTCAACGCCGTAGGGTTGGTTGACTTGATAATTCCCCGCGGCAGCGCAGGGCTCATCAACTTTGTGCGCGACAACTCGCGCGTTCCCGTTATTGAAACAGGCACGGGTGTATGCCATATTTACGTTGATGAAACCGCCGATTTGGAAAAAGCAAAGAACATTGTTTTTAATGCCAAGACGCGTCGCGTAAGCGTCTGCAACGCTGCCGAGTGCATAGTGATAAACACTAAGCGTTTGCAGGATTTGCCTGCTATTTGCGAAAAGTTAGCAACAAAAAATGTAGAGCTGTTTGCCGACAAAAAAGCATACGACGCGCTCAAAAACAGCTATCCTGCTAACCTGCTGCACGCCGCTACCAACGAGCACTTCGGCTTTGAGTTTCAGGATTACAAAATGGCGGTAAAAACGGTAGACAGCGTAGCCGAAGCCATTGATTTTATCAACGCGCACGGCACCATGCACAGCGAAAGCATTATTTCGGAAGATAAAAAGAGCATTGCTCTCTTCCAGAAAATGGTGGATGCCGCCTGTGTTTACGCCAACGTATCCACCGCCTTTAGCGATGGTGCGCAGTTTGGTCTCGGTGCCGAAATAGGCATTAGCACGCAAAAACTGCACGCCCGCGGCCCTATGGGTTTAGCGGAGCTATGCTCGTACAAATGGATTATTGAGGGCGACGGACAAACTCGCCTGTAGCCTTTTCCCGCAAAGACGCAGAGTCGTAAAGAAATACAACATAATTTTAGGGTGGCTTACCCCCCTTCTACCGCTTCATTACTTTTAAAACCCTATCCTCTATCACCAGCAAATACACTCCTACCGAATAGGAGGATAAATCAACCACACTATCAAATAATCGTTGCAGTAAAACTCCTCCTGCACTATACACGCATACTTCTTGCCCCTCGGTGTAATTCTTTATAATTACTCCTCCGGTAGTTGGATTGGGATATACAAGTCCGGCAGCCACGTGTAATACTTTACTATTACCTACCTTAACGCCTTAGCCACCGTACAGGCAAACGTATCGCGCACCACGCAGAACCCCTCACGAGGCACATAAGTAAGCTTCCATTTCTATTGTCGCTATAGTACTTTTCAAACTCGGCATTCAGCTCTGCCTTTTCCTCATCGCTTAAATCGTCATAGGTTGGTTTACCCACCTCCGAAATACTTGCCTGCTGCACGCCATTTTCCCAAATACTGTGTGGCAAGCGGTAGTGCGACATGTAATCAGGATCTTGAATATCAAGCATTGCCCAGCGACAATCAGCATTGGGTACATGAAAGGTATCGCCGTTGACAGGGTATTGCGGCGGGAGCTGCGCCACCGTAATAGGCGCCGGGCGAGCAGGAATGTAAATAGCGCTTGTGCTATACAACTCACCCGTAGTATTCTCGCGCAGGCTAAGTTCCCATATCTTGTGGTTGCTTTGCTCAAACACGTTTAGCTTACCGGTTGAGGGTATGAAGCTAACGCGCGAGATGTCCTCTACCGCGGCTGCTTGTCACATCAGCAAAATTAACCTTGAGATACTGGTTGGGTACAAGGCCTGTATGCATGTTTACCCACTCGTCTCCACCCATAGAGGCCACCTATAGCACAGCCGGCTTTCCGGAGTTAAAGGCGCTACTTAACCGCAAACCTATAAAATCGTTATTGGCATACAAGGTAGTGCGATTGGATGCGTTGGTGAGAGAAATAGGATCGTCAAGGGTTAAGCTGGTGGTGGTCTCGTACTTTCTTTTGCCCCGTGGAGGTACTACCAATGCCAAGCCAACTGTATACCAACATGCTGCATAGTGAGCGGAGGTATAGCATTTATCGCTACCGCTTATACTCCTTATATTTACACCTGAGGATAGAGCGTCAAACGTATATGTTTTATCCTCTCTATCCGTTTTAAATATGGCACACTCAACATTGGCACTAGTAGGCCTACCTACAAAAGTGGAATACCTCATGCTACCCAATGCTGTTTCCGGCATAGTTAACGGGTTATCACCTTTATACCGCACAGCTCCATTCACTGTTATTTTTGCATTTCTGTACTTAACGGGATTTGCACAATCGCTACTACCATCATTAGTAAAAGATTGTTTCACTCCAACATAATACAAATTTTCTATCGGCATAGCACACGATTTGATAGGCACGCTCATGACTGTCTGTTCTTCAAAGGAGCGTTTCCCTTGGCAGGACACCGTAAGCGTGCCCGTTGATGCTGATTTTGATGCAGTATTCCGCTGCACCACCACGTTGGTATTGCCGGAGCTGATAACTTTAAAACCTCCCGTTACATGCCACGTAATAGGAATGTTGGCCGGATTTTTAAACTGCAACGTGCTTTTACCACTTATGCATGAGGGGATACTCGAAATAACAGAAGCCTCGTTCATATTTATAGTATTAGACTCAAGAGTATATAGTGCTACACCGTTAATCTTTATCTGCACCGCTAATTTCTGCCTATCTGTGAGAGTTGCTCGCACGTTCACCTTTGGGGAGGAGGTTTCAAAGCTGACGTATTGCCCCTCAATAGTCCAACCCGGCGGTAGCAACCACTTGTAGGTTACCCTGTCGGTAGGGTTGCATAGCACATTTGCCACCTCGGCAGTAATAGTACCACCATTAGCAACCTGCATAGGAGTTACATGTAGCATACCCGTATTGCGCCCAACGGTTACCTCCGCCTCTTTTGCATATTGGCTAGGACACTGCCATATAGCCTTCACTTTTACATCTCCTTTAGCAAATTGCTCACCACTCTTAATACTAACCACCACCACGCTACTATCTTTATTGGGATTGTAGGCCTTTGGCATCTCCAGGGCCGAGGGCAACGTCCATCTATACTTGGTAAGCGCCTTATTGTTATCATGAACATCTAGGCTCAGCTGTGGTATTCTCAACTCCACCAGCCCATAGTTGGAGCATGAGGAAAAACTTCTATCTCCTCCCACTATAGGAGCATAAGTTATAGTATTTTCCTCAAAGTAGCGAATCTCATACTCGGCTGTAGCATTAACATTGCGATCACTCAAATCTGTTACATACACCTCTCGCTTTAAGCCCTTCTGCTGGGTTTTGCTCCATTTTATTATTATAGTATCGGCATTCGCTACATTCCAAGTGCTCGAGGGTAGCGTCGTTGCTTTGGGGTTTCCGCCGTAGTTTGCCTTTACTATTTCTCCCGCATCGGAACTAATTGACCAATAAATTTGAGCATACAGCCCAGCACCTTTCACCGTAAATTTAATTTCTTTATCGGGACAGTGCGGGGATTTTTCTTTAGTCTCAATACTAAGAGCAGAAGCGGCTAAAGGTATTATAACTACAGTAGTTATTAAAAGGAAAACAACTTTGAGGTAATTACTTTTCATTGCTTATATGTACTTGAGGTGTGAATAGCGGCTCTTCTTTTGCAGAGCAAATTTTGGAGGAAGTTGTCGGCCAAATTGCTGGGTTATAGTCACGCACATCCCAGTACTGTCCAACCGAAAGGTCTTTATCACACGCGGCAGCACCGGGGTTATCATAAATATAAATCTGTCCCCAACTCTCGTTCGTTCTCATTGGTAAACTCATAAAGAGGCTATCCAATGTGTTTGCCGACATTAAATTGCCACCACACTCTATAAAATCCAACATCGGATTACTCCCAAGTTCGATGTGAGTGAGTTGATTATTATTACAATATACTCCCTCCAGCTCATCGTTATAACTAAAGTCTAACTCGGCTAATTGGCAACTACCGCACAACAGCATAACCAAAGTTGGGTTGTTGCTTAAATCCATGTTGGTTAATGGGTTATATGTACACCAGAGGTCTTGTAAAGCCTTATTTTTACTCAAATCTAACTTGGTTAATTGGTTGCCCTCACATAACAAACGCTCTAAGGCCGGATTGCGGGTTACATTTAAACTGCTCAGATTATCTCCATTACAGCTCAACCATCTCAGCCAATACAGCCCTGTTACGTTCAGCCGCGTCCATACACCGATAGCCGGATCCCGCATTCTTCCATAACAACTATTGAATAAGCCCTGCATAAAATCAGCTTGTCCCACAATCACCTTTTCTCCATTAGTAGCGTATTGGTGCTCATACACCTCCTCATCCGATTCGTAGATCTCCCGTGTGCCGTCACCCCAATCTATGGTAACTTTTTGGGCAAATCCGGAAAATACTACTCGGTTATTCGCATCGGGAATAACGCTAATCATAAACTCCCCATCGGGAAGGTCGGCATCGGTAAATATATTTTGAGGTGCGGGGTCTGGATCACCGCAGCTGGTCACAAAAAAAACAATGCCCACGAGGGCTATAAATAGCTGTTTCATAATTTTCATGTTTTTAATTTTATATAGACTATATTATAACTCGAATTATGTACCGCCTAAGCCAAACGGGGGGAGCATTTTTTACACACAATATTACCTAAAACGCAATGCCGGCGCAACCTCTTTTAGGTTAAGAATTGAGGTGAAATTTTTTAATCAGCCAAATTCTTAATTATTTTTACTACAATAATTACCCCCTATTCAACATGTATTTATTTTTAAAAAAAACCTTAAAAAGTTACACAGGCCACCCCCTCCAAGAGTTTTTAAAGAAGTATTGAGTATCTTTAAAAGTTTGTTTAACTATTACCACAACAGCATTTCATCTCACGCAGAGGCGCAAAGAAATACATTACAGCAACTTTGTGGCTTGGCGTCTTTGCGAGAGCATATTTTTAAAACCATGACACACTCCTACTCCGGTCTTACCGACCAACAGGTACTCGAATCACGCCAGCAGCACGGCGCTAACGTACTCACTCCACCCAAGCGCGAACCCGCGTGGAAGTTGTTCCTCAAAAAATTTAACGACCCCTCGGTACGCATACTACTTGTGGCGGCCCTGCTGTCGCTCGGCATATCGTTTGTGCACATGGAGTTTGCCGAAACCATCGGCATCATTTGCGCCATCATATTGGCCACGGGCGTATCCTTTTGGTTTGAGTACGACGCGGGTAAAAAATTCGACGTACTCAATCAGGTAAACGACTCCACTCCCGTAAAGGTCATGCGCAACGGCAACGTGAGCGAAGTACCAAAAAACGAAATAGTAGTAGGTGATATTGTGCTGCTGGAGGCAGGCGAAGAAGTTCCTGCCGACGGAGAGCTGCTCGAAAGCGTATCGCTGTACATGGACGAATCGGCGCTTACGGGTGAGCTCATGTGTCGCAAAGCATCCGACCCTGCACACTTTGACAAGGAGGCCACCTATCCCAGCAATCATGCCATGTGCGGCACCAAAGTGGTGGATGGTCACGGTACAATGCAGGTATTTGCCGTGGGCGATGCTACCGAATATGGAAAGGTGGCTGAAAAAGCAACAGAGCAAAAGGAGGAAGATACGCCGCTAAACAGGCAGCTGCATAGCCTTGCCAATCTCATTGGACGTGCGGGTTTTGTGCTGGCAGCGGTGCTGCTTATTGCACTTTTTGTTAAAGATATTTTTCTCGGACATTTTATCGGAGTAGCCCCCATCGACATTATTCAGCGCGTGTTGCAATACTTCATGATTGCCGTTACGCTGATAGTGGTTGCCGTACCCGAGGGACTGCCCATGAGCGTTACGCTGAGCCTTGCCATGAGCATGCGCCGTATGCTGAAAACAAACAACCTTGTGCGTAAAATGCATGCCTGTGAAACCATGGGTGCCGCTACCGTAATTTGCACCGATAAAACGGGTACGCTTACGCAAAATCAAATGCGGGTACACGAGGCGCAGTTTCTTGGTTTGGAAGGTGGCAAGTTGGGCGACAACGAGCTAAGCACCATTATTAAGGAGGGCATTGCGGTTAACTCCACCGCCTTTTTGGACTACGCCAATCCCGAAAAAATTAAGGCCATAGGCAACCCCACCGAGGGCGGGCTGCTGCTGTGGCTGCATTCGCAAAACATAAGCTACCTGCCGCTACGTGAAAGCACACCGATAGTGGAGCAGCTCACCTTTTCTACCGAGCGCAAGTACATGGCCACGCTGGCCGATTCGCCACGCTTGAACAGGCGTATAGCGTACGTTAAGGGCGCGCCCGAAATGGTGCTGAGCAAGTGCCGTAGTGCGCAAACAGCCAACGGTTTTGTAAAAATAGAAGAGGTAAAATCCGATGTAGAAAGCAAGCTGCTGGGTTACCAAAACAAGGCTATGCGTACGCTGGCTTTTGCCTATAAATTTGTAGACGAGAAAGAGAATATTGACCTGCGCAATATTGGAGCCGAGCTGACATTCTTGGGCATAGTAGCCATATCCGACCCCGTGCGCACCGACGTTCCCGCCGCGGTGGACCTGTGTCTCAACGCAGGTATTGATGTAAAAATAGTAACGGGCGACACGGCAGGAACCGCTAAGGAAATTGGTCGTCAAATAGGTATTTGGCAGGAAACCGATACCGACCGCAACATTATTACGGGTGTGGATTTCGAAGCGTTATCGGACGAGGAAGCATTTAACCGCGTAATGGCGCTTAAAATCATGTGTCGCGCCCGCCCAACCGACAAGCAACGCTTGGTTCAACTGCTGCAAAAAAACAACGCCATAGTGGCCGTTACGGGCGATGGCACCAATGATGCCCCCGCCCTCAACCACGCCGATGTGGGCCTGTCAATGGGTACAGGAACTTCGGTTGCCAAGGAGGCCAGCGACATTACGCTGCTCGACGATTCGTTCAACAGCATTGCCACCGCCGTAATGTGGGGGCGCTCGCTATACCAAAATATTCAGCGCTTTATTCTGTTTCAGCTCACCATTAACCTTGCCGCGCTGCTCATAGTGCTTATAGGTTCGCTGGTGGGTCAGGAGCTGCCGCTTACGGTAACGCAAATGCTGTGGGTAAACCTCATTATGGATACCTTTGCCGCAGGCGCGCTGGCGTCGCTACCGCCCAGCCGCGAGGTAATGAATCACAAGCCCCGCCGCAACTCCGATTTCATTATTACCCGCGCCATGCGTTCGCGCATTTTCTTCATGGGACTTACGTTTGTAGTACTACTCATGGGACTATTGCAGTTCTTCACCGAGGCTGACGGCAGCATATCTCGCTACCACCTATCGTGCTTCTTCACCACGTTTGTCATGCTGCAATTTTGGAATATGTTCAACGCAAAAGCATTTGCCTCGGGCAAGTCCGCCTTTGCCAACATGCGCGGCAGCATGGGATTTATCCTTGTATCACTCCTTATCATTGTAGGGCAAATCCTCATTGTAACCTTTGGCGGCGAAGCCTTCCGCACCACGCCCATTGAGTTCAAGGATTGGCTTATTATTATTGCTTCTACTTCGATAGTATTGTGGGTAGGTGAGGTGGTAAGGCTGGTGAAGAGGGCGATGAAACGATAAGCTTGAGGGGGATAACAATATCGCCCCTTCGGGGCTCACCCCTCCCACCCATACCACATAAACCCCGCGCTTACGCATGGGGCTAGAATAATATTGCCCTTTCAGGGCTTGACCCTAAGGCGGACAACAACATCATAACAAAGTGAAATTTTCACAACAAATTCATCATATCAAAAACACTGCAAAAACACTCACGTAGTTGGTAAGATATTGCAAAGTCCCGAAGGGACGAAATTACTTTAGCCCCGTGCGTAAGCACGGGATATTCAAACAAACACAAAACACCCAGCCCCGAAGGGGCGACATTATAGCACATGCCCGGAACATATAGCCAGATATATTTGCAGGTCGTATTCTCAGTGAATGGCCGCGCAAATCTCATTAACCCATCATGGCGCGAAGAATTGCATCAGTACATTGCAGGAATTATTCGAAGCAAAAGTCAAAAAAGCATTATTGTAGGCGGAACGGCCGACCATGTTCATGCCTTCTTCAACCTCAAGCCCAGCCTTTGTCCGGCAGATTTAATTCGAGACATAAAATGTAACTCATCCAAGTGGATTAATGAGCGTGGTTTTGTGCTCGGACATTTTTCATGGCAAGAAGGGTATGGTGTTTTTTCCTACGCGCAATCACAAGTAGAAAACGTTTACAACTATATCAAAAATCAAGAGGAGCATCATAAAAAGAAAACCTTCAGAGAGGAGTATTTAGATTTTCTGAAAAAGTTTGACGTTCCTTACGAAGACCGATTTTTGTTCGATTGGGTGGAATAATATCGCCCCTTTGGGGCTAATCCCTCCCACTCATGCCATAGCCCCGCGCTTACGCACGGGGCTAAAATAATTTCGTCCCTTCGGGACTCCCTTCCACACCGCCTCCCCCGCTGCTCTTGATTTCTCTATTACTTTTTTATCAGGAAAAAAATAATAGAGAAAAGAAATATTAATTTTGTTAAACTTTATTTTAATTTACCTCTTACTCAAAATATCATGAAACACATTTATACTTTAGCTGCGCTGACGTGCGCAATTGCCATTATATCGGCATGTTCGCCAACAAAACAGGTAGCACAAAAAGCGTGTAGCAAAGAGGCTATTACGCTCAGCACCGCAACGGGAAATATCTACAGCACGGCATACTTAACAGGTGCAAAAAAATCTCCGGTAGTGCTTCTTATTGCCGGCTCGGGACCAACCGATAGGGACGGCAACCAAGCGCAGGTAAAAAACAACTCGTTGAAATTACTTGCCGAGGGATTATGCGCCAACGGTATTGCCGTTGTGAGCTACGATAAGCGAGGTATTGCCGAAAGCCATGCGGCAATGACCAGCGAGCGCGACCTACGATTTGAAACCTACATTGACGATGCCCGCGCGTGGGTTGATTTGCTGGCGCAGGATAAGCGCTTTTCGCACGTTATTGTAGCGGGACACAGCGAGGGCTCACTCATTGGGATGGTGGCCTGTGAGAGCAACAAAAAGGTGAGCAAGTACATCTCCATTGCAGGAGTGGGCATCTCTGCCGATGAGATACTAAAAGAGCAGCTATCGAGTCAGCCTCAGCAAGCCAAGGACGCTATTTTTCCTATGATTGATGAGTTGAAAAAGGGCGACACCATTCCCAATGTTCCTATGGAACTAATGATGTTGTTTCGCCCAAGCGTGCAACCTTACATGATTTCGTGGTTTAAGTATAACCCGCAGGCTGAAATAAAGAAGCTGAATATTCCGATACTTATCGTTCAGGGAACAACCGATATTCAGGTTTCGGAAAAGGAGGCTGAGCTACTGGCCAAGGCTAACTCAGCTTCAAAAAAGGTGATAATTAAAAACATGAATCACGTGCTGAAGGACTGCACATCCACCGAGCAAGAGTCACAGCTGAAAACTTACACCGACCCTAATATCCCGCTAAGCGAAGGGTTGGTAAAAAATGTGGTGGGGTTTATAAAAGTCAAGTAGATTTTTTTGACTTCGTTAGCAATTTTGTAGGTGCTGCAAATATAGCTTTGCACAACCGCGCGCATCGCTCAGCGCCTCGTGGTGCTGCAGGGCAATGCCATTGCGGTCGCAGCAGGCGCTTAGCGTAGCAGGCTTGTAACCCTTACGGCGATAGATTTTACAGGTGCACTCCCACATTTGCGACAGCTGCAAATCGGCCGCGCTGAGACCGTAGTGCTGCGCGTTGCGAAGCAGCACATTTCTATCAAAAGCCTCATTATGCGCCACCACGGTTTTGCCCGTAAGGCGCTTTTTTATTTCAGGAAAAATGGAAGGGAAAAGCGGCGAGCACTCCGTATCGTTTGGTGTAATACCATGTACACGAATGGTACCCCAATGGTAGTAGTTGTCGGGTGGCTGAATGAGCGTGTAGTACTCGTCCACAATGGTGCCGCCACGCACGGTAACAATACCCACCGCGCAGGCATGGTAGCCCACGGCTGTTTCAAAGTCTATGGCAGCAAAATCAAGCATAAGAAATTATTCATCTATTTGCACCGCGGGGTGTCAACTCAAAGTTACAAAAAAACTACTCAAACACCAAGGTTGCGCCCACGTACCAGTAATCGGGAAGGTTGCGGAATTGCCCATGAGGGTTAACTCCATAGTAGGCCTGCACGCCAAAGCCAAGGCTATTGTAGGGCGTAATATCGGGTATAAGTCGCCAGCCGTAGTACATGTTTAGCCCCCAGCGCCCGCCATACTTATGCTCAATTACGCTCTCCCAGGCATCACTATTTTCGTTGTACATGTAGGCGGGGTAGTCGTAGTTGGCGCGGTTGCGCAGCTCCGCCGAAAAAACATTTTGCCACCTATCGTTGCTCAACAGCCACTTTCCCGTTTGCAGCTGATATTGTATATAAAATTCATACGACCGATTAGCCTCCACAACCACCCTGGTATCGCCACCCTGCGCCTCCTGCTGGCGAATGCTGTACCAGCCATCGTTGGGTTTTAGCAACCCTAAAAAACCAAGGCGTAGTGAATGATTTTTACCATGCCTTCGCTCCGCCTCGTTAAGCCAAAACGATAACTCCCAGTAGTTGTACGACACGTTGACGCGCGTAAGCGGAATACCATCCTGTATGCGGGCAATGGTGAGTTCATCGCCTATGTGCGTGCTTTGGTGGTAAAAAGGAATGAACTTTACGGAGTAGTTGTTAAACCACTTGTGCTGGAAGCGCTGTATAAACTTAAACTCTATGAAGGCAAAGTTGTAGTCGGTGTTGAGTACGGGTGCGGTGGTGGGCTCAAAAATATCAATCCACGTTTGAAAGTGGATAGGCATGGAAATGGCCAGACCAAAGCGGTCCTCCTTAAAATTGTAGGTGTAAACAGGAATGGAAACGCCAAGGTTAGTCACCACCGTAGGCTTGTGATCCTCCACCACATCGGGGCTTATATCGTACTCCTTATTATTGGAGTTTACCCCAAAGCCCGCGCTGGTAATGGTGCTGCTCATATCGGCCAAAAACGGACGACAAAAAGTGGCCGGCGTGCCCCACCCGCTTTTATACACAAGCGTGGTATCCTGCGCCGTTGTGGCATAACACAAGGCAAGGAAAAGCATTATTAGCGCTGCTATTTTTTTGCTTTGTTTCATAGCCCACCTTCATCATTATCTCTCCACTACAATGTTGTACTTATCCAGTAAGCGCAGCACCTCGGGCAGCGCAAATTTGGCACCCTTTAATCGGTTGGCTTCGGGGTCAATATTATATCCGTATGAGGTACGTAAATCGGCCTGTTCCAGCACGGTGTGAGCAAACGCCGCACGATGCAAGTCGCAGTTATCCAGCACGCAGGCGGTCATATCGCACTCCGCAAAATCCACCTCCTGCAGCTGCGTGTTTCTAAACACCATTTTTTTCAACTTCAACCGCGTAAAGGCAGAGTGGTTGAGCGTGCAGCTTTCAAAACATAGCACTAGCCCTGCAGGTATGCAATCGTCAAAGTGCAACCCCAACATTTTGCATGCTTTAAACAGCACATCACGCAGAGAGGCGTTACGTAGCTTTGCCATGCTTAGGTTGCAATTTTCAAACACGCATTCGGAAAAAATGCTTTCCGAAAAATCGGCGTTTGAAAAGTCACAGCCCTTAAATGTGCAACCTTCAAATTCCGTATGCGAAAGTTGCTGTTGCTTTACGCTATCGGCAGTAAAAATGGTATCGGAAAAAACTTTCATATAATGACAAAAGTAAGCACAAAAAAGGGAGAAGCACAGCCTCTCCCCCCGTTTTCAGAAACATTAAGAGTTGATTAATTGTTGTTTAGAAAGGCATTGCGATGCGCTGCTATAAGCGGTCGGAACGTCTTAAGCCGTTCCTGCATCTCCCGATTACTCGTTACCTCAAGCAAGGGCTTTAGTGTAGCAAACGTTTTGCTCATGCGCGCCATTTCGGTATTGTAAGGCATCATTTTTTCATTTATGCTTATCACTATGCCCAACCGGTAAACAAGATCATCGCTTGCATTAGCATTTAGCAATGTAAAATAGAAATCGGGGTTTTGTGAAAGCAAGTAAATGTTTTCCGAAAATAGCGCCATAAAGCGACCTATGAATAAATCATCTGTCCCCTTTTGTTTTTCGGCATCATACTGCTTATGGTAGCCACGTGCCACCCTTTTTATCACAGCTGTATCAAATAAATCCACCTTGTAGGTATTATGCATAAACTCCTGCAACCGCAGGTCGATTGTAAGGTTGGCTATTGCCTCATCGTAGTTACCCTCGGGCATACGCAGCTCACGGTACATTTTCACCCTTTCCAAGGTATCCTTTATCGGCGCATGCTTATATAGCTCATTAATCACCTCTCTATACTCCTTACTTTCGGGCATTTCATATAGCTGCGCTACGCCAAAGTCAGCCATGTACATCATCAGCCCATAGTTACGTTGCAGTACTGTTCTTAACTCCCCCACCTTACTGGGAGGTAGCAAATAGGTTACCTTAGCCGATTCATCTTCGGGAGGTATCACTCCGCTGGTGCGGATTTTTATATAAAATGGCATAAAGAATAAGCTCGTCATTTCGTAAACCAGCGAATCTACCTCTTGCTCAACATCAGTCGGTATGGGTGTTTTTTTACGACCTCCGCACGAAGTTAACAGCAGCACACAACACGTGACGAACAGAAAAAAACGAACTTTTTTCATAAAAAGTATTCAAAAATGTATATAAAGGTAGTTTATAAAAACGAGTTTAGTACTTTTGCATCTTCTTTTTATCACAGAAACAATGACTTTCGCTCAATTTCGACACAACTTTCTTGCCAACGAGTACCATCTTTCACGATACAAAAACGCCACCTTCTCGGCCCTTGTAGTGGCCCTATGTATTGCCATTAGCCACGCGCTTGAAATGGGCATCATGGCGGGAGCATTCATTATTGGAGCACAAAGTGTTACAGGTATTAATAGGCAGGGTGCCTTTCGAATCCGTTTTGGCATTGCTAGCAAAACAGCTGTTATTCTCTCGCTATCAGCTGTATTAGGTGCTGCGGCCGGCAGTTCATTAGCACTTTCCATTATTGCGGGTATAATCTTGGCATTTAGCTTTGCCTGGTGGCGACAAATGTTTCCGTTCAACTGGCCCGATGTGGTTATTCCCTCCGCTGTGCTATTTTTCATGAGCTACGTTGATCCGGCCATACCGCACACGGCCGCAGGCGCAGCGTTAGGTTGGATTTGCGAGGTAGGCTTGGGAATTGTGATTTACATAAAGCGATATGTGCAACATGTGGGACGACTAACGCCCTTAACAGAGCAGGTAACGCCACCGCAAAAAGAGGACGTGGTAATTTGGGGACTAAAAAAGTACTTATGGACTTATGCCGTAGAGTTAAGCGCCCTGCTTACACTTAGTTTTGTGTTCATTCGCTACACACACTTTCCGCATGGGTACTGGCTTCCACTCACCATCATTATTGTGCTTAAGGTAGGTCGTCACGGTACGCTACGCCGCGTAACGGAGCGCACGCTGGGAACGTTGGCAGGGTGCGTATTAGGTGGCTTGATACTATACCTTCAACTACCGCTGATAGTCAACTACGCAACTATGGTAATCTGCATTTTTGTGTGGCTATGCTTTCTGCGCTACCAGTACGCGGTGGGCACTATTTTCATTACCACCTTTGTGCTGCTGCTACTCGGATCCTACCTTCCCTTTAGCATAGAGTTGGCTGTGGAGCGCGCAGCATTCACCGTGGCAGCGGGTATACTCACGCTGCTATCATCGCTTATTTTTCTGGGGAAAGAAAGAAGATAGCAGTGCTGTTAAAGCACTGCCTTTGCCGTGGCAACTTCACCTTGTACCAAGGTAACAGGAGTACCCTCGCTCAACTTTGGAAGCAACACCAATGCCACAGGAGTGGCGGTAAACGTGCGCTTTTCACCACGCGTAATCTTCACGTAAACATCCACGCCTGATGGTGTAGAAATAACGCGCTCCACTGCAATAGCTGTAGCCACATCGCTCGACTGGCAGGCAATAGCCACCACGGTATTTTTAGCAAAATCGGGCTGCACAATGGCGTTACCCATGGTACGCGCCATACCAAACTTATTGTAAAACGATGCCGAATCTTTTGACAAAACAAGGTTCACCTCATCTGCTAACTTCACCGTATTTTTCAAAAAGTAATTTTCCAGCAACGAAAATTGCAGCTCCGTGCGCGTAGCAGCGGTAACCGCGTTGGTTTGCGCTGTGGCATTAACCTCGCTTTTCTTTTGGGTGGTATTACCGCATGAAAAAGCAAGTGCGGCAAGGGTGAGAAGGATAAGGGATTTTTTCATGATGTGCATTATATGGTGCTATACAAAAATAATTACTCTAGTTTTTCTTTTTCCCCTTCAACAACTTTTTATCCTCACTCACCAAACGTCGTTGTACCTTTTTCACATCTTCCGCAGGCGGCAAATTCTCCGGAGTTATACTGCGCTCCAACAGCATTTTTCGAACCGCAGTATTGTTCTCCACATGCTCTCGTTCTATAGGTTGCTGCCCCTTAAGATCCTTTGCTTGCACATTCACACTTGTCATTTCGGCTGCAAGATCCTTTGCTTTTATGCTGATAGTGGGTAGGAAATCTGCAACTGGACGAGTAGTAGGAACTCCCATTTTTGTTTTTAAGAGTGGCGTGCTCAACCTAAACAATGCCTGATCACCCTTGGAGCGAATAATGGCAAAACCCTTTTCATCCACACCACGTTCATACAATACACCTGACAACTGTTTCTCGGTTTGACTTAACTTCTCGCGAGCCTTCACACGCTCATATTCCAGCAATCGTTGCTCTACAACTTCTGCCCTACGCGTCTGCACCGCAAAATAGGTTTGAGCAAAAGCAACTTGTGATTTTTGACTATCACCATTTTGAGCAACTAGGTAACAAGCGTAACGCGTAAGAAGAATGTCATCTATCTCTCTTTCAGCACCCTTCCCAACCTCGATCATCTTCCTGACATCAGGAAAATGATCCCCCACATTTTCTCCGACATTTTGGCAGGAATTTTTAGCTTTCTCAATGGTTTTCAGAAAGTTCTACCACTTGGAATAGCCGAGTAGTTCTTGTAAATTCCTCGCACTCCAACATTCAACACCACTCAAATCGCACGCAGCAGCTTCAAATTGATCAAAAAGGAGTTTTATATCGGAGGTTTTCATGTTAACAAATTACTAGCAAATAAAGGTAGCAAAAAATCTGTGCTTTATTCGCGAATTTTTGAAAAAGTAATTATTCCAATAAAAAAATGTATTTTTGTTACCATGAAAATAACTGCAGGTCTATGAGAATAAAAATAAAATATCTGCTATTAATTATTTTAGTGGCTCTTGTTGGAGGCTACATACTAGCCATGTTCGCTCCTTTCGATTTCTGGAGGTTAACCATTAAAGACGAGCCTATAAGCAAAGGTGAGCACTATAGTAATATAATTAGTGCAATTGGTGCGCTTGGAACCGTCTTTGCTGTTATAGTTGCATTGTTTTTAGAGGATATAAAATCATTTTTCAAAAAAGTTCACTTTGATATTCAATTTAAAAGTCATGAGATTCTAGAGGAGTTGGAGGAAACTCCTGACACTAGCAAAAAAGCAAAAAGATACCACAACGCTATACGCATTTTAAATACTGGAAATATTAATGCAAACAATTGTGAACTATACATAGAATCTCTTATATATTCTAATGGCTCAATTAAAAACCCCATTCCACTGCCCATTAAAAATACACGTATTAGTTGGGAGTTCGAAAAAAGAGATGAAGTATACATTCCATCAATGGGGGAAAAGCTCATTGAGGTTATCGAAATCTTAGCACCAGAAGCGAAGTCCACACCTAGTGAAACAGCTGCCCAAATTCCTCCTAAACTAAAAATAGCAGGTGTAGAAACAAAGGATGAGTACATGGGCGGAAAATGGGTTGCGCATTTTTGTCTATACTCATCAAACGCCACTAGGCCCCATAAGTTTAAAATCATTATAGATTGGGATGGCTCATGGTATGAGCGTCAATCTGAAATGAAAAATGTTGTTGATATAAAATTAGAAAGATAATGGCAAATACTATTTTAATAACTCATGATCCTGCTATTGATAGTGAGATTCTAAAAGATAGGATTAGATCATTAGGAAGAAATTACAATTTTTTTTCTAATTCATGGCTTGTTGAAACAGAGTTATCCGCTAAAGGTGTTTATGACAAACTCATAGTGGGAGAATTCGAACAATCTTCTATTCTCATTGTTCAAATAGAAACTGGCATTCATGAGTACTGGGGACGAATGAACCCCTCTTTATGGGAATGGATCGAAGAAAAAAAGAGTAAAGTGTAAAGTGTAATGATGCAAGAAAGGGTGGTAAAACCCAACATGTCGATAGTTTTTACCACCCCTTTTTTGCATGTATACCCAATGATCTTGATAGTTCATAACCCTGTGGGCAATACCTCCCCTTTATTTTTCTACGCACAACTCTCTACCCACTCCTTAGCCCTCACAAACGCCTCAATCCAAGGGGTAATTTCATCCTGCTTGTTGAGGTCGGGGTAGTAGGCGCAAGTCCACGGGCTGATGGCGCGCTCAAGGTGCGGCATCATGGCAAGGTGGCGACCGTCGGCAGAGCAAATACCGGCCACAGCCGCGGGTGAACCGTTAGGGTTAGCAGGGTATGCGTCGTAGCCGTAGCGCAGCACCACGTTGTACTTGTCGGCACCTTGGGGCAACTCAAATTTACCTTCGCCGTGCGTTACCCAAATGCCCAACTTAGCACCACTCAGCGAGCCAAGCATCACTGAGCTGTTTTGCGGCACTTCAACACCTATAAATTCACTTTCGAGCTTGTGCGAATCGTTGTGCAGCATACGAGGTTTAACCTTATCGTTTGGTGTAATCAAGCCCAACTCCACCATCAGCTGACAACCGTTGCAAATACCAAGGCTGAGCGTATCGGGGCGAGCATAGAACTTATCCAACGCTTGCTTTGCTTTTTCATTGTAGAGGAAGGCGCCTGCCCAACCTTTGGCTGAACCCAGTACGTCGGAGTTGGAGAAGCCACCAACAAACACAATCATGTTTACATCCTCCAGCGTTTCACGTCCGCTGATGAGGTCGGTCATGTGTACGTCCTTTACATCAAAACCAGCGAGGTGTAATGCCCATGCAGTTTCACGGTCGCACTGCGAACCTTTTTCACGAATAATGGCGGCACGTACTCCCGATTTTTCCTTACGGTAAGGGTTAATTTCATACTGCGCAAACTTACCCGTAAACTTTTGCGGCAAGCGGTACTGTATGGGTTGATTTTTGTAGTTTTCAAAGCGGGCTTTTGCCTGAATTTCGCCGCTTTGTTTTCTATCCAAAAGATACGATGGCTTGTACCACACATCGCGCAACTCGTCGATATCCAGCTTGTATTTTTGTCCGTTGTGGAAAAGACGAAGCGCGCGAACTTCGGTAGGAGCACCAATGGAAACAGCCTCAACACCGTAGCTATGCAGCAACTCTTTTACCGCTACTGCATCTTTTACTTGCAATACGATTGCGGGATTTTCGGCAAACAAAGCGTTGCCCAACTTACCCAGCGGTGTAAGGTCAACCTCAAGGCCACCCTCGGTATTGGCAAAGTTCATTTCAAGCAGCGTGGTTATCAAACCACCCGCTGACACGTCGTGTCCGGCAAGCACCAAGCCCTTGTCAATGAGCTCCTGCACGGCGGTAAACGCCTTTGCAAAGTAGGCTGCGTCGGCTACATCGGGGGCGGCGCCACCCAACTCTCCAACCACCTGTGCAGCGCTGCTGCCACCCAACGTAAGGGCAGTTTTACTCATGTTGATGTACAACAACGTGCTGTTGTCCACGTTGGTTTTCAGCACGGGGCTAACGCACTTGCGAATATCGGTAACCTCACCCACGGTAGATATAATCACGGTTCCGGGGGCATACACCTTTTTACCGTCAGGGTATTTTTGCGTCATGGAAAGTGAATCCTTTCCGGTAGGAATGTTCAATCCCAAGGCTTGCGCAAAGTCGCTGGCAGCTTGCACAGCAGCGTATAGACGAGCGTCTTCACCCTCGTTTTTACAAGGCCACATCCAGTTGGCGCTAAGCGAAACACCCTTCAAGCCACCTTCAATGGGAGCCCACAAAAGGTTGGTAAGCGACTCGGCAATAGCCAAACGTGAACCCGCGCCAGCGTTGATAAGCGCGGCAGCAGGAGCATGACCAATGGAAGTTGCAATACCACGTTTTCCGTGGTAGTCGAGCGCAACAACTGCCACGTTATTTAGCGGTAGCTGAATCTCTCCGGCGCATTGCTGCATGGCAATTTTTCCGGTAACGGAACGGTCAACCTTGTTGGTAAGCCAATCCTTACAAGCCACTGCCTCCAACTTCAATACTTCCTCCAACAGCGACTCCCAGCTATCGTCCACATCAATGGCAGCGGGCGCTTTTTCGGTAATCGTAGCATCATCCTTCATCACCGTTTTTGGCGGGTTGCCAAACATATCGTCAAGCAACAAATCGATGGGTTTTTCGTGCGTTATAGGATTCTCGAAGGTGAACTTCATATCGCCTGTAGTGCGACCAATTACGTACATGGGTGCGCGCTCACGCTCGGCAATACGGTGCAGCAAGGGCAAGTCTTCTTCGTGAACCACCAAGCCCATACGTTCCTGACTCTCGTTACCCACTATTTCCTTCGCGCTCAACGTGGGATCGCCAACGGGTAGCTTACTCAAATCAATCAAACCTCCGGTAGCTTCTACCAACTCCGAAAGGCAGTTGAGGTGTCCGCCCGCGCCGTGGTCGTGAATGGAAATAATAGGGTTTTTGGCACCTTCGCACAGCGCGCGAATGGCATTGCACACGCGTTTTTGCATTTCGGGGTTAGAGCGTTGCACAGCGTTGAGCTCAATGCCGCTGGCAAATTCGCCCGTAGCCACGCTGCTTACAGCGCCGCCACCCATGCCAATGCGGTAGTTGTCGCCACCAAGCAACACCACCACATCGCCTACCTTTGGCGTATCTTTTAGGCTGTCTATTTTCTTACCAAAACCAACGCCTCCGGCCTGCATTATCACCTTATCGTAGCCATACATTTTGCCATCGTGCTCGTGCTCAAACGTAAGCAGCGAGCCGCAAATAAGGGGTTGACCGAACTTGTTACCAAAGTCGCTGGCACCGTTTGAAGCCTTAATCAAAATATCCTCAGGTGTTTGGTATAGCCAAGGGCGAGGCTCAAGGTGTTGCTCGGCATCCTTCAGGTTATCCTCAATGCGTGGGTACGAAGTCATGTACACCGCAGTTCCTGCAAGGGGTAGCGAACCTTTACCGCCGGCAATGCGGTCGCGAATTTCACCACCACTACCGGTAGCCGCGCCGTTGAAAGGCTCTACAGTGGTTGGGAAGTTATGCGTTTCAGCTTTTAGCGAAATCACCGTTTCCATTTCGCTTGTCGCAAAATAATCGGGTTTATCCTCGCTCACGGGAGCGAATTGCTCCACCACAGGGCCTTGTATGAACGCGCAGTTATCCTTGTAGGCGCTTATTACGCGGTTAGGGTTGGCTTGCGTAGTTTTTTTAATCAGCGCAAATAGGGTTGAGGGCATTTCCTTGCCATCAACTATAAACGTGCCGTTGAAAATTTTGTGACGGCAGTGCTCGGAGTTTACCTGCGAGAAGCCGAAAATTTCGCTATCGGTAAGCTTGCGTCCCAACTTCTTGCTCAAATCCTCCAGGTACTTTACCTCCTCGGCACTCAGTGCGAGTCCCTCCTTCTTGTTGTACGCCGCCACATCGTCAATGAACATAATGGGTTCGGGCGCATGCTCTACGGTAAACACATCTTGCGTCAGCCCCTGATACATGGCTTGCAGCATGGGGTCAAATTTCGACTTTTTGCTGGCAGCGGGGAAAAATTCTTCAATGCGCTTAATGCCCGTTAGGCCCATATTTTGGGTAATTTCCACGGCATTGGTACTCCACGGAGTAATCATTTCGCGGCGCGGCCCTATGTAACTTTGCTTGGCGTCAAGCGACAAAGCATCAACACATTTTGCTCCCGAAAAAAGCCACTCCAACTTTTGGATATCATCTTTTTCAAGCGGGTTTTCGATGTTTACGGCAAGCACGCTGGCGGGGGATTGGAAGAAGAGAACCATATAATTTAATTAAGAATTGACAATTAAAAATCAAGAATTGCAAAACACGAAATGCTGTATTGCAAATATTTACATATAAAGAAGAGGCTTTTAAACAAGTAACGAAGATAAGCAACGAAAAGGGAATACACAAAAATAAATATTGACAGGCTGTGAGTTTTCTATTGAATTGAGAGGGCATTAGTTACAAAAATAGCCGAGGATTATCCTCAGCTATTTAAAATTTGTATTTGCGTGATTATTACTGCGGCACGGCCTCATCTACTAGCCATTTTCCCTTATCGGATTGCACAAGGTACAACGTTTCTGCATTATGACTTCTTCCCTTTTCCTCAAACTGATAGCGCACTTCAGCCTTTTTACCCATAAGTTTTACGTACTTGATATTCAAACTTGTTTTACTTAGTGCATTGCGTCGTTGTGTAGCCTTTCCCTCGGGCAACTCCTTGATATATTTATCCATTTGATCCAAAAAAGCCACAGCATTAGGAGTTCCCAACTTTCGTGCTTTATCAAACTCCAGATTTTTGAAATACGTCAAATATTGAGTTGCTACATTCTTCACCTTGCGCTCTTCGCCACCTTTACATGAAGCATGCAATAGGGCTAAAATGAGCATAGCAAAAAGGGTAATTTTTTTCATAATGTTTCCGTCCTTTTGATGTAAATACAAATATACCCCATTATCGAATTCGCAAACCACCCAAAACCTAATTTCCTTTAAATAAAAGCATCTCAACTCAAGATAAGCGAGTTAAACATTACTTTTTAGCCTTTGGCAACGGCTGGGCAACACCCTTCCAGTCACTGTAAAGGTTAAGTACCTCCTCCATTTCTTGAATACTCCTCAACTTTGTTTTCTTTTTTTTTATTCTCTCCACCAGCTCTTGATCGTCATTAAAGTACACGACACCCCACTTTTTAAAGAAGCGATTGGCAGGCAGAATGGCTCCTACTTGTCCCTTGCCTATTTTTGTAGGCGCTTCCTCCCCCGGCCGCAGAGCATAATACCAAACGGCTGAACCAATAGCATCAGATGCGTATGCCCCCGCTAAACCATCCTCATTAATCACAAAACCTTCTCCGGTTATAAAGCCTGTAATGATAGAGTTGTCAAACAATACCCTTACCCAACTGCCATGAGGCGTTACCGCCTAAATCAGGAAAGCCGGCAGAAAAAACCTCATCACCATCATGTACCTCTCCCTTTTTCAACGTAATAGCATTCTCAAATGCAGCCCCGGCCGGAAAGGCCACCAGCGCCAAATCCACATCCTTGCTCACGGCCACTATGGAGCAATTTTTATAGGCCGTAATGGCACCTCCTACAGCCTCAAACTCCACCGTTACACTCTCGGCCGCCCCCACCACGTGCCTATTGGTAATAAGGTGGTAAACACCGCCTTTGGCCTTGTAAACAAAACCTGAACCTTGTCCACCACCCTTTTCGGCATAAGCCTTAAAGCGGGCAGCAGAGGTAGAGTAGCCATCCTTTGCATACACTTCGCTTAAGTTGAGTAAAAACTCGATAGTAGATTGATGATAGTGGGGGCCCACCTCCTTCAGCTCATTTTGAGCACAGGAAACAAATACGGCAGCCAAGAGGCAAATACAAGTCAGGAAAAACCTTATCATGATAAATTTAGTGAATTTTTGCACAAAAATAGATACCACCTTTCTTCAAAACAACCCATAACTCATTGAAAAACAAAATTTAACTGGGTTTTGTTAAGCAGAATTAGCTTCTTATTTAGCAATTTACGATAGTGAATTTATGGCCCCAATAGCATGTACTTTAAAATACGTAAATAGGATAGGTAAAGGTGAAATAATGAAAACTGCTGCTGTCGACATTATTTTCATAACCCGTATAAAATAGGAATCCTACCTCACCATATTTGTGACTTTATAGCGTTATCATCAGGTTAATTACCTATATTATTATTAACTTTTTACAAAAAAATAAACATGCTGAAAGCCATATATATTTTTCACTTAGTCTCATGATAAACACAACACAAACAAAATCAAACTATCAATGGTTTACACCATTATTTTAGGTAATATAGCTACCCGTTTTTAAGTAAGTTAAGGCCACAAAAACTACGCGCTGCACATTTTTACGTAAAAACGGCTGAATCAAAATAAAGATTTCTATCACACACTAAGAGAACAGAGCTATTTTCCGTATTTTTGTCATGCATTCCGGTGCTGTAATGCACAAAAAAACACAAGAACCTCATTTTTAGCAAGTAAAACATTCTGAGGATTGCGTTTACACTAAAAAATTGTTAAAAAACAAATGGAAATTCGTCTAAATAAAGCAGTTAGTGACTCTGGCATGTGCTCACGCCGTGAGGCAGATCGCCTTATTGAGGAAGGGCGGGTTACGGTAAACGGTCGTGTAGCCGACTTGGGCACACGAGTTACCGAGCACGACAAAATTCGCGTAAACGGCCACGCGTTAAAACGTCGCGCTCGAACGGTGTACATTGCTTTTAATAAACCCGTTGGCATTACCTGCACGACCGATCCCAACGAGCCTGACAACATAGTAGACTACATTAACTTCCCCGAGCGCATTTTCAACATAGGGCGATTGGATAAGCCCTCGGAGGGGCTCATTTTTCTTACCAACGACGGCGATATTGTAAACAAAATTCTGCGTGCAGGAAATATGCACGAAAAGGAATATGTAGTAACTGTAGATAAGCCTATTACGGAACACTTTAAGCGACACATGCAGCGTGGCGTTCCCATTTTGGGTACAGTTACCAAACCCTGTAAGCTAACGCGCGAAACGGATACCCGCTTTCGTATAGTACTCACGCAAGGACTCAACCGCCAAATACGCCGCATGTGCGAGGCGCTGGGGTACGAAGTACAACGACTTAGGCGTGTGCGAATTATGAACGTAACGCTGGATGGGCTACCCTTGGGTGAGTGGCGTTTTTTGACCGAAAAGGAAATGGAGGAAATTAACCGAATGGTGAAGGATTCGGTGGGAACAGAAGAGGCATCGACAATTTCAGATTCCAAATTTCAGAGTTCAGATTCGCGCAAGGCAAAATCACAAATGCAATTGCCACGCAAAGACGCAAAGGCACAAAGAGGAAACTCACCCAAAGCGTCATTGCGAGGAGCGAATGTAAGTCAGCGAAGCGAGCGTGGAGCAACGAAGCAACCGGAGCAAAGCAGAGCTCGACGTAGTCAATCTCATACAGATAAGAAGTTTGCGAAACCCGCAAAGCCAAGTTTTTCAAAATCACAAAAACCGGGTAGCAAGCCTAACGGCAAAAACAACTCTCAAAAAAGCGGGAAGTTGGTGAAAAAGAAAGGTTGGGCATAAGGACTTTGCGCCTTAGCGTCTTTGCGAGAGCCTACTTTCCTCCCTGAAACCGCTTAAGCAAGTACCTTACGGGGATATTGGCGGCAACATAGCCAATGAGCATTACGGCGGCAAATACGAGAAGAATATCGGCAAACTCTACCTTTACAGGATAGGCATCTACTACAAAATTACCGCTGAGCTTAATTATCTTGAACCTGATTTGTGCCCAGCATGCAACCAAGCCCAACACCACACCAAAAGCACACCCCAGCAGCGAAATCATTACTCCTTCGGACACAAAAATATGGCGCACCAACTTATCTTCTGCCCCAAGGCTATGCAGGGTTCTTATGTCCTTCTTTTTTTCAATAATAAGCATGGTGAGCGAGCCAATGGAGTTGAATGAAGCTACTAGCAGCACAAAAGCCAAAATAAAAAAGGTGGCCCATTTTTCACCCTGCATCATTCTGAAAATCACCTCATTCTGTTCCGCCTTCGTTTGCACTTTAAAACCCTCACCCAAGGCTTTTTGAACATCCTTCTTTACGCTTTTTGAGTTGGTTTCAGTACGTAGATAAAGTTCCACGCTTGACACCTCGCCACTGTCATAACCCAATAGATTTTGCACCATGGGTAGCGGTGCAAACACGTAGCGCGAGTCGGCATCCATTTCAATAGAAAATATACCGGCAGGGCGTAGGTAATCACGGTTAAAGGCTGTGGCGGGATTGAGCGTTTGCAAACTCTGTCCACGCTTTGGAAAATACACCCACAGCGGATCAAAAAAGTGTGGACGAAGTTCAAGCGTCATGGCAATAACCTTACCTACAATGGCGGTATTCACATCGCCACGCTTGATTACGGCCTCACCCTCAACAATACTTTTGCTAATACCCGAGTGTTGCAGAAATACGCTATCAACACCGCGAATGGTGGCAATGTGCTGCTTGTTGCGATACTTCAGCAGGGCGTTTTCCTCCAGGCTTTCGGAGAAGAATGCCACACCTTCTATGTTTTTTACTTTCTGGAAATTAAATTCTTGCGGATTGAAAACCTTACCTTCAACAGCAGTGATTTTAAGATCGGGGGCAAGGGCGTTGTACAGCGATTGAATAAGATCATCAAGGCCGTTGTACACCGACAGCGCTACCACCAACGCAAGGCTACCTACCGCCACTCCTATGGCGCTTACCAGCGAAATGAGGTTGATAACGTTGTGCGATTTTTTTGCAAACAGGTATCGGCGGGATATGAATAACGGAAGATTCAAAAACTTCAATCAATTATTTGTAAAGAAAAGTAGCGGGCATAAAATTTACTACACCGTCAACACCTTTTGTCCGCTTTTGAGATACTCTGTCATGAGCGGACCAAGCGGCTTAATTGTAACACCCATTTTGTTCATCACATCGCCCACGTTAAACGTGGCACAACAGGTTTCGCACGCCTCAAAGCGCACACCTTGATGTTGCATTTCCATTACCTCGGCCTGTATTTGCGCATCAGTACCCACCAACTTAACCGAGGCGCCCCATAGCATAATGTTCACTTCGTCCCACCAGCCGTTTTTCTTTGACCCTATAGCGTATGACGAGAGCATGTTAAACACAGTTTCCTTGCTTTCAGTCGTCCACAGTATATTCAGTTTTTCCATTTTCTACTCCTCTTCTTCTTGATTTTTTACCGGATTTTCACGCAACAAACGCTCAATATTTTCCACGTAGTCCAGCGATGTGTCAAACACAAACGATAGCTCCGGCACAATGCGTAGCTGATTTTTTACGCGCCTGCCCAACTCGTTGCGAATAACTTTATCGTTAATGAGTGCTTTCACCTCGTCTATTTTATTGGAGGGAAATGTGCTGAGCACCACCTTGGCAAAACTCAAGTCGGGACTTACTTCCACACCCATAACGGTAAGCAGCGCGCCACCATAGGCCGCCATTCCCTGCCTCTGAATTATTTCACCTATATCCTTTTGGAGCTGTCGCCCCACCTTTAGCTGTCGTGTTGTTGGCATAAATTTTATTTACAATTGAACTATTTACAATTTACGATTGCCCCCACCCCCCTGAAGGGGGCTATAACATTACCAATTTGTTAGCAGTAGTACATTTGCGTACGAACCTACCGCTGTTATAGCCCCCTTCAGGGGGGTGGGGGGGGTAACCCACAAATGTACAAAATAAAATCGTTACTCGCTGAAGTGCCAAAAACACCGTTTAATCCTTGTATTTTTCTTCAAAATCTTCATTCTCAATTCTCAATTTTCAATTAAAATCCGTACCTTAGCGAATTATACTTTTATCTAAAAACATCACAACATGCAGAACTTCAAAAAGTTAAACCTAATTATTGGTTGGTTTACTTTTGCTATAGCCTCAGTGGTATACCTTATGACCATTGAGCCTACAGCCAGCTTTTGGGATTGCGGCGAGTTTATTGCCTGCGGCTACAAGTTGCTGGTAGGACACCCTCCCGGGGCTCCGATGTTCCTCGTTATTGCCCGCCTGTTCACCATGTTCAACTCCGCCAACCCCGCGGTAATGGTTAACATTATGTCGGCTTTGGCAAGCAGCTTTACCATTCTGTTCCTATTCTGGTCGCTTACGCACCTCATGATGAAGCTGTACCACCAAAAGGATGGTTCGTACTCTGCCTACGATTATATTGTGATTTTCGGTTCAGCCATTGTAGGTTCGCTGGCCTACACGTTCAGCGATACATTTTGGTTTTCGGCTGTCGAAGGTGAAGTTTACGCCATGTCATCGCTATTCACTGCGGTAGTATTCTGGTGTATTCTAAAGTGGGAAAGCGAAAGCGAGCAAACTTACGCCAATCGCTGGCTGGTGCTTATTGCCTACCTCATGGGTCTTTCCATAGGAGTACACTTGCTTAACCTGCTTGCTATTCCGGCCATGGTAATGGTGTACTACTTTAAAAAGTACACGGTTACCGTTAAGGGCGTAATTTACGCTTCGTTGGCATCCGTTATTATTCTCGCCGTATCGCTTTACGGCATTATACCTTGGACATGGAAGGTGGGTTCATGGTTTGAACTCTTGTTTGTGAATGGATTCGGCGCACCCTATAACATGGGGTTAGTGGTTTTTGCCGTACTGCTGTTTGCCGCGCTGGGTTACGCCATTTGGTACACGTACAAAAATGGCAAGCAGCTGCTTAACATTATTACGCTATGCGTAACGGTAATGCTGATTGGCTACGGTTCGTACGCCATGATTATTATTCGCTCGGCGGCTAATCCTTCCATGGATCAGAATAACCCCGACAACGTATTTAACCTGATGAGCTACCTCAACCGCGATCAGTATGGTGACCGCCCACTGTTCACAGGTCAGTACTTCAACGCTCCTGCACCCTCGGGCGAGGATGGCGCACCAATATACGCCGCGCTTAACGGCAAGTACGAGGTGGTGGACCACAAAACGAAATACGTGTACGACTCACGCTTTACCACCATGTTCCCCCGCATGTTCAGCTCACAAGGCGACCACGCGCAGTACTACAAAACATGGAATGGCGGCTACAAGGGTAAGCCCGTGCGCACGAAGAATGACCGAGGTGAAAACGAAGTGGTATACGTGCCCACGTTCTCCGAAAACCTCAGCTTCTTCTTTACCTACCAGGTGGGCTTTATGTACATGCGCTACTTTATGTGGAATTTTGCCGGAAGGCAGAACGACCAGCAGGGGCATGGCGAAGTAACGCACGGTAACTGGATTTCGGGCATTCCGTTTATCGACAACGCGCGCTTGGGTGACCAAAGTTTGCTCCCCGACAGCATGAAGGAAAACAAGGGCCGCAACAGGCTATACATGCTACCCCTCATTTTGGGTATTGCCGGTATGTTCTTCCAGTACAACCGCAACAAAAAGGACTTTACGGTGGTAGCGCTACTATTTTTCTTTACCGGCATAGCCATTGTAATGTACCTCAACCAAAGCCCCATTCAACCTCGTGAGCGTGACTACGCCTACGCGGGTTCGTTCTACGCTTTTGCCTTCTGGATTGGCATCGGTGTGGCTGCCTTGGCAGAGGGTTTGCGTAAGTTGATTAAAAATCCCGTAGCCGCAGGAAGCATCGCTTTTGTACTGTCGTTGCTGTTTGTACCTTGCCTTATGGCAAAAGAAAACTGGGACGACCACGACCGCAGCGGACGCTATCTCGCACGTGATTTTGCGTACAACTACCTCAACTCATGTAAAGAGGAGAGCGTGCTGTTTACTTACGGTGATAACGATACCTTCCCCTTGTGGTATATACAGGAGGTAGAGGGCGTTCGTACCGACGTGCGCATTATGAACCTCTCGTACGCCAGCGCCGACTGGTACATTGAGCAAATGCATCAGGCTTACTATAAGTCTAAGCCGCTGCCCATGACGCTTACGCTGGATAAGGTAGCCGGTTCACGTCGCGCCATTGTGCTGGTGCAAAATCGCCTTAACGAGCCGCTGGATTTGAAAAAAGCAATGGACTTTGTGGTAAGCGATGAACCTAGCACCAAAGCCCGTTCCAACTATCGCGGACAGGATGCCATAAGCTACTTTCCCGCCAAGACGCTACGCCTTGAAACCAAGTTGGAGAACGCAGAAAAGGCAGGCATTGTAGAAAAAGGAGATCAGGTTTTACCATATATTGACATCAATTTAGGTGGCAACTACATATACCGCAACACGCTGGCTATACTCGACTTGTTGGCTAACTTCAACTGGGAGCGTCCTATTTACTGGGGTGTAACCGTGCCAAGCAGCTACAACTCCGGCCTTGAAAAACACTTCAAGGGCGAAGGCTTTGCCAACTTGCTGGTACCCGAGGTGATGGTGGAGGATAGGCGCACGGGCGGTAACGATGGTTACGGCTCATACACTAACTCCGACAGCGTGTACGAAAGAATTATGAACCTATACACGTTCCGCAACCTCAACACAGATGAAGTGTACTACGACGAGAACTGTATGCGCATGATTGCTACCTACCGCAACGCCTTTACCCGTTGTATTTTCGCCCTGATAAACGAGGGGAAAAACGACAAAGCAAAGGATGTACTGAACAAGTACATGGATACATTCACCAAGCCTCAGGTTTCATATTTCTACTCAGCCTCATCTATTGTGGATGCATTCCACTTTGTAGGTGAACATGAGCGTGCCAACGAGGTTTCGGATATGATTGCCAACGATGCCGAACAGCAGCTGCGCTTCTACAAAAGCCTTAAGCGTCGTGGCGAGGTAGAGCAAGAGTACGGCTACGCTTTGCAAAATGTAATGCAGCTCGCTCAATCAGCTAAGCGCAACAATCAGGCAGATCAGGAAAAAAAGTTGAACGACATACTATCGATGTACCGATAAAATGAATAATGGATAACGGACAATGGATAATTAAGAGTTCATTGTCCATTATTCGTTGTTAATTGTCAATTGAGCAAATGCGTTTTCACGCGCCACCCATATTAAAAAGAATCTACCCCTCGTTTATTTGGAGTTTTCCAAATGAGCATAACGGTGTTTTTCTTACATTCGACGATGGCCCTAACCCGGAAACCACGCCGTGGGTACTTGAAACGCTAAAGCGCTACAACGCTAAAGCCACCTTTTTTTGCTTAGGTAAAAATGTAGAGCAACACCCCGATGTGTTTAAGCTCATACTTGATGCCGGACATGCCGTAGGCAACCACACCTACAGCCACCAAAAGGGCTGGGGCATGAAAACGGGCACCTACGTGGAGGATGTAGATTTAGGTGACACGTTTGTTCACAGCCAGCTGTTTCGCCCGCCCTACGGCAGAATAGGCCCCAACCAAGCCCGTGTATTGAGCGAACGCTACAAAATAATAATGTGGGATGTGCTCAGCATGGACTACAGCCGTCGCATATCGCGTACGCGCTGCGCTAATACGGTAATTAACAACGCACGCCCCGGCTCCATCATTGTTTTTCACGACTCAAAAAAAGCCATGAAGAACATGAGCTACGCCCTACCCACTTCGCTTGAATTTTTTGCTAAACAGGGTTGGGAGACAAAAATTATTGAATGATTTCAAATTCCAGATTTCAGATTTCAAATGTGGGTACATTAATCTGAAATTTGAAACTTGAAATATGAAATCAAAAAAGATGAAAACCATAGGAATTACTGCCGATCACGCCGGTTACGAAATGAAGGAAAAGTTGCGCGCCATGCTGCTCGAAATGGGCTACAACGTGCGTGATTTTGGCACCAACTCCGAGGCCAGCGTGGATTATCCAGACTTTGCACATCCACTTGCACAAGCTTTAGAGCTAAAACAAGTATTTGCAGGTATTGCGCTTTGCGGCACGGGTAATGGCATGGCCATAACGCTCAACAAGCACCAGCACGTGCGCGCGGGCTTGGCATGGAACGTGCAGGTTGCCTCACTCATTCGCATGCACAATGATGCTAATATATGCGTGCTTCCCGCCCGTTTTATTAGCGAGGACGATGCCAGGGAAATAGTAAAAGTTTTCCTTGAAACCGCCTTTGAGGGTGGAAGGCATACTTGTAGGGTGGAAAAGATTCCCGTTGCGTAAACTCAATAAAATAATGACATGCGGCACTCGACTTGCGATACAGTCGCACATCGCATGTCGCATTTCTCACATCAAAAAAATTTGTACTTCGTTTCATGTTTAAAATTGTAAAAAAACAGCTTTTAGCAAAAGACATTTACCTGATGGATGTGGATGCTCCGCGTGTAGCAAAATCCTCGCAACCCGGGCAATTTCTCATCGTGCGCGTAGACGATAAAGGCGAGCGCATTCCCCTCACCATTTGCGATTACGATGCCAACAAGGGAACCGTAACCATTGTTACGCAGGTAGTAGGCGCATCAAGCCGTAAGATTTGCGCGCTCAACGAAGGTGATGCCTTCGCCAGCTTTGTAGGCCCACTGGGACATCCGAGCGAGCTGGTGGAGTTTTCCAACGAAGAGTTAAAGCAAAAGAACGTACTGTTCATAGCAGGAGGCCTTGGCACAGCGCCCGTTTACCCACAGGTAAAATGGATGGCCGAACAAGGTGCAAAGGCTGATGTGATTGTAGGAGCAAAGAACAAAGATTTGCTCATCCTGCAGGACGAAATGAAATCCGTAGCCAAAAATCTGTACGTAGCTACTGACGATGGCAGCGCAGGCTTCAAGGGTTTGGTCACCGAACTCTTCAAGGATTTAGTGGATAAGCAAGGCAAAAAGTACGATATAGTAATTGCCATAGGCCCCATGATCATGATGAAATTTGTAGCGCTCACCACCAAAGCCTACAACGTACACACTATTGTAAGCCTCAACACCCTTATGGTTGACGGCACAGGCATGTGCGGCGCTTGCCGCGTTTCCGTTGGCGGAAAAACCAAATTCACCTGCGTTGACGGTCCCGAATTCAACGGTCACCTGGTAGACTTTGACGAAGCCCTTCGCCGCCAAGGCATGTACAAAAATATGGAGAAGGAAAAAGATTGTAAGTGTTTAGAGGGGCTCGACAAATAGATATGCGATACTCGACTTGCGACCAAGCATCGCATGTCGCAAGTCCTAAAAATGGTAAATTGTAAATCGTCAAATTATAAATAGCTCAATGGCTAACAAGATTCCCCGTACTCCCGCGCGAGAGCAGGACCCGAAGGTTCGCGCAACCAACTTTGAAGAAGTTTGCTACGGCTACAACCCCGAAGAAGCACAGCTGGAATCCACCCGCTGCATTCAGTGTAAAAAGCCCCGCTGCGTGGAGGCTTGCCCCGTAAGCATTCAAATACCTCAGTTCATAAAGGAAGTTCTCGACGGTAAGTTTGCCGATGCCGCCCGCGTAATTGCGCAGGACAGCAGCCTGCCCTCCGTTTGCGGACGCGTGTGCCCGCAGGAGAGTCAGTGTGAGGGTTCATGCATACTCGGTATAAAAGGCGAGCCTGTAAACATAGGTAAACTCGAGCGCTTTGTGGGTGACTGGAGCGCAAGCAACAACGTTGACCTTACCGAAAAAGCAGCATCCAACGGCAAGCGTGTAGCTATTGTAGGCAGCGGTCCCGCAGGCTTGGCTTGTGCTACCGATTTGGCTAAAATGGGTTATGGCGTAAAAATATTTGAAGCCTTACACAAGGCCGGAGGCGTGCTACAGTATGGTATTCCCGAATTCCGTTTACCTAAAGAACGCGTGGTAAAGCGCGAAATAGATAACGTAAGAAAGTTGGGCGTAGAAATAGAAACCGACGTGGTAATTGGCCGCACGGTAACTATCGACAGCCTGTTTGACGACGAAAAGTTTGATGCCGTATTTGTGGGTTCAGGCGCAGGCCTGCCCAAGTTTATGGGTATTCCCGGTGAGAACCTCAACGGCGTAGTTTCGGCTAACGAATTCCTTACCCGTGCTAACCTTATGAAGGCTTACGATACCAACTACGACACGCCTATTTACGTGGGTAAGCGCGTGGCTGTGGTAGGCGGTGGTAACGTGGCTATGGATGCCGCGCGTACCGCTCAGCGCCTCGGCGCAGAGGTAAGCATTGTATATCGCCGCAGCGAAAAGGAACTACCCGCACGTGTAGAAGAAGTACATCACGCCAAGGAGGAGGGCATTATATTCCACATGCTGACCAACCCAACCGAGATATTGGCTACTGACAACGGCTGGGTACGTGGCCTACGCTGCATTCGCATGGAATTAGGAGAGCCCGATGCCAGCGGTCGCCGTAGTCCTATTGAGGTAAAAGGGTCAGAATTCGATGTGGAAACCGACGTGGTAATTATGTCGCTTGGCACATCACCTAATCCGCTTATTAAAACCACTACACCCGGTTTAGAGAGCAACAAGTGGGGCTGTTTGGTAGCCAACGAGCAAGGCGCTACCACCCGTCCCGGTGTATTTGCCGGAGGCGATGCCGTAACCGGGGCCGCTACTGTAATTCTTGCCATGGGCGCGGGAAGAACGGCGGCAAAGGCAATAGATGAGTATGTAAAAAGTCGCTCCTAAAGCATAATATAAAACTATAACCTTTAATATTTTATGAAACACAATCTAACAAGACTTCTTTTAGTAGCATTTGTAGCAGGAAGCATTACCCTATCTTGTTCAAAGGATGATAACAACACCCCCCCTGCCCCAGTAGATACCACCGAGGCAAAAGCAGCATGGGGTGGCGTTATGCAAGGTAATGACCCCGATGAAAAAACATGGCCCGACTTGTCGGAAAACTACTGGTTTTACCCCATGGATGTGGCCGGTAACGCCAACACAGGATTGCGCATTACTGGTCAATTTCCTAATGTAGACGCCCGCTTTTTCAACATCACGGTGTACAATGATAACACCATGCAGCGCATTACCTCTATTGAGGATTTCAATATTATCCCTAACGATAATAGCAGAAATCCATTCAACGAAAATGGCGTAAGCGGCAGCAACTATTTTGAGGTTAATATTGTGCCCGAGGGCTCCAAGACTAGCGGACTAAAGAATGTGCTGACATTCCCCGCAGGCATGCAAAAAATAAGCTTGTTGCTCCGTATTTACTTTAACTCAACCGAGCATGATGGCAGCTTTGGAGGTGTAGAACTTCCTCAACTTACATTTTTTGATCTTAGTTCAGGCAAGGATACTAAGGCTGCTCAGCGTACTACCTCTTTCTACTATACCTACTTTGCGGCTTTTGTAAATGCTATTCCTACGCTAAAAGCACAGCAGGCCATGGTATTTACGCTTGCACCCAACACCGCTTATGGCAACGGTCCTACCGGTTACGTAAGTGCAGCCAATCGTATTACACAGAACAACGCCTTATTTTTCCGCTTTATTCCCCCTACCCACCCCTCACTTGACGATGTGGCTACTAACCGCACAGCCGATGTTCGCTACTGGTCTATTTGCGTAGGCGACACCTCTACATACACTCCATACACCATATTTGACCGCAACGTGGTAAAAGATGGAGAGTATGTAAACTTCATGATTGTAACGAAGAACGACGCCAACTTAGCTGCCCTTCGCATCAAAGCGCAAGCATTGAACATTAACTTGGTTGAGTGGGATATTGAAAAGCATGGCGAGCCAATGATGGTGTTCTACCGTCAAATGTACATCAACCCCGATTTTGCGTATTCGGTGTTAGCCAACAATGCTTCAACCGGCATTACTCCCTATCCCCCGCTCAACGGCTTGGGTATTCCCGACCAAACCTTACAGCCATATCCAAGTAATGCTAACGTTGCCCACAAGGTATTAGGACAGCATGGCCCATATGGCATAGCCAATGTACCATCGGCCATGATACTGCAACCAACCATTACCTCCGCCGCGTTCATGCGCCAAGGCGAAGATGCCAATATGCCCGGAGAAAGCAACTAGCTGGCAACCTAAATTAAGATTAGTAGAAAGCACGTATTAATAATGCGTGCTTTTTTATTTTGTATCTTTGCATTCTCACTAATCCCTAACCTCTAACTCCTAATCCCTAAAAAGAAATGATCAAGTTTTCCAACGGCGATAACATGCCTATTTTTGGCTTGGGTACATGGCGCAGCACGCGCGAAGAAACGTACAACTCCGTTTATGAAGCCATAAAATGCGGCTATAAGCATATTGACTGCGCAGCCATTTACGGTAATGAGGATATTGTGGGCGAGGCTATTGCCGATGCTATAAAAAACGGACTGGTAAAGCGCCATGAACTATTTATTACCTCAAAGCTGTGGAACGACTCGCATGAAAAGCAAAACGTGCAAGCCGCATTGGAAAAAACGCTTAAAGATTTGCGAATTGATTACATCGACCTGTACCTTATTCACTGGCCGGTGGCGCTGAAAAAAGGTACGCAGTTTCCTAAAGAGGCAAGCGAGTTTTTGAGTCTTGAGCAAGCGCCTATTTCCGAAACATGGGCTGCGTTGGAGATTTGCCAAAAGAAGGGATTATGCAAGCACATTGGCGTGTCAAACTTTAATCAGCGTATGCTTACCGAGCTGATGAAAACGGCCATACAAACACCCGAAATGAATCAGGTGGAGCTACACCCTTACTTGCAACAATCGGCCTTGGTAACATTCTGCCAAAGCCACAAAATTAACGTAACGGCATACGCTCCGCTGGGCGCAGGAAAAATAGGCGAACAAAATGCCGCTATACCCATTTTAGAAAATCCCACCATTGCCATGATTGCGCAAAAGCACGGCTGCTCTCCCGCACAAGCGATTTTGGCATGGGGCATGGCACGCAACGTAGTAGTAATTCCCAAGTCGGTAAAACCACACCGCCTGAAAGAAAATTTTGATGCGCAGGAGGTACACCTCGACAGCGACGATATGCTACAAATGGCAACACTTGACTGCGACATGCGCATTACCACCGGTGCAGGATGGACTATTGAGGGTTCGGGCTACACCTACGATTTTTTGTGGAAAGAGTAATTAGACAACTCGATGTGCGACTTGCGACTTGCGACTTGCGACAAAGCCAAGGTAGTATATCGCAAGTCGCATATCGCAAATCGAATATAGAATGAAACCATTTGACGTTTACCCTTTATGGGATATAGAGCCTGTTAAAGCTGAGGGATGTTACCTTTGGGATAAAAACAATACGCGCTACTTGGATTTTTACGGAGGGCATGCCGTAATCTCCATTGGTCACACGCACCCACACTACGTAAAGCGCGTTACCGACCAGCTGAACGCAATAGCATTTTACTCCAATGCTGTGCAGAACTCATTGCAAACGCAGCTGGCCGAGAAGTTGGGTAAGCTGTCGGGCTATGAAGATTACGCGCTATTTCTGTGCAACTCGGGTGCTGAGGCAAACGAAAATGCTATAAAACTCGCTTCGTTTCATACCGAAAAAAAGAAGTTGCTAACCTTTAGCAAAGCTTTTCACGGACGTACCTCAGGTGCAGTCGCGGCAACAGACAATCCTAAGATTGTAGCGCCCTTTAATGAAACGCCTAACGTAGAATTTTCTCCCCTCAACGATATTGCAGCTGCCGAAGCAAAGCTGAAAACAGGCGAGTTTTGCGCTGCAATTATTGAAGGAATTCAAGGCGTAGGCGGCATTATTATGCCCACCGACACATTCATGAAGCAGCTGCGTGAGCTGTGTAACACGTATGGTGTAGCCCTTATTTTGGACGAAATACAAAGCGGTTACGGACGCACTGGAAAGTTTTTTGCTCACCAGTGGAGCGGCATCAAACCCGATATTATCACCACCGCGAAGGGCATGGGCAACGGATTTCCCATTGGCGGTGTGCTGATTTCGCCTAAGTTTAAGGCTGCGCATGGCATGCTGGGCACCACCTTTGGCGGCAACCAGCTGGCTTGCGCTGCAGCTTTGGCCGTTTTAGAGGTTTTTGAGAAAGAAAATATTGTAGATAAAACCATTGACAACGGAAAGTATCTTTTAGAGCAACTACAAGGTGTTTCAGGCGTTAAAGAATTGCGCGGTCGCGGGTTGATGATTGGTATTGAAATGGAAAGGCCCATGAGCGAAACGCGCAATAAGTTGCTGTTTGAACAAAAGGTATTTACAGGCGCTGCGGGTAGCACTGTTATTCGTCTGCTACCACCGTTGTGCATTGGCAAGCAGCAAATTGACGAATTTATTGAAGCGTTCAAAAAGGCGATGTAGCATCATGCTGTCATCCTGAACGAAGTGAAGGATCTCCAGTTGTGAAAAAGTATCCATTAGCAAGCAAACTTCGAACTTGAGATGCTTCGCTTTGCTCAGCATGACAACCGTTGGTTTCTTTAAAAATGAAAAGAATGTTACCCTACCTACTTACCACGCTCGCCATTATTGTGGCAGGCGTGGTTGTTTTTTTTACCATAGCTACCATTACAGCCTACCGCCCCGCACAGCAGGAGGTGCTGCATAGCAAACTACAACCACAGCTGTGCCTCCCCATGCAATTTAGCGTAACATCGTGGAATATTGGTTACTGTGGGCTTGGCAAGGATGCCGACTTTTTTTACGATGGCGGGAAAATGGTACGCCCTGAGCGTAAGGATGTAGAAAAAAATCTGCAGGGCATAAAAAACTTTTTGCAGGCACGGTCCGACGATTTCACGCTACTGCAAGAGGTTGATACCGACTCCAAACGCAGCTACAGCATTAATGAGCTGCAAAATATTGCCAACAGCATAAAAGAGTACAAATATTTTATGGCGTACAACTACCGTGTGTGGTTTGTACCCATACCACTTCCGCACTTTATGGGCCGCGTGCATTCAGGCGTAGCCACCTTCAGCCGCTGCACTCCCTACTACGCAACCCGTCACAGCTATCCCGGTCGCGAGGCTTGGCCGGAGCATTTATTTCAACTTAAACGCTGCTTTATGGCGTGCCGATATACCGCAGCAAACGGAAGGGACCTTGTGCTTATCAACACGCACAACTCCGCCTTTGACAGCGGCTGGCGTCGTGCAGCGGAGCTGAAAACATTACGCGATTTTGTAGTGAAAGAATACGAGGAGGGAAACTACGTGGTTGTTGGGGGTGACTGGAACCAAACTCCTGTCGATTTTGACAAGCATGTGGGAACAACACAGTACACGCCACACCCGCTTGCCGCCGATGCTATGCCTGAGGAGTGGAAGTGGGTGTACGACAACAAAACAGAAAGTTTACGCTTTGCCAATGAGCCCTATACAAAGGGGAAAACGCTTACCACTACGGTAGATTTTTTTCTTATTTCACCCAACGTAAAAGTACTTGATGTTGCTACTCACAACCTCGGCTTTGAGCACTCCGACCACAATCCTGTTACGGGAAGATTTGAGTTACAGTAGGGATTATCCCCCCAAGCCCATAAAAGATTCTAAAAAATAAATTGCTAACTTTGCACAAATCCTAATGTTAGGATAACATATTAAAAGTGCCACTTCGTTAAAATCGCCAAATCTTTAACAAAAACACAAGGCACAAGTGCTCACCTTCTGGTGGGCTGCTTGTCTATTGTGTTTTAGGTGTTTGGCGATACCTTACGAAAGCGGGCTTGCAGCTCACTTTTTCATTTTAAACTATTTCTCTCTTAGCTGCAGAGAGGGCCAAACACTTTATGCAATGACGGTATATATTGCCCTTCTCATTGTCGTCTTAGCCTTTTTAACTTGCTGCATATTGCTAATTCGGCGCTATGCAAATCGGCGCAGAAAAAACCTACGTGATAAGTACAGCGTGTATGACTACGAGGCCCAAGATGAGGCTAAGTAATACTGAACACATCACGATGAAATTAATGTAGTCAAGACGATAAACAAGAAAAAATCGGCGTAGGGATGATCGGCGTTTGGGATGCAATTATATCATCCACTCACCACATCAAAATACTGCACCGCATATGTGAGCAGTATGAGTGCGTAGAAGAGAAATCCTGATATACGGCGATAGCGGGTTAAGGCAAAATAGTTAGCAGTAAGCACACTTGCAGGAGTTGCCATAAGCGGTATAAGAAACACGGAACTAGAGGGCAACAATATCATGACTATAAGCGCGATAAAAAATATCCATACAAATAGCAAGTGAATTTTTTGCACCTTCACCCGCGACGTAAGCAAACCACGCGTAAGCATAAGTACGGCACACAATACCACCAGCGTAAGGTAGGCCAGATAAATCCACTCCACAAGTCTTCCATTCTCAAAAATCCAGCCCGAGGAGGCAAAAAGACAGTCGTACAGCATGTAAAAAATGGTGAAGCCATCATTATCTATAAACATGTACGCCACAAAAGCATAAAGGTATGGTAGTGTAACACCACCTAAGGCAATTACCCAGTCACGCCATTCGGTGGGCGTACGCAGCAACATCAATGCTATAGGCAGTATTACCAGCAAAAACATAGCCGAAGCCGAAAACAACGAGGCAAGCGAGAGAAAAATGGAGGCAAGAAAAATAGAGGCAAATGCACGCTCGTTACGATACACTTTAAACAGCTGAAACAAGCTCAGCAAGAAAAACAGCGACGCAACATACGAGCCGTTCATGCATTGTTGAATAGGAAAGGCCGAACAAATAAGGATGAAGACAAACGGAGGCAAGTACATTTGCCCCAAAGCAAAGAAATGGCGACTACTAAGTTGAATAAGCATGAACGCCAAAATATACATGAACGTAAACGCAACTACAGTAGAAATAAACAGGTTGACTTCCACCAATCGCATAAGCCAGTACTCCAATGGCATCATGGGCGCATCATCCACCACCTGTAGCGGCCGAAAAAAACTCCTACCCCACAGCGATAGCGCTATAAGTACACTAACCACAATGGCTGTGGTTGGGTTCTTTTTAAAAATGCCAAACACCGAATTAATTAAAAATTACGAATTCCTAAAGTATGCAGGGGAAGTCATCCGGACTATTACTCTTCTCACTTTCCAAGATTCGCTTAATCACCGTTTGCGCGCTCACCACACGGTTGGCAGCCTCGGGAATCACAATGCTCTGCGGGCTTTCAATCACATCATCCGTTACAATCATATTGCGGCGCACGGGTAGGCAGTGCATAAAATAAGCATCATTGGTCAACGCCATTTTTGCAGTGTCCACCGTCCAGTCACGATCCTTGCTCAGAATTTTTCCATAGCTATCGCCGCTATATGCCGACCAGTTTTTTGCGTAAATAAAATCAGCACCCTCAAAGGCTTTGCGCTGATCGTACTCCACCTTGGCATGACCTACAAACTTGGGGTCAAGCTCATAACCATTGGGGTGAGTAATTACAAAATCGTAGTCGGTGGCATTCATCCACTCGGCAAACGAGTTGGGAACCGCTTGCGGTAACGCGCGCGGATGAGGTGCCCACGTGAGCACTACCTTAGGCTTTGCCGTCTTCTTGTATTCCTCAATAGTAATGAGGTCGGCAAAACTTTGCAGCGGGTGGCGCGTAGCGGCCTCCATGCTTACCACGGGCTTTCCCGAATGCTCAATAAATTGGGTAAGAATAGTTTCGTTGTAGTCAAATTCGCGACTTTCAAAGCGGGCAAACGAGCGCACTCCGATAATATCGCAGTAGCTGCCCATAACAGGAATAGCCTCAAGTATATGCTCCGACTTATCGCCGTCCATAATCACGCCACGCTCCGTTTCCAACTTCCATGCACCTTGATTAATATCGAGTACGATAGTATTCATACCCAAGTTCATAGCAGCCTTTTGCGTGCTAAGGCGTGTACGCAGACTTGAGTCGAAAAACACCAGCAGCATGGTCTTGTTTTTGCCCAACGCGTCCCACTTAAAAGGCGTCTTCTTCACCTCCATCGCTTCGGCTACCGCCGCCTTGAGGTTACCAATATCATTTACACAGGTAAAGTGTTTCATGGCTTTAGCTAACTTTTTGACTTGCAAAGGTACTCTTTTTTTTGTACTTTTGTTGGCTTTATTTACGTGAGCTTGGTAGCACAGGCCCACATAGTTGCTTTTATTCGTTTGGTTGTTTTTCTTAAAGTCAATCGAAATTGAACGTAAAAATTTTCGTTGCCGAGGCTGAACATGCTAAGTTTGCCGAGCGTATCTGTGAGCTGATATTGGAATCGGCAAAACAGCGCGGCACAGGTATTGCCTCACGTACACCCGAGTACATCGCACAAAAAATGCGCGACGGAAAAGCCGTAGTGGCTTTGGATTTAGACGCAGACCGCGTGGTAGGTTTCAGCTACATTGAAACGTGGGGACACGGTAAGTTTGTGGCCAACTCCGGCCTCATAGTTGACCCCGACTATCGCTACATGGGCTTGGCTTACAAAATCAAGAAAAAGATTTTTAATCTCAGCCGAAAAAAGTATCCCAACGCGCGCATTTTTGGCATTACTACCGGACAGGCCGTGATGAAAATCAACTCATCGCTGGGTTACGTACCCGTTACCTTTGCTGAGCTAACCGATGATCAGGAGTTCTGGGCAGGCTGCAAGGGGTGCCGCAACTTTGATATTCTGGAGCGCACCAACCATCGCATGTGCCTTTGTACAGGCATGTTGTACGACCCGGAAAAGCATAAAACGGTTTGGCAAAAAACGGTTGATTTTGTTCGTCAAAACAACCTTCGCGCGCAGCGCACGCGCTTCCGCTGGTGGATGCGTAACCGCAGAGCAAAGCAAAAACGTTTTTGGGGAAAATAGTTTATCATCTCACGCAAAGACGCAAAGACGCAAAGAGTATTTTATGAAACCTTTGCGACTTAGCGACTCTGCGAGAACTTAATATTCTTACAGAAAAATGGAAAAAGTTTTAGTTGCATTCAGCGGAGGTCTCGACACCTCATTTTGTGTAAAATACCTGAAGGAAGAAAAGGGCATGGAGGTGCATACCGCCCTTGTAAATACCGGTGGTTTTAGCAAAGAAGAGCTCGATGTTATTACCCAAAAAGCAAAAGAGTTGGGTAGCGCAAGCCACGTTAACATTGACGTTACCGAGGAGTACTACCAAAAGTGCATCCGCTACATGATTTACGGCAATATTCTTAAGAATAGCACCTACCCTCTTTCGGTTAGCTCCGAGCGTGCGTTTCAGGCAATTGCTATTGTAGAATATGCCAAGAAAATAGGCGCTAAGCATATTGCGCACGGCAGCACCGGCGCAGGTAATGACCAGGTTCGTTTTGATTTGATTTTCCAGGTTATTGCCCCCGAAATCAACATCATCACTCCCATTCGCGACCTTACTATTTCACGCCAGGACGAGATTGATTTCTTGAAAAAACACGGCTACGACTTTCCGTGGACTAAGGCAAAATATTCGATTAACCAGGGCTTGTGGGGCACCAGCGTAGGCGGCGTGGAAACGCTAAAAGCCGATGGTGAGCTACCCGAGGAGGCCTACCCAACTCAAGTTACCAAAAGCGGTAGCGAGAAGGTGCATATTGAGTTTGAAAAGGGGCAACCCGTGGCGCTCAACGGCAAAAAAATGCCGGCTGTGGAGCTTATTCGTGAACTGTACAAAATAGCAGGCCCTTACGGTGTAGGCCGTGATACGCACGTGGGCGACACCATCATTGGTATTAAAGGGCGCGTAGGCTTTGAGGCTGCCGCTCCACTCATTCTTATTAAGGCACACCACCTGCTCGAAAAGCACGTGCTTACCAAGTGGCAGCAGTACTGGAAAGAGCAGCTGGGTAACTGGTACGGCATGCTGCTTCACGAAGCACAGTACCTTGAACCTGTAATGCGCGACATTGAAAAGTTCCTTGAGTCAACGCAAGAAACCGTAACGGGCAGCGTAGAAGTGAAACTGCAGCCCTACCACTTCAGCATTGTAGGATGCAAGAGCCAGCACGACCTCATGAGCAGCAAGTTTGGCGAGTACGGCGAAATCAACAAGGCTTTTACGGGCGACGATGTGAAAGGATTTACCAATATCCTGAGCATGCAAATGAAGATTTGGAACGGCGTGAATCAGTAAGTACAAAGTACCAATTACTAAGTACAAATGGGCGGCAAGATTGGTACTTTGTACTTAGTAGTTTGTAATTTTCAATTTTTATGACTTCAAAAATTACTATTGGTATAGTTGGTGGCGCGGGGTACACCGCAGGCGAGCTGCTGCGCATACTGGTAAATCACCCACAGGCGGAGATAAAGTGGGTGTACAGCACCAGCAATGCGGGCAACCCCGTAAGCCAAGTGCACAGCGACTTGCTGGGCGAAACCAACATTGTATTTACCGATACAATTACCGATGTTAACGCGGTTTTTCTTTGCTTGGGGCACGGCGTGTCCGCCGATTTTTTGCAAAAAAACAGCCTGGCAAAAACAACCAAGATAATTGACTTGGGTAATGATTTCCGTGTAAACAATACCTGTGGCGAACGTGCATTTGTGTATGGTTTGCCCGAAATTTTCCGTGAGCAAATTCGTACCGCGCAAAACGTGGCCAACCCCGGTTGTTTTGCTACCGCCATTCAACTCGCGTTACTTCCGCTTGCGCAAAGTAAGGTATTGCAAAACGAGGTACACATCAACGCCATTACGGGCAGCACCGGTGCAGGACGCTCGCTGAGCGAAACAGGACACTTCAGCTACCGTAATAACAACGTAGCCATTTACAAGCCGTTTAAGCACCAGCACTTGGCCGAAATTGGCAAAACGCTAAGCACAACGCAAGGTGGCGCGGCTCCCGAATTGTCGTTTATCCCGGTACGCGGCAACTTTACTCGTGGTATTTTTGCTACGCTATATACGGAGTGCAGCTTGAGCGAGGAGGAAGCAACCTCACTATACAACAAATTTTACGAGGGACATCCTTTTACCTTCGTTTCTAATGCTGAAATATCTCTTAAAGAAGTGGTTAACACGAACAAGTGTTTTTTGCACGTGCAAAAAGTTGGAAAAAAATTGCTTATCACTTCCATCATCGACAACCTTGTAAAAGGCGCTTCGGGACAAGCCGTCCAAAACATGAATCTCATGTTTGGCTTCGAGGAGACGCTCGGTTTGCGACTAAAACCCACTGGATTTTAGCCTTATACAACTTGCAAGTTTTTAACTATTTATAGAAAACTTTCGTGCCTTTCTCCGCGCCATTTCGGCAAAAAGTCGCTATCTTTGCCGCATTAAAGTCAAGATAAATGATCTTCATTTTCTACTGTGCCATCTCTGCATTTCTGGTCACTTTTATCGTAATGCCCGTACTGATAAACGTGTTGACCAAACAGCAATTGCTGGACATTGGTGGTCGCCGTAAAATTCATAAAGGTTTTATTCCATCTATGGGGGGTATTGCCATTTTTATTGGCTTTTTATTCGCCTCTATAGTTTGGATTCCGTTTGGCGAGCTTGCTTTCTACCGCTACTTCTGCGCAGCTATTTTAGTGCTTTTTATTACCGGTATGCGTGATGACCTTACGCCACTTAGCCCACGCGGAAAAATTATCATGCAGCTGCTGGCAGCAACCATGGTGGTATGGGGAGGAGGCAGCGAAATGAGTATTCGCATCACATCCTTTTACGGTTTTTGCGGAATACACGAATTGCCCCTTTTTATCAGCTACCTACTTAGCATTTTTGTAATCATAGTCGTTACCAACGCCTTTAACCTGATTGACGGGCTAGATGGTCTTGCCGGACTAATCGGCCTCATTGCCTTTACGCTTATGGCTGGTTGGTTTTTGCTGGTGCGCGACGGACAAAATCACGCTTGGGCAATGGCACTACTGCTCATCGGGTTCATTGGCAGCTTAGTAGGATTTTTGTGCTACAACTGGCATCCGGCCTCCATTTTTATGGGTGATACAGGTGCGCTTATGCTGGGCTTTGTGCTATCGGTAGGTGCTATCAAGTTCTTACAAATCAATGGTGAGCCAGCCTTTGTGAGCGACTACAAAATGAACGCTCCCATAAGTATGGCTGCTGCCATTGCTATTATTCCGCTATTTGATACTGGTCGCATATTTCTGTTGCGCCTAAGTCAAGGGCGTTCACCGTTTACACCCGATAAGTTGCACATACACCACCTGCTTATGCGCATGGGGCTAAAGCATTCGCATGTGGCTTTAGTAATGGGTGTGTTGTATCTTGCTTTGGTGGCATTCATTTATTTGCTTTCAAAAAAGCTAACGGATAACTTTCTTGTTCCCATTATGGTGCTTATTTGTGTAGGGCTGCACTTCTTGCTGCGCTACATAGTAGATGTAGTTTTTCAGCATCGCCGTGATGATGTGCAGGAGCAGCTATCCTCCATAGATAGCGCGCAGCTGTAGCGATTTTTACATACAAAGTAAAAACGGCGACAGTAATATGTCGCCGTTTTTTTATCAAAAACAAAAAATATGATACGTATTCTTCTTCTCTGCACGCTGTTCATAGCCTTCTGCTCTTGCGGTAGTCCTTCTGCAAAAGTGGCTACACAAACCGTAAATGAGCAAGGCGAAATAGTTCTCGCGCTAACCGCTGATACCGCCACCTTTACCGGAGAAATAAATGGACTTAGCGATTCGAAAACCTACCTTGTTGTCGGAAAAGAGGGACAACATATTTGGGTAAAAATTGAAACAGATAGCGCGCCTGCCAACATTCGTGTAAACCAAATTATAAGCCCAAGCAACGAGGCTGATGGACCGTTTGGCAACGAAATGAGCTACGCGCTGAAGGAGGATGGCGCATGGAAATTTATAGTAGGCGAAAGTTTAATGGTGGGTGAGGATTATGTGGGAGAATATAGAGTGCGAATTGCCGTAAAGTAGTATAAGATTTTGATAGATATATAATAGAAAGATGAGTAAGAACGAGAATTCACCGCTAATTTTAGGAACTGAGAATGTAGGAAAGCTGCTCATGCAATACGCCGTTCCGGCTATTATTGCCATGACAGCAGCATCGCTTTACAACATTACCGACAGCATTTTTATTGGACACGGCGTGGGCGCTATGGCGCTATCAGGGCTTGCTATTACCTTTCCGCTAATGAATCTTGCCGCTGCCTTTGGCGCCTTGGTAGGCATGGGGGGCGCGGCAATGCTATCGTTACGCTTAGGGCAAAAGGACTACGACACCGCCAACCATATTTTGGGTAATGTGCTGGTGTTAAACCTTATTATAGGTATTTCCTTTTCAGCAGTTATGCTGCTGTTTCTCGACCCGGTTTTATACTTTTTTGGCGCAAGCGAGCAAACACTACCCTACGCGCGCGACTTTATGCAAATTATTCTGGCGGGCAACGTGGTAACGCATATGTACTTTGGCCTCAACGCGCTCATGCGCTCAGCAGGGCATCCGCAAAAGTCTATGTACGCCACCATTTACACCGTTGCCATTAACCTTGTGCTTAATCCGCTTTTTATTTTCGGATTCCACTGGGGTATTCGCGGAAGCGCGGTTGCTACCGTCATTTCGCAGGTGGTAATACTTGCGTGGCAATTCCATTTTTTTGCTAATAAAAATAACTTTATCCATTTTCGCAAAGGGATTTTTAAGCTCAAGCGCGAAATTGTTAATGGCATTTTATCCATTGGCATGGCGCCGTTTTTGATGAATGCCGCAGCCTGCGTTATTGTTATTCTTATCAACCAAGGGCTCATTGCGCACGGTGGCGATTTAGCGGTGGGCGCTTACGGCATTATCAACCGTGTAGCGTTTTTGTTTGTAATGATTGTGATGGGTATTAACCAAGCTATGCAACCCATTGCGGGCTACAACTATGGCGCGGCGCTGTACTCGCGCGTAAATGAGGTATTACGAAAATCCATCCTTTACGCCACCATCATTATGGTGGTGGGCTTTATGGTGGCAGAGATATTTCCGCATGCCATTGCCGGCATTTTTACACGCGACGAGGAGCTCACCGACCTTTCGGTGGTGGGACTGCGCTACGTGTTTATAACCTACCCCATTGTGGGATTTCAAATGGTGGTTATCACCTTTTTCCAAAGCATTGGCATGGCAAAGAAATCTATTTTTCTTTCGCTCACGCGACAAGTCATTTTTCTTATTCCGCTATTGCTAATTTTGCCACGACACCTGGGCGTTACGGGTGTATGGATAACCATGCCCATATCGGATGTTGCTTCGGCCATACTTGCCGGAATAATGCTGATAGCACAGTTTAAGCAGTTTAAAAAGCATGAAAATACGGTTGTTTAACGCTTCGCGTTTTGACAATAGTTTGAAACTGTTTGATGCGCTTCGCGCGTTTGACAACAACCTCAAACCATCTCAAACAACTTGAAACCATTTTAAACCATAACAAAATGAACTACGTAATCAACATCGGAAGGCAGCTAGGCAGCGGTGGCCGGGCTGTGGGGCAAAAATTGGCTAAGGATTTCGGATTTGGCTACTTTGATAAGGAGCTCGTTCAACTGGCTTCGCAGGAAAGCGGATTGGGTAAGGAGTTTTTTGAGCGTGCTGACGAAAAGGCAAGGTTCAACTTTTTAGGTAACTTTTGGGCGGGATTTTCAAGCCTTGTTGCCGATAGCAGTACCGGCAGCAACCTGCTGCAAAACGACTCGCTGTTTCAGATTCAGAGTGACATAATTCGCGAGCAAGCCGAAAAACAATCGTGCATATTCATAGGCCGCTGTGCCGATTACGTGCTGCGCGAACACCCCAAATGTCTCAACATATTCCTTACGGCAAATACCCAAGACCGCATACAGCGCGTGATGGACAGTGAGCAAATCACCGCCGAAAAAGCCCGCGAGATAGTTGAGCGCGTTGACAAAAAACGTGCTGCCTACTACAACTACTACAGCAACAAAACGTGGGGCATGGCTGCTTCGTATCACCTATGCCTCAACACATCGGTGCTGGGTATTGAGGGTACAACGGAGTACATTAAAGAATTTGCCAAGAAAAAGTTGGGAATGTAAAACACGCTACTATGCCTAAAAAAGCCACCCTTTTCGGAGCAAGCGGATTTGTGGGTTCGCACTTGCTCAATGAGCTGCTTAACAGCCCCGATTATGAACAAGTAACCGTCGTTGTTCGCCGTGACTTAGGCGTTAATCATCCTAAGGTGAAAATGCTGATAGGCGATTACTATACCCTCTCCTCGCTACGCGAACACTTTGTCTGCAACGAGATTTTCATTGCGCTTGGCACCACTAAAAACCACACCCCAAATCAACAGGATTACTACGTAGTAGACCATGACTACCCTGTGCTGGCAGCAAAAATGGCAAAGGAAAGTGGCGCGACATCTGTATTTGTGGTAAGCGCTGTGGGCGCTAATCCCAAGTCAGGCGTATTCTACATACGCTGCAAGGGAGAGATGGAGCGCGATATTACAGCGCTAAACTTTGAGCATACGCATATTTTTCGTCCGTCAATGATAATGGGTATGCGCAAGGAAAATCGCCCCCTTGAAAAGGTGATGATACAAATTTGGAAAGCAGTAAATCTGATGCTGTTTGGTTCGTTGAAAAATTACAAAGGCTTGGATGGAAAGTATATTGCCAAGTCAATGATGCTCGCTGCAAGGCAAGAAACAGAAAAAGTCAAAATTTACCAGTGGCCGGAAATGCACGAGCTACTGCTAAAAGAATAAACCCCATGGTTAGCCACCAAAACAAGGCGAATTATTTAGGCGTTTTTTTCGTAAATTCGTAGCTATATTTTGCTACGAGTTATGTCTCCCCAAGCCATATTCAAAAAAACTTTCAAGTCATTATACCACAAGAACTTTAGGTACTTTTGGTTGGGGCAGGCCGTATCTACTATTGGCAGTCTGATACAGGTAACCGCGCTTAGCTGGTACGTGTACAAAATCAGCGGTTCGCCATTTCTTCTGGGCTTAATGGGCGTATTTGAGTTTGGCCCCGTGCTGGTGCTATCGCTATTTGTAGGTGTACTCATTGAGCGCTTTCCAAAAAAGAAAATCCTACTTTTTACCCAATCGCTTTTCATGGTGCAGTCGCTGCTGCTGGCGCTGCTGGTGTGGCAGCGTAGCGAAAATTACTGGCTATTCGCGCTGCTGGCGCTGATAGCGGGTATAGGCAACAGCATTGACCAACCCACACGGCAATCGTACTTTGTGGAGCTGGTGGGAAAAAAGGATTTGCCCAACGCCATTTCGCTAAACTCTACCACGTTTAACCTCGCGCGCATTGTTGGCCCTGCCATAGCAGGTATTATTATGAAATACCTTGGCACCGCCGAATGTTTTCTTATCAACGGGCTTAGCTTTATCCCCGTTATTTACGGCGTTTCGCGCATAACCGTTATAGGCAAGCCACGCGTGAGAGATCGTAGCGAAAAAATACTGAAGGAGATTAAATCCGGTGTGAAATACGCGGTAAAAAACACCACCATTCTGCCTACGTTCATCATACTGTTTATTGTTTGCACCTTTTCCATGAACGCCAGCGTAGTGCTACCCATATTTGCCAAGGATGTGCTTATGGGCACCGAGGAAACGTACAGCATTATGATGTCCGTTTTTGGGTTAGGCTCACTGCTGGGTGCGCTGTTTATGGCAGGCCTAGGCGACAGGCTGCGCACCAAGCATTTTTTGGTAATGATAGCCGTAGTGATGGGCATAGCACAAATGCTTACCCTCATACCCATCCCCGAAGCGCATTATCTTAGCTACGTTGTGGTGTTGCTTATCATCATTGGGTTTTGCAACCTGTGCTTTCTCAACCGCGCCAACACCCGCATACAACTCAACACCGACGACTCGTACCGCGGTCGCGTAATGAGCATCTACGTGCTTATTGTTACGGGTAGCTCGCCGTTAGGCAACACCTTTACTGGTTGGGCGATAAGCCTCACCTCCGAAAAATACGGTTTCTTCATCAATGGGGCCGTTTCTGTCGCGCTGGTGCTGATGATATTTTTCATGTACAAAAAGCATTTGCAACGGGCAAGGGTAGTTAAAGAATAGTTGAACCGCAATGAAGATAAGCAAAACCAACGCTGCGCGCTTGTTAGACAAGGCAAACATTGCTTACGACCTTATCCCCTATTTGGTAGACGAGGGCGACCTAAGCGCTGTGCACGTAGCCGAACAGCTGGGCGAGGATGTAACGCAGGTGTTCAAAACGCTTGTGCTAAAGGGCGATAAAATCGGCTACTTTGTGTGCGTTATTCCCGGTGCCGACGAGGTAGATTTGAAAAAAGCGGCCAAGGTTTCGGGGAATAAAAGCTGCGAAATGATTCCTATGAAAGAGCTGCTGTCCATAACGGGCTACATTCGCGGAGCCTGCTCCCCCATTGGCATGAAGAAGCATTTTCCCACCTATATTCACAGCACTTGCCAAAACTTCGACCGCATTTACGTAAGTGCAGGACAACGTGGATTGCAAATTCACATCAACCCAACGGACTTAGTAAGAGAGGTAAGAGCAGAAGTAGCGGAGTTAGTATAGGTAACTTTGTGCAGCTATAACTATATTTACGTTTCACTATAAAGCCCAAAGTCATGAAAGAACTTTCCTACAACCTTCTTACCATTACGTGGAACGGTGATATGCGCACCAACGCACCCAACTACCGCCAGTACACGCGTAGCCACATTGTGTCGGTAAACGGGAAACCCGATATCCCCGCGTCTTCCGACCCCGCGTTTCGTGGTGATGCCACCATGTACAACCCCGAAGAGCTGCTTATGGCATCGCTTTCCAGCTGCCACATGCTGTGGTTTCTTTCCTACTGCGTGGCCAGCGAAGTGGTGGTAGTTTCGTACCAAGATAAACCTGTAGGTAAAATGGTTATAGAGGACAATGGTAGTGGGCAATTCACACAAATTACGCTACAACCCACGGTTACTGTTGCCGAGGAATCAATGCTGGAAAAGTTGGAGGGATTGCACCACAAGGCACATGAGGTGTGCTTTATTGCGAACTCGCTAAATTTTGAGGTGAAAATCGAAGGCCGCGGAAAGGCGGGGTAAGACATTTCTCACGCAAAGACGCAAAATCGCAGAGAGCTAAAATGAGAATTTATTCTTGTGTTTTCTTTGCGGCTCTGCGTCTTTGCGTGAGGTTTATTTCTTCAGCGGAACTATCAGCTTCACCAGCTTCAGTGCAAGGTCGGTGAAAATGATTTTGGCGTTACCGTTTTGCCCCAAGTGCTGCAAGGCAAGGTTAAACTCCTCGTATAGCCTAAAAATATTATCAGGATTGATAAAGGGCGAGAACTTCTTGCTGAAATCCGCTTCCTCTCCCGCTAAGTAAACGGCTTCATTTACCTGCTGATTGAGAATAAAATTCTCGCGAATCATTCTTTCCGCGTAAAGCAAAAAATTCTTTTGTCGCTCACGTCCCTGCGCCGCCATTTCCTCAGCCCACTGCAGTAGCAAAATTACATTCTCCGCTTTGCTGGCGTAACTCAGCCGCACGAGTTGCACAAACTGCTCAAAGTAGTCACGCTTTTCATCGCTTTGGCTGGCCATGCGACGTGCTTCTACTACGCTGCCTCCTGCCAAATGCGCTAAGGCTAACGCTTCACTCTGCTGCAGAGAATATTCCTGCATTAGCATAGCAGCCAACGACTCATCGTCTACGGGTGGAACGCTCACCAGCTGCGTGCGCGACAGGATGGTTTTAAGCATTTGTCCCGAATTTTCGGCAACAAGCAAAAAGAGCGTTTGCGCGGGTGGTTCTTCAATAAGCTTCAGCAGCTTGTTTGCCGCCACAGCATTCATGCGCTCAGGCAACCACACCAACATTATCTTAAACTTACCCTCATACGCCTTTAGCGTAAGCTTACGCATAATCAATTCGGCCTCGTACTTGCTTATGTTGCCCTGCTTATTATCCATCCCCAGCAACTCGTACCAACCTGCCTCGGTAATGTAGGGGTTACGCTTCAACTCTTCGCGCCACTGCGTGATGAACATATCGCTCACCGGATTTTTTTCGCTGGGCTTAGTTGAATTTACGGGAAAAGCAAAGTGCAAATCGGGATGCGAAAGGTGCTGCATTTTATGGCAAGCGCCACACACGCCACAGGCATCATTTTCGCCGGGATTTTCGCACATTACGTACTGCGCGTAGGCAAGCGACAACGCCATAGAACCTGTGCCCTCCTTGCCCAGAAACAGCTGTGCATGGCTCACTCGCCCCTCACGCACCGCGCGAATGAGCTTACTCTTTAACTCGGTATGACCTATGACTTGGGAAAATAACACCTTTACTTATTTACAAATTATCAATTGACGATTTACCATTTAAAAGACCACAACAAATTTACCAATTGCCTTTCAATTGTCAATGGTAAATTGTAAAATGGTCAATTTATTTCATCCTCACGCACCTCTTAAATTCCTTCTCCTGCTTTTCTTTATCAAACAAAAGGCGGTAGGTAGCATGAGTTTTATACGCCGTAGCCCCCAGCTGTTGCTGAAAGCGCATCATTACGGGATTGAAATCGCCTACCCATGTAAGATCTAAATCTTTATACGGAAAACCCTCGGCAAAAGCCACCTTGGCAAATTCCATAGCCAGCGCGCCCTCCACGCCATGCCCCTGAAACTCGGGCACAATGCCAAACACCAAACCCATAGCACGGGTACAAACTTTCTTCACCCTCAACAAATACCAAAAGCGAAGCATTTTCACAAGGTTCATTTTTCCATCACCAATGCGGCGTATCACCTCGTTAATTTCAGGAATTTGAATATAAAAACCTATGGGTTCGCCATCATGGTAGGCAAACAAAATCAAGCGATGATCAATAATTGGTTTTATAGCTGCAAGCTCGGCACGTGCTTGCGCAACAGTCATAGGTTCTACGCCGGAGTGGTGTATCCATGCACGGTTGTACACCGAACGAAAATCTTCGGCAAAATTATCCAACTCGCGGCTACTGGTATGCTTAAAGGTGTAGCGAGGATTAGCAAAAACACGATCGGCCTTCTCACGAATAGCATCCGATACGCCATCCATAGACACCGAACGCAGGTATGAATACTGGTAAAAGTAGTTTTTGAAACCGTAACCCTCAAACAAATCTTTATAGTACGTTGGGTTGTAGTTCATGCCATACGATGGCGGCGTAAAGCCATCCACCAGCAATCCCCACCAACGCTCACGTCCACCAAGATTCACAGGTCCATCCATAGCCTGCATGCCACGCACCTCGAGCCACTGGCGGCACACGTCGAATAGCTTAAAGGCAACCTCACGATCGTTGATGCTATCAAAAAATCCCACACCACCCGTGGGTTGCTCATTAAGGTACGCTGTTTTGGGGTTAACAAAAGCCGCTATGCGACCAACCACAACACCATTCTCATCCTGTAGCATAAAGCGCACTGCTTCCCCTCCCTGCTGCAACAGCTTGTTTTTTTCGTAACAAAAAACATTCTCCACATCGCTATCCAGCGGGTGAATATAGTTTGCATCATCGGCATACAGCACCTTTGGAAAATCCAAAAATGCTTGCACCTGCCGCCTGCCGATAACTTTTATGAGGGAATACTGACTCAATGAACAATGAATAATTGACAGTGGACAACTTAATCGTCAATGCAAATTGTAGGAACAAATATAGTGAATTTTCGGAGGCGCAGGGCAAACAAAAACCCTAACAGGGTTTAGAACTCCTGTTAGGGTTAGTCCACGGGATCAAATAAGGTAATAAGATTTTTGAATATTTTCGGGATATGATTTTCTACTAAGATTACTTACCTTTCTTCTTCTTCAACCCATCTACATACTCCTTGTAAATCTTTTTCCAGTTACGGTCGTTTTGGTAAAGAAATAGTTCTATTTTGGTTTTGTGGTATTTGAAAACAGTCGAAATCAACTCCATATTTTTGTAGTCAATGGCCTCCTCACGCGCCAACTTCAACTCTTGCATAATGTAGGCTTCCTCGTCGGCGGTCATGTTGGGAATAATTTCCTTGTAGGCCTTCATGGTAAATGCCACCTTACCTATAGTGTACTTGTCCAGGATTTGGTCCACCTGCTCCTCGGTCAAATCCTCACGCAAACCCGCCATCAGGTTGGTATGCACATCCGCAGGAATAGTGGACGAAACAATAAATTGACGCTCCGTTTTGTTCAACCTACTGCCCGATATGGGATTTATTCCCTCGGGGGTTTCGGTGTAAGGATGCGCGTTGTGAAAATCGCGCACAGCGCTAAGGTGTGCTGTAATAACTACCGTGAGGCGCTGCTCCTTATCGGTATCGTTAAGGTTAAGCGACGACACCCATTCGCGGGCTTTTTTCTCAAGGTCGGCATTGGGGTTTTCTTGCGCAAAAGCATTCGCACAAAGCACAAGGCAAAGGACAACAAGGATTTTTTTCATAATAAAGATTTCTTGACGGATTTAATGGAGTTAATAAAGCAAGCAAAAAAACATGTAAATCCTGTCAAAGTTATAAAAAATATGTGTTTATCCGCGACAAGGTTCGTGTTTTCTGTGTGCCTTGTTTTTTGTATTATATTTGTACTCTGTATGAAAATCCTAATTATTCAAACGGCCTTCATTGGCGATGTAATACTTGCCACGCCACTTATTGAAAAGTTACACCGCCACTTCCCCAGCGCGCAGCTGGACGTAATGCTGCGTGCGGGTAACGAGGGGCTGCTTGTGGGTAATCCGCATGTGAGTAAGCTATGGATTTGGGATAAAAAACAGGGTAAGTATAAGTCGCTTTTTGCACTGCTGAAAAAAGTGCGCACCGAAAAGTACGACCTGCTGATTAATCTGCAGCGCTTTGCCTCAACGGGTATTTTTACCGCTTTAGCCGGGGCAAAAAATACGGTTGGGTTTGATAAAAATCCTCTTTCTTTTCTTTTTGGAAAAAAAGTAAAACACGAAATAGGCAACGGCATGCACGAGGTGCAGCGTAACCTGCAGCTTATTGCTCACTTTACCAGCACGGAGTTCGAAGCGCCAAAGTTGTATCCTCAACCTGCCGACTACGAGCGTGTAGCAGAGTACAAAGTTAAGCCCTACATCACCATTTCACCCACCTCGGTGTGGTTTACCAAACAACTTCCAAACCAAAAATGGAACGAGTTTATATCACTGGTTGACAAAAGTTTAAATATATATCTTTTGGGAGGAAAATCTGACCGCGAGGCTTGTGAGCAGCTGGTGCAAATGACCAATGGACGCGCTGTAAATCTTGCTGGTGAGTTTTCATTTTTGCAAAGCGCGGCTCTCATGCGCGATGCCGCTATGAACTACGTAAACGATTCGGCGCCGCAGCACATGGCATCGGCCATGAACGCGCCCACCGTAGCCGTATTTTGCAGCACCATTCCCGCATTTGGGTTTGGACCACTATCACAAAATTCTCGCGTGGTGGAAATAGAGGAAGAACTTGACTGTCGCCCCTGCGGATTACACGGTTACAAGGCTTGCCCCAAGGGCCACTTCAAGTGCGCCTACGATATTGATGTAGGAAAAATGTTGCCGCACTAAATTTATCATCCACGAATTAGACGAACTTTGTTTCGTGAACAACCTCCTACCTCGGATTATACCCCGAATCTTCCAAAATTTTCCGGTAATCATTATTTCTCATCAGCGCGTCAAGCGTTGCGTCGGTACGCTTCATGTACTGTTGCACTATTCTGTAACCAAGCCAATTAGCAGCCCTTCCTGGCGCCTCGCGTGAGAATTCCTGCGTAAACGGTCTTTCCTGCGTAAACTTAGCAATAGTAAAAGGATGGCTGCTGAATAGCAGCTTGTTTTCTATCAGGTGCAGCCACATGTAACCTTCGTTACTTTCGCACGAAACGAGCTGCCCCTTTGTAAAGCCAAAAATGCTTGTGTCAGCCTCGGCGGGAAGCATTTGTTTTGCAAAATAAAACAGCTTACCCTCCCACACTATGTAACTAAGTAAATCATCCTGCGCTGATTGAAGCGGATATTTACCCTCCGCCAAAGCATGCATTACATCACTTAAAATCTTGTTAGGGTACATGTTACACGCCACATACTTGTAAAATCCAAGTTGGGTATACAACTCATAATCGGCACCCAAATACTTATCCAAGCCTATACCAATAACTCCATCCATCAACATAATAGATTGATTAAATCCTGATACGTAGGCTATTACTTGTGGTATGCTATCACTGGGAAACTCCAACTTGTAGTGCTTAAACGCCTCGGTTAGCTGTTCGCTAAGTTTCTCTACATCAGGAAATATCTCCTGCGTAGCATCGTAGCTTTCCACTACTACCTCATTTGTCAAAAAATCACGTAGGTGCTCCAAAAAATCCGCGTCCACAGGGTTGCCAATATCAATAATGCCCTCACAGTAAAGCGTAAAGAACTCCCCATATTTTTGCTGTAAAACTGGTAATTGCTCCTTTAAACTATCGGGATTGAGTGCAAACAAATCACGGTCAAACCGCTGTACCTCAACGGTTAAATCTATTTTACTCAGCTTTGCTCGGTCGCACTGGCAACCAACGCAAACGATTAATAATAAGGTTATTAAAAAAATTAAATTTTTCATTAGTGTGATTCGAAAAAATATGTGTTTCTTTTACTTTTCTCTCTGCGTCTTTGCGACTTCGCGTGAAAACTCTCCACAAAAATACCCATTTTTCATAAAAACCATGATAAAAACCCGCTATCCCGATATAAAATGCTAAATTTGTGCGGCAAAATCAAAAAGTCGTAAGTATTTTCTTGACTGTCGACTTGCAAGCTGACGACTGTAGACTTTTTTATCATTAACAATTTATCATTAATCACTAAATAGTTATGTCTAACAAAAAGTTATTTACCGAATTTCCGCCCGTCTCAACCGAGCAGTGGGAAGAGGTGATTACCAAAGACCTCAAGGGTGCCGACTACGAAAAAAGGTTGGTGTGGAAAACCGCTGAGGGAATTGCCGTACGTCCCTACTACCGCGCCGAAGACCTGAAGCGCGTGCAGCACATGGATACTCAAGTGGGACACTTCCCCTATGTACGCGGCAGAAAAAACGACAACAACTGGCTCGTTCGTCAGCACTACTGCGCTTGCGCCGACAAGAAAAGGGCCAATGCCCAAGCCTTGGACGGCATGATGAAGGGCGTGGATTCCATCTCCTTCTGCACCTGCGGTGCTCCTACCCAAGAGGAGTTTGACCAGCTGATGAAGGGCATTTATGCCGATGCTGTAGAGGTAAACTTTGTAGGCACAGGCTGCAAGTCATCGCTCGCCCTCATTGAGATGATGACGGCTTACACCAAAAAAACCAACGCCAAGTTGGATAACGTATGCGGTTCAACAGGTTTTGACCCCCTCAAAAAGTTGACGCAAAAAGGACACTTCAACGAGCAGTCCTTTGAAAAAATCAAGAAGCAAATTGAAGCCGCTAAGGAATTGAAGCGCTGGCGCACCATTGGTGTTTCGGGCAGTACCATTCACAACGCAGGCGGCACCATTGTGCAGGAGCTGGCATTTGCCCTTGCCATGGGTAACGAATACTTGTCTCGCCTGACCGACATGGGAGTTGCTATAGACGAGGTGGCACACCGCATAAAGTTTACTTTCTCGGTTGGCTCTACCTACTTTATGGAAATTGCAAAATTCCGCGCAGCTCGTTTGCTGTGGGCTAACGTTGTTAACGCCTACAAGCCTGAAAGGGAGTGCAGCGAGCGCATGAAAATTCACGCGGTAACCAGCGCATGGAACCAAACCGGCTACGATGCCTACGTGAACATGCTTCGCGGAACCACCGAGGCCATGAGTGCCGCCATTGCAGGCGTTGACTCACTGGAGGTACTTCCCTTCGACGCTGCTTTCCAGGCACCCGGTGAGTTCTCCAACCGCATTGCCCGCAACACGCAAATTCTGCTAAAGGAAGAGTCACACTTTGACCAAGTGGTTGACCCTGCCGCAGGTTCTTACTACATTGAAACGCTTACACAAAGCATTGCCGAAGAGGCATGGAAACTATTTAAACAGGTAGAAGAAAAGGGCGGATACGTTGCCGCGTTCAAGGCTGGATTTATTCAGGAGCAAGTAAAGAGCGCCGCGCAAAAGCGCGATAGCAATATTGCTACCCGCCGCGCCACTTTGCTTGGCACCAACCAGTTCCCCAACTTTACCGAATCCCTTAAAAAGGAAACCCGCGAAGCACTGGCCAACGAAGGCGAATGCGCCTGCGGATGTGGCTGCGGAAGCACCTGCACCTGCTCCACCGAAAAGCAAGGCAGCACCTGTGGCTGTGGTTGCAGCAGCGATGCTAAGCCCGAGCAAATGGGTGAACCCCTGAAGCGCTACCGTGGCGCGCAAGCATTTGAGACTATGCGTATGAAAACCGAAAATAGCGGCAAGCAGCCGCAAGCGTTCATGCTTACTTTCGGTAACTTGGCCATGTGCCGCGCACGCGCTCAGTTCGCAAGCAACTTCTTTGCCGTAGCGGGCTTTAAGGTGGTTGATAACAACCGCTTTGAAACCATTGAGGAGGGTGTAAAGGCTGCCATTGCCGCTAAGGCTGAAATAGTAATTGCTTGCTCAAGCGACGATGAGTACGCTGAAGCAGTTCCTCAAATTGCCGAGAAGTTGGGTAAAAACGGTATCCTTGTGGTAGCCGGCGATCCCGCTTGCAAGGCCGATTTGGAGGCCAAGGGTATTACGCACTTCGTTAACGTGAAGTCAAACGTGCTTGAAACCTTGAAGCAATATCAGTCTGAGTTAGGAATTTAATTTTAATTAGGACTTGCGAAAAGCGACATGCGATTTGCGACAAGACAAAGACGATGAAGCACAACTTTAAAGAATTAATCGCTTGGCAAAAGGCAAGAGCAATTGTAAAGCATACTTATTTGCTTACACAAAAGTTTCCTGCCGAAGAAAGATTTGGGCTAACGCAACAAATTCGCCGCGCCGCGGTTTCCGTTCCTTCAAATATTGCAGAAGGTTCAGGACGTGGCACTAATGCTGATTTCTCACACTTTCTTGATGTTGCTTACGGTTCCGCTTGCGAAGTTGAAACTCAACTATATTTGTCTTTAGATCTCGATTTTATTTTACAAAATGAATTCGATGTAATAAATAGCATGTTACAAGATGTACAAAAACTAATTTGTAATTTCCAAAAATCCTTACAGAAATAGAATTCACCTGATGCTACGTCTCGCATGTCGCAAGTCGAGTATCGCATATCTAACAATTATGAAACCAAAATTTTCTGAAATAGAATTCAAAACCTCGGCTCAATTTTGCGAAATAGAGAAAGAAGGCCCTGCCTTCAACACTCCCGAGCAAATAGCCGTGAAGCCCGTTTACACCGCCAAGGACTTGGCAGATATGGAGCACCTGAACTACGCTGCCGGTGTGGCTCCCTACCTGCGCGGCCCGTACAGCACCATGTACGTTATGAGCCCGTGGACCATCCGTCAGTACGCCGGATTCTCTACCGCCGAAGAATCGAACGCCTTTTACCGCCGCAACCTTGCCGCAGGTCAAAAGGGTCTTTCAGTGGCATTTGACCTTGCCACACACCGCGGCTATGATGCCGACCACCAGCGCGTGGTAGGTGACGTAGGTAAGGCTGGTGTGAGCATTTGCAGCGTTGAAGACATGAAGGTGCTCTTCAACCAAATTCCGCTTGATAAGATGTCCGTTTCCATGACCATGAACGGCGCCGTGTTGCCTATTTTGGCCTTTTACATTGTAGCAGGTTTGGAGCAGGGCTGTACGCTTGACCAATTGAGCGGAACCATCCAAAACGACATTTTGAAGGAATTCATGGTGCGTAACACTTACATTTACCCACCGGAATTTTCAATGCGTATTATCGGCGATATTTTTGCCTTTACTTCGCAAAATATGCCTAAGTTCAACAGCATTTCCATTTCGGGCTACCACATGCAGGAAGCAGGTGCTACGTGCGATATTGAAATGGCGTACACGCTGGCTGACGGCTTGGAGTACTTGCGTACCGGAATAAAAGCAGGTTTGGATGTTGACGCTTTTGCACCCCGCCTATCGTTCTTCTGGGCTATTGGCATGAACCACTTTATGGAGATTGCCAAAATGCGCGCCGCGCGTATGCTGTGGGCTAAAATTGTAAAGCAGTTCAACCCAAAAACAGCAAAATCACTTGCGCTGCGCACCCACTCGCAAACTTCGGGTTGGTCGCTTACCGAGCAAGACCCATTCAACAACGTAGCCCGTACCTGCATTGAGGCTATGGCAGCAGCGCTGGGTCACACCCAGTCGTTGCACACCAACGCGCTCGACGAAGCTATTGCATTGCCAACCGATTTCTCGGCACGTATTGCCCGTAACACGCAAATCTACATTCAAGAAGAAACCTACATCACCAAGTCGGTTGACCCATGGGCAGGTTCGTACTACGTAGAGAAGTTGACGCAAGAAATTGCCGACCGCGCTTGGGCGTTGATTGAGGAAGTTGAGAAGTTGGGCGGTATGGCCAAGGCCATTGAAACAGGCATTCCCAAAATGCGCATTGAAGAGGCTGCTGCTCGTAAGCAAGCCCGCATTGATAGCAACATGGACGTAATTGTTGGTCTAAATAAATATCGCTTGGAAAAAGAAGATCCTATCGATATTTTGGACGTGGACAACACGGCCGTGCGTGAAAGCCAAATCAAGCGTTTGAATGCGCTCCGCACAGGCCGTAACGAAGCCGATGTAAAGGCCGCTTTGGAGGCTATTACCAAGGCTGCCGAAACCAAGACGGGCAACCTGCTTGCTCTTGCTGTTGACGCTGCTAAAAAGCGTGCCACGCTGGGCGAAATCTCTGATGCTTGTGAAAAGATTGCCGGACGTTATAAAGCAACCATTCGTATGAACTCAGGAGTATACAGCGCCGAATCAAAGGGCGATGCCAACTTTGACAAGGCTAAGAAAATGGTGGAAGAATTTGCCAAGAAGGAAGGCCGTCAACCACGTATTATGGTAGCCAAGTTGGGACAAGACGGTCACGACCGTGGTGCCAAGGTTGTTGCCACCGGTTACGCTGACTTGGGCTTTGACGTGGACATGGGTCCGCTGTTCCAAACCCCCGAGGAGGCCGCCAAGCAAGCCGTTGAAAACGACGTGCACATTTTCGCCGTATCATCGCTGGCTGCTGGACATAAAACGCTTGTGCCGCAAGTGGTAGCCGAACTCAAAAAGTTGGGCCGCGAGGATATCATCGTAATTGTAGGTGGTGTAATTCCTCACCAAGATTACGAGTTCCTTTACAACGCTGGTGCCGCCGCCATCTTTGGTCCCGGTAGCCCTGTAACAACTTCAGCTATTAAGATGATGGAGTTGCTGATGATGAAGGAGGCGTAAGCCAAACTCAACTCACAAAAAAACCGCTACTTTTCAGTAGCGGTTTTTTTGTGCCGTAGGCACGGTATATTGGTAGAAAAATATCAGCCTCTCAACCCTTCAACGTCCCTTCGGGACGAAACCCGTTGCGTACCCACGGCACGCAAAAAAACATTGCGCATTGCCTTTCCTACCAACATCAAATCCCTACGGGATTATGGTTTATTTTTTCAAAATTATTGCTGCTTGTGAACTATAAATACGAATTTTTGACATATTTAAGTTCACAAAATCTCTACTATTGCAATTCTCACTCCTTATTCACCTCCCACTCAGTTCCCAACACAAGCGTTCCGTTATAGTTGAAACTAAATTCTGTGGTATCGGCAAAAACACCGTTGCTCATGCTTACTGTATAATTATCGGCGTCTTTCGTTAGCTGCATATCACCGCTTTTAAGGCTTTTCCATGCTCCATCGTAGTAAACTTGGCACGTGGTTACCTCGGAGGCCGTTTGCCCAATAGTAGTCGTGCCACTTTGCAGCGTACTTATCCAAGCATCGTCGGTGTGCGTGATGGTTATGGCCACCTTGATATTATCCTGCACCAGCATATCCAAGCACTGCCTGCAGTGGTTGTTCAATGTTTTCACGCTGCTTTGCCAAGCGTATAGCACCTTGTGCGGACTACGGGCACTGTCGCTGCTAAAGCTAACCTCACCGATACCCACAGAGGCCAAGGAACTACCCGGAATTGAACCATCATAAGTAATGGCAATGCTCTTTCCAGTTGTGGTTTTTCCGCTTAGCGTAAGGGAGTAATTTGTCTTGCCATTAGTAGTGGTAACACGCACAGTGGCAGTGCTATCCAGCACGTATAGAACGCCATCAAACTTAAGAGTACCTGACAGCGTTTTGGCGGCTGTGCTGTAACGTCCGGCAACTATTACGCTGTTGGGAAAGGGAACAAAAAAGTTTACCTCAAGCACGCAAGAATCTGATACCACTCCTTGAGTGTTGCTTGCACCCTTCATTATCAAAATTATTTTATCCCAATTCCTTTGCGCATCGTATCCCATGTTGGTTTGGTGAAGCTTTTCAATGTTGAGGGAAAGCCCATCAACGGTGATGTTTCCACCTTGCGGCTCATCTTCAGAGCTGCAGCCGCTCCAAATGATGCCAACTGCGATGAGCAGAATTGCCAAAAACGTCGTTTTTTTCATAAAACCTAATTGCATTTATTTTTCAAAGATAAACAATAAATGATGTTACTCATGATGAAAAATTTGTAAAATCAGCTATGGAAACAAGGGAGTGAAAAATCGTCAATTTCTCGTAGCAAGGATTTTTAAACTCTAAACCCACAGATTATTTGTATTTTTGTTCCTACAAAATCTTTTGCCCCATGACCACTTCACCCCTATCCCACTTTCACAGCCTGTACAGGGCTTGGCTCAATGAGTTTGTTGCGTCGGCTAACGTGGCTAACGTCATTTACGCCATCAGCATTCTTTTGATTTGCCTGGTAGTATCGGTGCTGTTTTATAAGGTGGGTAAGTGGCTCATTTTTCGTGGTACAGAACTGTTTATCCAAAGGCGCAATAGCCGCACAATATTGGCGTTAAAGCGCAATAGATTTTTTTCGTACTTGAGCTACTACTTGCCGCTGCTGGTATTTAAGTTCAACTTCGATGCCCTGTTTATGAACTTCAGCAAACTCCCGGTAGTGCTCACTAAGCTGTACGAAATCATAGCAATCGTTTTGTTGGTACTTATTATCAACTCCATACTCAACACCATTGTTGACCTCAACAAAACCTCCAAGCATTCCAAACCTATTCGCGGGTTGCTGCAATTCCTGCAAATTGTTATTTACTTCATTGCCGGCATATTTTGCATTTCCATACTTATAGATAAATCACCTACCGCACTCGTAGCGGGTCTGGGAGCGGCATCAGCTATCATCATGCTCATTTTCAAGGACAGCATTACCAGCTTGGTGGCAGGCGTACAGCTATCGTTTAACCACATGCTACGCATAGGCGACTGGGTGTCGCTACCTAAGTACAATGTTGATGGAGAAATATATGATATTACACTCACCTCGGTCAAAATTCGCAACTGGGATAAAAGCGTATCCATGGTGCCCACGTACAACCTCATAGCCAACGATTCGGTAACCAACTGGCGCTACATGAAGGATTTCGGTGCACGACGCATATCGCGCTCCATTATTGTAGATATTCACACCGTGCAATTTTGTACTCCCGAAATGCTGGAGCGCTATCGCCAAATTGAGGGCGTCAACGAGGCGTTGAGAAGGGTAAAAATGCTGGATGATGTACCCACATCGGGCGCAATCATCAACACCCAAAGCCTTACCAACATTGGCGTTATGCGCGCCTACGCATTGTACTACCTTGAAAACAAAAAGGAAATTCGCAAGGATTTGGATATTATGGTGCGCCAACGCGGACACCTACTCAACGGTCTGCCGCTTGAGGTTTACTGCTTCACAAATACCACCGAAACCAAGGTGTACGAAAACATTCAATCTGATATTTTCGACCACCTGATAGCGGTTGCTCCGCTATTTGATCTTAAACTGTTTCAAAGCGCTGTGGCAACCGCATAGCATTAAAAATTTCCTTGCACACTTTAAATGGCAAACTTTAAATCACCTGAACTTCTCGCCCCTGCCAAAAACTTGGAGGTTGCCTTAGCCGCCATAAACCACGGTGCCGATGCGCTATACATGGGCGCCGCCAAATTCGGTGCGCGCGAGGCTGCGGGCAACTCACTACAGGACATTGAGAAAGCGGTAAGGTACGCGCACAAATTTCGGGCAAAAGTTTTCCTCACGCTCAACACCATTCTGCACGAGCATGAGCTGGAGGAAGCACGTAAATTAGCCGTGGCGGCCTACGAAATGGGCTGCGACGCGCTTATTGTGCAGGACATGGCTTTTCTCGAAATGGATTTGCCGCCCATTGCGCTACACGCCTCCACGCAAACGCACAATACTACGCCCGAGAAAGTAAAATTTTTACAAGATGTAGGTTTTCAGCGTGTAGTGCTGGCGCGTGAGCTATCGCTAAGGCAGATTGCTGAAATACGTACCGCCACAACCGTGGAACTGGAGAGCTTCATTCACGGCGCGCTATGCGTGTCGTACAGCGGGCAGTGCTACCTGAGCCACATGCTCACAGGCCGCAGCGCCAACCGTGGCGCTTGCGCCCAACCCTGCCGCTCGGCCTATAACTTGGTAGACGAACAGGGCAAAATTATAGTAAGAAATAAGCACCTACTCTCCTTGCGCGACCTCAACCTTACCGACCAACTACAGCAGCTGGCGCAGGCCGGGGTATGCTCGTTCAAAATTGAGGGGCGACTCAAAGATGCGGACTACGTAAAAAATGTGGTGGGGCACTACCGAAAAACCTTGGATGAGGTGTTTGCGGGGCAAAAAAGACCCTCTTCAGGACATGTTGACCTCAACTTTGAACCAAACCCCGCCAAAACATTTTCGCGCGGATTTAGCACCTATTTCGCGGCAAAAGACAAACCCGCCAACTTGGCCTCACTCAACACCCCAAAATCAGTTGGAGAAAAGTTGGGAAGAATAAAGTCGCTTGATAAACAAAGTATTACGATAGAATTCGAAAGTGAAGCTTTAAGATTAAACCCGGGCGATGGCATTTGCTTTTTTGATAAAACCGGCAACTTACACGGCACTAACGTCAACCGAGCAGAAGGAAATAGGCTGTGGTTAAATAACATGAGCGACATAAACGCGGGTGCTCCCCTATTCCGCAACTTTGATCTCAACTTTCAAAAGCAGCTGGATAACTCCAACTCCGCCAAGCGCCTCATTAATGTAGAAATAGCTTTCGAATCCAATGAAAATAGTGTACAGCTTACCGCCAAGGATGAGGATGGTATAATAAATACACAAATATTTGAAAAAGAATATATTAAATCGAACAACTCAGCTAAAACTTTAGCTACTATACAAGAGCAACTTAGTAAAGCTGGCAGCTCTATATTCAACATTACAAATGTAAAAGCAAATAGCAACGAAACAGGATTTTACGCTATTTCCGAACTTAACAGCTGGCGAAGGACTATTTTAGAGAAATTGGAAGAAAAAAGAGATTTATATTATCAAAATGAGGGGCAATCAAATACAAAAAACAACACACCCTACCCCAACCTAAACTTAAGCTTTAAGGGAAACGTACTAAATTCTCTCTCTAAGCAATTTTATATGCGACATGGGGTCAAAGAAATTGCTCCTGCATATGAAGCTGAAAAGCCCATAGGCGAGGTTGAACTGATGGTTACTCGTTACTGCCTGCTACGCGAGCTGGGTTCCTGTAAAAAAGATAAGAGCGGAAAACGCCTTCAAGAACCTTTATTCTTGGAAAATAACGGTCGGCGATTGAAGTTAAACTTTGACTGCAGAAACTGTCAAATGAAGGTGCTGGGGTAAGAGAAGGCGGGAAAAATCATACATTTGCATATTCGTACAAAACAATCACACCATGAGGAAAATACTTTTATTGCTCGCTCTCGCCTGTCTTTCAACTTACACCTTTGCCCAAAGCCGCGTAAGTTTTGGGGTTCGCGCCGGACTAAACGTTGACCATCAACTATTTGAGGACAATGGCATTACTACTCTTCCCGACAACCAATTGGGCTTTCACTTTGGCGCGGTGAGCGACATTCGCATGTTTGGCAGCCTGTACTTTGAACCGGGATTGATGTTCACCACCAAGGGCTCTACCACCACACAAAAAGGCGTAGGCACCTCCCACAACAGGCAGTACTATCTGGAAATGCCTTTACTGCTTTCGTACTACTTCACTGTAGTACCCGATGCGTTGGGCATCAGCATCAACGCAGGACCGTTTGTAGCCATGGGGTTATGGGGCAACAGCGTTGATGCCAACGGTAGTGAATCCTCCATTTTTTCAAACAGCAAAATGAAGCGTTTCGACACGGGTTTCCGCTTTGGCGGTGCGCTGGAGTTCCATCAGGTACTTTTTGGGCTCAGCTACGATGTCGGGCTGTACGATGTCTCACAAAAAGAGAACTTCGACTTCAACATAAAGAACCGCACGTTAATGATTAGCGTAGGATATAACTTCTAACATTATATCGCTATTAGCAAAACCCCGACAAAAGAGAGTCTTTGTCGGGGTTTTTCATTATCCATTGTAAATTATCAATTTTCCATTATTTTTCGTACCTTTGCACGCTTTTTTACACGAATAACCCCTATTCGTAATTGATAATTCGTAATTCCTAATTTTCATGGATATTCGCAACATCGCCATCATTGCCCACGTTGACCACGGAAAAACTACGCTGGTGGACAAAATCATTCTACACAGCAAGGCGCAGCGTGACGCTGACAAGCAGGGCGACCTCATAATGGACAACAACGACCTGGAGCGTGAGCGTGGTATTACCATTCTTGCCAAAAACGTTTCGGTTGTTTATAAGGGTGTAAAAATCAACGTGATTGACACCCCGGGCCACGCCGACTTTGGCGGTGAGGTGGAGCGCGTGCTCAACATGAGCGACGGCGTGCTATTAATTGTGGACGCCTTTGAAGGTACCATGCCGCAAACCCGTTTTGTGCTGCAAAAGGCGCTGGCGCTGGGTAAAAAGCCTATCTTGGTAATCAACAAGGTGGATAAGCCCAACTGCCGCCCCGACTACGTACAGGAGCAGGTGTTTGACCTTATGTTTGCCCTCAACGCTAACGAAAACCAGCTGGATTTCAAAACCATTTTTGGTAGCGCCAAGAACAACTGGATGAGCACCGACTGGAAGAAGCAAACGACTGATATTACCGCTCTTTTGGATTGCATTTTGGAAGAAATTCCCGCCCCAAAAATTGTAGATGGTACGCCTCAAATGCTCATTACCTCACTGGAATACTCCAGCTACGTGGGACGTATTGCCGTGGGTCGTGTGGCACGCGGAACGCTGAAGGCCAACTCCAACATTGCGCTGATAAAGCGTGACGGCACGGTGGTGAAAAACCGTATTAAGGATATCATGCTATTTGACGGTTTGGAAAAAGTAAAGGTAGCCGAAGTAAAGTGCGGTGATATTTGCGCCGTAGTGGGTGTTGATGGCTTCGACATTGGCGATACCATTGCCGACGTTGAAAATCCCGAAGCGCTGCCCACCATTGCCGTGGATGAGCCTACCATGAGCATGCTGTTCACCATTAATGACTCTCCTTTCTTCGGTAAAGAAGGCAAGTATGTTACCTCACGCCACATTAAGGAGCGCTTGGATCGCGAGTTGGAAAAGAACCTTGCCCTACGCGTGGAGCCCGGCAATAGCGCTGACCAATTCCTTGTGTTTGGTCGCGGTATTCTGCACTTGAGCGTACTGATTGAAACTATGCGCCGCGAAGGATATGAGTTTCAGGTAGGACAGCCTAAGGTTATTTTTAAGGAAATAGACGGACAACGTTGCGAGCCTGTTGAGGCGCTTACGGTGGACGTTCCCGAAGTCCTATCAAGTAAGGTTATTGATATGGCTACCCGTCGCAAAGGCATGCTACATAACGTAGTAACCACCGGTGATCGTAGCCGCTTAGAGTTTGATATTCCTGCACGTGGTATTATAGGTTTGCGTAGCAACATGCTTACCGCAACGCAAGGTGAGGCCATAATGGCACACCGTTTTAAGGATTACGAACCCTACAAGGGCGAGATTGAAATGCGTACCAACGGCTCGCTGGTAGCCTCGGAAAGTGGCACGGCATTTGCCTACGCCATTGATAAGCTACAGGATAAGGGTCGCTTCTTCATTATGCCGCAAGATGAAGTTTACGCAGGTCAAGTAGTGGGTGAGCACACCCGCAACGAGGACCTTACCATTAACGTGTGCAAGTCTAAAAAGTTGACCAACGTACGTGCTTCCGGCACGGATGATAAGGCAGCCATTACCCCCGCCACCATTTTCTCACTTGAGGAAACCATGGAGTACATTCAGGAGGACGAGTACATGGAGGTAACGCCAAAATCTATCCGCATGCGTAAGATTTTGCTGGACGAAAACGAAAGAAAGCGCGCTGCGAAGAATGCGTAGTCAGTTGACAATGCACAGTCGGCAATAGGCAATGTGGAGATGGCGTGGGTTGTCACACTGCCCCGATAGTTATCGGGATGTCGAAGTGGTGCGGTGATATTTCCAGTTTCAGTTTTCAAATATAAAAACCGAGAAAGTAAGTTAACTTTCTCGGTTTTTGTTTACATTTGTTTTTTAAACACCTGTAAAACTTTGTTTTATGAAAGCAAATGCTGTAAGAATTGGAGTGATATTTCTTGTTTCGCAACTACTATTTTCCTGCAGCCAGGATAGCGATAGCGGTTACTACAACAATCCGGCTACGTACACCGAAAGTAATACTGTTCGTTGTACAGAGGTCATTCTTCTCATTGCGCCCTACACCAATGACGGTGGAGCAAAAAAGTTTGTAGTGGCCAATCAAATCAGCAACTTGAATATTTCCATCAATGGTAGTGCAATAGCCCCCATGCCATCATACATTGTTGACACACTGCATCTACGAAACAAGACAACAGTCAACGGATTTAGGGTGTCGGATGACATGGTACAATTTGCAGTAGAGGCAAACGTAACTACTACTACCGGAAATCCGGAAACAGCAGGAGACTACGCTAGTATGCTGAATAACAGGCTGACGCTAGACCCCGGAAGCTACATTTTCCAAATTGTTTCTTTTGATATTATGCAAGCCAACGGTACCTTAAAAACGGTATATCCTAACATTACTACATCCCTTGAGATAAAGGAAAACTACAGCAGCGGATATGCCGGCACCTTCGAAGTAAGCGTTGACTAATACTTAAACATCAACTACCATGAAACTAAATATACTACTTAGCCTTTTTGCTTGTATACTCTTTTCTTCATGCGAGAACAAGGCAACCCTTGAGGTACAAAATAACTTTTCAAATGTAATGCTGAGCAATGTTGGATATAGTGGAGCCACCGTAGCCAGCTCTTTGTTGCCGGGAGCATCAGCCTCAAGGGAGTTTAGCGACTACAACAACGATCATAACTTCCCCATCACCTCGTACATTGAGTTTAACATGTCGGCAAAGGGCACCACTATTTACCTACGCACGGAGCAATCGTACACGCTCGATAAGGATATGAACCTACTCATTGTGCTTTCGGATTCTACAAGGGTAATAAATCCGTACAGCTCTACACCCGCACAAGTTCAGGCAAGGCTCAAGGATTTTAAGTAAAGAATGCATAAAGAAACGGGCGATAAATTAGAAATTTTATCGCCCGTTTACTTTTAAAAACCTATTCTGGTTACCCTCTCCCTTATTACCTCCACATATTTTTTCTGCATGTCTTCAGGCAAAAAACTTTGCTCAATACAGTCGAACCAAAGCGGTATAGTTTTTGCAAACTTCTCAAAAATATTTTGAGCTGTTTTCGCATCTAACCTCAGCGTAGCAAATGCGGCTTCAAAATCTTTTCGCTTCAACTTCTTCTTTTTCGCGTTAAGCGTAAGCGCCAAGTCCTCATCATCCTCGGGCATTACTACGGCTGTGGAAAGCATATCGTAAGCCGGTGAAAGAGCGTACCCACCTGTATTTTTAAGCAACGAAAAATTCTTGAGGTGCATATCGGCATTACCTGTGAGATAGCAAAACAGCACTTGCTCACAAAAGTTCACCACATCAAGTACCGGCGTGGAGGAGTGCTGCAAAATTATCTTACCAATTTGCTCATAGGAGCCTTTGTACTTATACTCGGTAAGGCGCTCTGTTAACTGACACATATCCTCCATATGCAATTTGGAGCCATCAGCGTTACGATCAATACGGCGGGTAATGTAGCATAGGCTGCCATCGGTAAAGCGAATGAGCGAATGCGGTACTACCTGTATTTTGGAAAGCGAAGCCATGTGCATCGTCGCATCCTCCAACTCCGGCAGACGCGCAAATTGCTCCGTTTGCGGCTTCAAAATGTAACGTCCCCATAAGCCCACAATGGTAAAGCGTTGGGGCTGTCCATCGCTCTTTTTTGCAATATCAAGCGAAAGTTTAGGTTGCACTCCCGTAAGCGCAGTGTGCGAGCGAACTACATCCTCAGCTAGCCGCACAATATCACTTTTGGCATAGGGCAAAACGGGAGGTTTTTTCGTACCAAATATCTTCTTGGAGCAAGCGGGGTGAAAATCCGTTTGTCCAACCTCCAGCTCGTTATAGCAGTACAAACATTTACTCATTTTTCACCTCCTCTGCGTTAGGTACAACGCTCACTGCGCCTACGCAATCTTTGCAGCAAGCCAGCAGCAGCGCCATACGGTCGCGCGGGTTAATTTTCCAGCTGCGCTCGGCCACATCAAGTAGCCAACCTTCGGGAATTAATCCGTCAAAAAAGGGAAATAAAACCTTGCTTTCATAAGGTTTTTCACTTAGCGGAAATGTTAGGCTGATAGGCTCGGCATTCTGTATTTTTAGGTAACTTTCGTCATACCTAAAAGCGTAGCCATTTTCATCCTCGGTAAGAACTCCGGCCGAGCGTTCATACATGTATATATTGGCTTTTCTCATTACAGCAATTTACTTCTATCCATAGCTACCGCGCCCAACTCAAAACCAAATAGGCGCAGCACCTGGTTAACTTTATCCATACGCAACGTGGTTTTGCCCTGCTCCATTTCACGAATAAAACGCAAGCCCACGCCCGATTTTTCTGCTAAATCAAGTTGCGTTAATCCCGCTGCCTTGCGCTTGGATTTAATGAATGTTGAAAGCATATTTTCCTCCATTACTATACCCTTTAGGGTACAAATATAAGAATAATTATCAAAATTATACCCCAAAGGGTGCAAATTTATAAATAATTACAAACTGCACCCTTTAGGGTATAATTAACTCCTCAACCTATAGCTACGCCATCACCACATCCAGCACCATTTTCAAAATAAATAGCGCGCCGATAATGTAGATAGGAATAGAAATATCCTTTGCCTTTCCGGTGAATAGCTTCATGAAAATAAAGCCCAAAATACCGAAAATTATCCCCTCGGAAATGCTGTAGGCAAAGGGCATCATAATAATGGTAAGGTAGGCGGGAATAGCCTCGGTGAAATCGTCAAAGTTGATTTTAAGTATTGAGGTCATCACAAACAGTCCGACTATAATGAGAGCGGGAGCTGTTGCCTGTGCGGGAACAAGTAGAAAAATGGGAGCAAAAAACAGCGCCACGGCAAACATCAGGGCGGTAGCCACAGCGGTTAACCCGGTGCGCCCTCCGGCTGCCACGCCTGCTGCGCTCTCCACGTAAGCAGTTATGGTGCTTACGCCCAAAACAGCGCCCGTGGTAGTGGCCAGCGCATCGGCAAAAAGGGCCTTACGCACCTGCGGAAAATTCCCGTTTTTATCCATCAGGTTTGCCTTGGATGCCACCCCAATCAGCGTTCCCAGCGTGTCGAACAGATTTAGCATGAGTAGCGTAAACACCACTACCAGCATATCATACGAAAGAATATGATTCCACTCAAACTTGGCAAAAACGGGAGCAATGCTGGGAGGCAGACTAACCAAATTACCCTCGGGCAGGTGTGCCACGCCAAGAATCATAGCTATAATTGTTGCCACAAAAATACCTATCAACATAGCGCCGGGTACTTTTTTCGCCATCAAAATACCGATGATAAACAGCCCTGCCACTGCCACCCACACCCCCCTGTCGGCAAGGTTGCCTAAAGCGACCATGGTAAACGCATTACCCGTTACAATACCCGATTGCTGTAATCCGATAAAGGTAATGAACAAGCCTATGCCCACGGGAATGGCGTGCTTAAGCATTTGAGGAATGCTGTTGGCAATAATTTCGCGCACGTTGAAAAAAGTGAGTAGCAAAAATATCAACCCCTCAACAAAAACTGCCGTAAGCGCAAACTGCCACGAGTAGCCCATGGTTAGCACCACTGTAACGGCAAAGAAGCTGTTCAACCCCATGCCCGGAGCCTGCGCTATGGGAACGTTGGCTAAAAACGCCATGAGCAACGTGCCTACAATACTGGCAAGCGCTGTAGCCGTAAATAGGGCGGCCTTATCCATGCCCGTTTCACCCAAAATATTGGGGTTAACTACCAGTATGTACGACATGGTAAGAAACGTAACCAGCCCTGCAAGCAACTCCCTTCTTACCGTAGTTCCACTCTCTTTTAAACCGAAAAACTTCTCAATCATAGCTACTCCGTTTCCTTATCCACACCAAATGGTTCTTCATCCTGACATGTGCCGCGTGGCTCTACGTGCACCATTATATCGTACACATTTTCCACGTTTTCTTTAATGCTTTGCTCTACCGCGTCGGCAATGGCGTGCGCCTCGTTGAGGCTAATGTTGCCGTCGGCTTCTACGTCGAGGTCAATTAGGTACATGTTGCCCATTTGACGCGAGCGCACACGGTGCGGGTTGGTTGCACCGGGAACCTTGTCTACCGCTTCAAAAATCTTATCGTACACCGTCATATCCTTCACACCATCCATAAGTTCCACGCTGGACTCCATGAAAATGCTGATGGATGATTTGATGATAAACAGGCTTATGATTAAACCTGTAATGGTATCTAAAATGGGTAGCTTAAGTATGAATGTGGCCGCCAAACCAACAAGCACACTGCACGAAATAATCACATCGTTGCGCATGTTGATAGCGTTGGCTGTGAGCAACGAGCTACTTACACGCTTGCCTTGCTTGTACTGGTACAACGCCAGCAACAATTTTCCTACAATAGAAAAAATGGTAACGTAAATGGCAATCATTCCGGGCAGCTCACGCGGCTCGTTAGAGAAGAGATTCGTCACTGTGGAAACGAGCATTTGAATACCCGCGTAGAAAATAACGAACGACAGAATTTTGGTAGCAATACCCTCAGCTTTTTCGTAGCCGTAGGCATACTTGCGGCTGGGCGGACGGTGCATAATGTGCGCCGTAAAGATCATAACGATAGAGATAACCACATCGGTAGCAGAGTCAATACCATCGCCAAGCACAGCCAAGCTGCCCGACAGCAAACCGATGATGATTTTTGAGGCGGAAAGAATAAAGTTACCTATGGTACTAATCCATGAGGTTTTGATAATGGTTTTTTCGCGCGAGTCCACTGGTGCTTTTTTTTAAAATGAAAGCACAAAGATAAGGATAGTCCGTCAATTATTGGCATTGGTAGCGGGCGAATACAGCACAATACCCTCATGGGATTTAAGGGTAAATTTTTCATCAATAGTCACATTGTCTTTGCTATGTGTTGAGTAAAGAATTTCAAAATCAACGCCATAATCGCTCAACTGCACCTCTTTTTTTGCAAAGCCAAAGTTTAAAATTACCAGCAACTTTTCATTTGATAGGCTGCGCGGTGCTAAACCCGGCATGGGTCCAGTGCATGGGTGTGCGGTAGCCGTCGCGCCCTTTGTAAAAGGGGTGCCGCGCAGCGTCATAAGCAGCATAGCACGCAGCTGCGCCTTGTGGTACTTGCGCAGCGTAATGCCGTAGCGGCGCGTGCTGCGCCCAATATCATGGTTGGAAAAAAAAGTTGGGCCATCCCTCCGCAGGTAGCTTGCGGTAAATGCGACGAATGATTTTGTAGTAGGCAGCAGCATTCCACTTGGCAAATATGAGCGAAAAATCAAACGCCATGTGCAGCATATCGGTACCTGAACCCAAAAATTTTGACACCAACTTTGTGTTACCGGGTGGTGGCGTATATATTTCGCCCACGCTGGTTTTATCGGGGTATTGATCGAGTAGCTGCCTAAACTCCTTTAGCATGTCGAACACCTCGGGGTTACGCCAGTTGAGGTCGGGTTGCTCGCTAAAGAAGGAGTGGTAGTAGTATTCACCCGATGAGGGATCGTACTTCCATGCCCTTTGCCCAAAGTTGGTGTGCCAGTTATTGGGCGCTTTTTTATTTTTCGGCGCACGCCAAATATACCAATCGCGCTTGGGGTTTCAAACTTGCCCAACCGTTTGGAGAAATCACGCAGAAAGGGGCGGGCGTTGTTGTGGTTGGTAATGGTGTAGGCGTTGCAGCCATTGCGGCTGAGCTCACGAATCAAAGTTTCGCTGGGCAAGAATGTTTCGGGAACATTCAGTATGCGACCGGTGAGTTCATCGGGGACATCGCTGTTGAAGTCGTGGCAGTGAAGGTCGATTTTTAGCGTTTCGTGGGAGGGAAATCTGCGCTGTTGCTCGGCAAGAAACTGTTGTTGTTCCGCCTTCAGCAGTTGTTGAAACTCGCTACTCATGTAGTTATTACATATTAGTGTCAGCAAATGTACGTCAAGGGTATGTAGCGGTTATTACAAAGCGGTTGCAATTGTGTTACACGAGGTAAAATATAGATTCTCAGGCATTTTTAACAAAAACACGCGCGCACCGTCCAATCAAGGTTACAGCAGGTAAAACCCTCGAAACGGCAAGTGACAACACAAATAAAACAAGGTGAAAAAATTGCTAAGTTGCAAAAAACCATATCTTTGTTAACGGATGTTGTTAATTTTATATAAAAATTATGAGAACTTTTCTTCTTAGCCTTGCCTTTATAATACCAAGCGTTATGGCAGCAGCACAACAAACTACTGACGAAGCGTATATGCGCAGCTCCATGTCTGTACTCCTGGTAAGTCGCCCCTATGGCAACAAGGGCAGCTATGATGCGCAAATTCAAAAGTACTTTGCAACCTTAAACTTAAGTAGCAAGTACGACATCAATCCTCTTTCCAGCAAAATTCTTGATATGAGTTCGGCCGGTAGCACTACATCGGGTGCTATTGAGCAAAAGCTCAACTCGCTCAACGTTGGTAAGGAGGTAATCTCGTATTGGTTCAACAGGCAGCCCAGTGGCAGCATGGACATGTCGCAAATTTGGAAGCGCGGAATGTACAACGCCACCGATCAAAATTATCTGCAAGCCGTTGCCACCAAGCGAGGCGTAGACGAATTGAAAGATGCTGGATTGAATCTTGTTAAGCGCAGCTATGTTGTAGTGCTTGATGTGTCCAACGTTACGCTTCAGCAAATGCCCAACACGTCTATTTGCTACTTTACCGGTTTTGTCAACACCCACCTCTACGCCCTATCCTATAACGAGCATATGCAAAATGCTATTTTTGACTGTTGGATTGATGAGAGCACGCAAGTGTATGAGTTGAGTAAAAAAAGGGCAGAGTTTAACAACTTAAGCTTTAACGTAAAGCACGTGCGCACCATAAGCACCAACGTATCCTCTCTTGATGCCGGCAGGGGAATGGCCTCAGCATTCTTGGCTGTAGCAAATAAAAATCAAAATAACTCCTCCTGCGGTTCGTCAGATGACGAGCTGAGAAAATTTACGGCTGATACCTACAGACAAGCCTTGCAGTCACTCGAAGAGAAGCAGGCAGACCTGAAGGTAAAAACGCCCATTGTAAGCACCTGCCCCATTAAGGCAAAAATTGGGGAAAAAGAGGGCGTTCACCGCAGCCAGCTCTTCCAAATTTCGGAGTATCGCGCCGACAAGTACGGCAACCCCAAAAAGCACAGAGTTGCCTACGTGCGGGCCACGGGTGTGGCCGACAACCGATACGTAGCAGATGGTTCAATGGCTACCTCCAAATTTACACCCATATCAAGTAGAAGAAGAATTCGTAAGGGGATGGACATTACTCAAAAAAATGACCATAGAATGGAGTATTATCTTGACTACGTAGGTGCAGATAATATTATGAATGTGAGCACCGGATTAGAGTATATAAACTTTTACCTTACGGGGGGATTTTCCGGGCGAATGCTTTTCGACCTCAGCTTTTGCGGATTTGATGCAACACCCAAGGCCGGCGCAGATGAGTTTCTTTTTGCATTTCGTTTAGGGTACAATCTCGGCTTTAACATTTTTCCAAACCTCAGCGTTCATGGCTTTGCCTCTGTAGGCTTAGGGTTCTCCTCTTCCGGTAGCGTGCCCGAAACCTCAAGCTCCAGCAGCGGTGAGGAGCCAAGCATTGCCGATTACATTAACGAATATCCCATTAGCTACGGCGCAACCGTCAACCTCAGCTACTTTTATCCTGTAACCTTGTACTTCAAAATGGAAACCATAGGCTTGCTGACCGGTGGCGATGAATACCTTTACCCAATGGCGCTTGGTGGTGGAATAAAAATTGCTTTTTAACGGGCCTTTACCCTACTCTTTTCATCACATCAGATGTGGCATCTCCACTTGTTAGGGGTGTCGAATTGGTAATTCGGCACCCCTAACCATCTTGTGCCCTACGCACAATCATTTTAAAAGCATTAATTCATATGGTCTCTTGTGATTTTTTACGCCTTTGTGTTACTAATTATTCAAGAGCAAACAATTTCCCGGGTAGCTTTGCTTGACAATAAAAATTAGAAGTTAAAAATGGAGCAGGATCAAAAGGACAAGGAGGAGGAGTTCTTGAAGGTGTTTGAGGCTAACGTGGGCATCGTAATCAAAATTACGAGGGCATATGCCAACACTACGCATGACCGCGAGGACCTAACCAACGACATTGTGGTGGAGCTATGGCGATCGTTCGATACGTTCAAAGGACAATCCGCCATCTCAACGTGGATTTATAGGGTGGCGCTAAACACCTCTATGAACTATCGGCGGCGCAAAAAGCACGACTCGCTGTTCAGCTTTGGGAACTACTCAAAGCAGCTGGAAAATCTACACTGGCTCTCGGAGCGCGACAATACGCCCGAAACTGAATTTCTCTACCGATGTATTGAGGAGCTGGATGCCATTAACAAGGCTATTATCCTACTCTACCTGGACGGAAAATCGCACGAGGAAATTGCCCTCATCACCGGTATTTCGAAAACCAACGTGGGCACGCGCATCGGGCGCATTAAGGAGCAAATGAAAAAATTTATTCAACATCAAAACAATTAGCATCATGGAATGGAACGAACTACAAGCCATGTGGCAACAATACGACGCACGCATTGCTGAAAATACACGTATTAATAAGGAAGTTTTAAAACGAATGCTCTCGGCAAAGCCGGAGAGAAGGATAAATTGGGCGGCTTGGAGGGCCGGCACAAGGTTACTGGTATCCCTTATTGTAGTACCAATAACATTTTTTGTGCTTCCAAAATACGCTGATATAAGATTTAATAGCGGTATTCCTCTGTATATAGGCATACTACTGTACGTTGGAGGAGCATCAATAACCTATTTTTGGGCAATAAGGCATGTTTGGTCGCTTCGTAAAATCAATTTCACAAACCCCATTACTACCACAAGAAGACTTGTTACCCAAATCGAAAATTTTCAAATGAAAGAGATAAAAATAGGGAGTTTCATGGTAACACCAATCCTGGCAATCTGCGTATTTCTCATATTTAACATGCGTGGTGCATCCATCAGCTTTTTGCTGTTTTTCTGTGTCACAATGATTGCTCTCATGTACCTTCGCTTCAAAAAGTCAAGCCAATGGTTCAAAAAACTCAACGCGGAGCTTGATGAAATTGAGCAGCTGGAAAAGGAATAATTGCTGGTTTAATATCGTAATAAATAGTAGTGCCGGGGTTTCAACTCCGACACTGCTATTTACCCCTAAACCAACCTTCCCATTTCGTATGTCTTTTGCAGCACGGGTTTGTCTTTTATTTCGCCCATGTGCCACACACCTGTTCCGTAAATAAAGCCCCTCTCCTTTGGATTTTCAAGGCAAGATAAAAACCGCCTGAAGCTGTCTATGGTACCATCCATGGCCTCCTTTCCGGCATCAGCGGCAGTCATGATAAAGTAAAAATCCTTGTTGCTGATTTCGGTATAGCGCGAGCAAGTGCGGTCAATGAGGGTTTTCATTTGCGCGTTCAGCGTGTAAAAGTAAACGGGCGTGGCCATTACAATAGCATCAGCGGCTACCATTTTATCCAAAATGGTGGGCATATCGTCCTTTTGCGGGCATGGCTTTTTATGGAAGCAGGTACCACAACCGGTGCAGTAGCCAACCTTCATGTCCTTCAAAAAAATCTTTTCAACGCTGTGTCCCGCCTCCTGCGCTCCCTGTATAAATCTGTCGCACAAGGTATCCGAGTTGCCGCCGCGGCGCGGGCTGGCCAATAAAATCAAAACTTTCTTGTTCATATTTTTGATATAAAAAGTAACTCTTTCAATTCGTTAATATCCTTCACAACGTAAGTTGCTCCAGCCGCCGATAGCTCCTCATAGCTGCCATAGCCGTACAGCACACCTACGGAGTCAATACCCACCGCTTTGGCGCCCAAGATATCGTGCTTGCGGTCGCCCACCATTACCATATCATCCTGTGGAGTGAGCTTGCACGAGCTGAGTACATAGCGTATCACATCGGCCTTGGCGTTGCGCGAGCTATCGAGCAGCGCACCACCGACAAAAACAAACTCATTAAGAATACCAAAATGTTCCAAGATTTGTCGGGCAAAAACCTCAGGTTTGGAGGTTGCCAAGTACAGCTTCAACCCTGCCTCATTTGCTTGACGCAAAAAGTCTTTTATCCCGACATATATTTCATTTTCATAAAGCCCTTGTTGCGAAAAATACTCGCGGTACTTTACCAACGCCTCCTGTACCTGTTGAGGTGAGAAGTGGTAAAACTCCTGAAATGAGTCAACTAACGGTGGTCCAATAAACGGGTGAAGCGTGCTCAAATCCTGCACTTCAATACCGAAGTGCTGCAGCGCGTAGGCTACGCTTTTGGTAATACCCTCGGCAGGGTCGGTTAGGGTTCCATCAAGATCGAGGAGAAGGTGGCGGTAGGGTTTTTTCATAGAGGTTATTTTACATATTCTTCTTTTATCACTTTTTCCTTGATGAAAAGATAATCAAAAAATCAAGAACGGCGAAACTTCCAGCCACCGCCAAGAATCGCTAGCTCGGACGGTAACATCCGCTCCTTCGCAGCGATTCTATGGCTCTTGCCCACGCCGGCTCGTCGCCGTTCAACCCAACGCACCGTGCGCTTACGCGCAGGATTGCCATAACACGAGCGCGCTTGTGCAGATGGACAAGATTGCACGAACAGTGCAAATGTGCGCCGGCCTGACCGGATAGGCGCGCCGGCGTGGGCAAGCGCGTAGCAAAACGATGAGCGTCGTATGAGACGCGAAATACAGTTTTGCACGCGACGGGATGAAGCTTCGTCCGGTCTTGACTTTTGGTTACTTTGGGTCAAACCAAAGTGACAAAAAGAAAACAAACATTTTAAAAACTATCGTAAAGATAGCTTAATAAATTTGCCTGCGAATTATGCGGTTTTCCTTTGTTGTACCTTTGATTTTAAACTCTAAGTTAACTCTTATGAAAACTCGCACGCTAATGTTAGCAGCCATGTTGCTGCTCCCCACCCTACTACACGCTCAACAAGACACCAGCTCAACAAAAAAAGAGGGAAAAAAATTCGGCATAACCGGTGTTCCCGACCTTTCATTCGACCGTTCACGAGGTTTTGGCTTTGGCGCCATGGGCATGATGGTATTTGATGTAGACAAAAAGCACCCGCAGGCACCACCATCGCAGCTATCAATTATGGGAACTTACACTACCAAAAAAAACTGGTACGTGATGAGCTTTGCCCGGCTCTTTTTGCATAACGATGATTACCGTGTGATGTTTGGCGGCGGTTACATGAATTCCAACTTTCAAACCTACGTGAACATTGGCGACGAAAGTGTTGTTGTTCCCTACAATACCTATGGTACCTTTTTCTTTGGATCCCCCTCCATACGCGTGTACGACAGGATTTACGTAGGCGTCAGCTTTCAGTTTTTTCGCACGCACCTTATATTCGATGAGTCGAGTTTAGGCTTGGATAATACCACCAGCAACAGCTACCAAAATGCTTTGGGGTTAAATATTTTGTACGATTCAAAAGACAACCAGTTTTCCCCCTCAAAAGGGCTATTTGCCGGCGTTATTTACAAAAACTTCCCCTCGTGGTTGGGCAACGATAGCATATTCAGCAAGCTCAACTTAATGGCAAACTACTACCTCCGCCTGAACCCGCACATGATACTGGCCTCGCGCGCATCGGGGGAGATAGCGGTGGGTAACAGCATCCCTTTTATAGCGCAAAGCTACGTGGGCAACAAGGATATTCGCGGCTATACCAAGGGTGAATATCGCGGCAACCAGGTGTACGCCATACAAAGCGAGTTGCGTTGGAACATGTACAAGGCCTTTGGCATGGTAGGATTTTTTGGCTTGGCCATGGCACATAGCCCGGGAGAAACCAGCCCGGTGCTGCCCGGTGGCGGTATTGGCGTACGCTATAAGGTGCTGCCAAAGTTCAACCTCAACATAGGAGTGGATGGCGCTCTGGGTAAGGACGACTGGGGTGTTTATTTCCGCATTGGCGAGGCATTTTAGTTCGAGCCCTTACGCCATGCGCTGGGGGTGCAACCATGCTTCTGCCTAAAAGCGCGGTAAAAAGTGGAGGTAGAAGAAAAACCCGATTCAGTAGCAATCCAATCCAAAGAATACTCAACATTGGGCTCCATCAATAATATCTCGGCATGAGCAACTCTCTGCATGTTGATATAGTCAGAAAATCGAACGCCATACGTTTTGTTGAGTAGCTGAGAAAGGTAGGTACGATTGGTGCCGAGTTTTTGTGACAAATCGTCAAGAGTAAGGTTGGATTGCAGGTACAATTTTTCGCTATCCATCAGCTGTTGCAAACGCTTGTTCAGCGCGCTTAGCATAGTATCATTAACCATCTCCGCCAGCGGCTCACTTTTGGCTGGCTCTTGCCCTACTTGCGCCTGCTGATATTCCAAATCAGCCGACGTAAAGCGAAGGTTGAGCACGCTACGCCCAACCATAAAAAGCACAACCGCAAACACCACGTACATCAGCTGCTGTACCGGCAAGTTGGGCCAGCGCATAACCGCTACAAAGGTTGCGTATAACAACGTAAGTGCCTGCAAAGCAAAAATGGCGTAGAAAACAAAGTAGGTCGCCAACTCATCCTTATCGTCCACGTTAGAGTAGCAGTCCTTCAACCTGCGGCTGTAGCGATGAAGCAGCACGCGCACATACAGCATCGACCCCAACATTTCCGCTATCATAATAACGTTGAAAAGCGAATAGTCCGCCAATCGAAGTAGTTGATAAGTAATAGTATGAGGTTCGGGAAGATCGGCCTCAAAGTACGTATTGCGCACAAATATCACGGCGGCATCCTCACCCACTAAAACAAAAAGTACCACAACACTCATCCATACGAGTAAGGGCGGAATAAATAGCCACAATGCCGAAGACAGCCTCACCCTGTTTTCGGTAAGAAAGCAGAAGTAGATTGCCTGCAGCGGAATAACAAAAAGAGTCAAAAACCCGTAAATAATATCGCCGTGATAGTAGAGCACATAATCATCGCCCACCTCCAGGGTGTAGTAAAGGAAAATAAGCGACCAAAATAAAAAGACAACACCCATAATTTTGGATGAAAAACCGTGTTGCTCTTTTTTGAAAAAAAGCAAAATGGCCAACACCAAAGAAGTGATCATTGCCACATATGGAAAAATTAAGGGGGAAATCATAACAGCACAGCGTTTAACTAACATCAATAAACCATAGCAAAGGTATTGATTTTTTAAACAATAGCAGGTATCTCCTCATTGTAGAAGTTTCAGCACATTTTTATAACTTCGTAAAAAACAAAACCGTCATCGCCATGCGTAAAACTTTAACTTTTTTACTCGGAGTTTTATACACTACCGTATCATTAGCGCAGGATTACTGCGATAGGGATAGCAACATCCCGCGCGACACCTCCTTTACCGTATATCAAACCTACATCAAGGAGCGAAAATACCGACCCTACATACAAATTGCTCACCCGCAGCTACCCGATGGAGTGGTTGCCCATGAGTGTTTGGTGTACTCCACGCTTACCAATTCCAACGGAAAAACACGCGAGCTGCACCTCAACATTTACCGCCCCAAAAATGAACAGCTGCTTCCCGCACTACTCATGGTGCACGGCGGCGGGTGGAATTCGGGCGACCTGTCGCTGCAAATTCCCATGGCACAGCAAATAGCCGCACACGGATATGTGACTGTACCTGTAGAGTACCGGCTTATACCTGAAGCCCTATATCCCGCAGGAGTAAACGACCTGCGCAGCGCCCTGCGCTGGTTGCGAGCCAACGCCGCACGCTTTGGTATTGATACGACACGAATAGCCATTTCGGGTTGCTCGGCCGGCGGACAATTGGCCAATCTTATTGGCATGGCTAACGGTAAGGGCGATGCCGCTAACACCGCATCATCACAGGTACAAGCAGTAGTTAACATTGACGGGTTATCGGATTTTACAAATCCAGAAACCGTGGAACGGGCGCGCCTTGCGCGGGCGAACAACCAAAAGTTGCCCGTAGACATGATTTGGTTGGGGGGCAACTACCAGGAGCAAAAAGCAACATGGGAAGACGCATCGCCCATTTACCACGTCAGCCGTAACTCAGCGCCCGTATGCTTTATCAACAGCTCCATACCACGCTTTCACGCGGGGCGTGATGAGCAAATACACAAACTTGATAGCCTCGGGATTTATTCTGAAGTGCACACACTTCCAGATACGCCTCACCCCTTCTGGCTTTTTCACCCGTGGTTTAGTAACACTGTTGACATTATGACCAATTTCTTGGACAAAGTATTCAAAAACTCAACTCACTAAATGCCGATTTTTCATTGCCGTCGGTTTTAACCGACGGATAAAGAAAAAATCAGGGTGCTGCGCGCGGGTTACAGGTGTTATTTCAAGAGAAGTTTTTGCTCCGCGCGCCTTCACCTCTCTTGGCGTTTTGTAGTTCAATTTGTGGACAACTTGCATGTTTTAAGAAAAACAAGCTTTCACCCGCAGCAAATGCAAAACAAAACGGAGAATTTTATCCTACTTTAGTGGAACTAAATCACAGCATTTATGAAACATATTCTTTACATATCAATGGGCATTTTAGCCCTTGTTTTTGCCTCATGCGCTCCTCTAACTAAAGCACAAGAGGCCGAACTTCAGGCTAAGGTAAAACAGGCCGTTGAGGGCAAAAAATTTCGCATAGCGGTCAACTACGTTAACCCCATAAAATTTCAATCGCGCGCGCTCAGCTCAGAGTACGACTTCGCCATAAAAGCCGACTCTGCCTTTTCCTACCTGCCCTACTTTGGCGAGTCATACGGAGGAAGTGCTGCCTATGACAGCAACGATGGCGGCATCAAGTTCAAAGAGCCTATGCAGGAGTACAAGTTGTCAGGCAATGAGAAAAAGGGCTACGAAATGTCGTTCCGCATTAAATCTCCCCGCGACAGCTATCAAATATTTCTCAGCGTAAGCACCACAGGCTACGCCAGCATAAGCATTACCCCCACGCAATCAAGCCAAATTAACTACAACGGCGAGCTCGTTTTTGAAGAAAATGCTGAAAAATAAAAACTTAACCATATCATGTTGAACCGTTACATTAAGTTTTGCATATCGCTCTTACTGCTCCCAATAGCTGCGTTAGCGGCCCCCGACCCGCTGCTACAAACACTCAAAGATGAGCTACATCGTGAATTTACAGCCTTGCAAAATGCCGAAAATCCGCCCTACTACCTCAGCCTACGCGTAGAAGACGAGGAGCGTTGCTACGCCACCGCCTCATTTGGCGCCTTGGTGGGTAGCGAGGAACGCCACACCCGCAGCCTTACCCCCGCCGTACGTATTGGCAACTACGAGCGCGACAACACCCACGAGCTGCGCGGCAGCCACAGTTCGTCATCGGTAAATGATGACGGCGGGAGAGCGCAGAGCCTCCCTTTGGATAATGATGATCTAGCTATCCGCCAAAAAATTTGGCAAGCCATAGACGTTGAATATCGTGCGGCGCAAAATCGCTATGAAAAGGTAAAAGCCAACATTGCCACCCGCGTAAAAGAGACCGATAGCTCCCCCGATTTTTCTTTGGTCCCGGTAGAAAAATATATTGAAGAAAAACTTCAATTTAAAGTAGATAAAAATTTATGGGAAAGTAAAGTAAAACAACTTTCTGAAAAATTTGCATCGAATAAGGATTTGATATACGGAAGCGTGACCTTTTCGTATAGGATAGAACGTAAATACTTTGTTTCCAGCGAGGGGGCAGAGATTGTACTAAACCAGCCCTATACACAGCTAAGCATATACGGCCTAACCAAAGCTGATAATGGAACAGAGCTGCCGCTGCAAAAAACCTTTTTTGCTTTTTCTCCTGATAAATTACCACATGATAGCATTATAATTCGCGAAATATCAGAACTATCAAATAAGTTATCTCAACTAAAAGTTGCACCTGAAGTTCAACCATACTCCGGCCCCGCCATACTATCGGCTCCTGCCGCAGGAGTATTTTTTCACGAAATTTTTGGCCACCGCGTTGAGGGGCAAAAAATGCGGAGCGAGTCAGATGGACAAACCTTTAAAAAGATGATAGGTGAGCAGGTGCTGCCCACACACCTATCCGTAAACATGAATCCAACCATACACCAATTTGATGGAGCAGACCTAAATGGATACTACTTGTATGATGAGCAAGGGGTCAAATCAAAAAACGTAGAGGTAGTAAAGGATGGCGTTCTGAAAAACTTCCTCATGTCGCGCACTCCCATCGAGGGCTTTCCACAGAGTAATGGGCATGCCCGCGCTCAAATAGGGAAACAGCCTACCACCCGACAATCAAATTTGATTGTTACCAGCAGTAAAACATTTTCCAATAAAGAGTTACGAGACTTGCTTAAGCTGGAGGTTAAAAACCAAGGGAAAGAGTATGGCTACTATTTCGCATCGGTAGTAGGTGGCTTTACCAGCACCGGACGCTACATGCCAAACTCCTTCAACGTCACACCTACTGAAGTTTACCGTGTATATGCCGATGGCCGTCCTGACGAACTTGTACGGGGCGTAGACTTAGTGGGAACACCGCTAGCCATGTTCTCTCAAATAGAAGCTGCCGGTAACGACTACTCCATATTTACAGGAATGTGCGGAGCCGAGAGCGGTAGCGTACCCGTAACTGCTATTTCTCCATCATTGCTGGTGCGCATGATTGAAGTGCAAAAGAAAGCCAAGTCGCAAACAGCACCCCCATTGCTACCCAAACCCACGGAGTGCGATTTTTAGTATTTAAAATCTATCGACGAAGAGAAACCCCATTGCGACCAAACAGAGCAGGGCGGTAACACGTGTTACCGCCTTTTATTTTGCAAAAACACTTTCAATTTGTAACAATCCGACCGATATATTCCAATATTTACTGTTAAAATAATGCCGTTTTTTATTCTGAATATCATATAATTTTATACTATTAATTATTTTATTGTATGATTGTTATATAATAATTTATGTTGTTACATATCATCTTTATAATCGCACTTTGATTTTTTGTCTTGGCATGATAAAAATACTTTTGTACTGGATAAAAAGCGCAATGTCATCCCGTGCTTGACACGGGATCTCCCATTCAGGGGGTTGGAAATTGACTTCGTCGAGCTACGGTTGCGGATCAAGTCCGCAATGACAAATAACCAAGAAAACTCTAAAAAAACACTTTAATAAAATGAAGAATTTATCTTACGCAAACGGCCCCAGCACTATTGCTTTAAAAGGTCAAACCATTGGCGAGTGTCTTCGCGAAACCGTAGAAAAGTACGGCGAGCGCGAGGCGTTGGTTGTGGTGGAGCAAAACTACCGCGCTACCTATAAGGAGCTGTGGGACCAAACCACCGTGCTGGCTAAGGCGCTTATGGCTATTGGCGTAAAAAAGGGCGACCGCGTAGGTATTTGGGCAGCCAACCGCTACGAGTGGGTGCTGACGCAGTTTGCAACGCCACGTATTGGCGCTATCATGGTTAACATCAACCCCGGATACAAGTTAGAGGGTGTAGAATACGCGCTTAAGCAAAGCGAAATTAACGTGCTGATTACGGCGCAAGGCTTCAAGAAAACGGACTACATTGACATGCTCAACACCATTCGTCCGCACTGCCCCTACCCCAGCAACCGCACCATTATTTTAGATCGCAACTGGGATAAGTTCCTTGACTTAGCTAAAACCATTACCGATGAGCAGCTGGCCGAGCGCGAGGCGGACTTGGATTTTGATGATCCCATCAACATTCAGTACACCTCTGGCACCACGGGCGAACCCAAAGGCGCTACGCTTACGCACAACAACATTTTGAACAACGGATTTTTTATCGGCGAAGGTCAAAAGTTTACCGAAAAAGACCGCGTATGCATTCCCGTGCCATTCTTCCACTGCTTCGGCATGGTGCTGGCAAACTTAGCTTGTATCACACACGGCGCTTGCATGGTAGTTCCGGGAGAAGCATTCGACGCTGAGGTGGTTATGAAAACGGTGCAGGACGAAAAATGTACCGCGCTGTACGGCGTTCCCACCATGTTTATAGCGGAGCTGTCGCACCCCAACTTCAGCAAGTACGACTTCAGCTCACTACGTACAGGTATCATGGCCGGCTCGCTTTGCCCCATTGATACCATGGAAAAGGTAATTGACAAAATGAACATGAAGGAGGTAACCATTGTGTACGGTATGACCGAAACCTCACCCGGTTCAACACAGTCGCTTACCGACGACCCCATTGAGAAGCGCGTGGCCACCGTTGGTCGCGTTCACCCGCACGTTGAAATAAAAATTGTTGACCCAAAAACGGGAAAAATTGTACCGCGCGGCGAGCGTGGTGAATTCTGCACCCGCGGCTACTCCGTAATGTTGGGCTACTGGAATGATGAGGCCTCAACGCACAAGGTGATTGACAAGCACGGCTGGATGCACACCGGCGACGTAGCGGTAATGGACGAAGAGGGCTACGTAGCTATCGTAGGTCGTATTAAGGACATTATCATTCGTGGTGGAGAAAATATTTCACCTAAGGAAGTTGAAGACTTCTTGCTTAAGCACGAGGGTATTCAGGATGTGCAGGTAATTGGCGTACCCAGCGAAAAGTACGGCGAGGAAGTTATGGCGTGGGTTAAGCGCCAGCCCGGATTTGACTACGGAGAAGAGGAGTTGGCACGCTACTGCAAGGGTCGTATAGCTACCTTCAAAACACCTAAGTACTGGAAGTTTGTTGACGAATTCCCCATGACTATCAGCGGAAAAATTCGCAAGGTAGAAATGCGCGAAATCGCTGAAAAAGAGTTGGGGCTGGAAAAGGTGAAGTCAATTCACACAGAGGACTAATAACGATAGCCCCCAACCCCCTAAAGGGGGCTATAACATACTGCGATTGCCCAAAGCGTCATTGCGAGCGAAGCGCGGCAATCTCTTAATTGCGCCAATGGCGCAAAGTGTAAGATTGCTTCGTCGTTCCTCCTCGCAATGACGCTTCAAGGTAGAAACTTACATAACCCCACCGCAGTTATAGCCCCCTTTGGGGGATTGGGGGTAAATTCGTTTAATTCGTCCAATTAGTGGACAACAAATATTATGAAAGACAAAGTTTACATTTTCGATACCACCCTGCGCGATGGCGAGCAGGTGCCCGGTTGCCAGCTCAACACTGTTGAGAAAATTGAGGTAGCACGTGCCCTTGAAGCCCTTGGCGTGGACGTTATCGAAGCGGGATTCCCCGTGAGCAGCCCCGGCGATTTTAACTCCGTGGTTGAAATTTCAAAGGCCGTGAGCAACCCCACCATTTGCGCCCTCACCCGCGCTGTGGAAAAGGATATAGAAGTAGCAGCACAAGCCCTCAAGTTTGCCAAGCAAGGTCGTATTCACACGGGTATAGGAACTTCTGAATTTCATATAAAGTATAAGTTCAACTCCACGCCTGAAGAAATCATTGAGCGAGCCATTAAAGCCGTGAAATTTGCTCGCAACTTGGTTGGCGAAGTTGAGTTTTACGCTGAGGATGCCGGACGTACCGACAACAAGTATTTGGCAAAAGTGGTAGAAGCCGTTATCGGCGCGGGTGCCACCATTATCAACATTCCCGATACCACAGGCTATACGCTGCCGCACGAGTATGGTGCCAAGATAAAGTATCTCATGGAGCACGTGAGCAACATCGACAAAGCTATACTCAGCACGCACTGCCACAACGATCTTGGTATGGCCACAGCCAACACCATGGCGGGTATTATCAACGGCGCGCGTCAGGTAGAGGTAACCATCAACGGTATTGGTGAGCGCGCAGGTAACACCTCGCTTGAGGAAATTGCCATGATACTTAAGTGCCACAAAAAGTTGGGCGTAGATACGGGCATTAACACCAAAAAGATTGTACCTACCAGCCGCTTGGTATCAACGCTTATGCGCATGCCCGTACAGGCAAATAAGGCCATTGTGGGGCGCAACGCGTTTGCACACTCGTCAGGTATTCACCAGGATGGATTTTTGAAAAAGCGCGAAACCTACGAAATTATGAATCCCAAAGATGTAGGTATCAGTGAATCATCCATTGTGCTTACCGCCCGCAGCGGACGTGCAGCATTAAAGCATAGGTTTGACCAATTGGGTATAAAGTTAAGTAAAACAGAGCTTGACGAAACATATCCTAAGTTCCTTGACTTGGCCGATAAGAAAAAGGAAATCAACGACGACGACCTGATGATACTGGTGAACCGCGAACGTGTGGCCGACCGTAAAATTAAGCTCGTTAGTCTGCAAGTGCTGTGCGGTAAAAACGTACAACCCGCTGCCACCGTTACCCTCAACTACAACGGCGAGGAGCACACCGAAGCAGCGCTGGGCAATGGCCCCATTGACGCTTCGCTCAACGCCGTGCGCAGCATTATTAAGCAAAAAATCCGCTTGGAGGACTTCGTTATACAAGCCATCACCCGCGGTAGCAACGATATTGGTAAAGTGCACATGTCCGTTGAGTACAAGGGGTCACTTTTCTACGGCTTCGGTGCTCACACCGATATAGTACAAGCTTCCGTTGACGCCTTTTTGGATGCCGTAAGCAAAGCTCTCAAGTAATTTTTCTCTCACGCAAAGACGCAAAGTCGCAGAGTTTCTAATAAAAACTTCTTTGCGCCTCTGCGTCTTTGCGAGCAATTAGAACATATGAAAACACTTTTTGATAAAATCTGGGAAAAGCACGTTGTTGAGTCCATCAAAAATGGCCCCGATGTGCTGTATATCGACCGCCAACTCATTCACGAAGTAACCAGTCCGCAAGCATTTGAAGGTTTGCGCAAGCGTGGCATTAAGGTATTTCGCCCGCAGCAGGTAACCGCCACCCCCGACCACAATACGCCCACGCTCGACCAGCATCTGCCCATTAGGGAGGAAGCCTCACGCAAAGCAGTAGAAACGTTGCGCCAAAACTGCAATGAAAACGGCATCATGCTATTTGACCTCAACACTGAGTTCAACGGCGTGGTACACATTGTTGGTCCCGAGCTGGGACTCACGCAACCCGGCATGACCATAGTGTGCGGCGATAGTCACACCGCCACGCACGGAGCCTTTGGCAGCATTGCCTTCGGCATAGGTACCAGCGAGGTAGAAATGGCGCTTGCCACGCAGTGCTTGTTGCAAACCAAGCCCAAACAAATGCGCATTACCATTGACGGTAAGTTGAGTAAGGGAGTAGCCGCCAAGGATGTTATTCTATACATCATAGCGCAGCTCACCGCGGGCGGTGGCACAGGCTACTTTATTGAGTACGCCGGCGAAGCATTCCGCAACATGAGCATGGAAGAACGCATGACCGTGTGCAACATGAGCATTGAAATGGGTGCGCGCGGCGGACTCATTGCCCCCGACCAAACTACATTCAGCTACGTAAAAGGTCGCAAATTCGCTCCACAAGGTGCCGAATGGGATAAAAAGTTGACCGAATGGAAGCAGCTGTTTACCGATAGCGAAGCTTCATTTGACAAGGAATATTCATTTAAGGCAGAAGATATTAAACCATTCATTACCTACGGTACTAATCCCGGTATGGGCATGGCTATTGACGGCAATATCCCTGCCGACGAGCCTAACACCAAGGCGCTAGAGTATATGAATTTTAAGGCAGGTGAAAAGCTGTTGGGCAAATCCATCGACTACGTTTTCATAGGCAGCTGCACCAACGGACGCATTGAGGATTTCCGCGCAGCAGCAAGCATTATCAAGGGTCGTAAAATAGCCAATAACGTGTTTGCCTATATCGTTCCCGGTTCAAAATCGGTAGAGCGACAGGCACGCGAAGAAGGTCTAATAAAGATTTTTGAGGATGCAGGATTTGTGTTCCGCCAGCCCGGATGCTCGGCCTGTCTTGCTATGAACGAGGATAAGGTACCCGCCGGCAAGTACTGCGTATCCACCTCCAACCGTAACTTCGAAGGCCGCCAAGGCGTGGGTGCGCGTACGCTCCTTGCCAGCCCCCTCACCGCAGCAGCAGCAGCGGTAACAGGTAAAATAACCGACCCGAGAGAACTCTTATAGACATGCGACTTGTGACCAATTTTCGCACATCGCATGTCGAGTAATCGCAAGTCCTAAAATTTAGATTATGCAAAAGTTAAACATACTCACCACCACCTGTGTTCCCCTCAACGTTGAGAGTGTTGACACCGACCAGATTATTCCGGCACGTTTTTTGAAAACTACCAACCGCGAAGGCTTTGGGAAAAACCTTTTTCGCGACTGGCGCTACGATGCCGACGACCAGCCAAAATCAGACTTCGTACTCAATAACCCTGCGTACAGCGGCCAAATACTGGTTGCAGGTAAAAACTTCGGTTGCGGGTCAAGCCGTGAGCACGCCGCATGGGCCATTGCCGACTACGGCTTCCGCGTGGTTGTTTCCTCGCTTTTTGCCGATATTTTTAAGGGAAATGCGCTCAACAACGGAGTACTTCCAATTCAGGTAAGCGAAGCCTTTGTTAAGGCTCTTTTCGTTGAAATAGCCAACAACCCCAAGGTTGAGGTAACTATCGATTTACCCGAGCAAACTATCACCATCAACAGCATTGACCTAAGTGAGAGGTTCGACATCAACGACTACAAAAAAACGTGCTTCTTAAACGGCTATGATGATATTGATTACTTGATATCAATGAAAGGACAGATTGAGGAGTACGAGAAAAGTAGGAAGTAGAGATTAGAGGAAGAGGCCACCTCAAGACCCTAACAGGGCTTTGAGACCCTGTTAGGGTTAGTCCACAAAGTAGCCAAGAACGTCATTGCGAGGACGAGGTACGAGGACGCGGCAATCTCAAGTTATGATTGGCTTCGCCAAAAGTAGAGATTGCTTCGTCGTTCCTCCTCGCAATGACGCCCTGATTAAGTTTTAAAGTAATATTTATATGAAAAAAATCGCAGTTCTTGCCGGTGACGGCATTGGTCCCGAGGTAGTAGCCGAGGCAATTAAGGTGCTAAAGGTGGTTGATAAAAAGCACAACATTGGCCTCACATTTGAGCACGCCCTCATTGGCGCTTGCGCTATTGATGCCACAGGCAATCCCCTACCCGACGAAACCATTGCCCTGTGCCAAAATTCGGATGCTGTGCTGCTCGGCGCCGTAGGCCACCCCCGCTTTGATAACGACCCCACAGCCAAGGTGCGCCCCGAACAAGGACTTTTGAAAATCCGCAAAACTTTAGGGCTGTTTGCCAATCTGCGCCCTATTAAGTCATACCCATTGCTGTACAACGCTTCTCCGCTAAAAAATCATTTGGTAGAAAATGTGGATTTCGTGGTTTACCGCGAGCTAACAGGCGGTATTTACTTTGGTGAAAAGGGCAGAAGAAATGATGGTGCGGAAGCCTACGATATGTGCTCGTACAGCAATGAGGAGGTTGAGCGCATTGCAAAGTTAGCCTTTGAATCGGCACAAAAACGCCGCAAGCACCTTACGTTGGTGGATAAGGCTAACGTGCTTGAAACTTCACGCCTGTGGCGCGAGGTAGTGGGCAAGGTTGCCACGCAGTACCCCGATGTAAAGTTCGACTGCATGTTTGTGGATAACGCCGCCATGAAACTCATTCAGCAACCCTCATTCTTTGATGTGGTGCTAACCGAGAACATGTTTGGCGATATCCTCACCGATGAGGCTTCGGTAATTACAGGCTCTATTGGTCTGTTGCCCTCGGCCTCAGTAGGTCACACGGTAGCGCTGTTTGAACCCATTCATGGTTCGTTCCCCGAGGGTGCGGGCAAGGGTATTGCTAATCCCATTGCCACCATTCTTTCAGGTGCCATGATGCTGGAGCATTTGGGCTACTCACAACCCGCCGAAGAAATTCGCGCAGCGGTAATGGTTGCCCTTGAGCAAGGCAAGGTTACCAGCGACATTAACGCAAATAACCCAATTAAAACTAACGAAGTAGGAGACTTTATTGCAGCACAACTTTAAGTACTGAAAACCCGAAAGCATCAGCATAGGGCAACGCCCTATGTCTTTTGCAATACTCCAACTAAAAAGCCCTGAAGGGGCGGAAGCAAATACAACATTGCTTTCGCCCCTTCAGGGCTTTAATACGTTTCGCTCCTCTTTTTCGTAGGGCTACGCCCCACGCTATTGCTTAAAGGCCGTTGGCCTTAATATCCATTGTCAACTGTCCATTACTTCCTGTACTTCTCTTCATCATCTCCCTCCAGCATTTTCAGGTAACTGATATATCGGTGCGCGCTGATTCGCCCTTCATCCACCGCTTGCTGAACGGCACAGCCGGGCTCGTGTACGTGTGTGCAATTGGCAAACTTGCAGTGTTTGGACTCCGCAAATATTTCGGGGAAGAAGTGGTATAACTCTTCGGGCGCAATATCTATCAAACCAAAGCCTTTTATGCCCGGCGTATCCACAATGTAGGTATTGGGGGCTATTTCAAACATCTCGGAAAAAGTGGTGGTATGCTTTCCCTTATTGTGGTAATCCGAAATCTCGCCTACCCTCGCATTCACCTCGGGACTTAGAGCGTTCATTAAGCTGGATTTTCCTACTCCCGAGTTACCTGAAAATAATGTTATCTTATTATTTAACAATTGTTTAATATTATCTATATCATATTTTTGTTTAAGTGATGATTTGATAACATTGTAGCCAATTTTAGTGTAAATATCCTCCACATTTTGTACCTGCTCCAGTTGTTTTTCATCGTACAAATCCATTTTATGTATAACAATGGTAACAGGAATTTTGTACGCTTCGGCCGACACTAAAAACCTATCGACAAACTCTAAGCTGGTACGTGGAAAATCAACGGTGAAAATCAAAAACGCCTGGTCAATATTAGCGGCTACAATATGCGCTTCTTTAGAAAGGTTGGTTGACTTGCGAATAATATAGTTGCGGCGGGGTTCAAGATCAGTGATTACAGGAGTTTCGTCATTTTCAAAAAACACACGGTCGCCCACGGTAAGCGGGTTGGTGGTACGCACACCCTTCAAGCGTAACTTACCACGAATAAGGCAGTCATAGACTTCGCCCGAGGTCAAGTCTCTCACGGTGTATTGACTTCCTACGGCTTTGATTACCAGACCTGTGTTTTTACTCGTCATTTAAATTCGTATCTTCGTACAAAGATAATACATTTTCACCCCCCCCCACCCCCTAAAGGGGGCTATAACCGCAGCGAGTTTATGGAGAAATGTACTACTGTTAAAAAATAACCAATGTTATATCCCCCTGTAGGGGGTGGGGGGTAACAAAAAGTAAACTTATGAAACTCGTATCGTACAACGTAAACGGCATTCGTGCCGCAATGAACAAGGATTTGATTGGCTGGCTGCGTGAGGTCAATCCCAACGTAGTTTGCTTTCAGGAAATAAAAGCGCTGAAGGAGCAAATTGACGAGAAGGCTTTTCGTGCCTTAGGCTACGAACACCTGTACTGGTATTCTGCAGAAAAGAAAGGCTATAGCGGAACAGCCGTGCTGTGCAAGCAAAAGCCCAACAATGTGCAGGTTGGCATGAACATGGACGTGTACGACCGTGAAGGACGCGTCATTCGTGCAGATTTTAATGATTTCACGCTCATTTGTACCTACTTCCCCTCGGGCACCAGCGGCGACGAACGGCAAGATTTTAAGATGAAGTATCTTGAAGATTTCACAAAGTACATCACGGAGCTGCGCAAGGAACGTCCAAATTTGATTATCACAGGCGATCTCAACATTTGCCACAAGCCCATTGATATTAACTTCCCTGAAAAGCACGAAACCATGTCCGGATTTTTGCCCGAGGAGCGCGAGTGGTTTGATCGCTTTGTGGCGTTAGGTTTTGTGGATACATTCCGTGTGTTTAACCAGGAGCCGAATCAGTACAGCTGGTGGAGTTTTCGCTCACGCGCTCGAGAGAAGAATTTAGGCTGGCGCATTGACTATTTCCTTTGTACGGAATCGATAAAATCGAAATTGAAAAGTGCCGCTATTTATCAATCGGCGGTACATTCCGACCATTGTCCGATATCGGTAGAGGTGGATTTATAAAAAATAAACGATGTAAACACACAGTCCGTAGGGCTGAAATATTGGTAGTACAATATAGTTTTGGTGTATTGCGCGCGGAGCAAACATTTTTCCAGAATTAACACCGTGCTCCGCGCGCAAGATTCAACGCTTGCCACAGAACTACCAACATTTAACACCTACGGCGTTATAAAAAAAAACAATATGGAATCAATAAAAAAGATATTCAAAATAGGCTACGGACCTTCAAGCAGCCACACCATGGGCCCTAAAAGAGCTGCGGAAATTTTCAGCAAAAATAATCCGTCTGCAACCTCTTTTCGTGTAACACTATACGGTAGTCTTGCCGCCACCGGTAAGGGTCACCTTACCGATGTGGCTATTATCAAGGCTTTGATTCCCAGGCAAGTTGAAATAATATGGAAGCCTGAAGTATTTCTGCCGTTCCACCCCAACGCAATGAAGTTTGAGGCCATGGAAAATGGTGAGGCAAAAAACGAGTGGACTGTGTACAGTATTGGTGGAGGCGACTTAGCGGGAGAGGGCATTGTGGAGGAAAAGGTACAGGTGTACGACATGAGCACTATGGAGGAAATTTTGACCTGGTGCAAAAAATACGGCAAAACCTTCTGGGAGTACGTGGAGGATAGAGAGGGGAAAGAGATATTTAACTACCTAGAGGAGGTATGGCTTGTAATGATGAACGCCATAGAGCAAGGTGTTGAAGAAGAGGGCGTATTGCCAGGTGAGTTACACTTGCAGCGCAAAGCCTCATCCTACTTCACAAAGGCAAAAAGTTACACAAATTCGCTACGTAGCCGAGCTTTTATATACTCGTATGCCTTAGCAGTATCGGAGCAAAACGCCGGAGGAGGAAAGATAGTTACCGCGCCCACCTGCGGCTCGTGTGGAGTAACCCCTGCTGTTTTATATCACTTGAAAATTAATCACGAATTTCGCGACTCCAAGTTGGTAAAGGCATTGGCAACAGCGGGCTTGATAGGCAACATTGTTAAAACCAACGCATCAATTTCCGGTGCTCAAGTGGGATGTCAGGGCGAGATAGGCGTGGCTTGTTCAATGGCTGCTGCCGCTGCCGCCCAAATGTTTGGCGGATCGATAAGTCAGATAGAATACGCTGCGGAAATGGGACTGGAGCATCACCTCGGCCTTACCTGCGACCCCATATGCGGGTTGGTGCAGGTGCCGTGCATTGAGCGCAACGCTTTTGCCGCTGTGCGCGCGCTGGACTCATGCTCATATGCCATGCTAAGCGATGGACAGCATCTCATCAAATTCGATAAAGTTGTGGCCACCATGCGCCAAACGGGACATGATTTACCAAGCCTGTACAAGGAAACATCGTTGGGTGGGTTGGCGGTAGAGTTGAATCGATAAAACAGCCACGAAGGCGACAATCTCTCACTATTGCGCAGAGAGAAATCACGTTGAGGGTTCGGATGGAGCATCCATTGCACCTTCGTGATTTTCAAGCCACTCACTAGGCGTGCAACCAGCTTGCTCCTTGAAGTAGCTATAAAATACGCTCGGTGATTTGAAACCCGAAAGTTCGGCAATGTACCTCATGGTATACTTTAGAGAAAAATCCTGACTGCTCATCAAGTCCAGCGCTTTTTGGTAGCGATACTGGTTTATAAGCCCATAAAAGTTAGCGTTAAACTCCTCTTTAATAAGCTTCGACAGGTAGGTACGATTGGTTTGCAGCAGATCGCACACCATTTCAGCGCTCAACTCTGAATTTTTAAATATTTCCTCCTGGGTCAACAGGTACAGCAACTTTTTCTTCAACCGCTGTTGCCTAACTGATGAGTTTTTTTGCGCACCAACTTCCAGCTCTTCTGCTATAGTTTTGCTTTGAACTTCCGCATCTTCTTCATTTCTTCTTGTAGATTGTCGGTATACATTTTTCTGCCTCAGCACTACAATGGTGGTAGTGAGCAATAGCAGAGTAAAGTATATGAGTGACACAATCTTAATTACACGCCCCTCAACGCTCAGTAAAAGCAGAGAAAAAATGCTATCAATCAAAATCAACACAACTCCAAGTTGCATCCACTTTAGCGAAATTCCCTCTGTGTATGAAAACTCGAGCTTGAGATTACGCACATATTGTCGCTGCATCTTAGAGGCAAGCGCTCCAAACACGCATACCTGCACAAAGAAAAACAGTGCTCCCGCAAGGCAAATCCACAACTCCGGCCGATGCAAATTTTCAAGTACCATATCGTAGCTGATGAGCGGAGTCATTGGACCGTCATACACGCGACAAGCCACAAAGGCCAAACAAAGCACCGCCAACGGCAGGTAGGTTAGCATCCAAAATTTACGGTTAACGCTTTTAGGACGCATAAGGCTAAAAGCATAGGCAAAATAGAGCGGATAGGTAGCCAGCAAAAGCAACAGGTTTACATGATTCAATAAAATGCGTCCGTAAACAGGCGTATTATAATGCTGAAAAAGATTGAAAAGCAGGAGGGCGAGGGAGATTAACCTTGAAGCAATTATAAAAATGGTAGGACGTTTGGCACCTCGCACAGCAAAAATAAAAATGCTGGTGGAGAGCAGCAGAATAATAGGTAAAATATTAAAAACAAGAAAGATGTCCGTCCGCATTTTAGATATGAGCCCTTGTATTATTTAATCATTTTTGAATTTACAAAGGTAAAAAATTCATTCTCAAAAAGTTATTATATAGAGCCACGCTCAACTCTCACAAATCTTATAGAAAAATCTATTTTACAACAACAGGCGGGAGGTGTAGCGCTCAATAATGACCATATTTTTGCATTAGAAGTAGTCGTTTTGTTTTAGCAAAACACCTTTTACGGTTAACTTTCCTTATGAGGTAGTAACTTTGAACCTAACACTATAGGGCTAAAAATAAGTACAAATGCTACAGCAGGATTTAACATCGCGTATTATCAAAGCGGCTTACAACGTTCACAGCATATTGGGACCCGGTTTTTCAGGGAAAACATACCAAAAATCACTTGTGGTTGAGTTGCACAAAATGGGGATAAAGGCACAGCGAGAAACGCTAGTGCCTATTTACTATCGAAGTCTGCTTGTGGATGAATTTCAGGTAGATATACTGGTGGAGGACATGATTATAGTTAAACTTGAAACCTCCGAAACGCTACACCTCGCGCACGAGGAGCTGCTGGGAAATTACCTCACAGCAAGTAAAAAAAACGTGGGGCTACTTATCAATTTTGGAAACTTAGTGGAGGTAAAACGAAAGTATAGAGTGAATTAATAAGGCACTCGTTTACACTTTTACCACCTCAATATCCTTCCTGTCAATATAGTTAACAGGACGAAACAGCGGCACACCCAAGCCCATGCCGGCATTAATTACGCCATCAATACCCAGCATTTTTTCCAGCTTACCCTTCTTCATTTTAGCGGCGTTGAGCACAAAGCCTGTGTAAAACTGGCTTACGCCCAAACTCTCCGCCATAAGCGAGCCATTTTGGTAGGCGAGATTAGCATCTGCCGCGCTCAAGCGTGAACTTTTGGGTGTGTAGATGAAAATAACCGCTGTGGCTTTGCGAAGAATTTGATCGCCACCCTGCTCGTAATCTGCCTGAATGCGTTTGAATATAGGTATGTACCTCAATACCTCAGGCATCATAAACTTTACTAAAGGTTTAACAAATGGCAGCTGCGCCTTATTCAGCATTCCGCCAAACACATCTATGGTAAAGCCAATGATTTTCCTCAACTTTTCAGGATCGGTAATAAGCATAAATTTCACCTGTTGCGCATTGCTTGCAGTCGGGGCACGATGGGCAGCCTCCAGTATCAAATCAAACTTTTCCTGAGGAACCGGCTTGGTGGAAAAGGCACGGTTGGAGCGACGATTTTTAATCAATAACATCATCTGCTCTGGCGTGGGCAGCTGAGTATAATCTACAGGGTGCACCTTGTCCGCAGGAAACGCGGAGTGTATCACGGCCTTTTCCGGACAAACGGCAACGCAATGCCCGCAAACAATGCAGGAATCCTCAAAAGCTGTTCCTACATCCTTAGTTGCTTCATCCTGTACGAAAATCTTCGACGGACATACCTTAACGCACTTGGCGCACTTAATGCAAAGTGCTTTTTCAATGCTGATTGTAGTTCCCATATTTTATTTCATTATAACTGTTCGCAACTAATTATACTCCTCATTATGCTAAGTAATACCTTGTATCAACTCCCGCAGGGAGGTAATGTGAATAAGCACGGGTGAGCGAAGCGTCACCTACGGTTATTCACATTTAGCCCTTGTAGGGCAAAATATCACACTTTCTCCCACAAATAAAGCCTGTCGCTACGCCTCAACTTTTCAGGCACTGGCATCGAAAACACCTGTCCTTTACTCACTTCACTCACCACTGTACCATCGTCAATACGCAGCTCCTTTATGACGCACTCCACAACGCCCGTGGTGGGGCCGGTTACAATTACCTCGTCGCCCACTTTCAGCGTGCCCGACTCTATTAAAAACTCCGCTACGCCAAGGCTTGAAAAGTAGTTAGTACATTTTGCCATATAAGCTTTGCGGCGGGTAGCCTTTGAACCGTAGGATTTGCTCCACTCACCCAATCGCTGCCCCAAGTAGTAACCATCCCAGTAGCCACGATTAAACACTGTTGAAATGTCAGTCATCCAACTATCAATCTTTTCTTTAGAGTATGTACCATCAACTACTGCTTCAATTGCCTGATTATAGCACTGGCAGACTTTTTTCACATACTCCGCGGGACGCGCGCGACCTTCTATTTTAAAAACCCGAACACCCGCCTCCAGCATTTTATCCACAAAGCCTATGGTGCAAAGATCCTTGGGCGACATCACATACTCGTGGTCAATTTCCATTTGGTTACCGCTTTCTTTGTCCGTTACAACGTAGGTACGGCGGCAGTTTTGCAAGCATGAGCCACGGTTAGCCGAGTAGCCGCTATCGTGCAAACTCATGTAGCACTTACCCGAAGTGGCCACGCACAATGCTCCGTGGCAAAACATTTCAATTTTGATTAACTCACCTCGTGGGCCACGAATATCCTGCGCAATAATTTGCTCGTGAATATATCTTACTTGTTCAAGATTAAGTTCTCTTGCTAAGACAATTACATCAGCAAATTTGGCGTAAAACTTTAATGTTTCAAAGTTGCTTACGTTGAGTTGCGTAGATATGTGCACCTCTACACCGTTTTCGCGCGCGAAGTTGATGGCAGATTGGTCGGAGGCAATGATAGCAGTAATACCAACTTGCTTTGCTTTTCGTACAATTTCATGCATTAAATCCAACTCGCTATCAAATAGTACTGTGTTGATTGTTAGATAGGTTTCGATGTTTTTTTCTTTACAAATCTCCACCACTTTTTGCATATCGTCCATAGTAAAATTTACTGATGAACGAGCGCGCATGTTTAACTTTTCAATACCGAAGTAAACCGAATTTGCTCCCGCCTGAATGGCCGCTGCCAGCGACTCATACGAGCCAACCGGAGCCATTATATTAATATCTGAACGAGAAATTTTCATTTTTTTCATCAAGTAATAATTATTTTTTGAAATTACACTTGCTCCGCAGGGGCTCAACTTTATTAATCGCGGGGAAGTGTAACGAAACCCGTGGATAAGGCAAACATGTGATGTCAGCGCGGGACATTTAAAAACACAAATTAATATTATATATATTATTGATTTATATAACTATATCATTCAATATTTCTATTATTTCTTTATGCGTTTTTTGTAATTGCATAAACTCTGCATCATTACGCTTTTGCAGCTTATGAAACCGCCATTGACCACGCAACTTTATTAAACCTTTTTTGTAGCTCCAGAAAAAAATGGTGGACAAAAGCATCAAAATATATGTTGCAAAGAGCACCCAAATAGAACCAAAAACAATACTTAAGATTACACCTATCACCGTGGAGTAAAGCGGATACAAAACCAAGCCCCCCAATACGAAGGAAAAGGATGAAAACAGCACTTTTTCTTTTACCCTTTTCAAGACGTTGGCACACAACGTGTAAGGTAGTACATTTAACAAACAACAAGCCAAGTATAAAGGAGATAACAACCCATACAACTTGGAATCAAAGAATAAAGATAGTCCGTTTTTAGGCCTATTAAAAAGCCAACTGCGAAGGTTCAATTTTGCCATGCCATCCAGCATGATTTGAGCCGATTCCAGCAACTTTTTATGTCTTTCGGGGCTGTTTTCCTTTAGATTTTCGAGCGCCGCAATTGTTGCCTTATCTGCTGTAAGGTGGTTAGGAAAATACGAAGCACGAAGGCTATGTTTTTTGAGATAGCGCTTGGTGTAAAGGTTGCGTAGCAAATTCAACTTCTCGTAATCCTCTTCGGGACGAATATCAAGCATCATAGCCTGTACGCGGTCGTGCATATCGCGGGCAAGTGTCAGCTGCGCCTTTTCGGGATTCTGCTTATACAGGTCAATGTATCCGCTTAGCTCCACAGGCTCGCCCACCGTCATTGCAACCCTTTCGCGAAAGTTGTAGTAGCCGGAATAGTGGTTACATACGGGCAGAATTTTTATGCCCAACTTAAAATCGTTACGCTCCTCGGCGCGGAAAGCCGAGCGAGCAAAGCCCTTGCGAAACATGCTAATGTAATGCCCCTTGTCCGCCAAACCCTCGGGAAACAGCACCAGCGTATGGCGGTGACTCAACACATCGGCTGACACGTTGAATATTTCCTCATTTTTGGTGGGATCTTCGCCATCACGCGGGCGGAAAGCCGGCATAATTTTAATGAACTTAAGCGCAGCAATCACCAACGGCTTCTTGAACATATCAGCGCGGGCAATGAACGTGGGCTGGCGTGAATCACGAAACATCCAAAGAATATTGAGCGCGTCGTTTAGTCCATTTTGGTGGTTACAAACAACAAGTGTCGGAACATCCTTTTGAGGGATATTATGCCTACCCACCACACGATATTCACGGTAGTAAATGTTGCGATAAATAAATTTTGGAAAGTGACTTACTAACCAGTACACCCACGAAACTTTATCAATATCTTTAAAATTCAAGTCTGTTTTTGAACGTTCACGCATAAATTATAAATTTTTGTTTATAATTGTGTTAGTGATATTTATTTAAACTTATTATTTAATATTTTATATCATTAATCCGCTCACGAAATTCTTCGGCACGGTACTCTTTGGTATCTGTGCTTCGAACCACTTGTGTAGCGAAAAATCCAACCCAATACCATGCATAAAGTTATACGTGGCCTTGCTTAACGCCGCGCCAACCATATCCCAATCTACCTTGCTGCCATCGGTATAAGGCTGGTCGTTATTGGCAAAAGGGTTAAGTTCATTGCTCAATACCTTAGCACCGAATGCCTGCGGATTTTTGCCCATGGCGCTATGCGCGGTAATGGCCAACTTGTGCCAGAAGGCAGATTGTATAAGCCCTTCGTCAAACATTTGTCGTACCACCTCCAAGGCATCCACCGCCTCGGTGAGTGTTTGCGTGGGGAAACCATACATGAGGTACGAATGCACCATAATACCCGCGTCGGTAAAAGCCTGCGCAGTGCGCACCGCCTGCTGCAAATTTACACCTTTGTTGATTATGGTGAGCAACCTGTCGGTAGCAACTTCTAAACCTCCCGAAACGGCTATACAACCGGCATCAGCCAAAAGATTACACAACTCCGGTGTAAAATTCTTTTCAAAACGTATATTCCCCCAGAAACTCACACTGAGGTTTCTACGTAGTATCTCATGAGCTATTTCTTTAAGCAACTTTGGCGGTAAGGCTTCATCGGTAAAATGAAAGCCGCTGTGCCCCGTTTGCTTCATTACTGCCTCCATTTTATCTACCACTTGCGTGGCCTGCGGCGCTTCGTAACGACAAATGTAATCGAGCGTGATATCACAGAATGCGCACTTAGCCCAGTAGCAACCATGCGCTACGGTGAGCTTATTCCACGCGCCATCGGTCCAGAGCTTGTGCATAGGGTTGGTAAGTTCTACCAGCGAAACATATTTTTCCAAAGGTAGACCAATAAAATCGGGCGCGGGCAACTCCGCAAAACGAGCGTTTTGTTCATCGTTACCACTATAAACTATTGCTTTATTGTTATTGATATAAAATGTTCTTATTAAGCTATTTATATCAATTTTTTTTTGTAAAAGTTGAATGATTTTTTCAAGAGGTAATTCCCCATCATCAAGTGTAATAAAGTCAACGTAGCTAAAAATGCGAGGGTCGTTCAAATTGCGCAACTCGGTGTTCACATAGCCGCCTCCCAATACAATTTTTATATGCGGATAGTGTTTTTTGATATGCCGGCTACTGCGCAAGGCGGCAAACAAGCAACCGGGAAATGGTATGGAAAAGCCTATAAGTTCAGGTTTTTCGGCCGCAATGTACGAATCCAGAATTTGCAGCATTTGCTCATCAAGTGACGAGGAAGGGGCTTGCAAGGCCGCGTCAATTTTATCAAACGTGGGCGCGGAAACGCTTAGCCGTTCGGCATAGCGTACAAGGTCAAAGTTTGGATCAACATTCTCACGAATAAAGTCGGCTATATCCTCAACATAAAGCGTGGCAATATGTCGGGCGCGATCGGTAACTCCCGCTGTGCCAAATGCCCACTCAAGGTCGGCAAGGCTATCAAAGCGCCTACCTTCGGGAAGCAAACCGCGGTTGGCTATGCGCGTGGCAAGCGTATTATCCTTGCCCTGTAAAAAGCGCATGGCGCTTTCTACGGTATTTATGTAGGCATTTTGTTGCTCAAGCATCTGCCTGTTTTTGACGGCCGGCTTAGTTTGCAGAAAAAGACGCTTGAGAAAGGCGGGGGTGTAAACGGCGTTGATCAGGTCAATTCCCAAATCACGCTGCGCCACATCAACACCACGCTGCTGCAGATACCCCTTAAGCGCCGTGATAGCGGGATACGGCGTGTTGAGCTGCGTGAGTGGCGGGGTTATCAGGAGGAGCTTGGTCATAAGTGAAAACAGACCCTAACAGGGTTTTAAGACCCTGTTAGGGTTTAGGAAAATTATTGCGCCAACGGCTGTGGCGGAAGATTAGGTACGTGTGGCGTATTTTTGGAAATAGAAACAATGCTATCCACCACAAAGTTGCTGTAGCCGCGCCAGGGCAGCGAATGCTTGTACTCCTTGTAGTAGAGTTCTACTACCTCACCACCGGCACGCATGAGCTTCTCGGCAACCTCCTTTTTTGCTACCGAAAACTCAAATTCGTTGGAGCCCATTTGTCCGGCAGTTTCAGAGCGGAAACCCTGCTGGATAAGTTTTCCCTCGTAGGTTTTAAAAATATAGCCTTTGTACACCACGTAGTTGAGTTCCCCGCTTTTTACCCCTGTACCAAATACGAAGAAGTAGCGAAAGTAAAAGAAAAATACCAGCGCCAGTAACAGCAGTGGAATAATAATGGTTAGAAATTTTTTCATTATATTTTTGTTTTTTCTGTTTAACAAATAACTTACGCCTTTGCGTCATTGCGAGGAGGTACGACGAAGCAATCTCTATTTTTAGCAAAGTCAATTACAGTTTGAGATTGCCGCGCTTCGCTCGCAATGACGCTCGAGGCAAACTCGCTATTCAAACAATGCATTCACATACTCCGCCATACCCCCATAATCTTGCTCCATCATGCACTTAAAGTGTCCTTTGGGGCACTTTTCAAAACCAATTTTGGAACAGGGACGACATTTGAGATTTTTCACCTCAAACATTTGTGATTTTTCACCCGGCAAGTAAGGATACATGCCAAATTTAGGCACCGTATTCCCCCATACCGAAACAATATCCTTTTTTAAGGCAGCAGCAATGTGCATCAAGCCCGTATCGTGTGAAACTGTAACTTTAGATTTATCAATTAATAATGCTGATTGATAAATATTTAAATTTCCACATAGGTTATATACGTTGGGGCATTGAGCAGCCACAACCTTTCCCTCCTCACGCTCCATTTCACCTCCTAACAGGGCAATTGGATGGTTGACTTTTTTACATAACTCCACCACTTTCTCCGTAGGCATTTTTTTGGTAGCGTGTTGTGCTCCCAATACTAATGCTACAAAGTGTTTTTCCTCAAAGTGTTTTTCTACCTCAGCCGGCAACGTGGTGTCTTGCGGAATAAAAAAGTCAAGCCCTTTTTGGTCGTTCTTAATGCCCAAGTCGCTTAGCACGTCCACATAGCGGTCAACAATATGCTTGTTGGGGAGAATATCAATCTTAAGGTTAACCAACAGCCACTTTCCAAAATTCAGCTTGTGGAACGAGAAGGTTTTTTCGCCCAGCGCGAACTTAACAATGGATGAGCGAATATTACGATGTAAGTCAAGTACAAAGTCAAACTCCTCCTTTTTTAATCCCTTAACCGTATCGAGTAGGCTGTTATCCAGCGTGTGAATTTTGTGAATGTAAGGGTTTGAGGCGAGAATGGAGGCAAACTTCTTCTTTGTCACTACGTGAATTTCGGCATGCGGTCGAAGGGTTTTGAGCATACGAATTACAGGCGTTGTGAGCACAATGTCGCCAATAGAGCTGAATCGTATGACTAAATATTTGATGACCATTCAACAAATTTACTTTTTTCTTTGCATTATTGCAAGCGCAAGATTTTTAAGTTCGCCCTTTTTATCATCGGGGATGTTCACGTTAGCAAGGTTTTGCATAGCCTCGGCAAAAAGTTTTTCAACCTCAACCTGCACCATTTCTTCCACACCTACTCTTGCGTAAAAATCCTTTACCTGCGCCACCTTTTGGCCTCTTTCAAGGGTAGTATTTTGCATCAGCTGTAAAAAATCCGAAAGTTCCTTTCCGTTCAAAACACTTGTAGCAGAAACAAATAGAAATGTTTTCTTTTGCTCCATAATATCACCGCCGGTGGCCTTACCAAACTCTTCGACGTTGGAGTAGCAGTCCAAATAGTCGTCCTGCACCTGAAAGGCCAAGCCCAACTTGTAGGCAAAATCATGTAAGTGCTCCACATCAGCCTGCGGGGCGCCTGCGGCCAGCGCACCAATAACAGCAGATGCGGCCAATAAAACAGCTGTTTTACGCCCCACCATGGCGTAGTATTGCTCACGGGTAATGGTGGACAGCATCTCAAAATCCACGTCGAGCTGTTGCCCCTCGCATACCTCAATGGCCGCTTGGTTAAAAGCCTGCAACACCTTATCGGCGTTTGGGGCGCTACACATTAGGCGATAAGCCTCGATAAGCATGCCATCACCTGAGAGAATAGCTACATTAGCATCCCACTTTTTCACCACCGTGGGAACGCCACGGCGCACATCGGCGTGGTCCATTATATCATCGTGAATGAGGGTAAAGGTGTGGAACAACTCCACGCCCAACGACACGTTAATCAACTTTTTATCAATGTTTTGTTCGAATAACTCCGCACACATCAGCGTCACTACCGGACGTATACGTTTGCCGCCCGATTGCAGCGCGTAGCGCATGGGAGCATAAAGCAACTCGGGGTTAGCCGGGATGTTGAGATTGGCTAACGCCTGATTAACGGTTTGAGTCAGCTGAGAAAAGGTATGCATAGGTTTTCATTTTTTAAACAAAAAAGCCCCAAAACGAATGTAAGGGGCTTTTATACAAATATCAACAATAGCTATTTTTCGCTCTTGCCGCCTTCCTGATTGATCATATTGCAGTAACCCACAAACAGCGCACCAACTTCAATTAGGATGCGCGACACGGTAACATCTCCCCTAATACGAGCGGTGGAGCGCAATACCAGAAAGTCGGAAACGCTCACTTTACCCTCAATAATCCCCAATACATCGGCATTTTTACAGTCGGCATCACCCTTGATACTTCCGGTTTCGCCCACCACCAGCTTCCCTTTGGTAGTGAGGTTCCCCTCCAACACACCATCAATACGAATATCACCCGCTGCCACAATATTACCAACAAAGGTGGAGCCAGCACAAATTCGGTTAATGCCGTTAGAAATGGTTTCTGCGTCCGGTGTCTTAGCCATAGCTCGTTAATTTTTATGATACAAAGTACAAATGTAACGCTATTTTCTTACTTTCGTAGTAAAAAAACATTAAAAACACTCACATACACTGCTTATTTTCATGAAAGTATTTGTTAAATACGCATTCTTCTTTATCGGTATACTTGTGATTTTAGCGGGTACCAGCATAAGTCTTGCGCTTGTGTACCGCGGCGAAATTGTCAGGGCACTTTTGGCTTCAGTAGCACAAAACAACAACATTGTGTTTGAAACAAAAGAGGTAAATATTGTACTATCTTCAAACATAAAAAACGCAAAACTACTTTTTAGTAATGTAGAGGCAAAATCAGTAAACGGCAACTTGCCAAATGATTACCTTTCGCTACAAACCGATGCGTTAGGGGTGGAGGTAAACCTGCTCTCTTTTTTACTTCACCGAGAGGTGAAAGTAGAAAAAATTAGCGTGGCTAACGGTAGCTTTTTGTTTAAGCCGGGAAGAAAAAGCAGCGCGGACAACAAAAGTTCCGAGAGTGAAAACTTGCTAAAAAGCATAAAGCATTTATCCGTTGAAAACTTTTTGGTATACCTGCAGGGTGATAAGGGTTTTTCAAAGTTTATCATAGAAAAAACATCGCTTCACATTGTTTCCGGCAGCACAGGAGTAAACACCAAGGTAAAGGGAAGCCTTACATTTGAACAAATGAACACAGGGGGTAAAAGCACGCTCCCCCCCATGACTGTTACGATTGACGCAAGTGGAAATTATGTGGAAGGTGTTTTGAGCGTAAGCGAAGGCAAGCTAGTGGTAGATGGTCAGCGTCTAAGCGCAAATGGCACAATTGCCCTGCATCCCTTTGGTAAGGCCAATATCAACGTAATGGCCAAAGGTGTAAACGTAGAAAAAACGCTCCCAAAAGTACGCCGATACGCTTTGCTAAAAGAGCTGGAGGCAGCCTCGGGTAGGCTGGATGTTGCTGCAAACCTCAGCGGATTTTTTTCAAGTAGGGGAAAAATAAAAATCAGCGCACAAGGCAGCGTTTCCAATGGTGGAGTTCGGCTAAAAAACGTGGAACCATTTACCATTCATAGCTTAAATTACTCATTGCATAGCGATGATATAATAAACTTAAAATCATACCATTGTGACATACAAAATGCCGGGGTTACCTGTAGGGATTTTGAGTTGGGTGGCAGCTTATTAATAAGCAGCTTTACCTCGCCAACCTACGACGCTGCTATCACTTTCAATGGCGATCTAAAAACACTTAAGCTGGAGGCTATACCCGAAGGAAAAGTTTCGGGCAGCGTCAACCTCAAAATTTCCGACTGGAGCTATCTAGGTATTGAAAATTTAGAAGCAGTGGTTAGTGTATCCAAGTTGAGGGCCAAACTTTTACAGGAAGAATATATTCTTGATGGAGAGCTGTCCGCCAATAAGGAAAGTACTTTGCCAAAAATAAGTATAGCAAGCAAAATTGTGAATGGCAGCTTTGAGGGTAAGGTGCAGAACTATTTACCCTCCCTGCTCGACAGCAAAAAACCTAACGAGATAAAAATTGTAGGCGCACTAAACGCCGACAAGCTCGATTTGGATAAGCTGTTTCTACAGGAGGGAGATGGTGAAAGCGCGCTTACCGTTCGCGTGGGAGTGGATGCGCGCGCAAAGGAAATGCTGCTATTTGGAGAGCACTGCTTAAACTCCTCGGCAAAGGTATTCTATGATAATTCGGCAACGCAGGTAAAGAGTTTGAAAACAAATGTATATGGTGGATTATTAGAGGGTGATTTAAACATATATACACCAAAAACTGGAAGTAAAAGATTAAATCTGGATTTAGATTTTAATCACATAGAAATACCTAAGTTAACATTTGTACATCAAAATTTCAAGCTAAAAACAGGTAGTATTTTGGGAGAGTGTACCGGTGCCATTTCGCTCAACTCCAACTTTGACGAAAAGGGGCTGGATTTTCAAAATGCGTTTGGCTCCATTAGCTTTACCATAGAAAACGGACGGCTGGTAGAGTTTGAACCCATACAGCCGCTACAGGGATACATAAAAAAGAAGCTGCTGCAGGATGTGAAGTTTTCGGCACTACGCAACACTATAAGCATGGAGGGTGGTGAGATTATTATTCCCCGCATGGAAATACGCTCGTCGGCGTTAAACACATACGTGTCAGGTAAGCAAATGGTTAACGGTGATTTCGACTACCACCTTACGCTATTTGTAAGCGAGCTGCTTCGGCAAAAGAATCGCGACATAGAGAACCCCATTCGCGATGACAAAACGAAGCTATTCCTGCGCTTCACCAGCAAAAACGGAAAAAAGGATGTGAGCCTTGACTCGCAGGAGTGGGGCAAAAACGTTGAGAAAAAAATGCAACGTGAGGCCGATGAAATACGCGCAAATTCCAAGAATGCAAAGAGCAAAGATGGTGCTACAAGTTCGACGGCGCAGGATCAAATAATCTTTGAATGGGAGGAGCAACCGCTTGAGGAAAAGAAACCCGAGACTCCAAAAAGGGAGGAAAAGAAAAAGCCTCAACAAAAACCTGAAGTGCAAATAGAGTGGGACGAATAAAGTATATATTACAATTATATATAAGCATTTTAAAACAAATTATTTAAACTAATAATTTAAGTGATTTAAGATGAAAATTATCGACTTGGAGACTTGGTATAGAAAAGAGCATTTTCACTTTTTTACAGGGATGAACGACCCTTATACCGGGGTGGTGGTAAACGTGGATTGCACGCAGGCAAAGCAACGCGCAAAAGAGGTTGGCACTTCATTCTGGCTATACTACATGCACAAGTCGCTTAAGGCTGCTTACAATGTGGAACCATTCCGCTACCGCATTACCGAAAGTAGCCAGGTTGTTTGTGTTGACACCGTTTACGCCGGCACCACCATTGATAATGTGCACGGCAGCTACTCCATAGCTGTACTACCCTACTACGAGGACTACGATACGTTTGTGCGAGAATCCACAAAAAAAATAAATGAAATAAAAGTAAAACCCGGACTGAACTTTAACGAAGAGGCAAAGTGTATTGAAAGTATTTTGTACACCACCGCCCCATGGTTGCAATTTACCGGGCTTAAGCATGCCACCAACTATGGGACGTTGGAAAGCAGACCTAAAATCAGCTTTGGGAGGTGCTTTGAGGAGAAAGGAAAGTGGCTGATGCCGCTATCAATAGAGGTGAACCACGCGCTGATGGATGGCAAGGATATAGGTGCACACATTGATTTGTTCCAGCAGCTGCTTAACGAATAAGATTGTCTCGCCCTGAAATAGGTTTACAGGACGAGACATTGTTTTACACCTTCTACTTTTTTCCTCCTCCGAAGAAGAAGGCAGCCTTTATGCTAAAGTAATCCATACGCTCGTTGGCGCTGCTTTTACCTGAAAAATTGTACTCGCCCGATAGGCGTACATGCCACACATCCACGCCAGCACGCAGCATAGCACCAAAGTTGGTTTTAGATGGGGTTACCCTGGTTTGTCCATTTATCGTCCTTTCCTCCTCCGGCTGGAAATAGGCTCCCAAGCCCGCGCCTACAAAAGGACGCAATGTTTTTTCAGGAAAGAACCACCAATCGGCAGTAGCTAAAGCTGACAGCTGAAAGTCCGGAATAATGAGGGCTACAATAATATCATCCGGATCTTCTATATCCCTGTTCATTAAAAATACCTCGCCACGCAAGCCCACCGAAAGGTGTTGGCTCAACGCGTACTTGGGTTCCAAACCGAACATGGCTCCTGCGCGATATTCGTTGAAGGTGGATAAGGCCACACCGCCAAAAGCATCAACGCGGAAGGGACGATAAGCCAAATCGTCGGCATGCGAAGTAAGGGCAATGCCGCAAAGTAATGCTGCAGCAAGAAAGAGTTTTTTCATAGCGTAAAGATTTGTTTTTTGAAGCCACAAAAGTAATACAAGAACGTAAAAGTTGTTCTCAACTCACACAAAAAGAGGAACTTTTTTTGAAAATAACAATTTCCGCGGGGAGTAAATTTTAATAACCGCGGGTAAGCGAAGCGTAACCCATGGCTAAAGCAGGAACTCCTGCACTGTAGGACGTAAAAAATGGGGTCGGCTGTTGCTATAACAGCCGACCCCATTTACTTTTCAGCGAAAAAATTACGCTTTTTTGCAGCTAAATGCCTTCCATGCGTAAGCCGCAATGGCAGCACCAACCAAGGGCGCTACGATAAATACCCACAGGTTGGCTAACGCCTGACCTCCGGCCAACAGGGCGGGACCAAAACTACGAGCAGGGTTAACCGAGGTACCCGTAAGGGGTATGCCGATAATGTGCACAAATGCCAGCGTAAGACCAATAACGATACCGGCTACAGCACCCTTGCTTTCGTCGGAGGTTACACCAAGAATGGTGAAAACAAAAATGAAGGTAAGAATAACCTCCACCACAATAGCGCCCGCAACACCGGTAACGGCAACACCATTAGAGCCCAAAGCGCCTGTTTGGTCAATGCCCGTAACCGAGGTAAGGTAGCTAAGGATAGCTGCGCCGATAAGCGCGCCGGCGAATTGCGCTACTACGTAACCACAAAAATCGGCAGCGGTAATTTTTTTGTTGATGAGCATAGCCAGCGATACCGCAGGGTTGATGTGGCAGCCTGAAATGCCACCAATAACGTAGGCCATAGCCACAATGGAGAGACCAAAGGCCAGGGCAACGGCCAGATGACCTCCATCGGGGGCACAGCCCAAAAATGCGGCGCTGCCGCAACCTACAAGCACCAGCACCATAGTGCCAATAAGCTCTGCAATGTACTTTTTCATTTTTTTTCGTTTTAAAAATTTGTGAGGTACAAAGGTATAAAAAAATAAAAAAAGTGGGAAAAATTTGTTGTTTTTCCCACTTAAAAAGTTATTTAACATAACATTAGAAGTTGTAACCTAAAGTAATCATAAAGGCGCCGTTCTTGATATTAATATCGCTGTGCGAAATATCGGTAAGGCCAAGGTCATAGCTAAGGCCAAGAACATACTGTGCCCATTCGCCGCTAACACCAAAGTTCAAACCAAAGTCGAACCTTTTAGCGTTATCATCGCTAAAGTAGTCATAATCAGTAATAAGGTCAGTATCATATTTTACCTTGCCCAGCAAGCCTACCGCAAGGTAAGGACCAACGTTGGCGCAAATGCGAATATCGTTGTTGATGGGGTAAACAAAGCAGAAGTTAAGAGGCAACTCCAGGTATGTAGGGCGCGCCTTCACTGAAACACCCATTATCTCGTTCTTGTAACCTTTGGTGGTAATCATGAGGCCCGGTTGAAAGTAGAAATACTTCATTACATCATCTGAGGCAATGAGGGTAAAAGGAATATCGGCCACACCGCCTACATGGAATCCCACGCGAGCATCAGAAGTATTGTCATCGCTGCGCAAATTGGCAAAGTTTAAGCCGGCGCGAGCGCCAAATTTAATTTCTGACTGAGCCACCACGTTAGCCGTCACACCCACGGCCAGCGCAATTAACAAAATTACTTTTTTCATTTTTGGTTTTTTTTAGAATGTGAATTGTTCTTCAGAAAATTGAGGCAAAAGTAATATTTTTTAAAAAAGAACATTATTATGTATGTCAAAATAGGGAGCTTACAGTCGTATAATAAAACAAAAAAGGCGGAATTTTACAATTCCGCCCAAAGAAGATGTCGGCGAGGGAAAAAAACCAAAATCCCCCATCGGGCATCCTCAAAAAACTATTTTTAGAAGTTATATCCCAACGAAATCATGAAGGCACGGTTGGTAATCTTACTATCGTCGGTGTGGTTGGAGGTGTTGATTAAGCCAAGATCGTAGTTAATACCAACGTAGTACTGCTTCCACTCAACGCCGGCGCCAAAACCCAAGCCAAAGTCAAACCTTTTCATTCCCTCATCACCAAAATAGTCCATCGCATCATTATTATCATCTTTTATCTTACCCAACAGGCCGAAAGCCAAGTACGGACCTACATTAGCGCGAACGCGAATATCGTCGTTAATGGGAAACGCGCCCGATAGCATAATGGGGATTTCGAGGTAGGTAGGACGCGCCTTAATGGCATGGTCACCTTCGCCATACTTATAACCCTTGGTGCTAATGAGCAAGCCGGGCTGCAGGTACAGGTACTGCATTACATCGCCCGAAGCGAACATGGTAAAGGGAATATCGGCTACACCGCCAATATGAAAACCTACACGGCTATCAATACCATCGGTGTTATCGCCACCCAAGGTGGCAAAGTTAAGACCAGCACGTGCACCAAATTTAATTTCCGACTGCGCTACGGCACTTGCCGTTATACCCATGGTCAAGGCAATCATCAAAAATACTTTTTTCATCTTGTTTTGTTGTTTTTTAGTTGATTAAAATGGTTTTTTGAAAAATAAATACTACTTATACACCACCTTGATGGCAAAAACCTGCATGCTGGAGCTACCGGACATAACTATTACATCCTCACCCGTGCCGGTGTACTCAAACACCATGCGCTCCGGTTGGTTTATATTAGACCATACTGTATCGCTTTTTACGCCGTCTTTTGTTCTAAAAACCATTGGGCGCCTGGAGCCTCCGGATTGGGACGAACCATACACAATAACATTGGCCGGACCGTACAGGTGGAACTGAAAGAAGCGAACAGGGGTGGGGTTGGTTGTGGTACCATTGGGGTAACCGGTACCATTCGTGTCAACCTTTTTTGCAAGTTTTATTCCATCTATTTCCACCACCTCGCCATTCTTCAGGTGATTATAATACCTCATCCAGGATTTGTCAGAGGCAACTGCTTGCATCGTGTAAGGCGCTGCAGTCCAGAGGTCCATATTCTTGTTGATGGTATCACTTGTCATAGCCAAAAGGGGTTCGCATTCGGCCATATTCCATATCAGGCTATCGCCGGATTTTGGCTCAGGATTGGGAGTCGGGCCATCGTCGTTAGTTTTTTTGCAGGCGACTACGGCAAGCATAGCAACTACTCCCAGCAGGAGCAGGTTTGGTAAAAAGTTCTTTTTCATTTTAAATAATATTTTGGTTATTATTGATTTAGATTACTAAAAGTTTTAGTTTAAGTATTAAAATACTATTGGCATTAAATATGACCGCATTGTAGTAAAACTCGCTCAGCGTGATTTACCTTCATTTGTGAGCTCATAATCATATAAGCTGTACTTATCACGTAATTTTTTCTTGCGTTGGGCCACATAACGTTGGATTAGCAGCGCACAACAAATTAGTAAAACTAAGCCAGCAGCGAGAAGGGCAATAAGTATCTTCATTTTTTTATATCATAAGCATTTTGCGCATAAGGACACCAAAATTTCACCACTCTCTACGATTTTGTTTATACTTTATCAAGATATCGCCTTGGAGCACAAAATTACGTGCGACGGGGTGAAAATAATTCGCTCCCACTCAACGGACTGTTAAGCGGGAACGAAATGGGATGTTTTTGTACAAAATGGGACGTTTTTTAACTTCTTTCTCAGCACAGAACATGGAGCGCTATTTTTATTTTCTCCTTGCGGCAGTCACGAATTTGGAGGGTGTGGTGCCCTCAACTTCAGAAAAAATGCGGTAGAAGCTAGAGCGTGAGGTGAAGCCACTGGCATTCATAAGTTCCTTTATCGACAATGCGTTAGGCTCACTTGCCAAGCTCTTGAAATGTTCCACGCGCAGGTAGCTCACATACTCCTTAAAGCCCGTAAAGCCGCTATTCTTGATAGCGTCGAGCACGCGTACCTGCTTTGATCCCACATCATGCGCCATTTCCTTGAGCGTATAGTCGGGGTTAGCATAGGGAGCATGTGTCTTAAAGTAGGCGGTCATGCTACAATACAACTTTTCACCGGTAGCGGGAGGTATTATCTCAGACGTTGGGGTGAGTTCTACGTTAGAGATTTTGGTTATGCGGTGCGACAAGGGATTTTCGTACAACAGGTGAAGTACCGAAACGTAAATACCAAAAACTACAATAACCATACCATAGGTATTGAACAAAAAGCGGTTGGGGAACAACGTAAAAACGGCGTAGTACAGCAGCACAAACAGCAACCATGCTACAAATATGCTCATTTGTAGCGTAGCCCTGCGTCTCACCGACGAAAAGTGTCCCAACACGGGTATGAGCATGTAAACGATGGGGATAACGAGCGTGGAGGCAAATAAGCCAAGGCGCAGCCGCACATCGAACTCATCAATACTATTAACTACATTAACAAAGGAGTTGAGCTCCGTAATATATCCGTTGAACCAGTGGTAGCAAACAGCCATAAGCGCAACTACCCCCACGGGTATAAGTAAAAGAACAAGGCGCAACTTATTAAGATAGGCAGGGCGCAGCGTGGCAAGCGGATAAAGAAAGGCGGGCGTAATAGCTACAAACCATTCCACCATGCGATGTACCACCAGCAAGCCGTAACCCTGCTCCAAGGCGGTAGGCTCGTAGTATCCCAGCAGCCACATTAAGTTGTTGTGCAGCAGCACCGAACTTGATAGCAGCACCATTATCCCCCACCACAACCTCAGGTGATTGCCGGCAGCACCCACAATGAGAATAATGGCCAAAACAAGAGCAACAAAATCAAGCGAGGCTTCAATAGTCAGAAAAAACCAGTCGTTCATAATCACGCTAAAAACATTTGTCCCAAAAACGACATTTTACGTCAATGTAGCTATTTACATATCGCAAAAACGCAGCATACAAAAGTAAAGCGTGGTGTATCTCAAATGCAAGGGCAGCAGAGTCGCCTGGGGCAAATTTTTACGATTTGACAGCGAGTTTTTACGATTTGACGGTTTCGTCCCAAAATCGAGCGGGAATAAAAAAGGGCGGAATTTGTAATTCCGCCTAACTATAGTGAAGGTAGAACGCAGCACCCGTGCGAACTTGAGATTGACTCGTCGAGCTTCGCCCGCAATGACAAGACGTGCTATCCTACTTCCTTGGCTGTAAAAAAGATTTGTACAACGTGGTATCATTGAGGATTTCAGCGGCGCGCTTTACTTCAGAGTCGCTGCGGGTGCTCACCTCAAGGCGACCCTGCTGGTAGTAGTAGCGGCTTACTATTTCCTCCTCCAGCAACTCCGAAATCTCCTTTTTAAAGCGATCAAAATCCTGCGGAATATTCGGAGCTAACTTGGTGGTTAAATCGTCCAATTCGGGCTTTAAGTCATCGTAGTATTTCTCCTTTGTGAGCGTTTTCACTAAGTCCTGCAACGCCTTCGATGAGGTGGTTTCGTAAGTAAAGTTGGAGTCCCTCGCAAATTTTACAAACTCTTGAAAATCTGATTGTTGTATGTTAAATTCGGCAATTGGCGCAATGGTTTGGTGTTTTACATAATACCGGTTGGCAAAGTCAAAGAAAAGATTTTTAGCGTAGAGCATCATCAAAATTTGAGGCGAATTCTGCGGTGCAAGTTGTTCGTCGGGTATAATGCCGCCACCATCATACACGGTGCGTCCGGCACGGGTAGTAAATTTACGTACCAACGAATCAGGAATTTTACCCACGCTACCATCGGCATTACGGTGTGTGTAGTCAATGGCTTGCACACATCTACCACTTGGTGTATAATACTTTGCAGTGGTTAACTTAAACTTTTCATTGAAAGGTAACGGACGCACGCTTTGCACCAATCCCTTACCGTAGCTGCGCTGTCCCACTATCACGGCGCGATCTAAATCCTGTAGCGCTCCGGCTACAATTTCCGAAGAAGAAGCCGATAGGCTATTGGTGAGCACCACCAGCGGTATCTCAGCATCAACGGGATTACGATCTGTTTTATATTTCATCTCTCCCCCCACTCTTCCTTTCACATTCACCACTTCCTGACCGCGAGGTACAAACAGGTTTACAATTTTTACCGCCTCGCCGAGCAAGCCTCCTGTATTGTTGCGCAGGTCGAGAATAAGGCTTTTCGCGCCAGCTTTCTTCAACTCTTCTACAGCGTTTTTCACTTCGTCGCTGCAATCTTTTGTAAAGGTTGAAAAGCAGATATAGCCTACTGTACTTTGAGGAAACATCCCGTAGTAGGGTACGCTGGGTAGCTGAATTTGCGCACGCTGCAGCGTTAGCTCTACGGTATCCTTCGTATCGAATTTAACAACTCTCAGGTTCAGTGGTGTACCAATCTTTCCCTTCAGCGCAGTGCTTACATCACTCACGTTTTTGCTGTCCACGTGCTGCCCTGCTACCGACAGCACAAGGTCACCGGGGCGCAAGCCCGCCTTATCGGCAGGAAAGCCTTTATATGGCTCGGCAATTTCAACAACATCTCCACGTTTGCGAATAAGTGCGCCAATTCCGCCATACTGCCCGGTGGTGGAAAAATCAAAATCGCTAACCTCCGACTCGGGAATGAATACGGTATACGGGTCGAGCGATTCCAGCATGTCATCAATGGAGCCTTTAATCAGGCGCTCGTAGTCAATAGTATCAACGTAGTACATATCAAGTTCTTGTAGAATTGAAAAATACACATCAATATTTTTGGCCAAACGGAAGGAAGGTGATTCGGCAATGCTAATGGTTGCACATAGCAATAATCCAGCTGCAACACAAATGGTTTTGATTTTATTCATAGTGATTTTCTTTTTTACTAACTAAAGACCCAACAATATTTTAAGGCTTAAGTTAGTAAGCAATTTACTTATTTTTCTTTGATTTAAAAATCTTATCCGGTACAGGGTCGTAGCCACTGCCGCCCCATGGATTGCAAGATAGTACGCGCTTAATGGTAAGTAGCAAACCAAAAAACGGACCGTGCCTACGGAAGGCCTCAATGGCATACTCCGAACAGGTAGGTGTATAGCGGCAGGCATTAGGTAGTACCGGCGAGATAAAGAGTTTGTAACCTTTTATTAACCAAATAAAAGGCAGCGACAAGTTACTATTTATGATTTTCCACAAACGCCTTAACATTTTTACAAATTGCCTCCTCAATAACAGAAAGTGAAACTTCTGTCTTTTTATCGTTATACATAAAAATGAAGTTGTAATTTTTTGATGGACTCAAAATTGTTCCACGTAAAACATTTTCATGTAAATGAAAGGCTGCCCTCATTTGTCTCTTGAGCCTATTACGTTGAACTGCTTTTTTAATCATCCGCTTAGGAACAGCAAAGCCGGTCTTTATAGCACAAAAGCTAACAGACGACGGTTGCTCCGTGGCTATTAGCTTAATGGGGAATGAAAAAACAGAATGCCCCTTTTCAAAAATAGCGGAAAATTCCGCAGCAGTGAGGCTATTCTTCATTTCTCTTCTATTTTTTTGCCTTTGTGGCTGTTTTTATTGTTTTGCTCTTAACCGGAGCTTTGGCAGCAACTTTGGTTACTGCTGCTTTTTTTGTTACACTTTTTACTATAGGTTTGGGGGTTACAACAGACTTTATCGGTGCAACCTTAGCGACTTTGGCTGGGAGGACAGCAGCAACTGGACCCACCTTCCCAGAATTATTTTTAATAAACAACTCCAATCCTGAAGGCATTGATAGCGCCTCTGGAGTAGGTACCGGAATATTGAGCGTAAGTCCAGCATCACCAACAGCTCTAGCAGTAGTTGGACCAAAAGCTGCAATGATAGTCTCTCCCTGATTGAATTCGGGGAAGTTAACAAATAGTGACTTTATTCCCTGAGGGCTAAAAAAAGCCAAAATATCATACGACTTAATATCAAGGTGTGTAAGATTGCTGCTAACTGTTTTGTAAAAAATTCCCTTTGTATACTTAAACTTGCTCTTATCAAGTAAAAGAGGAATTTCTGCCTTATACATATCCGATAGCACGACGAGATATTTATCATCATGGTGCTTTGTCATTACAGTAATCAAATCCTTAAACTGTCCGGTGGCGCCAAAGAAAATTTTACGCTTACGGTACACAATGTACTTTTGCAAGTAAAGTGCAATAGACTCCGAAATACAGAAATACTTCATGACTTCAGGAATCACAATCTTTAACTCCTCCGCAATGCGGAAGAAGTGATCAATACCCGTTTTTGTGGTAAAAAGAATGGCCGTATGATCGAGAATATCAACGCGCTGACGACGAAATTCCTTTGTACTAACACCCTCAACGTGAATGAATTGGTGGAACTCTATCTTCAGATTATATTTCTCTGCCAAGTCCGAATAGGGTGACTTTTCTGTAGCAGGCGCCGGCTGCGAAATAAGTATCTTCTTAATTTTCACTACTTTAACGAATTTGTATGGTTGGGTTAGTTTACGCTTCTTCTAAAAACTTGAAAATAACAGTCATTGGTAAAATTTCCAGCGTGCAAAAGTACAAAATCCAAAAGAAAAAGGAGATTTTTCCATGTAAAAAAAGCCTTATTGTTCTAAAAAAGTATAAACAGAAAATGGCTAACAGAAAGAGATTTAACGGAAAGAGTAAATTAGCTGATACGCTATTGTCCAAAAAATTTCGAGCTAAGAATATAGGAACAATGGTAATGCCCATTATGGCAAAAAATATAAGTTGCGTATAAATTAAGTCTGAAAATAGCTGTTTCTCCCTCGAAACCCAACCTACAATGCTATAAAAAACAATGCGCAGCAGCATAAAAATACCCATAACAGCACACATGGGGATAAAGATAAGGCTAAATTGCTCCTCAGAATACTCCGGCATATAGACCCTCATATTTTCGGTAAGGAAAAGAGCTAAAGGGAGAATGGAAAAAAGAAAAAGGAGAATAAAAAATGGAACTTCTCCCCATATTTGCGTCCGTTGAGCATTCCAAAATTTTTTAAAGGAAGCAAATGAAATAATAAGATTAGAAAAACTTTTGCGAAATGAAACAATAAAAACAAACAACAAAAGAAAAAGAAAAAGGGGAAGACCAAACATAAAGTTAAATAAGGCTATGTTTTGCCGAGGAAGACCAATGCCTACACCGGAGGTATGAGTGCCTACCAATTGCGACTCGCCACCATATACCTTATAGGGCTGCGAACCCGTCACCACCACCGAGTCAACTCCGGGCTGCAGGTAAAAGTCTTTTTCCTGAATATTCGGCATGGCTGTGTTGGCTAATCGAGAGATGCAAAGTTAGTAATAAATTCGGGATTTTAAGAAAAAAATCCGGCATCCTTAAGCGCCTTTGCTTGGCGTATACCCACCACCTGGGCGACATCATCGTAACCGGCGGCTTTAATTCGAGTTATAGTTTTATAATATGCAAGTAACTTATTAACAGATGCTTCACCAATGCCCGGAATATGTTCTAACTCATGGCTAAGCATTTTATGTGAGCGCTGTTTCCTGTGGAACGTTATACCAAAGCGGTGCGCCTCATCGCGAATGTGCATAAGCACCTTAAGCGTAAAAGAGTTTTTATTGAGATAAAGTGGTGTAGGATCATTAGGCAGAAACACTTCCTCTAATCGTTCAGCTAAAGCAACAATATCAATTTTACCAACTAATCCCAACTTCTCTAAAGAGTTAATAGCTGCGCTTAGCTGTCCCTTTCCACCATCCACTACTATTAGCTGAGGTAATTGTTCACCCTCATCAAGCAATCGCTTATAACGACGATAAACAATTTCCTCCATGGAGGCATAGTCGTTTGGCGAATCCACGGACTTCACCATAAAGTGCCTATAGTCCTTCTTGCTGGGCTTGCCATTCTTAAACACAACGCAGGCCGCCACTGGATTTGTACCTTGCGTATTGGAGTTGTCAAAACATTCTATATGGTAGGGCAAGGCTTGTGTATGCAAGTCCTGCATAATGGTTTTGAGTCGCTGTTCAATTGCCGAATCGGGGTTAGTGTGCTCCAGCTGTAACAGGCGTTGAGCAATATAGGCTCGACAATTATGTTCAGCCATAGTCAGCAACTTCAACTTGTCGCCCCGCTGAGGGGTGAAAAAACTAATACCCTCAAACTCCGTGTCTGGCTCAAAAGGTACAATGACCTCCCTATTCAAATCTCCAATCATCTCCTTAATCTCGGCAATGGCAAAAGACAAAAGTTCGGACAAGGATTCATCTAGTGGAGAGTTGAGTTCCAACGTATGGGAGTAAACCACAGCCCCATTAGCCACCCGTATAAAACTACTATAAACCAAAGAACCTTCCTTTACTGTATAAAACACATCCACGTTACCCACTGAAGAATTCACCACCGTAGACTTGGCTTGAAAGTCAGCCAGAATTTGAAGTTTTTCTTTAAGACCGTTAGCCAATTCAAAGTTTAGGTTGTCCGAGGCTTCCAACATCGCGGTTTTAACCGACTCCTTAACAATGGAAAGATCGCCTTTGAGTATAGAAATAATATAGGCAACACCCTCATTGTAGTCATCCAGCGACTGTAGCCCTACGCACGGCCCCTTACAATTACCCACCTGCAATTCAAGGCACGACCGAAATTTTCCCACAGCAATATCCCTTGGATTCAACTTAAGGGTACAAGTGCGTATGGGATAAAGGTGGCGAACAAAATCAAGAAGGAAGCGAGCAGCGCGAACAGACGAGTATGGTCCATAGTATCGAGAGCCATCCTTCATCACCTGACGGGTTAGGAAGACACGAGGAAATTGTTCGTTCTTGATGCAGATACTGGGATAGGTTTTATCATCCTTGAGGTTGATATTATATCGGGGCTGCAGGCGCTTTATATAGGTATTCTCTAAGAGGAATGCTTCAGCTTCGGTAGCCACCACCGTAAAAATAAGGTCCGCAATTTTTGAAACCAACACCTGAACCTTTCTATTCTCCTGTTTCCTATTTTCTACAAAGTAAGAGGTAACGCGCTTCTTTAAATTTTTTGCCTTCCCTACATAAATTACCGTCCCTGAAGCATCAAGATACTGATACACCCCGGGGAAACTCGGCAAAGACTCCACTTTTTGCCGCACCATATCGGAAGGATAGTTCATAAAGATTTTTCAAAAAAAATCATCCGCTAACGCGGACACACCAAAATAGAAAACACCCACCCGCTCGAAAAAATCACCCGCTCAACACCAACGATTTTCGGGCCCCTAAAAAAATCGTTTCACGTGAAACATTCCGATGAATTTTGCGTTCCGCAAATTCACCTCACCACGTTCCACGTGAAACAAAAAAATACTATCTACCAAACCTCACCAACAAGGCGGCTATATCTGCTGGGGAAACACCCGGTATGCGTTGTGCCTCTTCAATATTCTCGGGGCGAATTTTAGACAACTTTGTACGAGCCTCCATGGTAAGGGAACCCACAGAAGAGTAGTCAAACCCACTCGGAATAACAACTTTTTTCAGCCTATCTACCTTTAATTGCTCTCTCTTATCCCGAATTTCATATCCCTTGTACTTTACCTCGCTATCTACAGCCACCACCAACTCCTCATCTATTGCCTCTCCCAAAAACTCTTTTACCATAGACAAACCTTGCAAATCAGCCAAAGAAAACTCTGGACGAGAAAGCACATCCACTAAGGGACGTTTTTGAACTATAGGCGAAGACCCCTTTGACTCCAATAAGGAATTTACATTCTCGGGGGCAACGCTATTCTTGGATAAAAAGGAAACTATTTCGGTAACTCTATCCTGTTTTTTTTCCACCTTATCCATACGTCTGCGCGAAAGTAACCCCATCTCATAGGCCAGAGTCGAAAGGCGTATATCGGCATTATCCTGACGAAGCGAAACACGATGTTCTGCACGGCTGGTAAACATGCGGTAGGGCTCATCAACACCCTTGCTTACCAAATCATCGATAAGTACACCAATGTAGGCTTGACTGCGGGAAAGTACAAATTCGGGTAAACCGTGTCCCCAAAGATGAGCATTAATACCCGCCACGAAACCCTGAGCAGCGGCTTCTTCATAGCCTGTAGTACCATTAACTTGTCCGGCACAGAATAAACCTGTCAAAACCTTAGAATGTAGGGTGTGGTTTAACTGCGTAGGAGGGAAATAATCGTACTCTACAGCATACCCGGGACGAACCATTTGAGCCATTTCGAGTCCAGGTATACGTCTCAGCGCAAGTTCTTGAATATCAAATGGAAGCGAAGATGAAAAACCGTTGAGATAAAATTCACACACGGTACGCCCCTCGGGTTCCACGAATAAGTGGTGAGAAGTTTTATCGGCAAAAGTGCGTAGCTTATCCTCAATGCTAGGACAGTAACGCGGTCCCACACCTTTTATAATACCCGTGAAAAGGGGCGAATCCTTGAATCCCTTACGCAGGATTTCGTGCACCTCTTCGTTAGTCTCTGTAATGTAACAACTTAGCTGGTTTTTAACAGGTTGTGTATCGTCCCAATAGGAAAATTTCCACGGTCTTTCATCACCGGGTTGCTCGCGCATAACACTAAAGTTAATAGTACGTCCATCAATGCGAACGGGGGTCCCGGTTTTCATGCGCCCCATTTCTATTCCCAACTCCTCCATCTGATTAGAAAGTCTTGGAGCGCTCATATCCCCCGCCCTACCGCCAATGGTAGTCGCACGCCCTACGAACATTTTCCCATTAAGAAAGGTTCCGGCAGTTAACACTACAGCTTTTGCAAAAAAGGAAACGCCCAACGCCGTTTTAACACCAACAACCTTTTTAGAATTTGAGCTATCTAAAAGGAACTCCAAAACCGTATCCTGCCAAAAACTAATATTGGGGAGTGATTCAAGCACACTACGCCATTCAGCGGAAAAGCTAACACGGTCACACTGCGCGCGAGGACTCCAAACGGCAGGTCCTTTAGAGTTGTTGAGCATTCTAAACTGAATGGTCGATCGGTCGGTTACTATTCCGGTGTAACCACCCAAGGCATCAACTTCCCGAACAATCTGTCCCTTGGCAATACCCCCAATAGCGGGATTGCAGGACATTTGGGCAAACTTGTTAAGATCCATAGTGATGAGTAACACCTTGGAGCCTAGATTGGCGGCGGCAGCAGCGGCCTCGCATCCGGCATGCCCTCCACCCACAACAATTATATCATAGCTAAAATTCATTCTTCCACTCGTAAAAGCTAAAATCAAAATTGCACAGCTGTTAAATACAAATCTTCTTTTTTACGCATTATTAAACTCTCGGACTTTGAAGCATCTTTATAGCCACAAAGGTGAAGGACACCATGAACCATTACCCTATATAGTTCATTTTCAAACGAAACACTATATTCCTGGGCATTTGCGCGCACTGTATCTACGCTAATAAACACATCGCCGGAAATAACGGATTGCTCGGAATAATCGAAGGTAATTACATCGGTAAAATAGTCGTGGTTAAGGTAGGTTTTGTTTACCGATAGGAGGTAATCATCGCCACAGAAGATGTAGTTAATATCGCCAAGCGTTTTGCCCTCTTCCGTGGCAACTTGTTTAATCCACGCTTTTAACTTTTGACGATTAGCTAGCTTAAAGGGGATATTCTCGATGTGGAATGTGATCATAGCTACATAAGTTTTGCATGAATAACGTGCACTGTCTCATACTGAGCCTCTCGAAGTACGAAGCGAGGGCAAATTTTTTAAATCAACGCCGCACCCCTTCGACAAGCTTAGGGTGACAACCCACAAAACGGCATTTGTTAAATCTCTCCCCTACCTTGCCAACCAAATTTCGGGGTTTTGCTTAACAGTTTGCTTCCATAGCTCAAAGTGCAGAATAGCCCGATCGCTGTCTGGGGCCGGTGTAACCAAACCGATGGGTTGAGCTGCGCGAATCTCGTCACCTGCTTGTACCTTAACGGCCTTAAGGTGGGTATAAACCGTGTAGTAAAGTCCGTGCTGAACAAGTACACTAGTCACAGCACCTGTAGTAAACACCTTGCGCACAACACCATCGGCAACTACTTTTACTACAGCATCTTCACTTGTAGAAATATCAATACCATTACTAGTAACCTTAATACCCTTAAGCACAGGATGATCATAAACCCCAAAGCGGGTAACCACCACACCCTTGGCTACCGGCATGGGTAAGCTACCTCGCATTTTTTCAAACTTGGTATTACCAACAACCTCAGCTTCAGCCATTTTTGCTGCTGCTGTCTTATTCTTTTTCTCCATTTCGCGGCGACGGGCTTCCTCACGGCGAGCCTCCTCGGCAATGGCATCTTCAATATTTTTATCCAACTTTGCCGCCTGCTTTTTCTTTGCCTCCAAATCCTTTCGTAAATCCTTTTCGCGCGCCGTTAACTTAACCAACGTATTTTGATACTGCTTTTCCTCCGCGCCAAGCCCTACCAGCTCCACCGTTTTTTTACCAAGTAGGTACTCCTGTTCGGCTTTTTTAACCTTTAAGGCATCAAGTTCATGTTTAATGGACTCGCTTTGTTGTGTAATATTTTTAGCTTGCTTAATACGATGCTCGGAATAAGTTTTAAGGTAGCTCATGCGACGATAGGCCTGACCCAAGTCATCGGCAGCAAGAATATACATGAGCTGCGTGTAGGTATCGCGATTACGATAGGCAAAATTTACCATCTTAGCGTAGTTTTCTTTTAGCTTTGCTAAGTCATCGTAAAGTACAGCCACCCTTTTTTGCTTGTCGGCAATTTCAACCGAAAGAATAGCTAACTGTTTATCGATACTGGAAATTAATGTCTTACGCGAAACAATGTTAACTTGAATAAGGTTAAGGTTGTCCAAACTGGCCTTTTGTTCCGTTTTTGTTTTGTTAATCAGCGAGTTAGTATATGCAATATCGCTTTCTACCTGCTTTTTTTGCTGCTCCAATTTTTTCACAGTGCTGTTGGTTTGTGCCGACAATGAAATACCGGACAAAAGCAGGATTAATATAAAAATGTTGCTTTTCACTATGTGATTTTTATTCCTTTTTTTTCAATTTTTCACGTAGCTCGGGCGAATCGTTACCCTTTTCCAGAGAGCGCTCCCAGTATATTTGCGCATTGCTAACTTCCTTAAGCGCATACAGCACATCACCGTAGTGTTCAAGCATTACACCCTCCTCGTTGCCACCATGAACCAACGCGCGCTGAAACACCTTTTTTGCCTCTTCATAGCGTCCCATTTCGTACAAAATCCAAGCATAGGTATCAAGGTAGGTAGCATTATCAGGCTCTGCATCAATAGCTACCTGACTCATAGCCAATGCCTTTTTCAACTTGGTTTTACGTATGCTAAGGTAGTATGCATAGTTGTTGAGTACCAGAATATTATTAGGTTCTAACTTCAGTGATTTCTCAAAATACTTATCGGTTTTGGAATAGTTTTTTTGCAAGAAGTACACATCGCCAATGGAGGAGTAGAGGTGAGCGCGAAACGTAGTGTCGGCATCAGCTGAAATCTTCTCGGTCTGCAGCCAAAAATCAAGTGCTTCGTTGTACTTTCTCTCCTGAAAACAGGCGAATCCTTTAAGAAAGATAGCACGGTATCCATCGGGAAAAACGGAGGCATAGTTATCGGCTTCGCTGTATAACGCCCCCCACGCTCGCTGCGACATAAGCAAGTCAAAGAACAGACCCCACGCTTCATAGTAGGCAAGAGATTCTACTGCGTATGCATTAAAAAATTTTGACGCGCGCTTATTTTTTATTACATCAAGTATGTACGCATCATAAGCACCACGTGCAGTAATCAATTTAAGTGAGGTAATAGCGCTTTTAAATCGCTGTGTTTGAATAAGATACTTTGAATAAAGCAGCTCCGTTTGGTAGGAATATTCGGCATGCGGCACAGGGGAAGGCGGATCAATAGAGGAAATAAAATCTTGCCTATAAGAATAGCTGGTACGCGCTAAAACGTAAAGTGAATCAATAGTGGAGGAAAAACCTTGCTCAATAGCGGGAAACTGCTGTAAAAAATCCAGCACTTGCAGCTTGGTGGTAGTAGGTGTTTCTTTTTTCGAAAAAATTACGAGCATGGTAGCAAAGTAGCTCTCAAAATCTGAAACACGACGGTAGTAATCGGACAAGCCAACCATGTACTCAAGCGAGGTGGAGTCAAGTGTTTTAGCATGTCCAAGCACTTGAAATGAAAGCGAATCGGACTTTTGCGCACCGTACAACTCCGCCAACATAAGCCAGTACTGCTGTTCGGAAGGATACATTTCCACCAGCGTTTTTGACTCAACAACGGCCTCATCTATTTTCCCCTCTTTATACAAAAAACTCTGCTTTGAGATAAGACTCGATTCATCAACACCGAAGTTTTGCTGATAGCGTGTAACCATTTTCACGCCTTCATTGTACTTTTTCTCCTTATCGTAAATAAGCATTAGCTCTGCGTAGGCCTCTTGCAATTTTGGGTTCAAGTCAATTGCTCTTTCGTAGTAGCTTTCGGCATTCTCCAAATCACCGTTAAGCGCCAATAGCTGGCCTAAACGCAAGGCATACCATACGTTGAATGAATCCAGCTCGTAAGCTGCACGCGAAAAGTCAATGGCTTCATCTATTTGCTTGGCTGCTGTAGCCATATTTGCCAACTCATAGTAGCACGCATCACAATACGGATCAGACTTAAGGGCACGACGAAAGCAGTACTCGGCATTCTTGTTATCGTTAAAGGTGAGCCGCTTTTTCCCCTCATGAAAAAAGTAAATTTGCTCCTGTCGCTTACGCTCCGATATAGGCTTGCGCTCGCCCGTGGGTACAAGGGGTTGCTTGTCCTTAGCAAAAGCTGTGGGCATGCAAAATAGGGCTACAAGTAGCAGTAAAAGTATGTGTTTTGTTCTTTTCAATCTATCTTCAGATAAAATGTCCTCACGGACGATAAAAAGATAAAGAGATAAAATTTTTATCGCGCTTTGCGCGTTTATCGTTCCGCTTAAGCGGAACATTTATCTTTTTATCCGTATTTTATTTTCTTCCAGTGTGTCCAAAGCCTCCCTCGCCACGCTCGGTTTCGCTGAGTTCGTCAACCAATTGCCATTCTACGCGCTCAAAGCGGGCCACCACCATTTGCGCAATGCGCTCACCAGGCTTGAGCATAAACGCCTCGGTGGACATGTTTACCAGTGCAACCTTTATCTCGCCACGGTAGTCGGGGTCAATAGTGCCGGGCGCGTTGGCCACGGTAATGCCAAACTTGGAGGCCAAGCCGCTACGCGGGCGGATTTGCGCCTCGTAGCCATCGGGCAACTCAATAAAAATACCCGTGGGCACCAGCACGCGCTGATGCGGCGCCAGTACCATATCCTCGGTAGTATTAGCCTTTAGGTCAAGCCCTGCCGACTGCGCCGTAGCGTACTGCGGCAGATCAAAGGCGGAGTGGTTAACTACTTTTACTTGCATACAATGATTTCAAATTTCAGATTCCAAATTTCAGATAAATGTGGGCTACTTCTTTCTTAACATCTGCCCTACCCTGCGCAAAATGGGACGTCCGTCGCGCCACAGCGCAATGGCAAAGTAACCAGCCAATAGCAGCGTGGCAACCACAAACTTTAGCAACGAAGCAGTATGCCCAAAGAGTACAAAGATAGCGTAAATGCCTAAACCCACGAAAATGTAGAATCCAATGCCCTTTAAATCGTAGTTGATAGGGTAAAACTTTTGTCCAAGCGCATAGCTGATAATTACCATTACGGCATAGCTGCAAAAGTGTGCCCAAGCCGCGGCATGGTAGCCGTAGCGCGGAATAAAGAGCACGTTGACCAGCACAGTAACCAGCATCCCCGAAAGGGTAATAATTACGGCATAGCGCGTTTTTTCGGACAGCTTGTACCACATGGAAAGGTTGAATGAGATGCCAAGCAACAGATTGGCAAACAACATTATAGGAACAATATCCACGCCTTCTCGAAACTCCTTTCCTGTGAAGTAGGCAAAGAAATCAATGTAAAGTGTAACGAACAAAAAGATGAACATGGCGCAAATGACGAAGTACTTCATTACGTCGGCAAACATAGTGCGCATGTTGCTTTTATCGGCCTGTGAGAAGAAAAACGGCTCGGCGGCATAGCGAAACATTTGCACAAAAATTACCATGAGCATGGCCAACTTTGTATTGGCGCCGTACACGCCCAGCTGATCAAGCGCAAAGGAGGGGTCGGCGTACAAATGCTTAAACAGCACGCGGTCAATATAGTCGTTGGCAATACCCGGTAAACCCGCAATGAGCAACGGAAGCGAGTAAATGAGCATGGTGCGCAAAAGTTTCCCCGAGAATGTAAATTTGATGCTGAAAATGGTGGGCAAAAGCAGCAGCAACGTGAATATGCTACTCAGCACATTAGCCAAGAAAATGTAGCCTACATCAGGTGTTGGTGAGAACCAGTTCAGCAAAAATGACTGCGGATTTTCAGCAAAATATTTCGGTAAAAACGAAAGAAAAACAACACTTACCAGCACGTAAAAAACCACGTTGGATAGCTTAAGCGCAGCAAACAATTTGGCTTTTCCCAGGTAGCGCAATCGCGCAAAGGGTATGGACATAAACGCGTCAATGGCAATGATACCAGCCAGCTGTAGCACATAGTTGGGGTTGCTTGCGTAGCCAATAAACGAACTTACGCCGCTTGCATTGGTGGCAACAAGCACAAAGAACAGCAGCGATGTGGTAAAAAGCGAAATAAGCGCCACGGAAAACACCTTATCCGGCTGCTGATCTTTGCGCGAAGAAAAGCGGAAGAAACCCGTTTCCATACCGTAGGTAAGCAGCACCAGCAGGAAAGTAAGGTAGCCGTACAACTCCGTGAAAACACCGTACTGCGCACGATCGAGAATGCGCGTATGGTATGCCACCAGCAGGTAGTTTATAAGGCGTGCAACAATAGTGCTGAAGCCGTATATAGCGGTATCGCTCGCCAAGCGTTTAAGTGGGTTCACTGCTTAGTTGTTAAATGCTCGTTTATTGTAAATATTGTAACCAAAACTGATGGAAAAGTAAAACTGGTTGTTGTCCTTGGTGTAGTACGACATGGAAGCCGCCAGCGGCCCCACAGGTGTATTGAGCACAAGCGTTGCGGCGGCCATAATTTTAATGGAGCTCAGCAAGTCGGAACCACTCTCGTACCTCACCGGAGAGGTTGTATTTTCTTTGCTTAGGGTAGTAAAAGGCAGAAAAGCATAAGCCTCGGTGCGCATGTAAAAACGATCGAAGACCGCAAAGGTAGGAATAAGCCCTGCAGCAACGTAGCGGCTTGCCCTAAAGTTTTCAAGGAAAAATCCCTGAAGGTTGGGTATGGGCTGAAACGCCGGCAGCATAAGCAGCGTAGAATAGTAATCGCTAAGCAGCACATTTTGCGACAAAACTCCCTCCAAATGGTAACCAAGCGTAAAATGCTTAAAATCAAGCGCGTAATCCTGTCTCATATATTTAAGAGAGAAAAACTTGTGGAGACCTTTGGGCTCTTTCTTGCCAATTTTTGTTGTATCGTTGTCATACGAAGTGGTACCATTGGTGTGAAACTCCTTTCCCCACACGTAGCTTAGCGACAGCTGCTCTACCAGCCCTTTAGTAGGGTACATCTTATAGTTTAACGTATTACGGTCGATGGAAAGATTTCCCGAAATGAAATTAAAGGTCATTTTCTCGGGAATATCGCCCGATTTAAAATCCTGTGTGGCGTAGTACTGAGCATTACGAACACCAACCGTACCACCAAGACGTAGCGCGCTATTAAGTAAGAAATGCGTACCCACATTCAGTGCACCAAACACCTCATCATCCTGAATGAAATCTGGGCGCGTATCGGAAAAAATCATGTCGGGATTGCTGCTATAGTAGTCAAACGAATTATGGGTTATAGCCGCCTCTGTAAACACGGGAATTCGCCACTTTTTTATGCGCGTATCTATCCGGCTGTACAACTTTTGTGAGTTGTACACATTGCCAAAGTAAATGTTACCGCCAAGACGCCATTTAAATGTAGAAAAATGTTGATACTCGCCTCCCAAAAAACCAAGGTTGGAAAAATTGGAAAAACAGCCACCCAGCGCCAGTCTTATATTAGGTGCTGACGAGGCACGTATTTTCATATCATAGGTGCTATCTGCCTCATTATAAATAGCTACGGGGTAAAAAGTGGATACGGCACCATCGGACACCACGCCAAAGTAGCGCTTCTTTACCTCTTTAAGCGAAAATGTTTTGCCCGGCTCACTTTCCAGTTCTTCCTTAATGTAGGTTTCCAAGCCCTCGTGCACACCACTTACCTGCACTTTGCTAAACTTGTAGGGCGGTATTTCTTTACGAAAAGCAAGGCGCTTCAGGTACACGTTTTCCTCGGTAACCCTGCGTTGCACACTTCTTTTAATATAGGGTATTTGCTCCATCGTTTCGCGGTAGCCCTGCTCCATCAGCTCCTTCACCCTATTAAAATCCATAAGGTTTACATCGCCCAACGAATCCATATCGATAAGCACGCCCTTGCCCTGTGGAATTTGGTACTCCGTGGGGCGGGACATAAGGCTTGTAATGTGCGAAAAAACATCGTCCTCGGTGGGTCGATCGTAGTTATCGGAGCATTTTACGCCAATTATGAAATCAGGTGAAAATTCTTCCTGAGCCACGTTCACCGGAAAGTTGTTTACCATACCACCGTCGAACAGCAGCATGCTATCCACCACCGCGGGCTTAAATATGCCGGGAAAGCTCATGGAGGCACGCACCAGCGTACCTAAATCACCACGCGAAGGAGCGTAGGGACGCTTGTAGTAGGCATCGTACGACATAGCGCGGAAGGGTACCATGAGGCTATCCAAGTTGCCCTTAGCAGCGGCATTAGCGCCTGCAAACAGCTGCATAAAAGCAAAGTCCATTTGGTATGGCTGTATGAGGTTGGTAGGCAGCACAAACTTGGTGTTCCATTTGCGGTCAATGTTCATGCGCAGGGAAAACATTTCAGCATCAGGGTCGTACTGCTTGTAGTAGTAGTAGCCTTCCTTGCTGAAATCGCCCGTGGACCAGCGCTTGAAATCCTCCGACATGAGGTAGGTTACCATTTCATCTACCGTATAGCCCGCTGCGTACATGCCGCCAATAATGGCGCCAATGGAAGTACCGGCTATGGCGTCAATGGGGATTTCGTTTTCCTCCAACGCTTTTAGCGCCCCCAAGTGTACCAAACCTTTGGCACCGCCACCACTAAACACCACGGCTACGCGCTGCGCTGGTAACAACGTTGTGCACAGCATCAGAGCGAGCAGGATGAGGTATGATTTAAACTTGGGCAATTGGCAATAAAATCGTATATTTGTGCTTCATTTAAAACTAACAAAATTACCATAAATAATACTTTTATGAAAGTAAAACACGCCGCTTTAGCTGTTTTTCTGATTGTTGCCGCAACTCTTAATTCTTCTTGTCTAACAAAAAAACAAAATAAAAAACCTGTGGAAAAAACTATTCTTATTGAAACCAGCCTTGGCAATATCAAGGTAAAGTTGTACAACGAAACGCCCGAACACCGTGACAACTTTCTAAAGTTGGCCGAAGAGGGCTTTTACAACGGCCTTATTTTTCACCGTGTAATTAAGGATTTTATGATACAGGGTGGTGACCCGCAGTCGCGTAATCCGCAACCCGGGAAGCAGTATGGCGCAGGTGGTCCCGATTATACTGTTCCTGCAGAATTTAATAATACGCTCATTCACAAAAAAGGCGCCCTATCGGCAGCCCGTACCGGCGATCAGGTGAACCCCGAAAAGCGCTCATCAGGGTCACAATTCTACATTGTACAGGGTAAGCCCAGCACCGATGCTGAGCTGGATCAAATGGAAATGAACGTGAGCCAGCAGCCGCTGCAAGCCATGTTTAACAAAATAGTGATGGACGAAGCGCAGAAGCTGCAGATTCAAGGCAAGGAGGTGAACTACGATTCACTAGTAGATATTGCCCGTCAACAGGTGATGGCACAGTGGGAAACCATGGAAAAGTTCAAGTACACACCCGAGCAGCGTGAAGCCTACAAAACCCTTGGCGGCACACCCTTCCTCGATGGCGGCTATACCGTATTTGGCGAAACCATTGAAGGGCTTGATATCATTGACAAAATAGCCAACGTGAAAACGCTTCCCGGCGACCGTCCTGCCGAGGATGTGATGATAATTAAAATGACGGTGTTGAAGAAGTAGATTTACCATGAAAGAAAAAATAGAAAAACTCCTTTCCGAAGTTGAAGCCTTTTCTGCGGACAACGCTCAAAAGGTGGAGGAATTTCGTATAAAAATGCTCGGCAAAAAGGGCGATTTAACCCTACTTTTCGAGGAGTTTAAGCAAGTTTCGGGCGATGCCAAGCGCGAGTTTGGACAGCGCATAAACGAGCTCAAAAATAAGGCGCAGAGCAAAATCAACGAGCTGCGCGAGGTGCTTGAAAACAGCGACACCACAACCCTATCGCTGGATACATCGCGTCCCGGTACTGCCGACAGCATCGGTACACGCCATCCGGTATCAGTGGTACGCAATGAGATTCTGGACATCTTTTCACGCCTTGGATTTACGGTAGAAGAAGGTCCCGAAATTGAGGACGATTGGCACGTATTCGGTGCGCTGAACTTCCCACCCGAACACCCCGCCCGCGATATGCAGGACACGTTTTTTGTGGAGAAAAAGGAGGGTGACGACAACCCTACCTTACTTCGCACGCACACCAGCAGCATACAGGTGCGCGTAATGGAAAAGCAGCAGCCTCCCATTCGTATTGTATGCCCGGGCCGCGTGTACCGCAACGAGGCCGTTTCGGCACGCGCGCACTGCATGTTCCATCAGGTAGAAGGGCTATACGTTGACCAAAACGTATCGTTTGCCGACCTAAAGCAAACGTTGCTTTACTTTGCCAAGGAGCTGTTCGGTCAAAACGTTGAAATTCGCCTGCGCCCATCGTTCTTCCCCTTCACCGAGCCTTCGGCTGAAATGGATGTATCGTGCAGCATTTGCGGAGGCAAGGGTTGTAATATTTGCAAGGGAACGGGCTGGCTTGAGATTGGCGGTTGCGGCATGGTTGACCCCAACGTGCTTGAATCTTGCAAAATAGATAGCAAAAAATACAGCGGCTTTGCCTTTGGCATGGGCGTTGAACGCATGGTTATGCTCAAATACCAAGTGCGCGACCTGCGCCTGTACTTTGAAAACGATGTGCGATTCCTAAAGCAGTTTACAGCGGCAATTTAACGGAAACACATGGTAGAATATAAAGTAGCGGGGCAAAATTTGCCCCGCTTTTTTGTTTAAAAAATCGCAAGATTGGGAAAGTGTTTTACTGCCCCACCCTATACCTTTGTTACATGAAACAACCGCAAACGCCGGCAAAAACATCAACGCTGGCCGAATATCAACGGCGCATCAATCTGATGGTGGAGTACATTAACAACCACCTTGACAAACCGCTTAACTTAAACAAGTTGGCCGAAATATCCTGTTTTTCGCCCTACCACTTTCATCGTATTGTAAACGCATTTTTAAACGAAAATATAGGGGCATACATCGCACGAGTACGCGTTGAAACTGCTGCACGATTGCTGCGCTACACCAGCATAAGCATACAAGAAATTTCTGAAAAGGTGGGCTACGAAACACCCTCATCCCTATCAAAATCGTTCAAGCAACTCTACGGCATATCGCCCAGCTACTACAGAAACCACAAAGACTATACTATTATGAACATAACGCGAAACACTCAAGCGCTCAACATAAAGGGGCCAAGCATTATTGACATGCCCGAAAAAACGGCGCTGTATATTCGCCTTATTGGTAACTATAAGGACAACGACTACGATGCCACTTGGCAAAAACTGTGGACCGAGATAAAAACACAAAAACTATTCTCGGCCGGCATTGAACATTTTGGCGTTTGCCATGATGATCCTCACGTAACTGAGCCCAGCAAGTTGAGATACGATGCCTGTCTGGTAGTGCATAAAACAGCAAAACCACATGATGAAATAGGTATAAAACAGCTACCTTGCGGGAAATTCGCAAAGTTTGTTTACCAAGGCTCGTATGAATACTTAAACGATGCGTACAACTACATTTTTGGGCAATGGTTACCCAATAGCGGCTACGAATTGCGTAATGTTCCATCCATGGAAAAGTATGCAAATGACCCAAGAAAAACCGCTCCGGAGAAGTTGAAAACCGAGTTTTATATCCCAATTCTGTAAAACATTAATTATCAATATATTTAATATGAATACAATAACACTTTCCGCTTTTAACATTATAGGAGTAGAAGTTCGCACAAGCAACCTTAACGGACAATCGGGACAGGATCTCGCCACGCTTTGGGGCAGATTTATGCAGGAAAAGCTGTTTGAAAAAATCCCCAATCAAACCGATTTTAACACTTTGTACTGCCTGTACACCGATTATGAAAGTGACTTCATGGGAGCCTACACTACGATTTTAGGATGCCCCGTAACCACCCTCGAAAACGTTCCTGAAGGGTTTGTTGGGCGAAAATTTGAGGCTACCAAAATGGAAAAATTCGAGACCAACGGTCCCCTACCCGATTCTATTGTTAAATGCTGGGAAGAGATTTGGCAGTCAAAAAAACAACGTGCGTATAAATTTGATATTGAAGAATATAAAATTACAAATCTGTTAAAATCAAATGTTGAGGCTACTGTTCTTTTGTCTATTTAAAGCATATTTAACCATGAATTTTAAGCATATAACCGATGGAATTGCCCGAGTTTTAGAAACCGAAGAAGCTCTGTTAATGGGATTGTCGGAGGAGGCAACAGCGTTAAAACGCAATTCGCAAAACAGGAGCGTAAAGCAGCTATTAGGGCACCTAATTGACTCAGCAAGCAACAACCACCAGCGCATGGTTCGACTGCAGTATAGCGAGCATTTAACATTTCCCGACTACCAACAGGATAATGATTTGTGGATAGCCTTACAGGATTATCAGCACGCGGATTGGAAAAATATGGTACAGCTGTGGAAATTTTACAACCTCCATATTATTCAGGTAATAAATGCTGTGAACAACGACAAACTGAATAACGATTGGCTGAACTTTGAAGGCAACAAAATCACCTTAAAAGATATGATTGAGGGGTACTTAAGCCATCTGCAAATGCATATAGAGGAGATTCACGAACTTTTGTAGCAAGGCAAAACCTTTTTGTTAAAACCTATCATAAAACAGAAAGTACAGCGTTTTTATCGTGAAGAAATTCAAAAAACGTTGATTAAAAAATGATAGAAGTTAGCATCATAGAACAAGTGGAATCGTTTTACTCCTCGGCCTGGGATAAGCTAATTCTAAGCGGAGTGCTCGTTTTCCTTTTGCTTGCCATAGTATTGCCTTTGGTGTTTTACGCGTTCAACTTTAGGATGATGAAAACGAAGTTGAACCAAAAGTTTCACCTTTTAAAGTTGGAAACCGTAGTGGAGCTGCGCCTACAAATAGAAATGGTAGAACCCGCGGAATTCGGCAAAAAGTTGTAAGCCTTTATTAACCCTAAATAGCAAACGGACAAGGTACTAATTTGTATCTTTGTCCGTTTCTTTTTTAGCATGTTACAATTCAAAAATATAGAGCCGAGTGATTTGCCCAAAATAAGGGCTGTTGTTGAAAAAACGGAGTACCAATCGTGCCAGCTATCGGCAGGAAGCCTATACTGTTTGGCTGAAAAGTATGATACGCAGGTATGCTTTGACGGAGGGTTTTTATTTGTAAAGCAACACCGCAAAGGGTTTGGCGCGTGCTACTTTATGCCTGTGGGGGTTGGTAATTTAGCGGAAGCGCTGGATAAGTTGCGTCGCTGTCATTCCGATAACATTGGAGGTAACCTTGTGCTGTGGGGCATTGCCGACGATATGATAGAGGATTTTAAAAACGCCTCGAAGCAGTACGAGAATGTTGAGTTAACGCCCGACCGCGATTGGGCAGAATACATTCACACTTCACAAAACCTGCTAACACTGCAAGGTAAGCGATTGCAACCCAAGCGCAACGCAGTAAACCAGTTTTTGCGCAACCACGAAGGCTACGAGTATGAAGCCATTTCGGAGGCAAATATTGCCGATATTTTAGCCTTTCAGCATAAGCAAATGACCGAGAAGGAAGCAGGGGAGTTGGACGAGGCCTTGGAGGACGAAAACAGCGCGATAGAGCGCACGCTGAAGGATTTTAAGGCAATTGGGTTAACGGGCGGAATTATCCGCATTGAAGGCAAAATTTGCGCCTTTGCCATTGGCAGCCCCATCAACAATGATTCGTTCGATATTCTGTTTGAAAAAGCGGAAAAGGACTACAACGGAATTTATCAGGTGCTGGAGCAGGAACTCATTAAAAATGACCTGAAATTATTTTCGTATATCAATAGGGAGGAGGACTTGGGCATTCCAGGTTTACGCTTTGCCAAGCAAGGCCTGCAACCCGATATTTTGCTGATGAAGCATACAGCGGTGTTGCCACCAATCACGCTCTAGCGTTGACTATAACCACATAAGTTCGGAAAGAAATGTGTGTTGGCTATCCCCCGCTGGCGGGGGTGGTCGTAGACCGGGGGTGGAGGTCAAAATTCTAAACTACCACCCCCGCCTTTCAGGCACCCCCGCCAGCGGGGGATAGCCACCCACAATACTGTGCTGCCAACAAGCGCAGCATGTTATAGCCCCCTTTAGAGGGTTGGGGGTAAACCCTTATATTTCGCCAGCGTAAGGCTTATCAAAATCACCACCAGCGTTACACCCACATCAGCAGTAATGGCAAGTACAAGGTTGCTGTAGCCGGCAAATGCCAGCAGAATAAACAGCACCTTCACCGTAATGGCGCCAATGGTATTGGCCTTAATAACACCAACTGTTCTTTTTCCCAACTTTACCAAAAACGGAATAAGCGATAGCCTATCGTTCATTAGCGCTACATTGGCTGTTTCAATGGCGGTATCGCTCCCCGCCGCACCCATAGCAATACCTACGGTAGATAAAGCCAAGGCCGGAGCGTCGTTTACGCCATCGCCCACCATGGCCACGTACTCATATTTTGCCAAGGCATTTTTCAAATACTTTACCTTATCCTGCGGCAGCAAATCACCATGCGCCTGCGTAATGCCCACCTCCTGCGCCACGTGTTGAGCAGCGCTATCGTTATCACCCGTAAGCATAATGGGCTCAAGTCCCATGTACTTCATTTCGGCAATAGCCTGCGCACTCTCGGCTTTCACCTCATCCGTTAGCCCTATAATGCCCGCTACGCCGTGACCAAAACTAATGGCCACTGCCGTTTTTCCTTGCGCTGACAGCTGGGCAACAGCATCCTCCGCCTCCTTCGAAACCGGTTGATGTTCACGTATAAAGTTAAGGCTACCTACAAACACCTCCTCACCCTCGCAAACCTTGCAGTAGGCCCTTGCGCCTTTACCCGCAAGGCTTTCAAACTTCTCGCTCTCGTGTGGCGTAAAACCTTCACGCTTGGCCGCCTCCACAATGGCTTGCGCCAAGGGATGCTCCGAGAAAAACTCCGTTCCGGCAGTGCATGCCAACAGCTCCTCACGATCGCTTCCGTCAAGCGAAATAACATCGGAAACAATGGGCTTACCGTAGGTAATAGTGCGGGTTTTGTCCAAGCACACCGCCTTCACCTTTGCCATTTGCTCCAAGTACATGCCACCCTTTATGAGCGCGCCACGCGCCGAAGCATTACCTATAGCTGCATAAATAGCCACAGGCGTAGATATAACCAGTGCGCATGGGCACGATATAACTAACAAGGTTATGGCTTGCTTAAGCGCAGCATTTATCTCGTGACCAAAAAGTAGAACAGGAACAGCAAAAGTCAGCAATGCCAACAGAATCACAATAGGCGTATACACCTTGGCAAATTGCTGAATAAACTTTTGACTCTTGGATTTGGTAGACTGCGCCTCAAAGGTGAGTTCAATAATTTTCGATAACGTGCTATCCGCCGCGGGCTTGGTAACACGTATTTCAACAAAGCCGCTTTTGTTAAGCGTTCCCGCAAATACGCTGCTACCCTTGATTTTATCCTTTGGAATAGGCTCCCCCGTTATGGTAGATTCATCTATTGTAGTTTCACCAAACTCCACCACACCGTCCAACGGAATAAGATCGTGCGGCTTAACTTGAATAATGGCGCCAACTTCGATATCAGCAATGGGTACATCCAGACCTGTAGATTTTAGCGTAGCGGTTTTAGGTGAATTTTGCACCAAGGCATCAAGCGCGCTCATGCTTTGCTCTACGCCAATATCCTCCAACTTTTCGCCCATTACATACAGCACAATTACTACCGCCGCTTCGGGATATTCACCTAAGTAAAATGCCGCAACCACCGCTATAAGCATAAGCAGGTTAATGCTACTGAATTTCAATCGTAATAAAGCTTTCAAGCCTTCCCACAGCACCTCGTAGCCAATGCCTAAAATAAATGCTCCAAACACAAAAGGTGCGTAAGGCATAGGCAAATGAATGCCGGTAAGGGAAAGCACTTCAAGCGCTATTACTACCACAACGGCAATAATGAGCAGCACAAATTTTTTATCGTTCCATGGGAGTTTCATAATATTTTCATTATATGAAAAAGGCTGTTATTTGAGTAACAGCCTTACAATTTTATTTAGGAAGCGTGATGTCTATTTTTGTGTATTGCATTATCAATAAGCACATATGCAATAACTCCAAGTCCAAACAATCCAGCTAATCCAAAGAGAATTATAAGTGCCATAACATTTATTTTTTATACTTAATTAATAAAAATCTGGCTACAGCAAGTGTTGCCGCTACAAAGCCTCCCACAAGTACAACCCAAACAAGTGAAATATTTTCCTTCATTATGGCTGAAATGATAGCCCCACCAAAAACAAGTTTTGATAAGTCTAAACAATATTTTCCAACCTGTTCTCTCATGGATTTACAAATATACGAATTTTTCGCTAAAATAGTCTTCCGCTACCTCCCCATTCCTTGGCAAAACCAAGGTGTTTGTAAGCCAATTCTGTAGCCTCACGACCGCGCGGTGTACGAACAATAAACCCTTCTTTTATGAGGAATGGTTCATAAACCTCCTCAATAGTCTCGCCATTTTCACCCACAGCTGTTGATAACGTACTTATACCAACAGGACCGCCTTTGAACTTTTGAATAATGGTGGTGAGAATGGTGTTATCCATTTTATCCAAACCGTGCTTATCTACGTTCAGCGCTTCAAGCGAAAACTGCGTAATCTCTAAATCAATTTCACCACGTCCCTTTACCTGCGCAAAGTCGCGCACACGGCGGAGTAGAGCGTTGGCAATACGAGGCGTACCACGGCTGCGAGTAGATATTTCCTTGGCTGCCGCTGAAGTAATACTTATACCTAAAATACCTGCAGAACGGGTAATAATATTTGCCAATACATCCGAATCGTAGTATTGCAGGTGGCACGAAATGCCAAAACGAGCGCGTAGGGGAGCGGTGAGCAAGCCGCTACGGGTAGTTGCTCCTACCAGCGTAAAAGGATTCAACTTCAGCTGTATGGAGCGTGCCGAAGGACCTTTGTCAATCATGATATCGATTACAAAATCCTCCATGGCGGAATACAAGAACTCCTCCACAATGGGACTCAGGCGATGAATTTCATCAATGAATAAAACGTCGCGCGGTTCAAGACTGGTGAGCAATCCTGCAAGGTCACCGGGCTTATCAAGTACTGGGCCCGAAGTAACCTTAAATCCAACATTAAGCTCGTTACTTACAATCTTAGCAAGCGTAGTTTTTCCCAAGCCGGGAGGACCATGCAGCAATACGTGGTCAAGCGATTCGCCACGCATGGAAGCCGCCTGCACAAACACCTTCAGGTTTTCTATCACCTTATCCTGCCCACGAAACTGGTCAAAACCCGAGGGACGAATTTGGCTATCAAAATCCACATCCTGTCGCTCCGATTCCGTATGCGGATCAAAAAATTGAGACATATATTTTTAAAGACAAATTACTAACTACAACCCCAACTTCTCCGAAATCTCCAACATTCTTACAATCGACCCTTCAGCCTTTTTCCTCAACTCTTCTTCTATCCTAATTTCAGGTGTTTCGGTTTCTAAAGAATGAAGCAATTTTTCAAGCGTAATTAACTTCATGTACTCACAGTTATTACAACCGCAAGTGCTATCAATGGGCGGTACGGGAATAAATACTTTTTCAGGGCTGGCTTGCTTCATTTGGTAAATAATACCGGGTTCAGTAGCTACCAAAAATTCCTGTGCCTCGCTTATTTGCGAAAACTTAAGTAGCGCTGCAGTAGAACCTACTTTATCAGCCAGTAATAACAATGCTTCCTTACATTCAGGATGTGCCAATACTTTTGCCTGCGGATGTTCACGCATCAAATCTACCAACCTCTCAATAGAAAATTGTTCGTGCACATGGCAAGCGCCATCCCAAATTACCATATCATCACGTCCGGTTTCTACCTTTATGTAGTTACCCAGGTTACGATCAGGTGCAAAAAGTATCTTCTCACTTTTCGGTAAGCTGTTTACAATGGCCAAAGCATTGCTCGATGTACAGCAAATATCAGTAAGCGATTTTACCGCAGCCGAAGTATTTACATACGAAATTACGGTATAACCCGAATGTGCCTCTACAAACTTTTTAAATGCGCTGTACTCACATGATTCTGCCAATGAACAACCTGCGTTCATATCGGGCAGCAATACTTTCTTTTCAGGTGCAAGAATTTTTACCGTTTCACCCATAAAGTGTACACCGCACATTACTACCAACTTATTTTTCAACTTAGTAGTTTGTTGCGCTAACGCAAGACTATCGCCTACGTAATCGGCAACCTCTTGAATTTCAGGTAACGTATAGTAGTGAGCAAGTATGGCAGCATTTTTTTCTTGCTTCAGCTGCAGTATCTTTTTCTTTAACTGTTCCATTTTCTTAAAATCTCCTCGTCTGTTAATTGTTCAAAGGTAAGCAAACCATCGTAAGGATTGCCATTTACGCTAAGTAACTTGGCAAAAGCAGGTTCGGTTTTTAAGCCACCTTTTTTTAACTCAATAATTTTTCGTTTGAACTCCTCACCAAATAACCTCAACAACCGATATTCAACAAGCATGTGTCGATAAGCATTTTGTAAAATCACAGGCGTTGGATTGGCGTAAATTTCAATCTCCATACCTTTGTACCAAAACCCTATACAAGTCGATGTTTTTGGTTTTGTGACTACAAATTTAGCTTGGTTACCAAAATATTGTTCTACCTCCCTATCAAAAACTTGGTAATCGTGCGCTTCGCAAATAATATCCAAATCGCTGGTATCGGTATCTATTTCAATAGGAATGGTACCCGTAAGCAGCGGCGTATAGGTTTTTAATTTCTCAAAAATGCCTAACTCCTGTAGCAAGGTACAGCAACGCTGTTGTTTAGGATTTCCATTTTTAAGGTATTCTATGGAGGTAAAATCTATCATCGAAAAAAGGTTTTCAACAAACCCTTCTTACATTATATTTTGTCTTTTCTTTTTTGAAAAATAAATAAAACCAATGATTATTATAATAGCCTGTTAGCTCTGTAAATATGTTTTAGGCAAAAACCTTGCAGGATTAAAAGCTGACATTTTTATAACAAGGAAATTAACGGGTTGCAATTGTAAATATTTGATAAATATGATATTATAAAAACGCTATTTGACTATTGGCATAGTACAATGTTAATAAAAATATGCTTGCTATGCAATGTTGAAATCGTGAAAAGTCTATTGATTTTAACCCAGCTATTTTTAATATCTAAATTTTAGAAATCGAAAAATTCGTACATACGAACCGCGAAATGTTAAGTCCAAATTTTTTGTAAAAATCTTTTCGGGGAAAAATGAACAGGTAGCTGCGGGGTTTTGAACATTGTGAAAAAAGCGTACCTTTGGAATACCTGTCCCTCGCCTCCCTCAACGGGGAGGAAATTCTTATTTTATTATAACTAAAAGTTTTGCCTTGAGGTCGTTTGTTGACCTCGGGAGCATGACAACTGTAATTTGTTTTATGTTAGTTAAGACATTTGGCAGCGCTGTGTACGGTATTAATGCCACTACCGTAACCGTTGAGGTAAGCGTGGTGCCCGGCGTGGGCTTCTTTTTAGTGGGCTTGCCCGATAGCGCGGTGAAGGAAAGCCAGCACCGCATTACCTGCGCGCTGCGCACCTTTGGCTACAAGTGGCCGGGTAAGCAGGTGGTAATCAACATGGCGCCGGCCGATATTCGCAAGGAGGGTTCGGCTTATGATCTTCCGTTGGCCATTGGCACGCTGGCGGCCTCGGAACAAATTGAGGGTGCCGACAAATTAGGCGACTACCTTATTATGGGCGAGCTGTCGCTCGATGGCAGTTTGCAGCCTATTAAAGGAGCGTTGCCCATTGCGGTACAGGCACGCGAGGAGGGCTTTAAAGGTTTTATTCTACCCAAGCAAAACGCCAGCGAGGCTGCCGTGGTAAATAAGCTGGAGGTATACGGCGTGGAAAATATAAAGGAGGTAATTGACTTCTTTAACGGCGAGTGTGAGCTGGAGCGAACGGTGGTGGACACCCGTTTGGAATTTGCTTCACACGCCAACGCCTACGATGTCGATTTTTCGGAGGTAAAGGGTCAAGAAAACGTAAAGCGTGCGCTGGAAATCGCCGCCGCGGGCGGACATAACGTAATTATGGTGGGTGCGCCGGGTAGCGGTAAAACCATGCTATCTAAACGAATACCCACTGTAATTCCGCCACTTACGCTAAATGAGGCGTTGGAAACCACCAAAATACATTCGGTGGCAGGTTATACAAATAAAACCAAGGGGTTGATTACTAAGCGTCCATTTCGCGCACCGCATCATACCATTAGCGATGTGGCGTTGGTAGGTGGCGGAACATATCCGCAGCCCGGTGAAATATCGTTGGCGCACAATGGTGTGTTGTTTCTCGATGAGCTGCCCGAGTTTAAGCGCACGGTGCTTGAGGTAATGCGGCAACCGCTGGAGGATAGGTGTATTACCATTTCACGTGCAAAATTTTCGGTGGAATATCCCGCCAACTTCATGTTGGTAGCCAGCATGAATCCTTGCCCCTGCGGTTACCACAACCATCCCGAAAAGGAGTGCGTGTGTCAGCCGGGCATGGTGCAAAAGTACCTCAACCGCATTTCGGGTCCCTTGCTTGATCGCATTGATATCCATATTGAGGTAGTACCGGTGGCGTTTGATAAGTTATCGGACGCGGCGCCTGCCGAAACCAGTGCGCAGGTGCGTGAGCGAGTGGTACGTGCGCGTACTATTCAGCACGAGCGCTTGCAGAATGAGGAGGGCATTCACTGCAACGCCATGCTCAACAGCCGCCTTATAAAGGAGCATTGCCGCTTGGACGAGGCGGGTGCCGCTAAGCTCAAAACGGCCATGGAGCGCCTTGGGTTATCTGCCCGCGCCTACGATCGCATTCTTAAGGTATCGCGAACCATTGCTGATCTTGCGGGCGAACCGAACATTTTGCCCGATCATGTGGCGGAGGCTATTCAATACAGGAGTTTGGATAGAGAAGGGTGGGCGGGGTAAAAATCTTGATGTCACAATTTGTGACATCAAGATACCAAATTGGCATTTTGAACAAAAAAACAAACAAAAAATGGAACTTACAACTATTCAAAGCAAGATATACGAAATAAGAGGCTATAAGGTAATGTTGGATTTTGATTTAGCAGAAATGTATCAAGTTGAAACAAAACGATTAAAAGAGCAAGTTAGACGCAATATAGAGCGATTTCCAATTGATTTCATGTTTGAATTAACAAAACAGGAATTGAAAATCTTGAGGTCGCAAATTGCGACCTCAAGATGGGGAGGAGCTCGTTATCAGCCATTTGCATTTACAGAACAAGGAGTGGCAATGTTGTCATCTGTGTTGAATAGTAAACCTGCGATAGCGGTAAATATTAACATCATGAGAGCATTTGTAGCAGTGCGTCAGCAGTTATTAAATCCTTCCGTAAGTGAAGCCAAGGAACTTCAAAGCGAAATCAAAGAACTGAAACAGTATATTGAAGAGGTATTTACCGGCTACAACGATATAAACGAAGATACTCGTATGCAGTTGGAGCTTATTAATGAGACTCTGGCGGAGTTGCAAACCAAAAACAAAACATTAAATAAGCCCCGCAAACCAATCGGGTTTGTTTTGCCTCATACTAAAACGGAGGATTAATCTTTACGGAGAAAGTTATTTTATAGTTACCTCCAACCACTTCCTCATCAACTCCCGCCACTCCTTGCTATACGCAAACTCCTCCCTCATGCCCCAGCCATGGCCACCTGTGGGAAAAATGTACATAGCAGCAGGGACCTTATTTTGCTTAAGCGCGCTGTAAAAATCAACGCTGTTGCGTACGGGCACAACCTTGTCGTCGTCGCTGTGGAAGAGTAGGGTAGGAGGTGTTTGCGATGTTACACGCAGCTCGTTGCTGTACATCTTAGCCATTTCTTCCGGAGCATCTTTTCCAATAAGGCGGTAGCGGGAATTTACGTGTGCAAACGTGGTATCGAATGTTACCACAGGGTAAAACAGCACTGCAAAATCGGGGCGGGTAACCTTATCGGAAAAGTGTGTGGCAACGGTTGAGGCCAAGTGTCCACCGGCCGAAAAACCCGCTATACCTACCTTATCGGGGTTAATGTTCCATTTCTTAGCATTTTGCCTAATCATGCGCAAAGCCTGTTGGGCATCGCTTAGCGGCACGTCATGGTGGCCGTTGGGCATGCGGTACTTGAGTACAAAAGCCGCAATACCTAGCTCGTTGAGCCACTTTGCAAAATCATGTCCCTCATGCTGCATCGCCAGTCGCGCGTAGCCTCCACCCGGGCAAATAACAATAGCCGCGGTGGATTGCTTTGTCTTTGGTAAAGCGTAGCTGTACATCATAGGCTCCGACACATTACCCACGCGCTCGTTTTCCATTTTTTCTTCGGGAGTAGTAATTCCATTACTATTAGGTGCTCCATTAGGCCACAGCGGAATTTCGGCGGGTTGGGCTAACCCTAAAAGTGGTACTGTGGCGACTAACGTGGCAAGAATAATTTTATGCATGATTTATGGTAGTTTTTGACCAACCTTAACAGGCTCTCAAAACCCTGTTAGGGTCTTAGGTTTATACTGGGCGTAAATGTAGCAAAATTAACTTGAAAAAATCCGTACCTTTGTGCCTCAAAATTTACCATGCGTACGCACACCTACTTCATATCCGACATGCACCTTGGCCTAGACCTCAGCAACCCTGTTGAACGCGAGCGCAAGGTAGTACGCTGGTTGGATAGTATAAAATCCTCTGCCAAAAGGATTTACCTTATGGGGGATGTGTTTGACTTTTGGTGGGAGTACAAATGCGTGATACCCAAGGGATTTGTGCGATTTTTGGGTAAGTTGGCAGAGTTGACCGATGGTGGCGTGGAAATTCACTACTTTGTTGGTAACCACGATCAGTGGGCAAAAGATTATTTACACGCAGAGTGCGGCGTAATTATGCATCACAAGGGTGAAGTGGTGAACCTTGATGGAAAAATATTTTACCTGGCGCACGGACATAAGGTAACACAACCGCTGCAGCGACTTTTTGCCAGCACATGGTTACAGCGATTTTTCTCCATGCTACACCCGCGCTGGGCAATGGCATTGGGTAATGCATGGAGTAAGCGCAACCGTATAGAGAAAGGTCTTGCCGAAAATTTTGGTGGAAGAGAAGAGCCATTGTATAAAGTTGCTGAGAAAATAATCAGCAAGCAAGAGGTAGATTTTATTGTGCTCGGGCATCGTCATGCTCCGGCAATGCGTGATTTACCCGGGGGAACGAAACTGGTCGTGCTAAGCGATTGGATTACAGGATCTACCTATGCAGATTTTGATGGAGAGCAGCTGGAGTTGAAAATATTTGAAGAAGATAAACGCGCTTCGCACGATAAACAGATAAATGCTTCGCGATAAATTTTATCCATTTTATCTTTTTATCTTTTTATCGCGAGCAAAGCGAGCATTTATCATAAAGTTTAATGAGCACACAGCAACATAGTAATATTGCCCATACCATTAAAGCCTCTGCCGTAAAGGGATTCCAAGCCGCGCTTAAAACCGCGTGGTGGATGATTCGTATTACGGTGCTTATTTCGTTTGGGGTAATGCTGCTGCAATATTTTGGTATAATTGCAAAAATTTCGGAGTGGCTCACACCACTATTCTCGTACTTAGGCCTGCAGGGTGAAGCCGCACTGGTGTTTATTTCGGGCGCATTGGTCAACATTTACGCAGCTATTGCGGTTATTGAAACCGTAGGTTTCGACGCGCGCTCCATAACCATACTTGCGCTGATGTGCCTTTGCGCGCACAACCTTATTCTCGAAACAGCCATACAAAAGAAAACAGGCTCATCGGCCGTTCGTATGGTGGTGCTAAGATTGCTATTTGCGATAGTTTGCGGTTTTTTACTCAATAAAATATTGCCCAAGGGAGTGATTGACTCTGCGGTAAAAACCATTGTAGTGAAGGAAACCAACCTTACCGTGGTGCTGGTACATTGGGCGGTAAATACGCTGGCGCTGGTGGCAAAAATGTTTACCATTATTATCACGCTCACCGTGCTGCAGCGCGTGCTCGCTGACTTGGGCGTTATGCGTTGGGTTTCGAAAATCTTTCGTCCGCTGCTGCGTATTTTTGGCCTTCCGGCAAAAACATCCTTCCTGTGGATTGTGTCGCAAACACTCGGATTGGCCTATGGGGCAGCGGTAATGATTGAGGAAAAAGAAAGCGGAAAAGTGAATAAAAAGGAGCTCGATTTGCTCAACCACCATATAGCCGTATCACATAGCAATATTGAGGATTTGCTCTTATTTGTTACCGTAGGTGCCTCGGTGTTTTGGATGCTGTTTTTACGCATTTTATTTGCCATAGTAGCCGTGTGGGAGCGACGATTAGAGATAAAAATAAAAAGCCCCTCCCAACCCTCCCCCATAGGGAGGGCTTATAACCAACGCACAAACCCAAAGCCTCCCCTTTGGGGAGGTTGGTGGGGCTTAAAATTATAGAACATGAAACAATACCTTGACCTACTTCAGCACATTGTGGATAACGGTGTGGAAAAAACCGACCGTACAGGCACGGGCACCATTAGTACATTTGGCAACCAAATGCGCTTCGACCTGCAAAAAGGCTTTCCGCTGTTGACTACAAAAAAGGTGCATCTCAAATCCATTATATACGAGCTACTGTGGTTTCTCAACGGCGACACCAATATTAAGTACCTCAAGGACAACGGTGTAACCATTTGGGACGAGTGGGCCGATGCCAACGGTGACTTAGGTCATGTGTACGGCTACCAGTGGCGTAGCTGGCCTACGCCCAACGGCGGCCACGTGGACCAAATTGCGCAGGTGGAAAGAGCCATAAAACAAAATCCTGATTCGCGTCGCCACATTGTAAGTGCGTGGAACGTGGCCGAGGTAGATAAAATGGCCTTGCCGCCCTGCCACACCATGTTTCAATTTTACGTGGCCAACGGGAAACTCTCATGCCAGCTGTACCAGCGCAGCGCCGATACATTTTTGGGCGTGCCCTTCAACATTGCCTCATACGCCCTGCTCACCATGATGATGGCACAGGTAACAGGCCTGCAGCCCGGTGAATTTGTACACACCTTAGGTGACACCCACCTTTACCTCAACCACATGGAGCAGGTGCGCACGCAGCTGAGTCGTGAACCGCGCGCATTACCTATTATGGAAATTAACCCCGAGGTAAAATCCATTTTTGATTTCAAGTACGAAGATTTTGTGCTGAAACATTACGACCCGCATCCGGGCATTAAAGCTCCCATTGCGGTATAATGGTGGTGAGTGGGCGTGCGCACATAAAAATTATGATGCTTGCTGTGGTCGTTATTGCGCTACAGCATACGGCGCGCGCGCAATCCGATACAACCAAATACTCCATTTTTACCACTCTTAAAGGAAAAATAACGCCAAAGGAAAAGAATATTTACTGGGCGGAGTTTTTGGTGGAAGCCGGCCCAATTTTTAACCATGCGGGTGGTGATGCTCAACGATTAGTGGACGAAAGCCACTACCAAGCAGTGTCGGCAAAGTTTGCATGGCAAATGCCTCCCAACCATATTTACAGCCAAATATACAGGTTGCCCAAGTTGGGCGTTGGTTTTTTTTCCGGCAACTTTAAAAATAAAGACATCGGTTATCCGCAGGCGCTTTTTGGGTGGTTTGAAATACCCTTTACATACCCTCGTCCCAATCAGCATTTTTCATTTGGTTTTTCGGGAGGTTTTGGTTGGGCTTGGGATTTTGACACATATAATGAGTACAATCAATCAAACTTGTTCATCAGCACCACGCGTAACTGTTACGTTGATCTTTCGCTGTACGCCAGCTATCACGTGAATGAGTATTTTCAGCTGAGTCTTTCCGCAGGATTAAAGCACTTTTCCAATGGTGCACGGCAAAAACCCAATATGGGCATTAACATTTTACCTATAGGTCTTTCGGCAAAATTTGTAGCAGCCAATCATGATCAGGTGGGTACATGGAGGCGTCCTACCATACCTGAGTACGAGAAGCATTGGCGGTTGAATACTATGTACGCCATGGGGCAAAAACAAAACAGCATTGGCGCGCCGGTGTATTGGAAACACACGGTGGGCGTCAGTGTGCTGTATCAACCCTCATATAAGTATCGTGTTGGTGGTGGACTTGACTTGTTTATTTCCACCGGAGAAATGGACTCCACGCTGGTAAATAGAAGCAAGGCAAGCGATATTTTTAGTCCCGCAGTGGCATTTCGGTGGGAGTGGGTATTGCTACCTCGCTTGGTTGTACCTTTTGATTTTGGCGTGTACCTTACGCGTCGGCATCCGCAAAATGATGAGCGCAGGCAGTTTTACGAACGTGTGGGCGTACGTGGTTATGTTACCAAAAACCTGTGGATAGGTATTACCATTAAGGCGCATGCTGCCACCGCTGATTTCTTTGAGTGGGGCGTGGGCTACACCTTTCACCATGATAAAAATGTTACGCGAACACTTCCGGTAAACTAATTATTGGGTATACCCTCCTTAATGTATTGCACCGCCATTTTCTTATTGGCAAGGGTGCAATTTTGCACGTGACAATTGATAGTTCCATTTAAATTATTCGTTGACAAAATCACCCTATTTGTTTAATTTGTTGGTATTAGTATGCGTAGCTCTTTATTTTTGTATGGCTAACTAAAAAACAGATGCGTATGAAAAAGAGTTTGCTTTTGGCATGTTTGCTTACAATTGGCATTTGCTCGTGCAGCAATGATGGTGACGAAATTATCGATCAGGAGCCCGATGGCAACAGCGATACGTCGTTGGCTACGGTAGACTATTCGGGTTTGAAGTTGAACGAAATTAATGGTAATGGCACCGATGCCGACAAGTACATTGAGTTGTACAATAGCGGCACAGAAGCCATTAATCTTAGTGAAGTTACTATTTACTATAACAACGCTAGCTCCGACCCCGAAGTAACGTGGACGGGTACCTCGGCGCACAGCATTGCGGCCGGAGGATTCTTGCTGCTCAAAGGTGCTAGCGGCAGCGGAAATTTAATAAAAGGACTGTCAGCGACAAAGGCTATTGTGGTGGAGTTGAAGGATCCCAACGGAAACAGTCTCGACCTATTTAAGGTATCAGCCGATGCCGACAGGGCAAGTGTGTACTCGCGCGTACCCGATGGCACGGGCAGCTGGTATTACACAGTAGTGGGGGGAACGCCGGGCGCTACCAACGGCGTAAGCGCGGTGGGTTTAACGGAGATTGTAATCTTGCCCTCTGTTTCCAGCCAGTCTCGCAATGTTGTAGCACCCTCAGTTACCGATACGGTTACCATATCAGCTGAAGTGGTTTCGCTTTTTGGCACCACGCTCGGTGGTGTTGTGGTAACGTGGACGCTCAACGGCGCAACGCAAAACGACCTTCCAATGAGTGCAAACGGCAATATTTATGTTGCCAAAATAATGCCTCAAGCGGTGGGTGACACCGTTGTATACTACATTGAGGCAACCAACGAAAATGGCTCAGCGCAATCCTCACGGGCCGGGTATAGGGTGGGGGCTACCACAGTTGACTACGGCCAGCTGGTGATAAATGAGGTAGACGGTAACGGAAAGTTTGTAGAAATTTATAATAAGGGAGCGGCTGCCATTTCGCTTGAAGGCGTTTTCTTAATAAAAAATGAGGAAACCGCAGCAAAAAAGGTATGGTGGACGGGTGGTGCAAGTACCACCATTGCCGCGGGTGGATATTACACGATTGTAAACAAAGATGCAACAACTGCCGGTGCAAATGAATATACAGGTGTGAGTGGCATTTCCGCAAAGCAAAACGTAAAATTTGAGTTGAAAAATCCCAGCGAAGATGTAGTAGATACATTTCTTCGCTTAAGCATCGATGGTGTTTTAGGAGATGAAATTACACCCGATTACAGCAAGGCCGCTAACGGTATTTACTCCTTCTCCCGCTGTCCCGACGGTACAGGTGCCTTTGGCTTGGCCGTACCATCGTGTAACGCTGCCAATCCTGCAACAGCAGCAGGAGACATAGTGACCAACTAAACATAGATTGTCATGGCGGGCTTGACCCGCCATCCCTCGTAAGGTCTTTTTTTTGGAGAATAATGACAGTTTGCAAAAAGGAACAGCCGTGACAACTACTTGCCACGGTTGTTCCTTTGTAAATTGTACTTTGTAAATCGTAAATTACTTCACTCTTTCCAAGTAGGTTTTTTCGTGAGGATTAACCTTAATTTTTTCGCCTTCATTTACGAAAGAAGGAATCATAATTTCCACACCCGTTTCCAGCGTGCAGCGCTTCATTACCGTTGAAGAAGCAGTATCGCCACGAGCGCCAAGCTCTGCTGAAATCACCGTCATTTCAATTGAATCGGGCATTTCGCAGGTGAGCACCTTATCGTCGTCGTCGGTGTTAATCATCATTTCCACGTACTGGCCCTCCTTCATAAATTCGGGGCAGTCCACCAGCTCCTCTTGCAGGTCAATTTGCTCAAATGTTTCGTTGTGCATAAAGTGGTAGCCGCTTTCATCTTTGTATAGGAATTGGTACGGACGACGCTCCACGCGAATAATGTCAATTTTTTCGCCTGCGGTAAACGTGTTTTCCAGTATGCGACCATTTTCGAGGTTGCGCATTTTTGTTTTTACAAACGCGCCACCCTTACCCGGCTTTACGTGTTGAAACCAAACGATAGAGCAGGGTTTGCCGTTGTAGGTAATGCACAAACCGTTGCGAAAATCTGCAGTAGTTGCCATGTGAATTTGTTTTTGTTAGATTGCAAAGATAGAAAATCTTAGGGAAAAATGGAACAAAAGAAAAATAGAACAAAAGAATGGGGAGTGCGTGGTATTCTATTTTTCTGTTTTTCTTTTGTTCTTTAGTTCTTTTACCTAAATTTGTACACTCTAAACGAAAAATAAAAATGTATAGGACACACACCTGCGGAGAACTCCGCTTGACCGATGTTTCGAAAAAAGTAACGCTTGCCGGTTGGGTACAACGCTTGCGCAAGTTGGGTGGCATGACCTTTGTTGACCTGCGCGACCGCTACGGTATCACGCAGCTGGCGGTAGATGATAAAACTTCGGAAGATATTCGCACGGCAGTGGAAAAGTTTGGACGTGAATTTGTGGTGCAGGTAGAAGGAACCGTAGTAGAGCGCGCCAGCAAAAACACCAAGATTCCTACCGGAGAAATTGAAATCAGCATATCGGCCATAAAGGTGCTCAATGCATCCGAAGTGCCGCCTTTTACCATTGAGGACGAAAGCGACGGCGGCGAAGAATTGCGCGCCAAGTATCGTTACCTCGACCTACGCCGCAATCCTGTAAAGAATGCGCTGATACTGCGCCACCGTGTAGCACAGGAAGCACGCAGATATCTCGACGCGCAGGATTTTTTGGAAATCGAAACTCCGTTTTTGATAAAATCAACACCCGAAGGAGCGCGCGATTTTGTGGTGCCATCACGCATACATCACGGCGAGTTTTACGCTTTGCCGCAAAGTCCGCAAACGTTTAAGCAGCTACTCATGGTGGCCGGTTACGACCGCTACTTCCAAATTGTACGCTGCTTCCGCGACGAGGACCTGCGTGCCGACCGTCAGCCCGAGTTCACGCAAATCGACTGTGAAATGGCGTTTGTAGAACGTCAGGATATTCTCGATATGTTTGGCGGTTTGATGAAGCACCTGTTTAAGCACGTGTTGGACGTAACGTTCGACAACGTGCCATTCATGACTTACGCCGATGCCATGCGCGATTACGGCTGCGATAAGCCCGACGTTCGTTTTGGCATGAAGATAAAAGAGTTGACTAAGCAAGTACAAGGCAAAAACTTTTCGGTATTCGATAGCGCTGCCTACGTTGGCGGTATTTGTGCTGAAGGTTGCGCAGAGTACACCCGTAAGCAGCTTGATGAACTTACCGAGTGGGTTAAGCGTCCGCAGATTGGTGCCAAGGGTTTGGTGTACATTCGCCTTACGGCAGAAGGTATTAAGTCAAGCATTGATAAATTCTATACGCCAGAAGAGTTGCAAAAAATTGCAGCTGAATTTGGTGCAAAGCAAGGTGATTTGATTCTTATTTTGGCAGGTGCCAAAAAAATTACCCTAAACGGATTGTGCGAATTGCGCCTTGAAATGGGCAACCGTCTTGGTTTACGCAAGCGCGGTGAGTTTGCTCCGCTGTGGGTTATCGACTTCCCGCTGTTGGATTGGGACGACGAAACGCAGCGTTTTTACGCCATGCACCACCCCTTCACCTCACCTCAGCCCGAGGATATGGCAAAGTTCATGGGCGGCAAAAAGGAAGAGTTGGAAACCGTGCGCGCCAATGCCTACGACTTTGTAATGAATGGCGTAGAGCTCGGCGGCGGCTCCATTCGTATTTTCGATGCAGGCATACAGCAGCAGATGTTCAAGGTGCTGGGCTTCTCCGAAGCAGATGCCGAATATCGCTTTGGCTTCTTGACTAACGCCTTCAAGTTTGGTGCTCCGCCCCACGGTGGTATCGCCTTCGGTTTCGACCGTCTATGCGCCATGTTTGGCGGCAGCGACAGTATTCGCGATTACATTGCGTTCCCGAAAAACAACGCGGCTCGCGACGTGATGATCGACTCGCCCGCACAAATTGACGACTCGCAATTGAAAGAGTTGTCTATCAATATTGCTCCGGAAAAATGATAAATGTTCCGCCAAAGCGGGACGATAAAAGGATAAAGCGATAAAGTTTTTATCCTTTTATCGCGAAGCGTTTATCTTTTTATCAAAAAATTTCATCGAAATTTTGGCTTTACAAAGTAAAATAAAACCCGATCCTGTTCACGAGCTCATCAAATCGATGACCAAGGCAGAGAAGCGCTCCTTCCGCCTTTACGCCACTCGTATTGATGATAGCAAAAATGCCATGTTTATTGCTCTGTTTGACGCAATGGATGAGCAACCGGTTTTTGATGAGGCAAAGATTTTGAAAAAAAGCGGTGTGCCAAAGGCGCAGCTGGCCAACGTAAAGAGTTATCTTTACCACCAGCTGCTCACCAGCCTTAGGCAAAGCGGCGTAGACACCTACGACGACGTATCGCTGCACGAGCAGCTGGACTTTGCCCGCATTCTTTATGCCAAAGGAATGTATAAGCAAAGCCTCAAAATTCTTGATAGGGCCAAGGTACAAGCAATGGATAAATTGCAGTTCACCACGGCGTTGGAAGTGGTTGAATTTGAAAAGCTTATCGAGTCGCAGTTTATTACCCGCAGTACTACCACCCGTGCCGATGACCTTACGGGCGAGGTGCAAAAGTTGAGCTATACTATTCAAAAAGCCAACGAATTCTCCAACCTTGCCATTCAGCTTTACGCATTGTACCTGAAGCGCGGTCACGTGCGTAATCGCAACGACATAGTTTTTGTTGAGGACTACTTTGCAAGAAAGCGTCCTAAGTTCGACCCGCGCAATCAAGGTGTGTATGAGCTGCTATACATGAACCTGTCCAACTACTGGTACAGCTACATTATGCAAGACTTTGTGGCGTGCTACCGCCACACCCAGCGCAACGTTGATCTATTCAACGAGCACCCCATGCTCAAGCATAGCATGCCCGACTTGTACTTTAAGTCGTTTAACTACTTGTTGGAAAGTTTGTTTTACCTGCGTCACTATGCTAAGTTCAAGGAGGTACTTGACGCGTTGCACGAGGAGATTGTAGGGCAAAAAAACATTCAAAACCAGAATGCCGAAATTCTTGCTCGCTCATTCTACTATGCCAATCGCATGAACTTGCACTTTATGGACGGCACGTTTATGGACGGTTTGGAGATCGTACCCGAGTTGCTGGATTTCATTGATAAAAACCAAAATAAGATTGACCAACACCACGTGCTGGTGTTCTACTACAAAATAGCGAGCTTGTACTTTGGTAGCGGCGATGCCAAAAAGTCAATCTCGTTCCTTAACAAGATTATTGACACCCGCGACGAGCAAGTGCGCTCCGACCTTCAGTGTTTTGCGCGCATACTTCGCCTGGTGGCCTCCTACGAAAGCGGCGACGACTTTATGATGGAGTACCAAATAAAGTCAACCTACCGCTTCCTGGTAAAAATGAACGACCTGAACGTGGTGCAAAAGGAAATGCTGACGTTCCTGAGCAAGCTCGATACGTTCTACCGTAGCGATATTAACGAGCTATTCCGTAAGCTATACGAAAAATTGTTGCCTTACGAAAGCTTGCCCTACGAGAAGCGTCCATTCCTTTACCTCGACCTCATTTCGTGGCTTGAAAGTAAAATGAAGGGCGTGGCAGTACAGGAAATTACGCGGCAGAAGTTTTTAAGGAGAAATAGTTCGCAACCGCCGCTGAAGGCATGACCCCCAACCCCCTGAAGGGGGCTATAACCGTGGTGGGTTATATAAGTTTCTACCTCGAGGTGTCATTGCGAGGAGGAACGACGAAGCAATCTTTTTGTTGCGCCACTGGCGCAAAATGTGAGATTGCTGCGCTTCGCTCGCAATGACGCTCTTGGCAAACGTAAAAAGTTATAGCCCCCTTTAGGGGGGGTGGGGGTAAAAGAAAATTGGCAAAAGTTGTAATATATACCGATGGCGCAGCGCGTGGCAATCCCGGTCCAGGAGGTTACGGAGTTGTTCTCATTTCGGGTGAGCATCGCAAGGAGTTGGCGGAGGGGTTTGCGCTCACTACCAACAATCGTATGGAACTATTGGCGGTAATTATGGGATTGGAGGCGCTTAAAAACGATGGATGCGAAGTTACCGTATACTCCGACTCTAAGTACGTGGTTGAGGCGGTTGAAAAGCGTTGGGTATTTGGGTGGGCATCTACGCCTAACTTTAAGAACAAAAAGAACCCCGACTTATGGTTGAGGTTTTTGAAAGTATATCGTCGTCATGCAGTGCGCTTTGTTTGGGTAAAAGGCCATGCCGGTAACCCTAATAACGAACGTTGCGACCAGTTGGCCGTGGTAGCCAGCATGCAACCGAATCTTCCGCAAGATAGGGGGTATAGGGTGGAAGAGAATAGGTTGATGTAGATTGGAGGTATCACAGCTTGTGATATCCCTTTTTAAAAAGGCTGAAAGCCTGTAAACATTAGCGTAGGGCGAAGCCCTACGTGAAAGGAGCACCAAGTTTTAAATAAGCGCTGAAGGCGCGTAAGCCAATTACGCTTTTGCTTTCGCCCTTACAGGGCTTAATGATTTTGAATCGATTTTTTACTCATAGGGCTGCCCTATGCTATTGCTAACGCCCCGTTGGGGCTAAAATTGAAAATGAGTGGTTTTATTATCACCAAATAACTTTGCTGATTACGAGCTAATCGACTGCGGCAACTTTGAAAAGTTGGAGCGCTTTGGCAAGTACGTTACGCGTCGTCCCGAGCCGAAGGCGGTGTGGGCGCCGAGCATGTCCGATGCCGAGTGGCGCAAGCTGGCGCACGCTACCTTTAAGCACGAAAAGGGCGCAGCCAGCAACCCCGACGAGCGTGGAACATGGATGCGTCGCTCCGAAATGCCCGACCGCTGGGTGGTAAGCTACAAGCATGGCGGATTGGATATGAAGCTGAGGTTGGGGCTTACCTCGTTTAAGCATGTTGGTGTTTTTCCCGAGCAAGCGTCCAACTGGGATTTTATATATAGCGTGGCAAAAAATTTCAAGAAGCGCGATGCAAAAGTGCTCAACTTGTTTGCCTATACCGGAGGTGCTTCGCTGGCAGCACGCGCGGCTCACGCCGATGTAACTCACTTAGACTCAATTAAACAAACTGTTTCTTGGGCTAATGAGAATATGCAGGTGAGCGGCCTCGACGGTATTCGCTGGCTGGTGGACGACGCGCTAAAATATGTACAACGACAAGTTCGTCGCGGAACAAAATTCAGCGGCATCATACTCGACCCTCCCGCTTACGGAAGAGGTCCCGATGGTGAACGTTGGCTGCTTAGCGAAGGCATTTTAGAGCTGCTTAGCGGTGTAGAAAAAATGCTCGAATCGCGCGACTCATTTTTGGTGTTAAACCTATATGCGCTGGGCTTTTCATCGGTGGTGTGCGACACGCTGGTGAGAAGCGTTTTTGGTGATCCCAAGCAGCGCGAAAGTGGCGAGCTGATACTGGAGGATAGGTTCGGAAAAAAACTTCCGCTGAGTGTCTTCACTCGATTTATAAGGTAGCGATTAGGGCATAAAAAAACCTCCATCAAGACCTGCAATTCCTGACGGAGGTAACAAAAAATCCAATCATGGCAACAATTTGATTTTTTGTGCTATTTAGTCGCTACTTTTTTGAAAAATCGCTGATTGATAGCGTCTTATGTCAATTTTTGCGTTTTTTCAACCTATGTACAAATATACAAAATAAGGGAACGCAATGTTCACAACTTGTTCATTTCGCCCCAAATTTAGCTGTTAAATTTGTTAAGACATTGATTTTTATATAATTAAACTACCTTGTTGTTGAACAGAAAGTCCATAAAGCAGCTATTTTTTCATAAAATTTAGGGGGAATTGCTGGCAATTTAACAAATTTGATTACCTTTGCACTCCTTATTAATAAGGACACCAAGTAAAAGAACGACTCCGTAGCTCAGTTGGTAGAGCAAATGACTCTTAATCATTGGGTCGAGAGTTCGAGTCTCTCCGGGGTCACCACCAAAAGCCGTCACGCAAATCGCATGACGGCTTTTTTGTTTTTGTATCTTTGCGCATACGTATGCAAAACATCTTTTCCATATCCACCGAAGCTGATTTTACCCACGCTTGCCTCGAAACCTTTCGTAGGCAGGCGGTGGAGTGCGAACCATATGCCCGCTACCTGTCATACCTTGGCGCCGAGGTGAGGGCGGTGAACAGCGTGGAACAAATTCCTTTTCTGCCAATTGAATTTTTTAAGACCGAAAAAATTGTTTGCGGAGGCGCGGAGCAGCAAGTTACTTTTACCAGCAGCGGCACAACAGGTACAGAAACCAGTAGCCACTATGTTACTGATGTTAAGTTGTACGAGGAGTCGCTTACCCGCGGGTTTGAGCATTTTTATGGTAGCGTGGAACATTACTGCGTGTTAGCGCTATTGCCCGGCTATATGGAACGACAGGGTTCATCGCTCATTTACATGGTGGAGAGTTTGGTGAAGCAGAGCAAGCATCCGCAAAGCGGCTTTTACCTATACAACCATGAGGAGTTGGTAAAAACGCTCGGTGACCTACGCCAAAAAAATCAACCAACCTTACTTATCGGGGTAACCTTTGCCCTACTGGATTTAGTGGAGGGAGGGGGGGTGCAGCGAGGCGTATCCCCCGCTGGCGGGGGTGCCCAAAGGGCGGGGGTGGAAGATGGTGTTATGCCCAACGCCGCACGCTTCGACAAGCCTGCCCGACTACGTCATTTAGGCGGGCTCAGCATGACAACCCGCGAAGTTGGCGAAAATGACAGTTGGCTCACCATTATGGAAACAGGTGGTATGAAAGGTCGTCGAAGAGAGCTGCCTCGCGAGGAGATGCATCAAATTCTGTGTGCAAAATTTGGCGTTAGCGCCATTCACTCGGAGTATGGCATGACAGAGCTGCTATCGCAAGCATACTCTGCCGGAAACGGCAAATTCTTCACGCCACCATGGATGCGCATTTTATTGCGCGACCTTTATAATCCATTCGCACAAGCTCCACTGGGAACTTCGGGAGGTGTTAACGTGGTTGACCTTGCCAACCAAAACTCATGCTCGTTTATTGAAACGCAGGATTTGGGAAAAATCTATCCTGCCCGCGATTTTGAAATTTTGGGCAGGATAGATAAAAGTCAGCTGAGAGGGTGCAATATGTTAGTATAAAAAGGGAGTGATTAAACAGGAATATCAGGCATAGCACCCGGCTGCGTACACACGTAGGCCGCAACATCCACCGCTTTTGCATGTGCCTCCTTAATGGTTTTTCCCTGTAGCAACCATGCTATAAATGCACCCGTAAACGCATCGCCGGCCCCTACCGGATTTGGCGACTCTACTTTTGGTGTGGGAAGATATGATGTTTCTGTGGGAGTAAATATGTAGCTGCATTCTGCGCCCTTGGTTAGTATTACAATTTTCAAGTTATACTCCCTCATCAACTTTCTGCAAATCTCCTCTTCGTCCATGTGGACGTAATCATACATCTCAGCGATATCAAAAACCTCCTTCTCGTTAATTTTTAGAATATTACATCGTGTTAACGACTCGTGAATAATCTCTTTAGTGTGAAAATCTAAGCGCAGGTTGATATCGAAAATCTTATAGGAGTCGGCTGGCATAAGTTCTAGGAATCGCCGAATGGTTTTACGGGAAACCGGACTGCGTTGCGCCAACGTGCCAAAGCATACAGCATTACACCTGCGAGTCAGCTGCTCGATTTCCGGTGTAAGGGAGATGTAGTCCCAAGCCACGTTGGTGCAAATTTCGTAGTGGGGTTCATTCTTTTCATCAAACGACACCAGCACCGTTCCTGTGGGAGAATTAATGCGCTCAATAATGCTGTTGAGCTTTTTTTTCGAAAGAAGCTCAATAACTTCGTTGCCCAACGCATCGTTACCCACAGCGCTTACTACGCAGCTGTGACAGCCCTGTCGGGCAACATGGTAGGCAAAGTTGCCTGGTGCACCACCCAGCTCTTTTCTCTCTGGTTTTTCAGGAAAAATATCCCACAGTATTTCACCTATGCCAACAACAGTAAATTGTTCCATGATTTTTTTAATTAAATTTTATGTAACAAAAATTATACCGAAAGCCCAAGCGTATTTTGTAAATATAGCTATTTAGAGCTTCTATCATCAACAAAAAGGTTAATTGCACGTACTAATGGCTCTTTTTTTTCTACCGCTCCGCTGTCAAAATGCGTATATTTGTAACTTGTCGGATATTTTGAGAGAATGAAGAGATACGTTTTTCTATGTTTTATTTTTCTACTACCTTGGTTAGTGAATGCTCAGGCTGAAGTGACGCTGCGCACATCGCAAATTATGGAGCAGGCAGTGCGTTCGTCATCGGGATTGCTTAAAAAAGGGGGTAAGCTGGAGGAGGAGTTTGGCGTCACGCTTTCTATTGCCCGCGATTTTGATGTAAACGTACTGAGGAGTGCCGGTATAAAAGTGGGCACATGCATAAGCGAGATAGTAACCGTTCGTGCTACCGCTTCGCAGCTGCGGTGGATTTCGGGTTTGAATGGAGTATTGTTTGTTGATGCCGATAATCGCGCTTACCCCAACCTTGATGTAGCGGTTAAGGTTGCGCGTGCTGATAGCGTAAAGTTAGGGATAAGCTTGCCGCAGGGCTATACGGGAAAAGGTGTTGTTGTGGGTATTATTGACGATGGGTTTGATGTTAATCACCCTACCTTTTACGACTCAACCGGTACCACCTCACGCGTGGTGCGCGTATGGAATCAAAAGGATAACAAGGGCATAAAACCAGTGCCCTACAGCTATGGCAGCGAGTATACGCAGAAAAGCGAAATACAACAGCTGGCATGCCTTTCCGACAATGGCTCTCATGGTACGCATGTGGCCGGAATTGCTGCTGGAGCTGGCGGAAAAAAAAGAACGTATGAGGGTGTTGCATCTGACGCTGAAATTGTTGTGGTAGAGATGCTTAACGGGACAAGGTCGGAAATGATAGACGGGCTTAGCTACATTTTTTCCTATGCGCAAACGGTGGGCAAGCCGGTGGTGGTAAATCTCAGCTGGGGTAGCCAATCCGGTCCGCACGATGGCACCTCCCCCTTCGATATAATGGTGGATAACCTGGTTGGCTCCGGAAGGATACTGGTTGGCTCGGCCGGTAATGATGGCGATATAAAGTTGCATGCTTCGCGATGCTTTGCTTCGGCTAGTGATACTATGCGTACCATAGTGGGGGTGACAACGCTAAAGAAGACCGTAGCAGAGGCTTGGATGGAGCAGGGAAAGCATTTGCTGTGGGGTGTTGAGGTGTGGGACCTTGCTGCTAAAAAGCGTTTAGTGGCAGTAAACCCAACATGGTACTCAACCAAAACAAACAGTAGCACACTTACTAAAACATTGTATTATAACAACAATAAGGACACAATTACTATAAATGCCAAGGGTTACAAAAGCTATAATGGTAAAGAGCGAGGCAATGTAGGCATGGAGGTCAAAAACACCAACCCTAATAAGTACGGTGTGGTATTAGCGTTAAAAAGCGCAGCGGGTGGAGGCGTGGTTCACCTTTGGAATATTGGCGTTTCGGGTAATCGAACAGCGGAGTTCAGCGCCCTACAAAAAGATAATATTTGGGTGGATGGTGATACGCAAAGCACAGTAAGCGAGTTGGGTGGAACGGCGAAAAAACTTATAACCGTGGGGGCTTATGCTACAAAACTTCGCTGGAAAAGTATTGCCACAAACAGCGAGTGGGAGTATCAAGGTAGCGTAGGTAAAATGGCACCGTTTTCGTCTCAAGGTCCCACGCCCGACGGAAGAATTAAGCCCGATCTTATTGCACCCGGTAGACTTTTGGTTTCATCGGTTAACCCATGTGATAGTAAGTATGCCATGGATGGCAGCAATTTTTTTCTTGCAGATAGCGTTACCGCGAGAGGAAAAAAGTACTACTACGGTCTCATGCAAGGTACCTCAATGGCGGCACCAATGGTAACAGGTGCAGTTGCGCTACTTTTACAGCAGCGCCCACATCTAACCCCCGATAGTGTAAGAAGCATTTTGCAGCAGAGCACCATTGTAGATGACTCTATAGCTATGGAGCCTCAAACGTTGCGTGGAGCAGGAAAGTTGAATGTGATGAGTGCCATGAAAACCAAAAATGCCACGTTTGCTTTTCCGACAGCACCTAACAACTGTATATTTACAGGTATACATTGGAACCATGTGGAGAGCAGGGGTGCATATACCATAACACCCAATCCGAACAGTGGCAATTTTAGCATAGATGCGACAGAAAGCAGGCTTGTTACCATAAAGATATACACCTTATCTGGGGTGCTGCTTTACACCGCGCCCGTACAAACTAACAGCAGCATTTCGCTTCAGTTTTTATCGCAAGGTTTATACCTTGTTCAAATACTTTATGGAGATAAAGCGGAGGCGAAAAAAATGCTTATTCGCAGATAATTGATAGATTTATTATGAAGGCAGTACTCGGCATACTACTTGTGTTTTTTCCTTGGTTAGCTGGCGCCCAAGTGGGAATGAATTTGCGGGCGGCAGAAATTATTGAGCAGCAAAATACGAATCAAGTAACGCCAATGTTTCATAGCGCAGGCATTGCGGAGCAGGAGGTGGGCGTGGTGCTTGCTATCACGCCGGATTTTGATGTGGCAGAGGTTGAAAAAACGGGAGCAAGCGTGAATACGCAGCTTGATGGTGTGGTTACGCTACGCGCCACGCCGATTCAACTAAGTAAAATAACTAAGGTAAAAGGAGTAACATTTATTACTGCCAATAATAGAGCTCTTCCGAAGCTCAATGTGGCTACACCCATAGTAAAAGTCGACTCTGTGTGGCAGGGCTTTGGCGGGCTTCCGCAAGGCTATACGGGCAAAGACGTGGTGGTGGGTGTTGCTGACTTTGGATTTAACTACACGCATCCAACCTTCTACGACACATTGGGAAATTTGCGCGTAGTGCGCGTATGGAATCAAGGTGATACCAAAGGATCAAAGCCAAGCGGATTTACCTATGGCTCGGAGTATAAAGACCCGGCAACCATTGTACAAAAGGCTTACTCAGCTCTGGACGAATCACACGGTACCCACGTAACAGGTATTGCCGCTGGCAGCGGAGGAAAAGTAAAAACGTACAAAGGAGTTGCCCACGAGGCAGATATTGTAATGGTGCAGCTCAATAAGGGCTACGATAATGAAGTGGTTGATGCTATAAATTACATTTTTAACTATGCTGCTTCGGTAGGAAAGCCAGCGGTGGTGAACCTTAGCTTGGGTTACCACTGGGGGCCACATGATGGCACATCCACCATGGACTTAGCCATGGATAGGCTATCGGGTCCGGGTAGAATTATTGTAGGTGCGGCAGGTAACGAGGGTGATGTTAAGCTGCACGCCTCGCACTGCTTTATGTCCAGCACCGACACCGTGCGCACCATAATGGGTGTGACAGCAGACAACACAACTAATGTGTATGCATGGGCTGATATAGGAAGGAACATGAACTGGAATATTGAAATATGGGATAACACAACTAAAAGGTTGCGGGAAAGGCTTAATACCCGTCTTTACACAACAAACTCAAGAACAGAGCAAACTTTTGACAAAACATTTACCTATGGCGCTGACGTTATAAAGGTGGAGGGTCGCGGAGCTTTTTACAACTATAATGGAGTTAATAGCCAGGCGCGCGGCATAATTCAGGTTGGCGTAACCAATAATAGTAGCAGGTATAGCGCGGTGCTGGTACTGAAAGCCGACTATGGGCAAGTACACCTCTGGAATTCCGGAGATGAGGATGATCCCGCCGAGTTTGAATCACTAAACCTTAATAGTACATGGATGGATGGTGATACCGAATGTACTATTGGAGAAATAGGAGGTACAGGTAAAAGCATTATCAGTGTGGGTGCCTATGTTTCCAAAACAACATGGAACAAGCTACAAGGTGGCATAGGGAAAAACTTCGATGAAAGGGTGGGAGCCATGGCCACATTTTCATCGCTCGGTCCCACTGCCGACGGGCGTGTAAAGCCGGATTTGGTGGCCCCCGGATCTATGATAGCTTCGTCGGTCAACAAGCATGATTTTAATTACACGGGATTTAGCTCATCTGTTGTGGCAAAGGAACCCTCGGACAATTTTTACTATGCAGTAATGCAGGGTACTTCTATGGCGTCACCCGTGGTGACGGGTGGCGTGGCATTGCTTCTGCAGGCGCGCCCGTGGCTTACACCGGATAGCATAAGATGCATTCTTCAGCAAAGCTCTACACTTGACTCTACACTACAGGAACTGCCGAAAACCACACGTGGTGCCGGCATGCTTAACATGCTTTCGGCCATACAGGAACAATCGAGCAATACGTACAGTACCGAATCAGCTATTAGCACGTGTATTACTACAGGTATTACCTCTGACCGCTTTTGGGGCGGCGACAAGAACCAGCTGAATTTTAGTATTGTGCCTAATCCCAATAGCGGAGTATTCCATGTAAAAACCGATGAAGAAGGTGTACTTACGCTGAATGTATATAGTTTTTCCGGTGCGCTTTTACATAGCAAAGAGGTACAGACAGGAAGTGAAGTCTCTCTACAGTTTTTACCGCAGGGAGTTTACCTTGTGCAGTTGAATAAGGGTGAAAAATGGGGAACTCAGAAAATGTTGATTCGCCGTTAAACCCTTGATTAAAAAGAGAGTCATACGAGAAGTATAGCCCTCGCAGCGTCTTTGTCCTGTGAGGGTTTTGATTGTTGTAGCATTTTGTCAACCAACACAATACATATTAATGAAGAGGTGGAGTTGCGTCTGCGCCTGCAAAACGAGACCACACGTCGCGATGCCTTTGGCGTGCTGGTACAAAGACACGGAGAACGCCTATATTGGCACATTCGTAAAATGGTGCTTACCCATGCTGATGCCGATGATGTGCTGCAAAACACCTTTATAAAAGCATGGGAGGGCATGGCCAACTTTCGTGGTGATGCGCAAATTTTTACATGGCTGTATCGAATTGCCACCAATGAGTCTATTACCTTTTTAAACCAAACTAAGCGGCTGTTACGTCTTTCGGCTGGTGATGCCGAGCAGCTACTCAACAACCTTTGCTCCAACGATTCGCACCTCAACGCAAGTGAAGTGCAGGCTAAACTACAAGCTGCTATTCTTACCCTTCCTCCTAAACAGCGCTTGGTGTTCAATATGCGCTACTTTGAAGAAATGCCATATGAGCAAATGTCTGAAGTTTTGGAAACATCCGTGGGGGCCCTTAAGGCCTCATACCACCATGCTGTACAAAAGATAGAGAAATTCTTGTAAAATAAAAATGTGAATGGGGTGGTAGGAGAGTGAAAAGGGCAGGAAGTTTAATGTTTAGTAAGCTGCCTTTTCAAAATCTCCTCGCTATGCCGCACCGATTTTTTAAGCCATAGCAACATCAATTCATCTCGCTCCTCGGGGTTTAGTTGCCATGCCACACTATCCGTGCGCAGTCGCTGCGTGAGGTTTTGCAGCGTTATGGCGGCACATACCGAAATGTTGAGGCTCTCCACAAAGCCATACATGGGCACAGTCATAAACTCATCAGCACCTTGCAAAGCATCTTCGGATAAGCCAGTGCGCTCGGTGCCGAAAAACAGCGCCACTTTTCCCTTGGTTAAATCCAGCTCCTGAAGCGATACGCTACCTTCATGCGGGGTAGTAGCCACAATGCGGTAACCCTTGTCGCGCAGCTGCGTTATGGCTTCGCGCGTAGGATTTTCGTACTTATGAGGTTTGTACTTGTGCAGCGTAAGCCACTTATTTGCCCCCATCACAATATCCTTATGCAGCGTGAAGGTATTCCTACGCTCCACAATATGCACATCCTGCACACCAAAAGCCTCGCACGAGCGCAGCACCGCACTGGCATTCTGCGCCTGGTACAAATCCTCCAAGCACACCGTAATATGCCGTGTGCGCTCCGCCAACACCTTTTGCAGTATGGCTACACGCGACTCGGAGGCACACTCGGTAAGTATGGATATGGCTTGTTGTGGGGTCATGTAGGCAAAGATAGTGAAAAGTTCTTCCCATATTTTTTCATTGCCGTTTGCTTTAGCTGATGGTTGACAAAGCAAAAGATGCAAAAGCGCGCGAAGCAAATGTTTTCCATGGATTAACACCGATGCTTCGCGCGCCATATTCTGAACTTTCCATTTATCCGTCAGCTAAAGCAGACGGCAATGAAGTTGCTACTTCAAAGGAATATATCCTACATTCTTCACCGTTGTTTGACCTTCGGCAGAAAGCACATAGTCAACAAAAGGCTTTACCACCTTGCTTGCGCTGGTTACGTAGTAGTAGTACAGCGGGCGAACCACAGGATAAGTTTTGTCCTTTGCGGTTTCCATTGAAGGAGCCACAAAATTCTTTCCGCCATCGTATGAAACCGACAGCGCCTTAACCTCCTTGTTGAGGTAAGCCAAGCCTACGTAGCCTATAGCACCCTTAGTTTGGCTCACCGATTGAATAATAGCGCCGGTAGCGGGCATGCTCATAATGCCGTTGTAGAAGTTTTTGTTCTTCAGCACGCTGCTTTTGAAAAATTCGTAGGTACCTGAAGAAGTTTCACGTGAGTAAGATACAATCTTCATATCGTCGCCACCAACCTGCTTCCAGTTGGTAATTTTACCCGTAAAGATGCCCTCCAGTTGCTCGCGGGTAAGCTTGCTCACCTTGTTGGCAGGGTTCACCACTACCGCCAGCGCATCGTAGGCTACAATGGTTTCCAACACCGATTTTCCTGCCTCTTGTATTTTATTTTTCTCGTCAAATTTTATCTTGCGCGACGACATGGCGATATCGCATGTGCCCTCCACCAGCGCGGCAATACCCACACCGCTACCACCGCCGGTTACGCTCACCATCGAGGTACTGTTTTTCTTCATATAGTTTTCGGCCTCCTTTTGCGAAAGCGGAAGCAGCGTATCGCTACCCTTAAGTTTTTGTGCGTTTGTGCCGGAGATTGCAGCTATTGCCACTGCGGCTAAAAGAATAATCTTTTTCATGATGTTTGTTGTTTTAATTTTTAGTTGAAAGTCAAAAAGTCGTCAGTCAAAAGTCAAATAATTTATTTGTGAAAATCCGTATAATCCGCGTCACCTGCGCTCCTTTGCATTTAAAATTTATACTGCAACCTGCACGTCAAAAAGTTCTCCTTGCGCGCACCTTCAAACCCTGCGAGGTTATCTGACTTTTCATTGAAAATAAGGTCAACGTATGTTTGCAGACGCAGCGATTTTGAAAAATTATAAATCACGCCAAAACCAAAGGTAGTGTAGGCTACATCGGCCAACGTGGTATCACCCAAACCCAGCTCGTTACCCTTTACGCTCGTGTTTTGGTCGTAGTAGTCGTACTTCAGCACGCCCGCAAACTTGGTACCCACTATATCGTGCACCAGCATGGCGTAGCCGCCGATGAAGGGACGCAGGTAGAGTTCCGTAGCAAAGTTGTTACCATCCTTATTACTCACCGATGAGTTTTTCACGCCCGGCTGCTGTCCCATAATTCCCTCCACGCGAAGCGTTGTGCGCCCCAGCGGGTTGTGAAAGCTGAACTGCGCATCAGCGCCAAAATATTCGCGCTTGGCATAATCGCCCACAGCACAGGTGTCCTTTACAAAAGAGGTACCGCTCATGCTATAGTAGTTGGCCTTAGGTTGAAAAACTCGACCGTTGTAGTACGATATCCCCGCGCCCCACTGCATATCCGAGCCTATGGTTTTGTTGGCCGACAGGCGACCTATGAAATCCTTGTAGCTATCGGGGTCCTTACCTATACCGCTACCGGAGTAAAGTCCGGCTTGCAGCTTAAGAAAGTTGAGCGGGTGCTCCTTAGGCGCCTGCAGCTGCAGCTCCATCCCCAAGTCCTTCTCGTCGGGCATCAGCGCGTTGACCACCTTGGTGCGCTCAAGCGACTCCAAGCTCGACGATGAATACAAAAGTTCGTAGCCAAAGCAGCGATCGAATACGCCAAGGCGAAAGCTCGCTATTTTCTGCGCATCGTGAATTCCCGCGTAAGCGTGCTTCACCTTTATACCTCCATCATTTATATCCACCTCAAACACACCCTCGCCATAGGTGTCGGATGCTGTAACCTTCAGGCGGCCACGGCGAATACCAATACGGCTATAGCTCGTCTCCGACTCATTTTTCGCATGTCCCACCCTGAGCACCGACTGCTCCTGTCCCCACTGGAACTGAGCCTGTACATAGCCCGAAATTTTCACCTTTTCCAGCACCTTCAGGCGCTTGTTTAAGTCCTCTGTTTGCTGCTCCAACTTTTCCACTTGCGTAGGTTCCCGCTCCTCCACCTGAGCAAATACATTAGCGCTCAACATCAGTAGCAATGCCACCCCTGCGATTTTTCTCATGTCGTTTTTTTGTTTTTGTTAGATTACGCTGGCAAAAATATAGCCCGCATGTATCAGCGGTGATACACGCTCGCTAAAGTGTTGTTAAGATTATGTTACAAAGGTGTTACTGCACTCATCACTAATCATGTAACACAACTGTAACAAGAACGTAACACATAATTCAAACCCATGTTACATTTCGGTAACAACCCCGCCATACCTTTGCTGTGTACTAAAAAACGAACCACGTGAGAAAGTTTTTAGAAAAAATAGTAGAAGCACTTTTGAAGTTAAGCGGCGGCGTGAGCAGCTTGATTATTCTACTCATTATCATATTCCTTTTTAAAGAAGCAGGCGGCCTGTTTCGCAGCCCCGAAGTAGAAGAAGGCTACGTGCTGGCCGTAAACGCAAGCAACACCGTTAAGTCGCTTTCATCTTACGAAATCAAGGAAATTTTCGACCACGAAATTGATAACTGGAGTAAAGTTGGCGGCGCGGATATAGATATTGAAGTATTCCGCGTTGATGATATCAACAGCTACTACACCGACGAGGAGTTAGGTGAAGATTACAACCAGCTGCCGCAACGCCTTAGCGAACTTGTAGCAGAGCATGAAGGCATGATTGCCTTTTTCTCCAAGCGTTACCTCAGCGATGATTTTGCAGGAAAAATATTGCCTGATAAAAATATAAAATTTAGCGAAGTTTTTTTTGGAAAAGAATGGTATCCCACCGCAACCCCCTCGGCACAATTCGGTTTAATGCCGCTTATTTTAGGAACGCTTTGGGTAAGTATTGCTGCCATACTGCTGGCGCTTCCGTTGGGCATGGCCGTAGCCATTTACATGGCCGAAATTGCCAACACAAAAACGCGCGCGCTGCTAAAGCCGCTCATCGAATTATTGGCAGGAATTCCTTCCGTAGTGTACGGATTCTTCGGCTTGGTGGTTATTGTTCCGCTCATTCAGCAGGTGTTTAATTTGCCTGTGGGCGAAACGGCTTTAGCGGGAAGTATTGTGCTGGCCATAATGGCGTTGCCCACCATTATTACCGTGTCGGAGGACGCGCTGCGCACTACGCCCCGTATTATGAAAGAGGCCAGTCTTGCATTGGGAGCCAGCCACGCGCAAACGATCTTCAGGGTGATTATTCCCTACGCAAAATCAGGTATAATTTCAGCTGCCGTGTTAGGCATAGGTCGTGCCATTGGCGAAACCATGGCAGTACTTATGGTAACGGGTAACGCCGCGCTCATTCCACACACGTTGTTAGAGCCAGTACGCACCATTCCCGCCACCATTGCCGCCGAGTTGGGCGAAGCCCCTGCGGGAAGCCCGCACTACCAAGCGCTGTTCCTGTTAGGTTGTATTCTGTTTGTTATCACGTTAATCATAAGCATAGTCGTAGAGCGATTCTCAATGCAAAAGCACAGATAAAAGAAGATTACGGAGTTTAGGAAGGTTAGGAATAAATACGCAAAATTCTTTCATTCTTAATCTTCTTAAAATTCTTAGACTTCCTAAACTTAAAAATCATGTCAACTCCCATAAATAAAAAGCAACTCAAACAAAGCATTCTATTCACCACCTTCAAGGGGTTAAGCCTGTTGGTAGTGGGAATTCTCTTCGTTATTCTCGGCTTCATCGTTATCAAAGGCATGGGCGTTATATCGTGGGATTTTCTTACCAAAGCGCCCGAGGACGGAATGACAAAAGGCGGAATACTTCCCGCCATTGTGGGTACGCTGTGCCTTATGGTAGGCAGCGCCATCGTTAGCTTTCCCATAGGCGTTATGTCCGGCATTTACATGCACGAGTACGCCAAAAACGGCGCCATCGTGCGCTTCATTCGCATTATGACCAACAACCTTAGCGGCGTTCCCTCTATCGTATTCGGGTTGTTCGGCATGTCGCTTTTCGTAAATACGCTTGGCTTTGGCGACTCCATTATAGCAGGTTCTTTCACGCTGGCATTGCTCGCGCTACCCATTATCATTCGCACTACCGAGGAATCGCTGAAAAGTATCGACGACTCGTTTCGCCATGCCAGCCTTGCGCTGGGAGCAAGTAAGCTCACCACCATTCGCAAGGTAATTTTACCCATTGCCTTTCCCAACATTATCACAGGATTAATTTTGTCCATTGGGCGTGTATCGGGCGAAACCGCGCCAATTCTATTTACCGTAGCCGCCTACTTCCTACCCAAGCTACCCACCAGCATTTTCGATCAGGTTATGGCGCTGCCCTACCACCTGTACGTAATATCCACCAGCGGCACCGACATTGAAGCATCACGCGCGATGGCTTACGGTACGGCGCTAGTGCTTATAGTAATAGTGCTACTCATCAACCTTTTCGCAAATAGCATAAGGAGTAGAATGACCAAGAAAAATAAAATGAATTAAAAACCTCTCCCTAAATCCCTCTCCATAGGAGAGGGACTTTCCATCCCACGATCGCTCCCGAACCTACGGAAAAGTCTCTGGGCACATGCCCCTCTCCTGTGGAGAGAGGTCAGGGGAGAGGTCAAAAACAAAAACAAATTATGATAGAAGCAAAAAACGTCAACTTTTACTACGGCTCATTTCATGCGCTGAAAGACGTCAGCATGAGCATTACCAAGCATACCTCTACGGCGCTCATTGGCCCGTCGGGATGCGGAAAATCTACCTTTTTGCGCCTGTTTAACCGCATGAACGACCTTATCCCCAACATCAAGCTGGAGGGCGAAATTTTGATTAACGATCAAAATATTTATGACCGCAAAATACAGGTGGACGAGCTGCGCAAAAATGTAGGTATGGTGTTCCAAAAGCCCAACCCGTTTCCAAAATCTATTTTTGAAAACATAGCCTACGGCCTGCGCGTAAACGGCGTAACCGATAAACTGCTCATTGCCGAGCGCGTGGAGCAGTCGCTCATGGGCGCCGCCCTGTGGGACGAGGTAAAAGATAAGTTGAAAAAATCGGCCTTTGAGCTCTCCGGCGGACAGCAGCAGCGTCTATGCATAGCGCGCGCCCTCGCCATATCGCCTTCTGTATTGCTCATGGACGAACCCGCGTCAGCGCTCGACCCCATATCTACAGGAAAAATAGAAGAGCTGATTTTCGAGCTGAAAAAAAACTACACCATCATCATTGTAACGCACAACATGCAGCAAGCCGCCCGCGTGAGCGACTTCACGGGCTACTTTTACATGGGCGAGCTGATTGAATTCGGCAACACCCGAAAAATATTCACCAATCCCGAAAAAACGTCAACGCAGAATTATATTACGGGAAGGTTTGGATAGGAATAAGGAATTTTAGGAAGTCTAAGAAGTTTAAGAATAAAGCAATCGAAACTTCTCAATCTTCCTAATCTTCTTAAACTTCCTAATTTTCCTAGACTTCCTAAACTCCTTATTCTTCAAAAAAACATGAAACCCATAGAAAAAGACCTCAACAACATCCGCAAGGAGCTGAACGAGATGTGGAACTTGGTTAACTCGCAGCTCGAAGCAGCGGGAGAAGCCTTCATGTCGCTCGACAGCGAAGCCGCCACCGGCGTGCTTTTGCGCGAAAAACGCGTTAACGCCTACGAACTGAAGTTAGATAGCGACTGCGAAGATTCCATTGCGCTGTATGCGCCCGTGGCCATTGACCTGCGCTTCATTTTGGCCGTAATGAAAATTACCACCAACCTTGAGCGTATTGCCGATTTTGCCGAAGGCATGGCACGATTTGTTATTGCCGCGCCCACGCTCAACCTCGATGCCGACCTGCTCAGCAGGCTGCGCATAGAGCAAATGCTGCACGAAATAAAAAGCATGCTCAAGTTGGGGCAAAGCGCCTTTATCAACGAAAACTCTACCGAAGCAGCAAAGATTTTTGCCAAAGATGCGCTGGTGGACGAAATCAACAACGAGGCGCCGAAAATTATGGCAGCATACCTTGAAAAAAGTGCCGACCGCGCCCTGTCGTGCCTCAACCTCATTGGTATGATTCGCAAAATGGAGCGCATAGGCGACCACTGCAACAACATTGCCGAAGAGGTGATATTCTACCTCGATGCCAAGGTGTTGAAGCACCAAAAAAGCAAGGACGACAACGAAGAACAGCAGAAAAAAGTCTAACTTTACACACCTCTCCCTAAATCCCTCTCCACAAGAGAGGGACTTTCAACCCACAGGCGCTCTTGCACCCGCGGGAAAAGTTCCAGGCACATGCCCCTCTCCTGCGGAGAGGGGACAGGGGAGAGGTCTAAAAAATATTTATTACCATGAACAAGTACCGCATTCTTGTTGTCGACGACGAAGAGGATATTTGCGAAATCCTGCAATTCAATCTGGCCAACGATGGTTACGAGGTAGACGTTGCGCACTCTGCCGAGGAAGCGCTCGAAAAAAACATCGCCTCCTACGACCTATTGTTGCTGGATGTGATGATGGGTGAGATGTCGGGTTTTAAAATGGCCGATGTGCTGCGTAAGCAGAAAAATACGGAGAGCATTCCCATCATTTTTCTCACCGCCAAGGATACTGAAAACGACATCATTACCGGTTTCAGCCTGGGTGCCGACGACTACATTTCTAAGCCCTTTTCCATACGTCAGGTGCAGGCGCGCGTGGCGGCTGTACTCAAGCGCACCTGCGGAAAACAGGAGGAGCAAAGCGACAACAGAAACTTACAATATCAGGACTTACTGTTGAATATAGAAAAGAAAAAAGTTACCGTAGCAGGCGAAGAAGTTGAGCTCACCAAAAAGGAGTTTGAAATTCTGCGACTGCTGCTCGCTCACCCCGGAAAAGTTTTCTCACGCGAAGATATTTTATTCCGCATTTGGGAAGACGATGTAGTTGTAGTTGACCGCACTATTGACGTAAACATTACTCGCCTGCGCAAAAAATTAGGCGCCTACGGCAAACACATTGCCACCCGCACGGGGTATGGATATTGTTTTGATTGTTAAATATATAAGCACATGAAATCCCTTCCTTTCCACAAGCGTCTTTTCATCACTATGTACATGCTGGTGGTGGCCATCATACTTGCCTTTACCGTGTACATTTACAGCCACGAAAAAGCGCTGCGTAAGGAGTCGCTTCAAACGCTGCTGGTATCGTATGCCGATGAGCTGTCACAGCACATCAGGCAGCGAGGGTTAAGCTATGAGGTGGTACAGGAATTTGAGTATTTTGCACCCGATAGCAACCTGCGTGTTACTGTACTCAACAAAAATGGCGAAGTGCTGTACGACAGCGAAACCCTTCGCCCTGACACGCTTCAAAACCACTACAGTCGTCCTGAAATTAAGGCGCTTGACGCGCAACAAACCTCATATGCCATTCGCCATTCCGATAGCATGGGAAAAGACTTTTTTTATGCCGCGAAAAACTTCTCAGATTACAATATTCGCTGCTCGCTACCCTACACCTCTACCATTACCTTTTTAAGCGTGAAAAAAGGCTTTATTTGGATTGTTTTAATTATTCTGCTATTATCCACTGCTATACTTTATCGCTTTACGCAAAAATTAGGTAAAAGTATTGCGCTGCTACGCGAATTTGCCTCACGCGCACAAAACCTGCAATCGGTAAATACCGACATGCTGTTCCCCGAAAACGATTTGGGCGCTATTTCAAAAATAATTGTAGATATTTACGCGCAGCTCAACCAAGCCAACAAGGAGCTCAGCCGTGAGCGTGAAAAGTTGCTGGAGCACATACAGCTCAGCAACGAGGGTATCGCCATTTTCTCGCGTGAGAAAAAAGAAATTCTCACCAATACGCTCTTCATTCAGTACGCCAACCTAATTTCGGATCACGTACTTTCATCCTCCGAGGAAATTCTGCAAATCCCCGAGTTTACGCCACTTGTAGCGTTTATTGCACGACGCCTAAAGGAAAAAATTGTAGATGACAGCCGCAAGGAGTCACACGTTATTACCAAGGGTGGCAAAATATTTAAGGTCGAGTGCGTAGTTTTTCAGGATAAAAGTTTTGAAATTCTCATCAGCGATATAACTAAGTTGGAGGAGGAGAGTCGCATAAAACGCCAGCTGACGCAGAACATAGCGCACGAGCTCAAAACACCCGTGAGCAGCATACAGGGCTACATGGAAACCATTATTAACACGCCCGATTTAAATGAGAAAAAGAAGAACCAATTCATAGCGCGCTGCTACTCGCAAACGGTGCGGTTGACCGAATTGCTGCGCGATATTTCGCAACTCAATCGCTTGGATGAAGCAAGCCAGCTCTTCGAGCGTCAAGATGTGGTAGTGGCCGATGTGGTAAACAACATTACGCACGAATTACAAACCGAGCTGGAGCAGCGCAACATCACCACGCGCGTGGATATTGACAGCAAGGTAAAGATTTTGGGCAACGCCTCGCTAGTGTACTCCATCTTCCGCAACCTGATGGACAACAGCATTGCCTATGCCGGCGACGGTGTGCGCATCACCATATCGTGCTACCGCGCCGATGAGGGCAGCTACTACTTCTCGTACTCCGATACGGGCGTTGGCGTTCCCGAGGATCACCTCAACCGCCTATTCGAGCGCTTCTACCGCGTGGACAACGGTCGTAGCCGCAAGTTTGGTGGCACGGGCTTAGGGCTCGCCATTGTAAAGAATGCCGTGCTATACCACAAGGGCACTATCTCTGCCAAGAACATGCTGACGGGTGGCTTGGAATTTTTGTTCAGCCTGAAAAAAAGTTAGAAGCCCCTCCCAACCCTCCCCAAAAGGGAGGGCTTCCCACACACGAGCCCCAAAGCAAAGTGGCACGCATTTACATTGTGTGCCACTTTGCTTTTCAATCCATCCTTAAAATTCCCTTTATCTCAAAGGGTGCACGAACGTTGTTAGCCCTCCCTTTTGGGGAGGGTTGGGAGGGGCTACAAATAGAAAGGGGAGACCGTTTGGCCTCCCCTTTACATTTAGGTTGATGCGATTTCTTAGAAAGAAAGTTCGCTACCAGCTTTGAACTTAGCAACCTTCTTAGCCTTAATTTTGATAGGCTCACCAGTGCGAGGATTGCGACCGGTGCGGGCGCTACGTTGTGATACGCTGAAAGTACCAAAGCCAACAAGAGCAACCTTGTCACCCTTCTTCAACGACTTTGCTACCACTTCAGTGAAAGCATCCAGAGCAGCCTTAGCAGCTACCTTTGTCAAATCTGCCTTGTCAGCAATTGCATCAATCAATTCAGCCTTGTTCATGACTTTTAGATTTTAATTGGTTAGTAAATGTTTTTGAATAATTTCTAAGGCAAATGTAAGCGGGATTCCAGTAACCACCAAATATTTTTGCCACTTTTTTTCAATGTTTTCGCCATATACAGCGCATTTTTTCACCCAAAAACAACAACTACCTGATAGTTAGTTTTTTAATTTCAAAAAACGGATAAAAAAAATATCAACAAAACATGCGATTTCTGTTGATATTATTGGGGATTTGGACATTTTTTGACATAAAAAATGTGAAAATAGAATTTTACACCTATATATAAAGGAGTAAAAACATAAAAAATCGGACGCTATTATAGTAATAACGCCCGATAGCTATTGGTTTACATTAAACCTTCTTCGATATTTCCGCCATTTTTGCCATTACCTCCGCCGCCAACTTATCGGCACCGGCCTGCGTGCTACTTTCGGCATATACGCGAATAATAGGCTCCGTATTGGATTTACGAAGGTGTACCCACTCCCTTTTAGCGTCAAAATCTATTTTTACACCGTCAATATCCGTTACGCGTTCGCCCGTATAGGCCGTTTTCATAGCGCTTAGCACAGCATCTACGTTAATTTCAGGCGTCAGCGTCAGCTTATTCTTCGACATAAAGTAGGGTGGGTATGTAGCCTTCAGCGCGCTCATACTTTTACCCTGCTGCACGTAGTGCGATAGGAATAGCGCCACACCCACCAGCGCGTCGCGACCGTAGTGCAGCTCGGGGTAAATTATACCACCGTTGCCCTCACCGCCTATTACCGCGTTGGTTTGCTTCATCTTTTCCACCACATTTACCTCACCCACTGCGGCGGCAGTATAGGTACCGCCATGCGCTTCGGTTACATCACGCAGCGCGCGCGATGATGATAGGTTAGAGCAGGTGTTGCCTTTCTTATGGCGCAACACATAATCGGCCACGGCCACCAGCGTATACTCTTCGCCAAACATGTCGCCATTTTCACACACCAGCGCAAGGCGATCCACATCGGGGTCAACCACAATGCCCATGTCTGCCTGCTGCTTTTTCACCAAGGTCGAAATTTCGGTCAGGTGTTCTGGTAGCGGCTCGGGGTTGTGGGCAAATTGTCCGTTAGGTTCGCAGTTCAGCTCCGTAATTTGCTCCACGCCCAGCGCGCGCAGCAACTCGGGTATGGCAGTTCCGCCTACCGAGTTTACAGCATCTACCACAACTTTTAGTTTTGCCTCACGAATGGCCTTAGTGTTTACCAGAGGCAACGCCAGCACCATATCAATATGCCTTTTCAAAAAATCAAACTCCTGCGTTTCCTTGCCCAGCTCATCCACCTGTGCAAAGTCAAGGTCGCTTTTTTCGGCAATTTGCAGCAGCAATTCACCATCCCTTCCACTCAAAAATTCGCCTTTTGCATTAAGCAATTTTAGCGCGTTCCACTGCTTGGGGTTGTGGCTGGCGGTAATAATTATGCCGCCGTGCGCCTGCTTGTAGGTTACAGCTACCTCAACGGCAGGCGTAGTAGCCAAGCCAATATTAATAACATCCACACCGCAAGCCTGCAACGTAGATACAATGAGGTTGCTCACCATAGGCCCCGAAATACGCGCGTCGCGCCCCACCACCACCTTTAGGCGCTGCTTGCAGCACATCTGCGCTTGCAGCCATGTGGCGTAGGCCGACGTAAACTTTACAACATCAATAGGGGTGAGGTTATCGCCTGGCGCACCACCTATGGTGCCGCGAATGCCCGAAATGGATTTAATTAATGACATGGAGTAGTATTTTAACAATTAAAAACGATGGAACTTGAGCACTGTGTGGCGCAGAATCATTTTGTTTCCGCAAAAATAGTCATTATCTAAGCCCAAATCAAGTCTACAATGATGCTGTCGGCCACTAACCAGCGGTTTTGCGGAATTGTTAACCTTCCGTTTATTAATTCAAAATTTTGATTATCAAAGTGTTTTTTTGCATTTTCGAGGCAGTGTTTATAAAGTCGGTTGTGGAAAACTTGTTGTATGTAGCTCAAATCCACTCCCCACATAGTACGTAACCCTGTAAAAATGTATTCGTTGTAGCGTTGCTCCTCGGTAAGGTTTTCTATTTCAAAAAAATCTGAGATTGCTTCGTCGTTCCTCCTCGCAATGACGCTACAGGCGGCATTAACCCGCTGCACGTACTGCGTATTGTTAGCCACATTATGTTGACGCTGCTCGCCATTGTATGAGTGCGCCGATGGCCCAACCCCAATATAAGACTTCTGCTGCCAGTAGGCCGTGTTGTGCCGTGAGAAAAATTCGCCTTGGGCAAAATTTGAAATTTCATAGTGCGTAAATCCATGCAGCGCGCTTAGCTCATCCAGTAATCGACTTTGCTCTGCCACCTCATTTTCGGCAGGTAAAACCAGCTTCCCCTTGCGCTGCTGAATGCCAAAAGGCGTGTGCTCCTCCACCGACAGAGCGTAGGCCGAAAGGTGCTGCACGTTGAGCGAAAAAGCCGTTTCCAAGTTGCTACGCCAGCGCTCCAACGTCATTTGCGGAAGGCCATAAATAAGATCAATCGAAATATTTTTAAAGCCCGCCCGTTGCGCCTCCAGTACGCCTTGCTTGGCCTGTTGCGACGTATGCCTGCGGTTTACCCGCTGCAAATCATCATCAAAAAATGACTGTATACCTATGCTCAAACGGTCGACACCAACGCTACGTAATCCTTGCAAATAATCAGGTGTAGCATCATCGGGGTTAATTTCAACCGTAAACTCCGCTACATTTTTTATATTGAAAACCTGAATTGCCTTTTCTGCTAATGCTGATATTTGCTCGGGCCGCAGCAGCGAGGGTGTGCCTCCTCCAAAGTATAAAGTCGCAGCGGCACCTGTCATCCCGTGCTCGACACGGGGTCTCCCAATCAATAGACCATCCTCCTTTAAGGGTTTGCAGGTCAAGCCCGCAATAACAGCTGAATCAAAATAATTGCTACGCAACTCTACCTCGTGCAGCATGGTCTCAACCATTGGCTGTACAAGCGCTTGCGAGGCTACGGAGTAAAAATCGCAGTAGCCACACTTGCTTTTGCAAAAGGGAATATGGAAATAAACGCCAAACATATTGCAAAATAAGCTACTTTTGTTGGATAATTCGAATTATAAGCAATGGAAAACAACAACGAAGGGCAGTCAACGTACCGCCCGCGTACCGGCAGCTTGGAGCGCAGAAAAACAGTAAGCGCACCCAAAAGGGCTGTGAAGTCCGCCGATGAAGAGGAGCGCCCAAAGCGTGCCCCACGCAAAGAAAAAGAAGCCGACGAAGCACCTGTGAAGCGTAGCTCGACAAGGCAAAGTTTCTTCAAGAACCGCACTCCGCAAACGGAATCGCGCGAGGATAGCTTTGACGAAAAGCCAAAGCGCGCCCCACGCAAAACCTACGGCGACGATGAGGAAAAACCAAAACGCCGCACTTATGCCGGCGATAACGAGCGCCCTGCTCCACGCCGCAGCTATGGCGAGCGCGATGGTGAGGATAGACCTAAAAGGCGTTCAAATTTTGAGGAAAAACCTCGCGGCGAAAGGCGTAGCAGCTCACGCGATGAGCGTTCGGATAAACCTTTTGCACGCAAACCATACGAGAAAAAATCGTATGGCGATGACAAAAAACCATATGAAAGAAAGTCATACGGTGACGACAAAAAGCCTTACGAACGTAAGCCTTATGAAAGAAAATCGTACGGAGATGATAAGCCGCGTGGCGACAAGCCTTACGCAAGGAAGTCATACGGCGAAGATAAACCACGCAGCGCAAGGCCATACGAGCGCAAGCCCTACGAGAAAAAATCATACGGTGACGACAAGAAGCCATATGAAAGAAAGCCTTACGGAAGAAACGACGCACCTGATGCTAAACGCGCGCGCCGCAACTTCGATGATAAGCCAAGAAAAGATATTCGCGTGTTGGAGCGCAAGCCTAAAGTAAATGCTGTTGACCCAACCGCGCCTGTTCGCCTCAATAAGTTTATAGCCAACTCGGGCGTATGCTCACGCCGCGAAGCCGACGAGTATATTGAAAACGGTGAAATTACCGTTAACGGCGTAGTGGTAACCGAGCTGGGTACTAAAGTTATGATGAACGACGACATTCGCTGGAACGGTGATAAGTTGTCGGGCGAAAAGAAGGTTTACCTTCTACTCAACAAGCCCAAGGGCTACGTTACCACAATGGACGATCCTCATGCTGATAGGACGGTGATGGACCTAATTGCCGGAGCATGCAAAGAGCGCGTGTATCCGGTGGGACGTCTCGACAAAAACACCACCGGCGTACTGCTGTTTACCAATGATGGCGAGCTGACCAAGGTTTTGACCCACCCCAGCTACAACAAGCGCAAGGTGTACCAGGTGAACCTTGACAAGACGCTCAAAAAGGGCGACCTTGAAAAGTTGGTGAAGGGCGTAGAGCTGGAGGATGGTATGGCTGTGGCCGACGAGGTGGGTTACACCAACATGGAGGATAAAACCGAGGTGGGCTTGGAAATTCACTCAGGTCGCAACCGCATTGTACGCCGCATGTTTGAAACTTTGGGATACAATGTGGAAAAACTCGACCGTGTATACTTTGCCGGACTGACCAAGAAGTCGCTGGAGCGCGGAAAATGGCGTATACTTACCACCAAAGAGGTGAACATGCTTAAGATGGGTGCTTACGAATAACCAATCTTGTAAACAACAAAAAAGGCGGTGAACATTTCACCGCCTTTTTTGTTGTTTACTTTATCTCGCCATACCAGATTCTCAGCTGTGGCTTTCGCCCCCCGGGTTTATTGCTTATGAGAATGCTGGAGGGCTCGCTGCTAAAGTTACCCGGCACCAAGTACTGCGGCGCAACAGCTTCACCCTTTTTTGCTTTACTTACAGCCTCATTTAGCGTATTTGTAATACCTATGGTGTATTGCATTTGCGAGCGATTAATTGCCCCACCGAAATAAGTACCAATATAGGCATCAAGAGAGGAGCTGTAGCCTCCACCGGCAATAGCCTCTATGCTGGTCATGGTGGATGAGTACAGGTTGTTTACCCAATCATAGTTATTGTTGTCCTCCACCGGCAGTATCAGCTCTGCACGGTTAATAGCAATATTGCGCTCGCTTGCCCATGCGTTTATGGCATCCACGTCAAGCGTAAGTTCGGTAGCTACGCCCACTAAACCTTGCATGTAAAGCACATCGGTAGGTTGCGTAAGCGCCTTGTAGTCGTGCTGGTAGTAGTTAAAGCGCGGTGAATAGCTGTATACGTGGTAGGTAAAATAGGAGGTCGTAGTGTCGTTGGTATTGTAGAAGGCAATAAGAGCGCTGCTAGCATATGACGATGACGAACCTGCAATATTTGCATACTTAATACAGCCATCGGGTGTTCCATCGTTTACCGTAACGTATAAGCCTTTGAAGTACGACTTAAAGGTATCGGCGCTGCTTATTTTCCAAAGCTTAGGCAGCAGCTCGTTGCTCAGCCTTATATACGCCCCCGTGCTATCGTATGACACGAGACCGCCATCTACCACCAAGTTTTTTGTTTTGTCAACTATGGTGTCGACATCAAAGCCCGATGGGCCTCCGTTCATATCATGTACCCCGTAAACGTAGTTATAGGCGGAATCGTAGAGGTTTGCAGTAAGCTCGTAAACCTCAATTTGCATGTTGGTAGTTTTGTTCAAGCCGTAAGATGTTTTTGTGGAAAAATCCAAAAACAAAAACACCGAATCAAAGCCGGCAACCGAATCACCACCAAAGTTATCATAGTACGCAGATGGGATAAAAGTGGAGGCAAATCCAGCCTGTGTTTTTCCCATACGCGAGTCGTCAATCATGCCCAGCAAACCGTAGGTGGTGAAGTTGGAGGTGCTGATGGAGTCAACCAGCTCGACTGTTTTTAAGCTGCAAAAATCCGTTGCGTCAAAAATGGCCACCTTGAGCTTTTGGTCATCGGGAATAAAATCCTCTCCCAGCGTTTTATCCATTTGGGTACAGGCGTGGGAAAAAGCAAAAAGCGAAAGCAGCAAGAAAACGGGGAGACTATTTTTGGGCGAGAACCTGATCATAAAAGTTTGCGTAAGCTTCCACGTACTGCTCCTGATGGTAGGGTAGCACCGGAATTTTTAAAGTTTTAATATGCTTTTGCAGCGCAGGGTCGATGTCCTTGCTGCCAATAATTACGCCATCTGCGTAATGCATGGCAAACTTCATCAACTCCACATATCCGGCCTTGGAAAGCGACTCTACTTCTTTGGCTGTTACACCATCAAGCTGCGCTTTTTTATGAAATTGCGCGTCAAAGTTAGCGTCGAACTTTTCGTTGTAAACAGAAACAACCACTTTTGACTTTGCAAAAAGCGGGTCGTCGTGGTAGGCTTTTTTTACAAAAAGTGGTGTCATCATTGAGAACCAGCCATGGCAGTGCACAACTTCGGGCTGCCAGCGCAACTTTTTAATGGTTTCGAGTGTGCCGCGAGCAAAGAAAATCATACGCTCATCGTTGTCGGCAAAAAAGCCGCCCTTATCGTCAAAAAGCATGTGCTTACGCTGAAAGTAGTCCTCATTGTCGATGAGGTACACCTGCATGCGAGCCGAGGGAATAGAGGCCACCTTAATAATGAGCGGGTGATCGGTATCATTAATGATAAGGTTCATACCCGACAGACGAATAACCTCGTGCAGCTGGTTACGACGCTCGTTTACCACGCCGTAGCGCGGCATGAATGAGCGAATTTCGTTGCCATGTTCTTGAATAGCCTGCGGCAGGTAGCGAGCTATCTTCGATATCTCGGTTTCAGCCACGTACGGCATCATTTCTTGGCTAACGAATAAAATTTTGCTGTTCTTTGCCATGTTTTATAAGTGAGTTACAAAGCAATATCAAACAAAGGTACGAAAAATTACGCAAATACAGCGTTTGCAGCTCTTTTTATAAAATCAAATGGCTTGTAAGATTCTAAAAATAAGCAATTTGCAAATATTTCTACAAACTAAAAACCCACAAAAGCAAGAAAATAACTACATTTGCTGGCTGTTTTACCCCCAACCCCCTAAAGGGGGCTATAACCGCAATGAGTTACATAAGTTCTTGCCTTGAAGCGTCATTGCGAGGAGGAACGACGAAGCAATCTTCTTATTGCGCTATTGGCGCAAAATGAGAGGTTGCCGCGCTTCGCTCGCAATGACGCTGCTGGCAAATGCAGCAAGTTATAGCCCCCTTTAGGGGGTTGGGGGCAAATAGTAATTTGTAAATAGTCAATCATAAAATGTATAAGCCTCAACTTCGTGATGTTCAAAAAGCGCGCCAGCGTATAAGTAACGTGGTAGCGCATACGCCGCTGGCCAATAATGTAGCGCTAAGCGAGCAATACGGTGCTAACGTGCTGCTTAAGCGTGAGGATTTGCAAATGGTGCGCTCGTACAAAATTCGCGGCGCGTATAACAAAATTGCCTCGCTCACCAAAACACAGCTGGCTAACGGCGTGGTGTGCGCCAGCGCAGGAAACCATGCACAGGGCGTAGCTTTCTCATGCCAGGCGCTGGGCATTAAGGGCACTATTTTCATGCCTACTCCCACCCCCAACCAAAAGGTAAAGCAGGTAAAAATGTTTGGCAAGGACAGCATTGAAATTGTTCTAGTGGGGGATACCTTTGACGATGCTAATGCCGAAGCAACCAAATTTTGCGCTGAACATAACAGCACGTTTATTCATCCCTTCGATGATGAAAAGGTGATAGAAGGACAGGCTACAGTGGGTCTTGATATCCTCAACGATGTGGACCACCCGATTGACTACTTGTTTGTTCCTATTGGCGGTGGTGGATTGGCCTCCGGCGTGGGTAGCGTATTCAAAAACCTGAGCCCCGAAACCAAAATTATAGGCGTGGAGCCTGTGGGCGCCGCCAGCATGAAGGCCTCTCTTGATGCAAAAAAAATAGTTTCGCTTAGCGAGATTGATACCTTTGCCGATGGCGTGGCTGTGAGGCGCGCGGGTGAACTTACTTTCAACATTTGCCAGGAGGTGCTGGACGATATTGTGCTGGTACCCGAAGGTAAAATATGTACTACCATTTTACAACTCTACAACGAGAGCGCCATTGTGGTAGAACCCGCCGGTGGTATATCCATATCGGCGTTGGATTTTTACAAAAAGCAAATCAAGGGGAAAAACGTAGTGTGCATTGTGAGTGGTAGCAACAACGACATTACGCGCATGGAGGAAATTAAGGAGCGCTCATTGCTATATGAGGGGTTGAAGCACTTCTTTGTAATTCGTTTCCCGCAGCGTGCCGGCGCGCTACGCGAGTTCTTAGAGTACGTGTTGGGTCCCAACGACGACATTACGCACTTTGAGTATAAGAAAAAACACTTCCGTGAAAAAGGCCCTGCCGTTATTGGTATTGAGTTGAAGCAAAAGGAAGATTTCGAAGGGCTGATTGCGCGCATGAAGGAACGTAAAATGGTTTACGAATACATCAACGATAAGCAGGATTTGTTTCAATTCTTGACGTAAAGCCCCTACCAATCCTCCCCAAGAGGGAGGGTTTTCTTACCCACAAGGCCACTCGTGTATTCATAGCAAAAGCCGCAAAGATTTTTTTCTTTGCGGCTTTTGTTATGTGGTGGCTACTGCGTTGGTAGCCTTCCCTCTTGGGGAGGGTTGGGAGGGACTTTTTAGAACAGGTAAGCAAAGCCAATGTTGCCGTAAATATTATACAGCTTATAGGTTACGTTGGTAAAGCCTTTTTGGAAAATAGGAGTGATGCTCCATGCAAACTGTGCTGATACTGCAAGCCTTTCCCACACGCGCCAATCGGCTGCGAGTTGCGCACCAAAATCAAAGCGACGTACATCATCCGAAAAGTCGTAGCTGGCTGACTCTACCGAGGTGCGTCCTGTAGAAACATTGTACAGATAGCCATCCTTAGCCGCACCGGTAAAGCCTTTATTAACGTTTATAGAAGCAAAACCACCAAGGGCAAAGCGCCATTTTTCACCTAAATCATACGACAGTAAAACAGGAATGGTGACATAACCATTCACGGAGTTTGTTTCTACCGTTCCCGTAAAGTAGCCTCGTGCCTGCCCGGGATTTTCACCGGTGCTCACATTCATGGTTACATACCACTGCTGCACGTTGGCGGTGGTGTGCATGCCCTTATACTCCAGCCGCAATCCGCTCACCAACCCCCACTGCTCGTTGAAGGCGTAGTGCGCGTTGAATTCAATAGAGGGTATAAGCGATGGACGATAACCCTCAATCTTCCGTATTTCCGCAGGCAAGCCCAGCGGCGAGGTACCGCCAATGCTTATGCCTGCACGCAGGCGGTAATCAAATTCATCGGCTGCGAAAAGAGAGGCACATGAAGCCATCAAGAAAATAAGTGAGAGAAGATATTTTTTCATTGCTCTTTTTTTTGATAAAATGCCTACGGCGATAAATGGATAAATGTGCTTCGCACGATAAAATGAAAATACGTTTATTCCTTTATTACCGTAAGCATTTTATCATCTAATTACTATCGTAGCACTCCAGCGCTACCTCGTCCACCAGCAGCGTGCTGCCGGCAGCACCTTCAAAGGTTCCACCACCCTTGCTGGAGGTAAATACTATGGCTAACTTGTATAGCTTGTTCACAAAGTCAATATCAGCCTCCCTAGCGGGGTCATACACAAAATCAATATTGAAAGGCTGGTAGTCTGAACCGGGCGTGGGTGTACAATACTGCTGTCCCAGCGCCTTTGCCACAATTCTATCTGATGTTTGTATGTTATGCCCATCAAGTGTTGTACCCTCTTCATCGGTTTCGTAAAATATGGCATATATGAAGCAGGAGTCCACTCTTCCCACAACTTCTTTGTCGTTTTTATCGGTAAACTTCGGGCCGGCCGTATAGTGGTAGTAACCGCTGATTTTTTTTGGTTTCTGATCGAAGGGTTGACCAAAGCGGGTAAAGGTAAGCTTATCACCAAGAGGGTTGCTCATGTTAAAAATACCCCAAAATAAATTTCCGGCAGCAATGGGTGCGCCAAACATAGGCGCTCCCTTTATGGTGCGTAGTCGTGCCGCTAAACCTTTTTTGGCAATAGGCGTTGCTGATGTGGGAAAGGCGGAAGGATCGGTAGAGGATACAAAGTTTGCCGCACCAATATTGCCGGTAGCCCACTTGGTATCCGACGGCAGGCTGTAGCGCGCACCGGTACTGGTCACCGTAATGGTATCCCACCTGTCGAAGCCGAATTGGTAGTTGCGTATGGGTGGAATAAGCGTAACTGTATATCTCTTCACGCTTTGTTTGTTTTCGGAGGTAATGGTGTAGTGGGCTTGGTACTCGCAGGTATCAAGCGTTGATCGCTCGAACCGCACACCGGCTCCCGATGCGGGCACAATGGTAGCACCTTTTGAAACCTCAATGGTGGGGGTAGCCTCCATGTAGTCACCGGCTGTGCGACGAACAAACACGTTGACATAACCATTGCCAATATCGCTTGAGCGCTGCATGCTTTTGTCAATGTTGAAGGATACTATTTCGGCCTCAACATTCTCGGGCTCATCCTTTTCTTTGCAGGCATACATGCTTACAGCCAGCATAAAAATGGTGAGCGACTTATATATTTGGATGCTCATACTTCTCTCCTGTTTTTTTGTATTACAAATATACCAAAATCTCATTGTAAAAAAGAAGACAGAACAATATTAGCTGTTGCTCCGCTTCGTATATAGTTTGCTTAGCCAATATTTTGGGATATAAGGGTAGGGTTTTTGGATACTACTGTACGGCATATTCCTAAAAAAAGAGCCCGCGTTAACGCGGGCTCTTTCGTGTACATTTACGCAAACATGTTAATTATCGTTGGGCATAACTGTAATCTTAATTGCAGCACTTGGCATCATAGGAATGGTTGCCGCAACGGTGAGGTTAACGGTGTTAACGGTAGCTGCGTTTACAAGGGTAGATTGTAAAAGCGCATCGTAAGCAGCACCATCAAGTCCGGCTACATTACATGATATAGATATTCCGGTTGGCATGGTAAATGCCACGGCTTGTGAGGGAACAAAACTGTAGCACTTGTTGGCGCCTTCTTGCTCATCGTAGTTTATAGGCGTAAGGGTTAAACCAATATTAATAGAGGGGAGGCCAGGAATGCTAGCGTTAGCTACAACGCCCGACAGCTTAAGATCGTTACCACCATCCTTTGATACAGTAAAAGTTTGGTTGGCAAAGTACAGCGTATCGCTGGGCATACCAACTGTCGTCATTCCGGTTACCAATACTCCGGCGGAGTAAGAGCCTACAAATGGATTACGACGTGCGTCATCTGTTGTATCGTCATCCTTCTTACATGAGGTTGCCGCTACAGCAACTGCTCCAACCAGCATAATCATGCTGAAAAACTTTCTCATTTTCATAACTTAATTTGAGTTTTGAGTTTAAAATTTAAGATGCAAAGGTACCCTCTTTTGTACCTTTTATCAATACATTAATGTTAAAGTGTACTGCCTGTCTGTTGTTCAGCAGGGTTGGTAGCTACAAACCGCGCTCTATATTCCACACAAAAGCGCGCAGCCCTTGGCGCTCCAACTCGCTATCCAGCTCGCGCAGGGCGTTGAGCAAGGTGTCTACCTCGCTATCGTCTACCATAGCCAGTATGGAACTGTTAAGGGCAGGCCACGTGTGAGTACCCATGTGCGGTTCGCCGGTGTGGCTACCACGGCCAAAGGTAGTTTCCCACATGCTGTATCCACGTATATTTTCGCGGTCGAGTATGGCGTTCACACGGTCAGTGAGCGCTTGGTTATATGATATAAATACTGCTTTCATTTTATTTTAAAATTACATTCTGCCTTCTAACTTACGTACTCTACCTTCGCTTTGCTTGCGCTCTTTACGCTCCTTCTTCATTTTACCTACGCCAAACATAGAGTAAATAACGGGCACCACAATAAGCGTAAGTACGGTAGAGAAGCTCAAGCCGCCGATAACGGCAACACCCATGGGCTTCCAAATAGCGGAGCCCTCACCTGAACCTATGGCCAGCGGCACCATACCCAAAATGGTGGTAAGGGTGGTCATGAGTACGGGACGCAAGCGCGACTTCCCTGCGGTAATAACCGCCTGGTTGAGCGACAAACCGCGCTCGCGCTGCAGGTTGGTAAAGTCCACCATCACAATACCGTTCTTTACCACAATACCTACCAGCATAATGGCGCCAATGAGAGCAATGATGCTGAGTGGTGTGCTGGTAATCCACAACGCCAGAAACACACCTGTAAATGCAAAGGGAACGGCAAACATGATAATGAAGGGTTCGCGTAGCGACTCAAACTGGGTGGCCATTACAATGTACACCAGCATAATGATGAGCAATAGCAGCGTCATTAGGTCGGCAAACGACTCTTGCTGATCTTCGTAGGCACCACCAATAACCATGCTCACACCTTGCGGAACATCGGTTTTATCCAGTATCTTTTGAACGCCCTGAGCAACCTCTCCAAGAGCTGCTCCGTGCATAGATGAGCTGACGGTAATTAGGCGCTGACGATCCTCGCGCTGAATGGTAGGAGGCGTGAAGTATTCCACTACGTTGGCCACCTCTTTCACCTTTACTCCCTGACCGGTAGTAGGGCTATACAGCACAATGTTTTCAACATCCTCCAACGATTTACGGAAGGGTTCATCGTAGCGTACCATAATGTTGTACTCATCGCCATCCTCGCGGTACTTGGTAGCGGTGAGACCGTTGATACGGTTGCGCACGTAGGTAGCCGCGGTAACGGTGTTGAGCCCTATTTGCGAAAGTTTTTGTCTGTCAAACTCCACGCGGTACTCCACTTGCATATCTTCACGGCTTACGGTAACGTCGCGCGTGCCGGGTACCTCTGTTTCTATTTTATTGCGCAGGTCAAAGGCCAGCTTGTTGGTTACGTCAAAGTCGTGACCGAATATTTTTACATCTACCGTGTTGGAGCTCATACCTCCACCACCCATGCCTCCGCCGGGGGTTACGGTGTACTTTTTTATTTCCGGAATATTTGCCAAGTCGTTACGCAGTACGTCGCCTATTTCGAACATATCGCGGTCACGATCCTTCATGTTTTTCAGCTTTATGGTGTAGTTAACAACATGGTTGCCGTTTTTACTCATGGCCGACCAAATATTGCTATTGCTACCTGCCGCACCCACGCTTGCCGCAATGGATTGAATTTCGGGGCACGAAGCTCTAAATGTGCTGTCGATGCGCGCAACAATAGCGCGTGAGTAGTCGAGATTCACACCCTGTGGCATTTCTACTACCGCTGCAATTTGACTATTATCGGACTGCGGGAAGAACTCGGTGGGTACCTGAGTCACCAAGAAGAGGCTGGAGATGAAAATGAGCGCTGCTCCTATAAGCACGGCCAAGCGGTGACGCACAGCCCATGCCAGCATTCCGGCATACCAGTTGTCGAGCCAATCCAAGCCTTTATCAATAGGCTTAAACAGAATACCCATGCCCTTGTACGTGTGCGATTGCTGCGCCTTAAGCATGTACGCCGACATCATAGGCGTAAGGGTAATAGCGGCGGCAGTGGATACCAGCACCACAATGGTTACAATCCAACCCAGCTGCTTAAACATAATACCTGCCATACCCGATACCATGGTAAGCGGGAAGAACACGGCAACCAGCGTGAGCGAGGTGGCAATAACCGCCAGCCACACCTCGTTGGTTCCGTAAATAGATGCTTCTTTTGGTGAGCTGCCTCTATCCATGTGCGACGAAATATTTTCGAGCACCACAATGGCGTCATCCACCACCAGACCAATGGCTATGGAGAGCGAGCTGAGCGAAATAATGTTGAGCGTACCGCCTGTGGCAAACAGGTAAATGAATGCCGTAATAAGCGACACGGGAATGGTACAAATAATGATTACCGTAGCACGCCAGCGACCAAGGAACACCAGCACTACCAGCATTACGAACAGGAAGGCAAGCAATACCGTTTCGCTAAGGCTGTTGATACTATTAGTAATGTACGTGGTAGTATCCATCAGTACATTGATTTTAACATCCGGGGGCAGCGTTTTTTCGAGCTGGGGCAGGGCTTTTATAATGGCTTGCGCAATGGCTACCGAGTTGGCACCACTTTGCTTTTGAATTACAATTTGCGCGCCCTTATAACCGTCAATGCGCTGCTCTAAGGTTACCTTTTCAATGGTATCTTTAACGGTAGCAACATCCGACAGGCGCAACTCCTTACCTCCGGCACGGCTAATCACCAAATCTTTGAGTTGGTCGCTGCTGGAGAATTCACCTTGGGTACGAATGGAAAAGTTTTCGCGGCCCATATCAATATTACCTGCGGGAATGTTGGCGTTTTCCTGCGCAATAAGCGCGCCTATTTGCTCTACGCTTAGGCCATACGCCTCAATCTTGCGAGGGTCAACGTTAACTTGAACCTCGCGCACGGGAGCACCGCTAATAGATACAGAGCCTACACCGTTAATACGGTTGAGCGGCTGAGCGATTTTTTCGTCCAGAATTTTGTACAGCGCGCCGTAGCTCTCCTCGGCTGTAGCCGAAAGGAAGAGAATAGGAATCATGCTCATGCTGAAGCGGAACAGCTGCGGACGGTCGGCATCGTCGGGTAGCGAACGCTCCACGCGGCTAATTACGTCGCGCATATCGTTCGACGCCTCGTCGAGGTTAGTTCCCCACTCAAACTCCACCGAAATAAGCGAAAGGTTATCCTGCGAGGTCGAGGTGATTTTCTTTAGGTTGTTTACCGTATTTAGCTGGTCCTCGAGCGGACGAGTAATGTTGGTTTCAATGTCGGCAGCGCTGGCACCCGCATAGGTGGTGAATACGCTGATGGTGGGAATGTCCATATCGGGATACAAGTCGATTGACAACTTGTTGAACGAGAACACCCCCAACACTATGGCCGCAATAAATATAAGCGCGGTGGATACCGGCTTGCGGACGGCTGATTCGTAAATCTTCATTTTTATCAGTTTTCAGTGACCAGTTTCCAATGACCAACCGGTAGCTGGTCATTGGAAACTGGTATATTATTCTACAACTACTACCTCTGTTTTATCTACCAGCCTTGAAGCTCCGGCTACTACTACCTGCTCGCCCTCTTTTACGCCGCCTATAATTTCTACCTTGTCATCCAGGCGACGGCCAAGCGTCAGCGAGCGACGTTGTGCTACACCATCTTGAATTACAAATGTGTAGCGGTCGTTGGTACCCTGTTGCTTTTGCACGGCAATATCGGGAATAATAGTGCGCAACATGCCACCTAGGTTGAGGTTTACGCGAGCAAACATACCCGGACGAACAAGCATTTTTTCGTTGGGGATGCTAATTTCAACAACAAACGTGCGCGTTGTGGCGTCAATGGTGGGGTATACCAGCGATACGTTGCCACGGAAAACTTTTCCGGGATATACTTCAAAAGTGATGTCCACCTTCATGCCGTTCTTTACGCGGGCAAAGTACTCTTCCGATACGTTAATGCGTACCTTAAGCGGATTAAGTTGCTCTACCATCAGTATGGGAGCACCGCCCACTACATCGCCATTATCGAAGTTACGAGCAGTAACTACTCCGTTTACAGGTGATACAAGGCGCGTATTTTCCCTTAGATTTTGTGCTACGGTAGTTGATACGTTGAGCTGCGTTTTAAGCTGATCAAGCTGCTGCTTTGATATGCCTCCACTTTGATACAGGGCTTGCGCTCTACTGTATTCTACCTTTAGGTTTTCCAGCTGTGCCGCAGCTTGCAGGTAGTTTGAGGGCTCCATCTCTACCAGCATTTGCCCTTTCTTTACGTTGTCACCTACCTCCACCAAAATTTTTTGAATACGAGTTGCTCCGGCGCTGGCAATGCTATTGCGTACGTTGGCCGTTACCGTACCGGTAAACTCCACCAGCTGTTCTACATTTTGTTGCTCGGCTGTAGCTACCTTTACCTGCACTTTTGCCGTTGCCTCGGCTACTGCCTTATCGGCGCTGGCTTGAACCTTCTTTCCATTGCATGATGCTACTCCTACGAGCGCAGCCGCAACAAGTGCACAGCCAATGATTTTGTTTACAGTTTTCATTTTAGATATAAATAATTTTTTGTGTTTTAATTATGAATTGGGTTGATTGCTAATTTACACGCCCAGTATCTTTTCAAACTCTGCCTTTGCACTGAGGTAATCCGAAATAGCTTGGCTATATGATAGCCTTGATTGCGTGAGCGCCAGCTGTGAGCTGCGTAGCTCAAGCATGGTTCCCATGCCTGTTTCGTAACGTTTTTGTGAGATGTCGTGCCCTTTTTGCGCCAGCGCAACACCTTCTTTATTCGACTCCACCTGCTCTACCGCTTTTTTCATGTTATCAAGCGCGGCAATGGCTTGCATCCCGAGCGCACTTTTGAGGTATTCTTTTTGCAGGTCGAGTTCTAACGATTGTATTTTAATTTGCTTTTCTTTGGTAATATTTGTCCATCCGTTTATAATGGGCACGTTGAGTTGCAATCCCAGGATCAAACCGTTAGAGTACCAGTCGCTACGCGCGTTCACGTTAAACGGCATTCCTCCTATATCCATTGTTACATCGTTGGTTCCCATGCCGCTGTAGCCATACTGTCCGAATCCAGCCAAGGTAGGCATGCGTTGTGTACGCTGCATTTGCAGGGCTTTAACTAGTTTCTGTTGTTGAATATCTATCTGAAGCAGTTCTGTATTGTTGGTAAGCGATATTTTTTGGTCTTCAGTAAAACTTTTCAGCTCTCCCTCAAAGTCCACCAGCTTGCTATCCACCGTTATCTCCACCTCACTGCCAAGTCCCATGAGCACCTTCATGTATAACTTGCTCTGTTTTACACCGTTTTCGGCCTGCAGCATGTTAGGCATGGTGTTGCGCATTTGTACCTCGCTTGATACCAAGTCGTATTCGGCAGCAGCACCCACATCATATCGACGCTTGGCCTCCTCGTAGCTTTGCTTGGCAAGCCTATAACCTTCGGTGATGGCCTCATAAGCGTCCTGCGCCAGCATGATGTTGTAAAATGCCTTTTTTACTTCGCTGCTGAGGGTAATTTTTGAAGCGCGAGCACTTTCTACTGCCAACTGCATATCGAGTTCGCTCATTTGAATAGAGCGCCATAGGGCGGGCACGAAAAGCGGAAGTGAAAGATTCAGCGAGGCGGTAATGTTATAATCAGTTGGTGAATCCATGACGCTACCAAACATGGCCATTTTGGCGGGTATTACATACTTGGCCGCCTGTCCCGTGGCATTCAGCGTGGGTATTAAACCGTACCACGATGATTTTTTAGAGTAGTCCACGCGCTCCACCTCTTTGTCGGCAATCTTAATGGTGGGGTTGTCGCTTAGCGCAATTTCAAGCGCCTTATTCAGGTCTACCTTCAGGGAGTCTGCTGCGTTTGCTGCCGTGCCTGCCGCCATTATGGCCAGCGCAAGCACCAATTTCTTCATGTTCATTTTTTTATTTTACTCTATAGTATTGTTCTGTTTCCATGTGCTCATCCAGCATAGCATCTATTTCAGCTATGCCCTTAAGGGTTGATATTCCTCTAAAAAATATAACTAAGGCGTGCCCCATGAGCTCCACCATTTGGGTAAATGAGTTGTACTTTTCGGTTTGCGTAAAACGCTCCATTTGTTCCACCAGTATGTAGGCCGCAATTTCGGCGTTGGTACCCGGGAGAAATATACCCTCTGTTTTACCCTGTTCTATACGTAGCTGTGTTTGCTCGGTTCCCTCGCGCAACTCCTCCTCCACCATTTCTTTATGTAGCGTAGGGTAGTATTTTTTTATCTCATCAAAAAAGCGAAACTCGCGCTGATGATCTTTATAGTTAACGCCCGCTCCCTTAAGCATGGCACGCAGCAAGTCCACGGTAGTGAGCTGTGCTAGCTTATCCATTTCAGCTCTACGCATGCAGGTACGGCTTTGCACGCACTCGCGCAGCAGCTGCAGCTTATCGCCAAAATTTTCGTAAATGGTGCGCTTCGACACTCCTAGGTTCGACGCCACATCATCCATAGTTACCGCCTTAATGCCTAATTTTAGAAACATGTCGGTGGCACCCAGAATTATCCTATCTCTTACATTTTCCATCAGTACTTTACTTTCTTGCGGATGTTTAACACCAAAAAACAGTTGCGTATTATTCACCCTTCAAAATTTCGGGGTACAAATGTATTGGAAACTTGTGAAACAAAAAAAGTTTTACATGTTTTCTTTTGTTAAAAATTAAACTTATTTTTTTTAAATGGTTTATTTTTATGTGTTTATAAAAAACTGTTTAAGGTTTTTGAGTTTTCAAACAGAATAAAGAATGTGTTTTATAACAACTTGTCTATCCGGATTGATGTATACTTGCATAACCTTTAGCAACACTTTTTCACTTCAAAAACAGCTACCTTTGCTCGTACCACTATTGCAATAAGTCCTTTTTGTAAAATCTAATAGCAAAAAAAATGAAACAAACTTCAAAAAATTGGCTGCTGCTGCTTATTAGCGGCGCGGCTTTGGTGGTGGCCTCCATCCTTGTGCTCCTAAAAAGTGAGCAGGTGGTAAATATGTTGGTTTATGTGGCCGGATTTGCGCTTTTTGCTCTTGGCATTGCGCTTTGCGTAATGGCGTTTACCCCCTCGCGGAAGGATGAGCGTACGCAGCTGCTGCTATTTGCCTTGGGCAACGCTGTGCTGGGCGTTGTTATTATGATTGCCAGCGACTTTTTTATGCTGCTGGTGGGCCTTGCCATTGTGCTCAATGGTGTGGGCCTTGTAATTGAAGGATTTCACCTCAAAAAGTTGGGCGCCGATCGTTCAACGGGCACGCTGCTCACCGGTGTTGGTATTACCGTTTTAGGCGTTGTAGTTGCCATTTTCTACAAAACTATTACCTCTGCTCTTGGTGTTTCCATCGGTCTCGTAATGCTCGTGGTTGGCCTGTCGCTGCTTATTTTCGGCTTCATTGCCCGCAAAAACGGCAAAAACCAAATCACCGCCTAATTACTTACGGTGCAAAAGTAGATATGCTCTCCTGCCTCAACAACGTATTTTCGGTTGGGGCAGGCTTTCTTTCGATGAACTTCGGAAAAACAACGACGAAGTAATTTGTCTTTTTCTTTATACTACTTTGGCTTGACCCAAAGTAACCAAAAGTCAAGACCGAATGATGCTTCTGCCCGCCGCGTGCAAAACTTTACTTCACGGCTCATACGCCGTTCGTAGTTTTGCTACGCTCTTGCTCACGCCGGCTCGCCATTCGGTCAGGCCATCGCACCCACTCACGCGAGCCCAAGAGAGCGCAAGTGTGATAGCTATTTTGCCGTAAGGCAATTAAGGCGGCATGGACTTTGTAGGCGGGGTACCCGCAGGGCGTGGCGGCGTAAAACAAAATGATGTTTGAGCGAAGCGAGTTCATTTTGTTTAGCCAAGCAAGCTCGTAGCGGGTCGCCGAAAAGTTAAGCCGCGAGTTTTTTTGTTACTTTTTTTGACGGACAAAAAAAGTAAGATGAAAAAGAAAAATGTTCTCATTACTGATTGAATATAGTATTGCCCTTGGCGTAATTTATATTGTCACCATGCTAGCTATTGCGCTGGCGGTGGTGCAGCAGCGTGGTGACCCAACCAAAACTCTTGCCTGGGTACTTTTTATTGCTTTTGTTCCTGTTATAGGACTGGTATTTTACCTTACGTTGGGAAAAAATTACCGTCGCGATAAAATCATTTCTCGCAAGGGTGTTTCGGACCAGAAGCAAATGCGCATAGTGTCGGAAATGCTCACCGGAAAGGAGGCGCACAACGTATTTCCTATGTTGAAAGAGCAAAGTTCTTTTGCCGACATAGCCCACATGCTTACGCATACCAACCAAACGTTTGCTACCCGCTACAACCAAGCAATGCTGCTTATTAATGCCGAGCAAAAGTACGAGGCTATGTTTCGCGCCATTGAGCAAGCACAACACCATATTCACCTTGAGTACTACATTATTTGCGATGACCATATAGGCAATCGATTGCGGGAGTTACTTATTCGCAAGGCACGAGAGGGCGTGGAGGTGCGTCTTATTTACGACCATTTGGGTAGCTGGGGGCTGAGCAAAAAGTATTTAAAATCGTTGGAGGTGGCGGGTGTAAAAGTATTCCCATTTTTACCCGTACGCCTCTCCATATTGAAGAGTAAAATTAACCACCGCAACCACCGCAAAATAGTGGTGGTGGATGGTAAAATAGGCTTTGTGGGTGGCATTAATATTGCCGATTACTACATTAGCGGGCTACCAGAGTTGGGTACCTGGCGCGATACGCACGTAATGCTGGAGGGTGATGCGGTGCGCTGGCTGCAATCTATTTTTATGCTCGATTGGATATTTGTAAGCGGCGAGCAGGTACGTAACGTAATACGCTACCTACCACCACATAACGTACGCCATGAGTGTACTGTGCAAATAGCCAGCAGCGGTCCCGACTCGGACTGGGCCAGCATTATGCAAACCTACTTTGCCGCCATTAATACAGCAAGCAACAAGCTGTACATTGCCACACCCTACTTTGTTCCCAATGAGAGCATGCTCACCGCCCTATGTACTGCCGCCCTGCGTGGGGTGGATGTGCGGCTGATGATGTCCGAGCGCTCCGACTCCAGCATTACGCAGTGGGCCAGCATGTCATACGTAGATACCATGCTGGAGGCAGGTGTGCGCGTATTCTTGTATTCCAAGGGCATTAGCCACTCCAAGCTCCTTATGGCCGATGATGAGTTCTGCTCCGTGGGCACTGCTAACATGGACGTGCGCAGTTTTGAACACAACTTTGAGGTAAACGCCATTTTTTACGATAGGGCGTTTACGCAGCAGGTGGAGGATATGTTTATTCAGGATCTCACCTATAGCAAAGAGGTACTATTCCATGAGTGGGAAAAGCGCCCCCGCCGGGAGCGCTTTATGGAAAACCTTTCGAGGTTGTTGGCACCGATGCTGTAGGTTATGTGATTTTTTTTGACTACATGGGTGGTCCGTAGCCGCCATAGCCACCACCGCGTCCACCGCCACCACCTTCCCTGTAGCGCGGGCGTTCGCCGTCGGGGTTGTCGGAGTTGCGCTGGGGCGCTTGCCCAAAGTTGCGCAGGGTGTAGGTAAAGGTAAGCATGTAGTAGCGCGATAGCACGTTGGATACCGCATCCTCAATGTAGCTCTCGGTTACGTTACGGTTGTAACTTTTGTTTTGGTTGAGTATATCGTATACCGTAAATTTGAGTTCGCCACGGTTATTTTTCAAAAACTTCTTTCCCAGGCTGGCATCAAGGCGCAGGTACTCCTGATTGTAACCCTCGCTTAACCCCTTATACTGGTCGTAGTGAGCTACCCCTTGAAAGGTTATTCCCTTCCACACAACGAGGTTAAGCCTGCCGTTGGCGCTATGCTTAAAGTAGTTTTCGTTGTCGCGGGTTTGCAGCGTATTTTGCGTAATATTATATGAGGCGTTATACGAAAGCGTGAAGTCCACATACTGGCTAATGTTGCTGCTTAGTACCACACCCTCGCCAATGCCGTAGTTGTCCGAGGTGTTTTTTGCGCCATTCACATAGCCTGGCTGGCGGCTGTACGAGGCGGTAGTGGTTAGGTTGAGATTACTTTTAATAAAGCCAATGGGAAGGCCAAACGTTACCACGCCTCGCGCATTCCAGTAGCCGCTGAGGTTTACGGGACGACTAAACTGCGACCCGCGTAGCAACACCACCGTGTCGGAGTGTATGCGAATAACGGTATCCTGCCGAGCGGTGATGGTGCTGGTGGTAATATTGTCCATGGTATTGGACGCAAAAAACATGGCGAAAAAGGTAACGGCTTTTTCCAGCGATGTTTGGTTATAGCGTAACGAAAGCGACTGCGAGTAGGTTTGATTCAGATCGGGGTTACCGGTTCTGAGCAAAAGCGGGTTGCTGTTATCAATTACGCTTTGCAACTGCGATATGGAGGGGGCGTTGGTTGAAGCGCGGTAGAACGCGCGAAAAGCCTGCTGCTTGGTAAACTTATACTCAAACATAGCCATAGGCAAAAACGACGTGTAGCTTTTGTCAATGGCGGGACGTATGGGCATAGTTTGTTGCCCATCAAGCGTGGCGTATTGGGCATTAACCCCAATCATACCATTAAGTTTTTCGCTACGTATGCGGTAGCTCAGCCCCGTGCGATGCGTAAGGTAGTCGTTGTTGTAAATGTTGGAGTAGAGGGAATCAAGCCCCAAATTTTCGTGAGTAACGGAGTCAATGTTGTAGGTTTTCTTGTTGCTCTCGCCATGCGAAAAGTTAACCTCATAGTTGGCTTGTATAATGCCCACTTTGCCCACAGGTTCGGTATAGGCAATGTTGCTGCGTGCGCTCCAGTTGTTGGTGGGGTTGCTTGACTGCTGGTTGCGGTAGCTCTTTTGCACACTACCCTCCATGGTTTGGCTCAGCAGCTTATTGTCGCTCTGGCTATCGCTTATGTTAAAACGCACGTTGGCCGAAATGGTACGTCCCTGCTTATTGAACTTATGGCGTAGCAGCAGCTCATTATCGAAGTTGAAGGCATGACTTTGCGTATTATTATCGCTTGTAGCCCAATTTAAACCCACCATTTCCGACACTTGTCTGTTGTCGTTATCGCGCGTTTGAAAGCTGAGGCGGGGGATATACAGCAGCGATGTTTTTTCGTTGAACTTATAGTCCATACGCAGGTTGAGGCGATGGTTGTAGTTCTTGGTAGTTGTGGTCGATAGCTGATCGTACAGCTGTACGGAGTCCTTTGCTACAAAATATTGGCGATTAAGTTTCTTCCAGGCATCGTTGTCGGTTACGTTGAAAAAGTAACTTCCCGTTACCTCCATCTTTTTACCCCACATGTCGCTGTAGTTAATACCCAGCGCTGTAGTTGTAGCCACACCGTCACCACCGCCACCACCAAAGCTACTACCTCCGCGACGTCCGCCACCACCGGAGCTAACTAAATCCTCTGAGGCAAAATCGCGCTGGTTGACGTTGTTGGTCATCCCCACAATGGAAACACGGCGGTTTTTGTTAAACAGGCTAATGTTGCCACCTGCGTTGTATCGCGCTTTTTCTTGCACGTCGTCATAGCCACCACCACCATAAATACGACCAAACTGCCCCATACGGCGGTTTTCGCGTGTAACAATGTTGATAGTTTTTTCGGAGTTGCCATCGTCAAAGCCGGTGAGCTGCGCCTGCTCACTTTGCTTATCGAATACTTCAATTTTGGCAATAACCTCGGCGGGGAGGTTGCGAATGGCAATGGTGGGGTCGTCGCCAAAAAAGGGCTTGCCATCCACCAACACCTTCTTTACATCTTCGCCCTGCGTTTTGACCGTTCCGTTTTCAACGGTAATACCGGGTAATTTTTTAATCAAATCTTCAGCGTTAGCATCCTGTGTAACCTTGTAGGCATCGGCATTAAACTCCACAGTGTCGCCACGCTGCGCGGCACGAACGGCGGTTGCCGCTACCTTTACTTCCTCCATTTCCAGCGCGTCCTGCTTCAAGCGAATTCTTCCAAAATCCTTATCATCGTTCTTCAGGTTGAGCTGCTGTGTAATTTTTTCGTAACCTAAAAAAGCAAACACTACACGATAATTTTGAGGCGCAAGGTTGCGCATAACAAAAGATCCGTCATTGCCCGTAGTAACGTAGCGGCGCTGCGTACTATCCTTAACGCTGGTGACAATTATCGAGGCGGCCATCATGGGCTCGCCCGTGCGCGCATCCACAATCTTACCACTAATACTTGCCGCCTGCACTTTCCCCATGCAAAACAGCGCGACTAATGCCAACGCTGTACTCCTCAACACAACCCGTTTTTTCATTATGATTAAAAATAGAGTTTCTGGTTATTGAGGCCTATCATGCTTACGCAAAACATTGATGAGCTCCATTTTAAACGACTCTTCGGCTGCATAGTATTTGAGCAACTTTTGAGGTGAAAGCACCGCTGAAAATTTGTCGTTGTACTCGCGCATCAGGCTAGCATCGTCCTGCATGTTGGCTACCAAGCGCTGCGTAATTTGTCGCGCTTTTTTGTCGTCAAACTGGTCGTGCTGAATTTTTTGCATTATGTTGTGACGTTCCATGAAGAGCTTGTCGCGTTTTTCCCAATACTCGTTATATAGTGGCCAAAAAACCTGTGCTTCCTCAGTTGTAAGTTCCAGTTGAGTAGTAAAATAGCCCACCTTTCGCGCCTTTATTTGATCCTGACGCTCCTTATGGCGAACCATATTCAGCGAGTCGTTGTCATTGGGGCGGCGCATCCTCTTTTCTTTTTTCCACTCGGTAGACTTGTCTTGCTGTGGCTGCTGCGCTGTTGCAGCAATCGTCATTAGCGATACAGCTATAAGTAAAAATGATTTTTTCATGCTTCGTAAAAATTAAATCCTTAATATCCCATTGCTAGATACCCTACGTGATTATCACATAAGAGGTAGTCCACAATGGCTTGATCATCCACAATATCTTCTACCGCAACGCTTTGCTCAACATAGGTTTCTATGTCGAAGGTGCTGATGTACGATGCTAGGGCAACATCATCGGGCTGTTGCGTAGTATTGGTAAATTTTACAGCCATGGTGGCAATGCCAACCAGTAGCGCAAATCCCGCTGCAAACGCCAGCTGTGAGCGCATGGCTCCCCATAACGAGCGGGGTTCGTGCTTCACCACCACCTGCTCATCACACCGCTGCATTACTCGCCCCTGCAGGCTATCAAAGTAGCCCACAGGAACGGTAAAGGGTAATTTTTTATCTTGTTCTGATATGTTGTTTAAAGTGCTCATGCTAAAAAAATCGAATTACATATTGCCGCCGGGACGGCCACCGCCACGCGGACCATCACCGCGACCTCCGCGATCCCGCCACTCTTTTTGCCTTTCCTTAAGCCACTCGTCGTACTTTTTGCTTTGGTCGGCAGTAAGCAACGACTTAACCTCTACTTCGCGTGCCTTTTGAATATTTTCCATTTGGGTACGCATCGCACCGCGATCACCGCTACGGTTTTCGGGGCTCATCATCGCGCTTTGCTGCTTGTCGTACTTAGCGTTAACGCTGTCTACTTTGTGGGCTACGGCATCGCTTAGCACAAGGATTTGGCGCAAGTCGGCATCGCGCTTTGCTTGTTGCTCCTTCATCATTTTTTCGCGCTCCTCACCGCTCATTCGCGGACCACGACCGCCCTCGGCGGGTTGTGCTATTGCTACGTTTGCTGCCAGCACAGCTGTTGCTAAAACCAAAAATCCCTTTTTCATTTTATTTACGGATTTAAATGTTGTTGTTTTCTAATTGGTGTGCACATTGTTATGACTACTGATTTTCAAAAAGGTTTAATTGATTGGGGGATTTTTTGCAGCAAAGGTTACGATGATTGCTTTATGATTGGGAAAATTTGCACAAAAAACGCCTTTAATTTGGTAGAATACAAAAAGTATCATATATTTGCACCCGCAAAAGTAATTTTGTTGCATTGACCTATGGTGTAATGGTAGCACAACAGATTTTGGTTCTGTTTGTCTAGGTTCGAATCCTGGTAGGTCAACGTAAAAAAGCCCCGCTAAATCAGCGGGGCTTTTCATTTTTGCTGTGTGGCAGAGGGTTACTTCATGTACAGCTTGGCCAACTTAGTAATATACTTCCCTACAATATCAAACTCCAAATTCACCACCGTACCCTTTTGTATGGCGTGAAAGTTAGTATGCTCGTAAGTGTAGGGGATGATAGCCACCTGAAAACTACCGTTTTGTGAGTTCACCACCGTTAGGCTGGTGCCGTTTACCGAAACAGAGCCTTTTTCCACCGTAATATTTCCCGTTGAAGTATCGTAGGCAAAGGTAAAGTACCAGCTGCCGTCAGCCTCTTTTACTTCTTGACAAACTGCCGTTTGGTCCACGTGACCTTGCACCAGGTGACCGTCGAGTAGGCTGTCGATTTTCATGCTGCGCTCCACGTTTACCTCATCGCCTACCTTTAGCAAGCCGAGGTTTGACTTGATAAGCGTTTCCTGTATAGCCGTTACCGTGTAGGTTTTATCATCGTGACGCACTACGGTAAGGCACACGCCGTTATGTGCTACGCTTTGGTCAATTTTCAACTCCTTGGCAAAAGGACATTCAAGCGTAAGGTGCAAATTTTCTTTTTCGCGCTCCAGCGCAACTACTTTGGCCGTAGCCTCTACAATTCCTGAAAACATAACTTTATTTACTATTTACGAATTACAATTTACTATTGCCCCCTTTAGGGGGTTGGGGGCAAAACAAAGTTACAACAAAAATCGGATTAGAATAGCAAGCGTAGTTCCACGCTCCCGCTGTGAATTACCCTGCCCACCGATAGTTTTCTTCCCGAGTAGATCAGGTTGAACTCCAAACCACGCCCAAGCACACGCTTAAAATTTGTACCCCACGTAAGGTTATTGCCCGTGCTGTAGCCTTGTAGCATTTCGTAGCCTACCGCGCTGTTATCCTCGCCGTTGAAGGTGGTGCTTACAAAGCCGAAGTTGGCCATTACTACGCCCTTTTGCGGAAAGTTGTAGGTGGCCTCCAAGCCCGCGTCATGCAGTCGCGCTTTCTCTGTACCCTCTGTATTATCTTTCATAGAAAAAGTGTACTTGGCGTTGAGGCGCAGGTTGAATATGGGTGTAAACTCGCTTCCTGCAATTACCGAGTGCTGCAAAATATTGTAGTTGTTATTGGCTTGCGCGTACTGTGAATGGTATATTTTCTTTGCACGTTCCAAGCCTGCGCTCAACAGCAGCGGGTCAATCAATCGCTGACGGGCGTTAAATCCCAGCATGTTGCTTTGGCGATTTTCAAAGCCGTTTATCAACATTTGTTTCGAGGCATTTTGCTGCCAGCTCAGCTCCATTTTTGTACGTGCCGATGGCGAAAGGTACGACAGCGTATTTACCGCCGAGTAGGTTTGGCTTACCACGCCCGAATCGCTCAAACCCTCGCCGTAAAAAGGGTTGGCATTTTTCGCAAAATTGTTTCGCAAATTTTTGTGCGCGTTGCTAAATGAAAACATGTTGCTAAAGCGCGACAGCACTCCCTTAACGCCTCTTCCCTGCCACACCATAGCGGGCAAAAGGCTCAGCTGAAACGCGAATTTTCCCGTGTAGGTTTGCATGTATTCGCGCGAGGGAAGTGCTACACGAATGTACGATGCTTCATCACGAAAGGCGGCAATTTCGAACTCATTCAGCTCCTTTATGCCGTTGCCGTTGTAGTCGTGCCAGGCGTACACACCCTGTCCTGTTCCCACCTCTACGTAAATGAAATCCTGCTTAGGCTCCATGCCGCTACCCAACTCGTACAGCACTGATGTGTTGATAGCGCCCTGTGCCAAATTCAGAAAAATTTCCTCGCGCCCCAACACCAAATTTTCGGTGGTAGCGCTATCCACGTAGCGCACGTTGCGGTAGGCAGCAGTGAACTTATTTTGAAACGTGCTGTTGCCCGCGGTGCTGGTGGCATTCAGCTCGCGCATCACTACCGATTTTTCCAGTTCATTATTATTGGGGGAAAAATCCTCACGGTTTTTGGCGGCAATGCGTAGGCGATGGGTACCGCTGTCGGTACGTAAAAATAGCTCCTCGGAATGAAAAGCCTGACTATGGTACATTAGCTCGCTGCCGCTTTCCACCCTGTTATGCTCAAATTCCTCGCGAAATCCTGCCGTAAATTTCCCAAACGATTGCGCTAATTCCGCTGCTCCGCGGGTAAACTGCGTGCTGCGATTGCTTTGTTCCGTATGTAGAAAGCTGCCCCATGCTGTGCCTAAAAACTTGCGATGCTGGAACAGTAAATCCATGCCAACTTTTTCACCCTGCATGGATGAGTAGGAGGTGTCGAGCGGCGAAAGTTCAGCCTCTGTTGAACCAAGATTAAGAAAAGAAGCGGTGGTGGTAAGCGCAAAATTTTGTTTGTAGCGGTAGCCTACAGCGGTAGTGTACTGCTGCAAATTTCTATTTTGTAGTCCGCCGTCAATGTTCCAATCACGCTCATACTCAGTGGGAGTGAAACGTTCGGGGGTGCTGAATTTTTTATCAAAAGCAAAAACCTTTGCTCCTGTGGTAATGCTGCTGTTGACACCTGCATGCCATATTTTTTCAGCACCAAGATTAACACCTATGCCTGTGCTCGATGCTTGCGGATCGTTGGAAAAAAGGTTCACGCTATTGTTGGACAGCGCCGCATCAAGCGATACGTTGCTCAGCGAGTCGGGAGTGAAAACACCACCCGCTGTGAGCAAAAATTTACGCTTGGGCGTAACCAATAGCTGCTCGGGCTCGTAGCCTCCGTTACCCTTGCCCACCCACACGTACACGCGCCCGTTGGCGGTGGTGCTGGCGGGGCTGTAACTGCCACCTACTACGCGCGAAAAACGTAGTCGGAAGTGTGCCGTAAGCGGATTGGTGGAGTATTGGTAAATGGTAAAAATGGCACCGCCTACCAACGTATCTTTTTTTGCGTAAAGCACCTCGTTGTTGTTAAACGGCACGCTATCCACGCTGGGCGATACCGCTTGCCAGTACTGCGCTCCTACGTCAGCCATCTGCTGCTTTTGCGTGTCGCTCAGGCTCTCGTCTATGAGCTGATTTTTGGCATCACCCTCGTAAAAAGTGTTGAGATAAAGCTTAAATTTTTCGCTTTGCAACTTATTTTGCGAAGTCAAAATATAGCGGGCGTAGCTGCGTTCGCTGTACTCAAATTCTACCACTATACGGCTGTTGCGCGTAATCACGCAGCGCGGCATAAAGGTAACCTCGGCCGTGGCGTAGTTAATGGTGTAGTCGGCATCGGTGCCACGCTCCTGCAGCCGCCCGTCAATGTACACGCGCTCGCTACCCGATAGCACCACAATATTTTCCTCCCCCTCAGCGCCCATGAGTAGGTAGGGACCTTGGTTCCCATCAATCACTACCAGCGTTTGCCGTGCAAATTTTCCCTTGCTTACGCCTGCTGATGCACCTGTTTGGAAGCTGAAATCTGATTTTTTTTGCTGTGTAGAAAAAGCGGCTCCGAGCGCTTTTCGCTGATATTTTCCAAAAAAATCCGATACCTCAACTTGATCTAAATCCCCTGCCGAAAGCGAAGTATTATCGGTGTAAACGCTAATGAAAATTTTGTCGAACTCCTGTAGTGATGCCGTGTTTCCCTCGGGTAGGGCAGGGAGGTTGTTGTCAGAAACGGTGGCAAGCAGGCTCAACTCATCGGTCAGCTTTCCCGATAGCTGTAGGTTCAATTCCGAGGTGAGCGACGCGCTGCTGTTGGTGCTGACGTTGATGCCTCGCATGAGGCTTCCGCTATGCTCCAGCCCGCTGTTTTCAAGCAATCCCTCGCTTTGATATTTGTAACCGCGCGGTATGAAATACGGATTTTTTTCCTGCGAATCTCTGTCGGGAAGAATGTACTGACTGGCCTCCTTGTTGACGTATATTTTGCTAAACGAAACAGGAAAAACACGAAAGGCGGCACTCGCGTTATTAACGCGAGCCTTGCTTATGAGTTGCGATTTGGCGTAGTCAATGCTGTAAAGCGAATCGGGAATAATCTTACCTTGCTCATCGCGCAGTACCAGCGATTGCGGTACCATGCTGAGCGTATCCAGCTGTGTAGTATCGGAGGTAATGGAAAACGATAGCGAACGAAAAGCGTTGGACTGGGCGTGCGCTGCTGTGCAGAGCAGTACGAGGGAAAGGAAGGTGGCTATTTTTTTAAGGTTGAACACATCTTTTGCCCCCAACCCCCTAAAGGGGGCTATAACATTGTGCGTTTGCCTAGGGCGTCATTGCGAGCGAAGCGCGGCAATCTTTTATTTGCGCCAACGGCGCAATCATGTGAGATTGCTTCGTCGTACCTCCTCGCAATGACGCCTTGAGGCAAGAGTTCATATAACCCATTACAGTTATAGCCCCCTTTAGGGGGTTGGGGGCAAATGGTATTTGGTAAATGGTACTTGGTACCTACTTCTCGTCCTTCACCACAAAAATCATCCCGTTATCGCACCCGTGAATGGTGCGGCTATCCTTCATTTGTTGCACAATGTAGTCAATGTGCTCCTGTGTGATGGTTTGCCCCGGCACCAGTACCGGAATTCCCGGAGGGTAGGGCGTTACAAAGAATGACGAAATGCGGTTGCGTGAGTTTTCAATTTTTACGTGCTGGCGTGCCCTGAAGAAGTACGACAGCCCTTTGGTTTCCACGTCGGGAATACGCACTACGCCGTTGCCGCGCTTCACCTTTTTGTCAAAGCGTTTTGACTCGCGCTCCAGCTCGCTCAATACAAAGAACAGCTCACCCTCTTTTGAGGTTGACGTACCAATGGTGAACAGGAAGAGAATGGTGCCCTCCTGCGTGGTTTTTTCTACCTCAAAGCCCTTTTCCTGCAGGTACGATTGTATGTCCTTCATTTCGCAATCCAGCGCCGAAACGTCCAACAAAACCTTCAGCGGGTCGTTACCGTAGCCGTAGGTTTTAAGGTGCTTAAATTCTTTTTGAAAATCGCTGAACTCAATCACCTTGATTTTGGTGAGACGCTTGCGTACCGCATCCCTAAAGCGTTGCGCCTGTTCAAGCGCTTTGCTCAGCAGTTTAAATCCCTCTATCTCCATTTGCATGGAGCATACGCCGAGTGACGCAATAATTTGGTACTGTGGTGAGGTGGAGGTGTACAGGTGAAAAATTTCACGGAAGTAATCCTCGTCGAAATCGGGATCGTTGACGTGAATATATGAGCTTTGGCTGAATGCCGACAGCACCTTGTGCGCACTGTGCGTAATGTAGTCAGCGCCCGAAAGTATGGCCGAATATTCCTTAAAGTAGGGGTGGAATGAGGCGTAGCCAAACCACGCTTCGTCCACAAATACCTTGATTTTAGTCTTGCGCGTTTGGTTAATTTTTTTCACCAGTTCCACTACACGGCGCACGGGAATAAGCACGCCATCGTAGGTGCAACCCGTAAGCACTACCAGCTTCACATCGGGATTTTTCTTGATTGCCTCCTCGATATCCTTAATGGAGGGAGGTGAAAAAATGCCGTATTTTGACGAGAATTGGCTATTGAGGTAAATAGGGTCGGCTTGCGTTTGAATAAGCGCGTAATGCACCGATTTGTGGCAGTTGCGGTCAACTATAGCCTTGTCGCCAGAGCGAAGCAAGGTTTGCATCACAATCTTGTTGGAGTTGGATGAGCCGTTGGTCACAAAAAACGTTTTGCGAACGTTGAATGTGCGCGCGGCTTTTGCCTCCGTCATGCCCACGTAGCCCGTGGAATCGAGCAGCGAACCTAAGTGCTCTACCGACACCGATAGATCACCCAAAAATACGTTGTCGCCAAAAAATTCGTAGAATGGGTACAGGAATGGTGAGTTTTTGAAGCTACGTCCTCCGGCGTGTCCGGGCGTGTGCCACGTGTAGTTGGCTTCCTCCACGTATTCCTTGTAGGCTGTCCAAAATGGTGTACGACGACGCTCGTTGAACGTGTTGAGAATACGCTGTAGTTCCACTTGGTGGTTGTTTACCAGCTCGCTTTTTTGAATGAAGTGTACGTTACCCAGCGCGGGGTTGTACAGGTCGTAAGTGTTTTGCTCAGCGGTAATTATAAACAGGTGAATGTTGGAGCGAATGGCCGTAATTTTCTTAATAAAGCTCATTGAGCGACACACCTCCCAGTTAATCACCACCGCCTGTACATCACCATACTCGGCCTTGAGCTGCTTGTTGTTGCCCGAGGGTATCACGCCGCTCTCAATATACTCCAGCGCCGCCTCCTGCGTTATCGCCTTCACAAACTCAATGCTTATTGAGTTACTTTTTTCCAACGGACTTTTTACCTTGTTGAAGTTATCGTACAAGGTTTCAGCTGCGCTTTTACCGGTTTCCACCAGCAAAATTTGCATGCGGCAGGTCGGAGTTGTTTGTTTTGCCATCTAAATAATTTACGATTGACAATTTACTATTTACGAATTTTACCCCCAACCCCCTAAAGGGGGCTATAACATTGTGCGTTTTCCAGCAGCGTCATTGCGAGCGAAGCGCGGCAATCTCTTATTTGCGCCAACGGTGCAATCATGTGAGATTGCTTCGTCGTTCCTCCTCGCAATGACGCTACGAGCAAGGTTTATCATTATACCCATTGCACTTATAGCCCCCTTTAGGGGGTTGGGGGTAGTATTACTTCCACAACTTATCAGGGTACACTCCCTTGCGCACGAGCTCGTCCAGCTTCATCATTACGCTGGGCTTGTCTTCGGCGTAGGTTACACCAAACCACTTGCTGGGTGTGTCGAGCACCTTTACGGTAGCAGTGTTACTCTTAATGAGTTTATCTATTACGTAGGGGATAAAGAATTCCGACTTGGGATTTTGTCCGTTTTCTGCCAAGAAATTCTTAAAATATTCATCGGAATAGTCGAAGTACTCGGGTGTAAAGCCCCACATGTTCATGGATACGGGAGTGTCTATATTTTCAAACGTAACCATTTTACCATTCTCATCTTTGTAGGCGGGAGTGCCGCCCAGCTGTTCAATGTGGGTGCGCTCCACTACTGAAACGAGGTTATCGTTGACATCCTTTTCGCAAATACCGCGTGATACGGACCCCGACTCTGAAAGCGTGTTGCTCAGGCGGTATCCTACCATGCAGTACTTGTTTTTTTGACCGTTTACTTCGGTCAAAAACTTAGCCAAAATTTCAAACGATTCTTTTCCGTAAAAATCATCCGCATTAATTACCGCAAAGGGTTCTTTAATTACGTCGGCGCCCATCATTACGGCGTGGTTGGTGCCCCAAGGCTTGGTGCGCTCGGGTGCGTAGGTGCTGCCTGCGGGAACTTTGTCAATGGATTGAAATACGAGTTCTACCTCAATGGCGTTGCCAAAGCGGTTAACAAAGGTTTGACGAAAAATATCTTCAAAATCCTTACGGATAACAAAAACTACCTTCCCGAATCCGGCGCGTGCTGCGTCGAAAATCGAGTAGTCCATAATAGTTTCGCCGCTTGGGCCTACGGCATCCATTTGCTTAAGTCCGCCATAGCGGCTGCCCATACCGGCAGCAAGTACAAGAAGTGTTGGTTTCATATCTGCTGAATCTGTTTTTATCGGTTAACGAAAAAGCGAACTTCAAAGATACGAAAAAAAGGGGAGTTTTAAACCGGGCTAACCTCAGTACCCCTCTCCTCTACTCCGACGTGGCTGGCATGGCTGTTGCCACCATGGGTCCCTTACGAGCTTCGCGATTTTCACCCCACAACATGTTCATGCCCATGCGAATGTTGGTTTGCTGTGCCGTTTTGTAGTTAATGGCAAGCATATTGTCAACTATAAGGTGAAACTGGCAGCCTCTGCGACCAAAAAGCAAGCCTAAACCTACATTGGGACGATTGTTGAAGTAGCTAAATGAAGCGCTGGCATTTACCATAAAGTTTTGCGTGTTGGCAGATACGGCAAACATGGGCAGGTTTTCGTACTTGCCAAACTGGTAGCCGAATAAGCCACCTACGTTAAAATACCTACCAATTTCATAGTTGATGCCTGCATATGCTGTAGGGTATAGCCACTTGCGGTGGCTGCCGGAGGTGGCAATTACCTCGGCTTTCATTTTGAGTGAGTCAATCAACTCATCAAAAAATTCCTTACCATCCTTCACATCAAAACCGTCGAAAACAATGGGGTCATTGGGGTGCGCAGCTACTGCTTTAACGCCAGACCAGTCAATAAAGCCAACATTAATCACGCTGGCCGATACATTCAAGCCTTTTACCCAAGGGATATCCCAGCTGCCGCCAAGATCAAAACCAACACCACGGCTGTCCGTTTTAAAATTGTACTTCCCAAACTTGGTAAGACTGTCCAGCGATATGGGGGTTCCAAATGGAACGTCAACAGGCAATCCGGCTAAATAGATATCGGGGTTGAAGCCAACGGTAATAGCATAGGTGTCCTCGTCAGTGTATATGTACGAGTCATCACCCATGGTAGCCTGCGCAAAAGCACCACCTTGCAAGTACTTAATTTTTCCTCCTAAAAACAGCTGATTCTTTATCACCTCTTTTGAAAAGCCCAGTGCAACTTCAGCATACGCTGTACCCGTTGCGCCAAAGCCATCCATATCAAGGTTGCGACCAATGGTGAGAGGGTCGCCATTACCATACCATATCAACTCTTCCAAATCCTTGGTTACACGGCCATCGGTGGTAATTTTTGTCTTTACATCAAAGGTAAAGTACATGTCCTTAATCATGAAGCCAAAGCTGATGGGGCTATATTCAAATGATACTTGCCCTATGCCGTATTTATCCGATGAGGTTATAATGGATTTATAATCGGGTTTATCGCCAAACAAATTACCAAAATTAATATTGTCGCCCGTGACAGAAATGCCAATGCTGGTAGGCGCCAAAAAGGGGATGAATGGTAACGCCATGTACGTACTACCGTTTTTTGGTTGAAATGCCGGATTAAGCTGGTTGTTGAGTGGCAAGTCCTTCATGTGGTACATGGTAACATCCATCATTTGCGCGTGTGCGCCAAAGCCGGTCAGCATCAACAGGCTTAAAATCGTATATTTTATTTTACTGCTCATTTGTGTAAAAATAATAGATGTTAGAAGCTACTCAGCAGTTCATTCATGCGCGTCTTTACCTTTACGCGCATGCCAAATTTAATACCCTTATCGGTCAAGTTTTTAATTTTTTCAGGAGTTAAGTTATGTTTTTTGATTAAAACAGCCTTGAGTAGTACACCTTCAGTTTCGTTTATTATTTTCTGCAATTCCCCCGCGTTTTGACTGTTGTCAATGTAGAAGTTTAGTGACTCTCGGGTGGGTGGGGTATAAAACGGTGGCTGGTTATCAAACGCCTGCTGGTCAAATAAGCTGTCTCGAGTAAATAAATTGTAAACACTATCCCTGTTAGAGCCAGTAAAGTTGGCCGAAAAGTTAATAAGGAAGGGCAGCGTGTTTTCCATGTCCATGTCTATTTGCATGTACACTACGCCAGTAATGTCGCGCAGGCTGAGGTCAATAAGGTTGTCCATGTTGGCATTTTTCAACACCTCGTCCAGCTCGTTGTTAATCTCATCTGCTTTGCTTGGCATCATGGTCATAAGGCTGGCAACGGTGGGGAATATGCTTTCAGGTTTCTTGGTAATACCCAATAGCAGATTGTCAATAGCTCCCTTGGATCCGGTTGAGGCAGGACCGGCCGCTGTTTTTATGCGTGCTTTCTTAACTTGTACGCCAGCCCCCATTATTTGAGGTAGTTGATGTAGTCCGGGATTTTGATTCCAGTAGTCTTGCAGAAAATCGTTGATTTCCTCAATCTGTTGCTCTGTCAAACCATTTTCCCTCAGCATACTATCAGTTGAAGGGGTCAACTCAGGCGCGCTTCCGTCATCAGGGAAAACAACATAGTTAAGCGAACTGTCTGTCAGCACAAAGTAGGCTGCCGAATCTATATTGTCTTGCCCATCTAATCCACCTATTGCGCTCAGCTGTTCATTAACGTAGTCATCCCAGTATTCCTTTATCTTGGCATTAAACTGTTCTACGTCTGCTTGGGTAATAAACTCGCCTACGGTAAGCGAAGTTTCCTTTACCACGGGTATAGCCCACGTAGGTTGCCACTCGGGGTCATCCTTACATGAGGTGGCAGAAATGGCCACAAAAAGCAAGGCCAGTATTGAGTATAACTTAGTTGTTTTCATATTTACCTCCGTTTATTAAAGGTTTAATTTTTGCTCAATAAGTTGAATAAGCGTATGTATAATTTTGATATGCACTTCTTGTACGCGGTCGGCGTAACCGTTGTGCGCAACGCAAATGTTGATATCGCAAAGCCCGGCCATCATTCCCCCGCTCCTTCCGGTAAGTCCTACAACCTTCATACCTTGCTCCTTGGCTGTTTCCACGGCTTTAATTACGTTGGCCGAGTTGCCGCTGGTGCTTAAGGCAAAAAGCACATCGCCCTTACGTCCTAGCGCCTCCACAAAGCGTGAAAAAATACCCTCAAAGCCAAAGTCGTTGGCAGCACAAGTTATGTGCGAGGGGTCGCTTACGGCCACCGCGGGCAGTGCCTTGCGGTCGTTGCGAAAGCGTCCCGACAGCTCCTCGGCAAAGTGCATGGCATCGCACATGCTACCGCCGTTACCGCACGAAATTACCTTTCCACCGTTGTTAATGGACTCCACAATCAGCGTAGCGGCATCGTCCACCAGCTTGATGTTTTTCTCGTCGCTTGCAAAACTTTGCAATACCTGCGCAGCCTCGGCAAGGTTGGCTTTTATTTGGTCAATGCTATTCATATTTTTTCAATGAACAGTTGACAATGAACAACGGACAATCATTCATTATCAATTAGTATCTGTAGTGTTCCGGCTTATACGGTCCCTCCACCTTCACACCAATGTAGTCGGCTTGTCCTTGCGAAAGGGTAGTCAGCTTCACACCAATTTGCTCCAAGTGCAGGCGGGCAACCTCCTCGTCCAGCTGCTTCGAAAGCATGTACACGCCTACAGCGCGGCTTTGGTTGGCCCACAAATCCATTTGCGCCAGCGTTTGGTTGGTAAACGAGTTGCTCATTACAAACGAGGGGTGCCCCGTAGCACAACCCAAGTTCACCAAGCGACCTTCGGCCAAAAGGAAAATCGCTTTTCCATTGGGAAACACATACTTGTCTACCTGAGGCTTAATATTTATCTTTTGAACGCTCTTCTCGGCGGTAAGCCTATCCACCTGTATTTCATTATCAAAGTGACCAATGTTGCACACAATGGCTTGATCCTTCATGCCCTTCATGTGCTCCAGCGTAATAATATCGCGGTTGCCGGTGGTGGTAACGTAAATGTTACCCTCGCTTAAGGTATCTTCCACTGGTTTTACCTCAAAGCCTTCCATGGCGGCCTGCAGTGCGCAAATGGGGTCGATCTCCGTTACAATTACGCGGGCACCATAGCTGCGCATGCTCTTAGCGCAACCCTTACCTACATCGCCGTATCCACATACTACCACTACCTTTCCGGCAATCATCACATCGGTAGCACGCTTAATGCCGTCGGCCAGCGACTCGCGGCAACCGTACAGGTTATCAAACTTACTCTTGGTCACCGAATCGTTTACGTTGATAGCGGGAACCAGCAGTTCTCCGCGCTCCATCATTTGGTACAAGCGGTGCACACCTGTAGTGGTTTCCTCACTCACTCCCCTCCACTCGGCCACCGTGCGGTGCCATTTTTGATTATCCTCCTTAAGCAGGTCGGCAATAAGCTTCAAAATTACACTCTCCTCAAAGCTGCCTGGCGTATAATCAATGGTCTTCGCATCCTTCTCGGCAGCGTAGCCCTTATGTATCAAAAGCGTTGCATCACCACCGTCATCTACTATGAGTTGTGGCCCCTTTTCATTGGGGAATGATAGCGCCATAGCGGTGCACCACCAGTACTCCTCCAACGTTTCGCCCTTCCAGGCAAAAACGGGGATGCCTGCGGCAGCAATGGCTGCGGCAGCATGATCCTGCGTTGAGAAAATGTTGCAGCTGCACCAACGCACATCGGCACCCAAGGCTTTCAGCGTTTCAATCAGCACTGCTGTTTGAATGGTCATGTGCAGCGACCCCATTATGCGCACGTCCTCCAGCGGTTGTGCCTTTCCGTACTTAGCGCGTAGCGCCATCAGGCCGGGCATTTCCATCTCGGCCATTTCAATTTCCTTGCGACCCCAATCGGCCAACTTTATATCGGCCACCTTGTACGGCAACTTTTCGTCAATCAGCATGAAACTATTTTGTCTAAATGTTAACTATAACTTACAAATATAAGCTATAAAAGGCGATTTTTAAAGTGCGAATTGATTTGTTTTGTAATTTTGTTTTTTCATTTTTAAGAAAAGCAGGAGGTTTTTTTTATGAGAATGCTTATACAGAGGGTATTAAAAGCCTCTGTAGAGATAGATGGAAAGCTAAAATCGGAGATTAACAAAGGGTTGCTGGTGCTGGTAGGTTTTGAGGAGGCTGACACCGATGAAGACCTTACGTGGTCGGTATCCAAGCTGCTTCGCCTGCGTATTTTCGACGATGCGGAGGGTGTAATGAACCTCTCGGTGCAGGATGTTGAGGGCGAAATACTTATAGTGAGCCAGTTTACGCTGCACGCGCAAACCAAAAAGGGTAACCGCCCATCGTACATTCGCGCCGCGCGCCCTGAAACGGCCATTCCTCTTTACGAAAAATTTATTACATTTACCGAGAAAGAGTTGGGCAAACCTGTACCCACCGGTCAGTTTGGCGCCGACATGAAGGTAAGCCTGATAAATGATGGTCCGGTGACCATTTGGATAGATACGAAAGAGAAAGAGTGATAAATTGATAAAAAGATAAATGTTGCTACGCAACGATAAATCATTTTATCTTTTTATCGCCACAAGCATTTATCGTTCCGCCTTAAGCGGGACATTTATCAAAAATATTTAGACAAAACATTTAACAAATAAGAATCATGGAAAACCTATTCGAAACCTACAAAATGGAAGTTGATGAAGCGGAGGTTGCAAAGCAGCTCGCGGTGATTGCCGAAGAGGCAAAAAGTTTACAAACGGTTGATGTATACAAGCAGTGTTTGAGTTTTGTGGACTACACTACGCTCAACTCTACCGATACGCTGGAGCGCGGTCGTGAGTTTGCCGACAGGGTAAATCGCTTCCCCTCGCAGTATCCGGGTGTGCCTAACGTAGCGGCCATTTGTATTTACCCCTCATTAGTAAATGCCGTGCGCAAAACGCTCAAAGCTTCGGGGGTAAATATTGCTGCCGTAGGTGCAGGATTTCCTTCTTCGCAAACGTACATCGACGTAAAAATATCGGAGTGCGTAATGGCGGTTGAGCATGGTGCCGATGAAATTGACATTGTGATTTCGTTGGGTCGTTTTCTCGACGACGATTTTCAAACCACCTTTGATGAGGTGGCGCAAATTAAGGATGCGCTGGGTGATGCTCACCTCAAGGTGATTTTGGAAACAGGCGCGCTAACGCCCACGCAGATTCGCATAGCCAGCCTTATGAGTATGGAGGCGGGCGCAGATTTCATTAAAACCTCTACCGGAAAAATGGAGCCTGCCGCTACGCCTGAGGCCGCGCTAATAATGTGCCAAGCTATAAAAGATTACTACGAAAAAACAGGAACGAAAGTAGGCTTTAAGCCTGCCGGAGGAATAGCTACAAGCCAGGAGGCCGCTTACTTTTATGCCATAGTAAAGCATGTGTTGGGCAAGGAGTGGCTTACGCCCGAGTGGTTCCGTATCGGCACCAGCCGCTTGGCAAATAAGCTGCTTAGCGACATCACGGGAAAAGAGGAAAAATACTTTTAGTTTGAAATAGTTTAATGCTGCGCGTTTGACGTGGTTTAATGCGCTTCGCGCGTTGTCACACTGAACTCGCCTGAATGACGTACTCGGGCAGGCCTGTCGAAGTGGTGTGTTGGAAACTTTCAAACCATTTCAATAAACCATATTTATTATTCAATGCAAAAAATTCTCGTTACCGGAGGTACCGGATACATAGGCTCTCACACTGTAGTAGAGTTGCAAAATGCAGGTTTTGAAGTTATCATTATTGATAACCTTTCCAACTCATCAGCCGATGTGGTTGATGGTATTACGCGTATTACGGGCAAGCGCCCCGTGTTTGAAGAGTTGGACTGTCTGGACTACCAAGGCTTGGACAATCTGTTTACAAAGCATAAGGGAATAAGCGCTATCATTCACTTTGCGGCAAGTAAGGCGGTGGGCGAGTCGGTGCAAAAACCGCTGTTGTACTACCGCAACAACCTGGTATCACTTATCAATCTTTTGGAGTTGATGCCTAAGCGTGGCGTGGAGAATTTTGTATTCTCGTCATCATGTACCGTATACGGACAGCCTGATCAGCTGCCTGTAACCGAGTTGGCACCGCGCAAGCCTGCCGAATCACCCTACGGTAATACCAAGCAAATTTGCGAAGATATCGTTACTGACACAGTAAAATCGGGTGCAAAAATCAAGAGCATTTTGCTACGCTATTTTAATCCTATTGGTGCGCACCCAACAGCCGAGATTGGTGAGTTGCCTTTAGGGGTTCCGCAAAATCTTATACCGTTTGTAACGCAAACAGCCGCTGGTATTCGCCAAAAATTAAGCGTGTTTGGTAACGACTATAATACGCTTGACGGCTCATGTATTCGAGACTACATTAATGTGGTGGATTTGGCTAAGGCGCACGTAATTGCCGTGAAGCGTTTGGTTGAAAATAAGAGCAAAAAATCTGTTGAAACGTTCAACCTCGGCACAGGTCGCGGACTATCGGTGTTGGAAATTGTAAAGACATTTGAAAAAGTTACAGGCGTAAAATTAAATTACGAAATTGTTGCTCGTCGCGCAGGTGATATTGAGCAGGTGTGGGCTAACCCTGATTTTGCCAATAAAGAGTTAGGTTGGAAGGCGGTTGAATCGATCGAAGATACGTTGGCCTCAGCGTGGAAATGGCAGCAAAAATTGAGTAAACAGTAAAATAAAACAACCTAAAATGAAAAGAAGTATTCTCATCACCGGTGGAGCAGGATTTATCGGTTCGCATGTGGTGCGCCGCATGGTAAAAAATTATCCCGACTACCACATTGTCAATTTCGACAAGCTTACCTATGCCGGTAACCTTGAAAATTTGAGCGACATAAAAGATGCGCCTAACTACACCTTTGTAAAGGGTGACATTTGTGATGCGGAGCTGCTTGAAAAAGTATTTGCCGAGCATAAAATAGATGGCGTGCTGCACCTGGCAGCCGAGTCGCATGTTGACCGCTCTATTACAAACCCAATGGAGTTTATCCGCACTAATATTGTAGGTACGGTAACGCTGCTCAATACCGCCAAGGCGGCATGGAAGGATAGCTTCGAGGGCAAGCGTTTTTACCACATTTCCACCGATGAGGTTTACGGCACGCTGGGCGAAACAGGCTTCTTTACCGAGGAAACCAGCTACGACCCGCACAGCCCCTACTCGGCATCTAAAGCCAGCTCCGATCACATGGTGCGTGCCTACCACGATACCTATGGATTGCCGGTGGTGATTACAAATTGCTCCAATAACTACGGGCCTAACCACTTCCCCGAAAAACTCATTCCTCTTGCCATAAACAATATTAAAACAGGTAAGCCTATTCCTATTTATGGTAAGGGCGAAAACGTGCGCGATTGGCTCTACGTTGAGGATCATGCCGCGGCAATTGACCTTGTTTTCCACAAGGGAAAAAATGGCGACACCTACAATATTGGCGGGCACAACGAGTGGACAAATATTGCGCTTATTAAGTTGCTCTGTTCGCTCATGGATACAAAGTTGGGACGTCCCGAAGGTACTTCTGCAAAGCAAATTACCTATGTGACCGACCGTGCCGGACACGACCTGCGTTATGCTATTGATGCCTCAAAAATTGGAAACGAGTTGGGATGGAAGCCATCGGTAACCTTTGAGCAAGGCTTGGAAAAAACGGTAGATTGGTACCTTGCCAACGAGACGTGGCTTAATAGTGTGGTGAGTGGCGGTTATGCAAAGTACTATGAAAAACAGTACGGAGAAAGGTAACTCCAATTTTCAATTTTTACAACTCAAATTACGCTACGCTAAGTTGCTGCAGTTGGTAGCGCTTAGTGTAGCGTTTCTATTATTTATAGCCGCCACGCTTCAGGACGAGAATATTGATAAATTTGTCAGGCTTTTTCATAAGCATAAAACGCTATTTCCTCATGAAAAGGTGTACCTGCACACCGATAGACCTTACTATATGGTGGGCGATACCATTTGGTTTGCCGCGTATATAAACAACGCTGTAACACACCAACCATCTACCATTAGCAATATTTTACACGTTGATTTTATCAACTCTTCAGCGCAAGTTGTTATCCGACAAAAGTGGCATGTGGATAGCGGATATACTCGAGGGCAAATTGCTGTTGAGGATACGCTGATGCAGGATGCATATACCATTCGAGCCTATACTGCTTGGATGTGCAACTTTGATAGTACGCTATTTTTTACCAAGCAAGTTAACGTTTTTCAGTTGTTTCCCGAAGGCTTTCGTTGTGATGCAACCCTTACGTCAAATGGCGAAAATCAAGCGCTGAATTTAAAAATGGTGTACAACGGAAGCAATCCGGCAGTGGTAAAAAATTGTCCTGTACGCTATCGTATTAAAGCCTCCAAATTTAGCGTAAGAGGAGAAGGTGTAATTGATAGCACCGGACATTTATATATTTCTCAAGTTATTAACGGAGGAGGTATTGCAAACCCCACCATTGAGTTGCAGTACACAGATACTCGAAAGAAAAAGCAGAGGACAGAGGTAGAAATAAAGTTGCCGCATGAACCTCAAATTTCCGTGCGATTTTTCCCAGAAAGCGGACAAATGGTGGAGGAGCTGCCTGCTCGCATGGCCTTTGAGGTAAGGGATGAGCGTGGTGCACCGTTGGCGCTACAGGGAGTGTTGATAGGCAATAATGAAAAATTATTGGAGGTGGAAAGTAATTTTGCAGGTTATGGCGCATTCTTTCTTAATCCGCTAAAGAGCGTGAGGTATGCCATGACGCTCACTTATGGTGGTAGTGAGCATACATTCTTGCTTCCGGTGCCACAGGAGCAAGGGGTAACTATGCTATGCGACAATTCCGGAGACAGCGAACTTCGCATAAAGGTATTTGGAAAGTTAGATGATAAAGAGCAGGGAAAAGAAATGTTGTTGGTTGGACATGTGCGAGGAGAGTTGATGTTTGTAAGTCCTATAAGCCTTAATGGTAAGGGCATTGCGCAGGTTAAAATATCAACTACATCATACCCGCAAGGTATACTGCACATAACGCTTGTGAACGGTAAAGGTGTGCCGTGCGCAGAACGCTTGGTGTACGTGGACAACGGTGAGCGCATAAATGTATGGATGGCTACTCGCACCATGCAGCGTGACGGCAGAGATATGACGGTAGTCGCTATCACAGCAAAGGATCAAGAGGGGAATCCTGCTTCGGCACGATTCTCTCTGTCTGTGGTGGATGAGTCGTTGGTAATACTACCCGATTCTACCGAAGAAAATATATGCAGCTACATGTTGCTGTCATCCGACTTACAAGGACGCATATACGCGCCCGGCTACTACTTTAGTAGAGCACCAAAGGCAAAAATGGATTTAGATTTGCTACTACTTACACAGGGTTGGTGCAGGTTTGATCCCGACTTGTGTAAAACCGACAGCTTATATCCCGTGCGCTATCCCGTAGAGAAAAAGTTAACTATTGCGGGGAAAATGAATAATATCAACCAAAAAAAAGCCAAAGATTATAGCGTTACCCTACTTTCGTACGCTGCAGATAATAGGATGTACGAAATGCTGCACCGCAACGTACGTGATGATGGTTCTTTCTCTTTTGTGTTTGATAATTTCTGTGGTTCTCTTACCGCGAAAATATTTACGCGCAACCACAATCGCAGGCTGCGCGATATTGACGTGAGTATAGTGCAAGCGCCAAATCCTCCGGCAGCACCACTTAATCATGTGCCGGACCTTAACGCGATTGCTCAGGCTGACCAAAAAATACTTGACCATAGAGTGTACCTTGAGAACAGCATGGAAAAGACTATTATGTTGGAGGGTGTAGCAGTAGCGAGTAGAGCAAAAGAGGTCAACGACATTCAGTATCACTCAGGGGGAGAACGCCCTGACGTGATACTGGTTGAAAAAGATGTAGCGAAGCACAACACCGTAATGCAGGCTATTTTAATTTCTGCCCCCGAATTTCATGTCAGGCATGATATGTACGGAGGCGCTTATTTACAGGCGGGAGGGGGAAAATCGCATGTGCGAAGTCGTAACATTAGACTTATTGACACAGAAACAGGCGAGCTAGCCGGAGTGGAGTCTGGAGGAGTAGGCATTGTTATTAATGGACAACCGGGAGATGTGGTGGAGTTGCAATCGCTTACGCCAAGCGAAGTAGGAAGTATACGTATTTACAGGAGGTTGATGTCTGGAGCAGCGCTCGTTGCTGTTACCACCAAGCCGGGAGCCAAATATGTACAGGGTTCCATTATTGTACAGCTTAAAGGTTTTGATAGGGCAAAGCGTTTTTATGTGCCCCTTACCTCACCATGGGAGTTACAAGCAAAACTTCGCCCCACTATTTACTGGCGTGCCAATATTAAAACCGACTCACTGGGGCGTGCTGTAGTGGGGTGGCCTAAAAGTAATAAGGTAACAACTGTTAGACTACGAGTTGAAGGAATGACACAGCAGGGTGTACCTATGGCTGGCGAAAGAACCTATCGAAATTTACCCAAGTAGCACCTCTTTCCACTTTTCCTCCTTAAATCCCAACAGCACAAAATTCTTACCCACCACCAACGGACGTTTTACCATCATGCCGTTGGTGGCAAGAATTTTCAGCAGTTCCGCCTCTGGTAGCGTTTTTACTTTTTCGCTCATATTCTGTTCGCGGTACAGCATGCCCGAGGTGTTGAAGAACTTACTCATGGGCAAGCCGCTTTGCTTTATCCACTCTTGAAGTTCGACTACGGTAGGACGTTGCTCGGTAATGGAGCGTAGTGTGAACTCAATGCCGTTTTCCTCCATCCACTTTTTTGCCTTTTGGCAGGTGGAGCATCGCTCGTAACAAAGAAAAAGAGGTTTCATAAACAAAACAAATTACAAAGTAGGAAACACAAATCTACAGATTTAGTGCGAGTAATTTATACCTTTGCACCTCATGCAACAATAAAAAACTTGAAAAGCGTTCTATTCATATTTCTTGGCGGCGGATTAGGTAGCGTAGCGCGCTTTTACCTCACGCGCTTTATTAACCTTTTTCATCAGCATCACTTTCCGTTCGGCACACTTGTGGTGAACATAGTCGCATGTCTGTTGCTTGGATTTCTGGTTGGCCTTGCCGACAGCCGCATGGGGCTATCCACCTCAGCGCGCATGTTTTGGGTGGTAGGATTTTGTGGAGGCTTCAGCACCTTCTCCACCTTTAGCGGCGAAACACTTAACCTTTTTCAAGGCGGGTATAGCGCAGCCATGCTGGCTTACGTTTTGCTAAGCGTGCTAATGTGTGTATCTGCCACCTTTCTGGGAATTTTAGTAGCGGAAAAAATTTAAGGTTACACCTTCGCCATAATCATTAATGGTGATAACATGACCAAAAAGAGCCGCAAACTCCATATCAATACCAACAATATGTGATTGCGCTGTTTTTTGCGTAAGCCTACCTTTGCAGCCTACAATTTTAGGAGCAGCAGAAGTACATGAGCAGAGCAGTTTTTAAGGCTATATTTTGGTTTTTTGGCTTTATACTAATTCCCACCCTTTTACAATCACAAAATATCGTAGGTCAACTCCCCGCAAAGCAAAGCTTGGAGGAGGATATTGATGCAACGTCACAGTATGACTCCATAAGTGAGGTAGTGGTAGTAGGCAAAAGTGCAACGCGCCGCGCACAAGAGCAGGCCTACGCCATATCCGCTATTGACGCCAAAAAATCATACAACGTCACAGGAAACTTAGATGCCTTAGTCAATCGCCTGTCGGGAGTGCGCATTCGCGAGGCCGGAGGCGTTGGCTCCGACTACAGCTTTTCGCTCAACGGTTTTTCAGGTCGTCAGGTTAAATTCTTTCTCGATGGCCTTCCCATGGACAACTTCGGCACCTCGTTTGGCCTCAACAGCATGTCATCGAGTATGGTGGAGAGGGTAGAAGTGTACAAGGGCGTGCTGCCTGTAAACCTTGGTGCCGACGCGCTGGGTGGCGCTGTGAATATTGTTACCCGTAAGGATGCTAACTATCTTGACGCATCCTACTCCTTTGGCTCCTTCAACACCCACCGGGCCACAGCCAATGGCGCCTACACCAATCTCACATCGGGTTTTACCGTAAGGGTCAACCTGTTTTACAACTACTCCGATAACAGCTACCGCGTATTTGTGCCGGTGGTTGATCTTTCCACCAACAAGAAAAGCGCACCTCAATGGGTTAACCGCTTTCACGACCAATACCAATCGCTGGGGTCAAAATTCGAAATAGGCGTAACTAACAAACCCTTTGCCGACTACCTTTTGGCGGGAGTAATACTTTCCGGTGATGCACGCGATATTCAAAACGGGGTAACCATGGAAACCGTATTTGGTGCTAAAACTGCTGAAAGCTCCTCGTTAATTCCCTCCATACGCTACAAGAAAAGCAACCTACTGGTAGATGGGCTAACCCTTACGCTTTACGGGGCATTCAATAGGCAAAACTATCGCTACACCGATACCACAGCTCGCACCTACAACTGGTTGGGAGAGTGGGTTGACAAAGGCTCGGGGGGTGAAACTTCGCGCTCACGACTCAAAAATACCAACGATGAATGGCTTGCCAATGCTTGCCTGGAGTACACGTTCAATGAGCACCACTCCGCAACGCTTAACTATGTGCTATCCGACATGAGTCGCGAAACTTTTGATACCGAAGATCCCGAAAACGTGGCAAACAAAATTCCGCAAAGCTTGCTTAAACAGGTCGTCGGCCTTGGGTGGATGGTGAAGTACAAGCGTTGGAACGCCACGCTTTTTGGCAAGCTGTATAATATGACGGGTACCTCCTACGAAACGGTAGATCAATTTACGATTAACGAGCGCCTGGAGAAGGTTGATGCTACGTACAACAACGTTGGCTATGGAGCCGCATTTACCTACTTCATACTGCAAAAGTTGCAGGCAAAGCTATCGTATGAGCACACCTACCGCCTGCCCGAAGCCATTGAAATGTTTGGCGATGGCCTATTCAACGTACGCAACCCGCAGCTGAAACCAGAGAATAGCGACAACTATAACCTTGGCATTACCTACGAACAGCCCTTTCTGTCATCACACACGGTGGCGCTGGAGGCCAACCTGCTTTACCGTGACTCGCGCGACTATATACAAAAAGAGTTGCAGGATCCCAGCACCCAATATGTCAATCTGGGTAAGGTAAAAACATGGGGCGTAGAAGGTGGTTTGAAATACGCTTGGCGCGACGTTATTACTGCCGCAGTAAGTGCAACCTACCAAAATATTACCGACAACGCCCCTACCATAACCACCACGGGTTATGTAGGAGCAGGAACCAAAACCAATCCCACCTATGGCGATAGGCTACCCAACATTCCCTACCTTTTTGGCAACGCCGATTTTGGCCTAAAATTTAAAGATGTACTGCTGAAGGAAACCTCACTCACCTTGGGTTACATGCTTAATTACGTTCATCAGTACTACTTGTCGTGGCCCAGCATGGGAAGCAAAAGCACAAAAAGCACTATTCCCGAGCAGCTGTCGCACAGCGTGTCCTTGGGCTACTCACTCCAAAACGGACGCTACAACATTACCGCAGAGTGCATCAATATTACCGATGAGAAGTTGTACGATAACTACATGCTACAAAAGCCCGGGAGAGCCTTTTTTATAAAATTTCGCTACTTCCTTGGGCGATAAATCCTGATTTTTTACAAATAAATAAAAACAAAAAAGATGAAAACAGTAAAGTATTTTGCAAAAGCGCTTCTTATGGGAGCCCTAATAGTGAATCTTGCCTCATGCGACAAGGATGATAATGGAGATTTATCGCCCGATGTGGTGGACAAAGGAAAATATGTGCTGGCCTTGGGCGTTACCGCCGGCAACAACGTTACCACCTACTACGTGGTAACCACCTCCAATCTCGAAAGCGGAATCATTTCAGCGCACAACAACGGTATTGAGCAAACCGGTTATCGCGATTTTCAGCAGGGAGCACAAACCATTTTCAGCATAGGCGGCTTAGGCATATCAGATGTTAACGCCATTACGCGTAACGCTGATAGCGTTTTACAAGTACGGGGCGACTTCGTATTTGATAACGCGCTTGGCGCCTTTGAGCAGGCCGATGCCACAACTATGTTGGGAGTAGAAATGCCAAAAAGCCCGCAGGAGGGGAACACCTTCAAGTTACACCTTGTAGATATTGCCAGCGCGGCCATTACCAAAACACAAAGTCGTCCGGTAGCAGAGCTGATTAGCATCGACTCTATTTGGCCCAGCGTTACAGGCTTGCGTATTCATGGCGATAAAGCGTACCTAACCTACTACATCACCAACCCCGTTACCTACCAAACCGCCTACACCGATACCACCTACGTTGCCGTGTATTCATACCCCGATTTGAATTTCGTTAAGCTCATGAAGGATACCCGCATGGGTCCTGCCGGCTCATGGAACGCCTTTAACGGTATTGTGAAAAATGAGCAAGGCGATATGTATCTCATGTCCAACTCTGCTATGTCCAACGGTTATACACAAAGCACCAAAAATGCGGCATTTACTCGTATTCCGGCAGGCACAACTAATTTCGACAGCTACTACTTTGATTTTGAAACTGCATCAGGCGGATTAAAACCATCACACATTCAGTACATCGGCAATGGCTTGGCCTTTGTTGAGGTAAGTACGGTAAACCCTCAAACGCTTGCCAACCAGTGGCAGGATAAAAACCTGAAATCATGCATTGTGGATTTGTACAATCAAACCATTACCGACATCACGGGCATACCCGTTCACGATGGTAACGGTGGTCGTCGTTTTACCGCCATTGTTGAAGATGGCTACATTTACTACCCCATTTCTATAGGAGATGGTCAGTTTATGTATAAAATCGATATTGCCGCAAAATCGGCGGTACGCGGAGCAGAAGTTTCCTCTTCATTCGTAGGAGGTAGCTTCATGCTGAACTACTAATTTTTGCGATGAAAAAAATCACTCTGAGAAGCATGAGCAAAGCCCTACACCTTTGGTTAGGGCTTTTGTCGGGTATAGTGGTATTCATCGTCTGCATCACCGGGTGCCTGTACGCCTTCAAAGACCAAATTCGAGACTTTGCCCAACCATGGAAATTTGTTGAGCCGCAGGAACTCCCCGCGCTGCTACCCTCGCAGCTTATTGCTGTGGCCGATAGTGCAGCAGGTGGCAAGCAGGCAGCATTTGCCATTACGTACGGTGAGTCAACGGATGCTGTTACGGTCGACTACTTTTATACAACAGGTGGCTCGTGTACTGTCTTTCTCAATCCGTATAGCGCAGAGTTCGTTAAAGTACTCCGGCGAGAGCCCCTGGAGTTTGACTTTTTTGCATTTGTACTTAAGGGGCATCGCACCTTGTGGCTTCCACGCCATATTGCTAAGCCTATTGTAGGCTATGGCGTATTGGTCTTTGCCATCACGCTCATCATGGGTGCTATACTGTGGTGGCCTAAGCGGTGGACACGCGGGGCTGTTAAACAACGTCTTACCATTAAGCGGAGCGCATCCCTTGCGCGGCTCAACTTCGACCTACATAACGTGCTAGGGGGGCTTGCCCTGCCGCTGCTGCTTGTACTATGTTTTACGGGATTAATTTGGGGGTTGAGCTGGTTTGGAAACATGGTGTACTCTGCAACCTCAGGTGGTAAGCAAGAGCAGCCGTATGTATTGCCAAAATCAGATAGCACCGCTGCGAGCAGGCTTGATAAGCCCGTTGACATCCTATACTATCACCTACGAAACGAAGAGCCCGAGGCAAAAACATTTTACTTCGCCTTACCACAAAAATCCGATGCCGTGATTCGCGTAAGCGTGGTGCACGAGCGCGGCTCCGTTTACAAAACCGACAACCTGTTTTTTGATCGCTACACATTGCAGCCCTTGCAGGGGCAAGGACCCTATGCGGGCAAGTACACAGAAGCCTCTGCTGCTGACAAGTTGCGTCGCATGAACCACGATATTCACGATGGGCGCATACTCGGCTTATTTGGTAAAATTTTAATGTTTTTTGCCAGCCTCATTGGTGCCTCTCTACCCGTTACAGGAGTGATTATTTGGCTAAGAAAAAAGAAAAGGAGTTAGCGCTTATCTAACTCCTTTCTCATTTTTCTCAACAGATGCCCACTATAGCATTCCTTTCAACTCCTTTGCCATTTTCTGCATATCATCAGAGCAGCACTGCATGACCTCAAGCTGCGTTTGTCCCGCGGCGGTGAGTTGAAAGTACATTTGCCGCTTATCCTCCTTGCCCAACGCGCGCTTTACCAGCCCCTTTTTCTCTACCGAGGCAATTACCTTCGACACGTTGGAGCAACTCAACCCCAGCAATTCGGCCATTTGCCCCGAGGTGTGCGCCTCACCCTGCGATAGCGAGCAAAGCAGCATTCCCTCGTTGAGGCATAGGCCATGCTTTTCCTGAAATTGCTTTTCAAACTCGGCAATCGCACGGTACACATCGCGTATTTTGCAAAGCGACTCCATTCGTTTTACTCTTGCTTGTAAACGGCTTGCATGCCGCAGTAGTTCACGCATGCCTCGCACTCAATGCACTTGTCGGCATCAATTACGGGTAGCCCAATGCCATCTTGCGTAATAGCTTCCACGGGGCAAATGCTCAGCATGGGGCATTTGTGGTTTTGTGGACACTTATTTTTATCAATCGTGAGCGCCATTTTACTCCTCCTTTTTCAGCAGCACCTTGTCAATAGCCTCCTTAAAGGAAGACTTAGGCATAGCGCCCTGCACCAGCTGCGGTTGTCCCTCCATAGGTACAAATAGCAGGGTAGGAATGGAGCGAATACCGAATGCGGCTGCCAACTCCTGCTCCTTTTCCGTGTCTATCTTATAAATGTAAATCTGTCCCGCGTACTCCGCTGCCAACTCCTCCAGCACAGGTGCAATCATTTTGCACGGGCCGCACCACGAGGCGTAAAAATCAATAATGGCAGGCTTATCGCCAAGGTATTTCCACTCTTCGGGGTTACCCTCGTAGTCCACCACCTTTTGTAAAAATTCTGCTTTCGTTAAATGAATTGTCGACATAGCTTTGTTCTCCTTTTCTTTTGATTCCGTTGTTTGCTTACTGCGCGAAGTGCTGTTGCCGCAGGCCGTGGCCATTGCACCCGCCAGCATAATTAGTAGTAAACCCTTTTTCATTTTTAATGTATTAACAAATTTGCTTTTCACACTACAAAGATATAATTGTTTTCCATTGGAAAATAATTAAAAAGGAAAACATTTGCTAAAAAGTTTAAAAAGACCAAGCATTTGTTTTGAGCAACCTTATTATTAATTTGGGAAGCAGGTGTGCCCCGCAGGGGCTAAATTTGAATAACCGCGGGTAAGCGAAGCGCAACCCGTGGTAAAAACTGGGCTTGAATCCTGCGCGCGGAGCAAGTTTTTCCCTAGAAATAAGTTTCTGCTCCGCGCGCCACATATGGCCCATGTACTTGCCGTAGGTTACGCTTCGCCCGCTTGCTACGCAAGGCGGACGGCTCACCTACGGTTATTCAAATTTAGCCCCTGCGGGGCATTACCTAGTCCTAACATGGCCTTCAAACCCACTTTCGGGTCATTGCTCTTTTCTACACAAAAACGCCGGCTGCTAAATCTTAGCAGCCGGCGTTGCCTATAAATCCAATTATGAATTATGTATTCCTAATTATGAATTGAGTTTACCAGTTTTTTGCCTGCAACTCAAAGTATGCCTGCGGATGCTTACATGCAGGACAGTTTTGCGGTGCCGAAGCGCCCTCGTGAATGTAGCCACAGTTGCGGCACTTCCAAAATACCTTACCATCCTTCTTGAATACCTCGTGCCCCTCAATATTCGATAGCAGCTTACGGTAACGAGCCTCGTGCTCCATTTCCACCTTTGCAATCATCTTAAATGATACGGCAATTTCCTTAAATCCTTCCTCCTCCGCAATCTTGGCGAAGTCTTGGTATAGAATATCCCACTCCTCATGCTCCCCATCGGCGGACTCCAGCAAGTTTTCGGCAGTCGTACCAATTATGCCGGCAGGGTAGGTGGCGGTAATTTCTACAGGACCACCCTCAAGATACTTGAAAAACACCTTCGCATGTTCTTGCTCGTTGGCGGCCGTTTCCTCAAAAATAGCTGCTATTTGCTCATAACCCTCCTTCTTAGCCACCTTGGCAAAGTAGGTATAGCGCATGCGCGCCTGCGATTCCCCGGCAAAAGCCTTCAGCAGGTTTTGCTCCGTCTTAGTTCCCTTAATACTCATAGCATTTGTTTTTATCGTGTTCAAAATATTATATCCTTACAAAAATAGGGGATGTTGGGGGGAAAAACAAGGGGTGAATCTGTAATCAGGGTTAAAGAATATAAGAGAGTTGTTTTACTCTCAGGAGATATCTCTACCCTTATTGATGCGTTTTTTAGGTCCACCTCTGTTAAAATTTCTTATTTTGATGCCTTGTAAACCCATCTCCAAAAATTTTCTGTTAATAACTTTAGTATAATTTAGCTCAAATATTTTCCGTTTGGGGAGAAAAAAGAGAGCTAAAAAGCTCGTTAGCTCTTGTGGTTCCAAAATTTTGACTACCTTTGCAGCCCTGATTTTGTCAAATGTTCATAACTTTTTGGACGGGGAGAGCAAAGGAAGGGACCATCGATTTTTAGCGAATAAATTACAAATCAAATAGTTAAACGAAAACGTTTAGGTTAAAACAATGCCAACAATTCAGCAGTTAGTTAGAAAAGGAAGGACCGAGCTGGTACAAAAAAGTAAATCGCCCGCCCTTAACTCTTGCCCGCAACGCCGTGGCGTGTGCGTGCGTGTGTACACCACCACCCCCAAAAAGCCTAACTCGGCTATGCGTAAGGTGGCTCGTGTGCGTTTGACCAACCAAAAAGAGGTGAACGCCTACATCCCGGGAGAAGGTCACAACCTCCAGGAGCACTCAATTGTACTTGTACGCGGTGGTCGTGTAAAAGACCTCCCCGGTGTACGTTACCACTTGGTTCGTGGTACCCTCGATGCCTCAGGCGTTGAAGGTCGTCGCCAAAGCCGTTCATGCTACGGTGCAAAGCGTCCAAAACCAGGAGCAGCAGCAGCACCCGCAAAGAAGAAGTAATCTGAAAAAGACATTTTCACAACAATAATTTATAAATCTCTCAAATGAGAAAAGCAAAGCCAAAAAAACGAATTCTACTTCCCGACCCTAAGTTCGGCGATGTGTTGGTAACACGTTTTGTGAACGACCTTATGGTGGATGGTAAGAAGAGTATTGCCTACGGTATCTTTTATGATGCAATTGACATAGTAGGTGAGAAGATGAAGGACGCTGACAAGGCCCCGCTAGACATCTGGAAAAAAGCGCTGGAAAACATTACCCCTTCAGTAGAGGTAAAGAGCCGCCGTATTGGTGGTGCAAACTTCCAAGTGCCAACCGAAGTTCGCCCCGATCGTAAAGTTGCGATCTGCGTGAAGAACATGATTAAGTACGCTCGTACCCGTAACGGTAAATCAATGGCTGAAAAGTTGGCCGGCGAGTTTATGGCCGCTTACAACGAGGAGGGTGGCGCATTTAAGCGTAAGGAAGACATGCACAAGATGGCTGAGGCCAACCGCGCATTTGCCCACTACAAGGTTTAACCAGATAACATCGAATAAGGACGATAATATAAGACGATGGCAAGAGACTTAGCATATACGCGCAACATTGGTATTATGGCACACATTGATGCCGGTAAAACCACCACAAGTGAGCGCATTCTTTACTACACAGGCAAAACGCACAAAATTGGTGAAACCCACGAGGGTAGCGCTACCATGGACTGGATGGCTCAGGAGCAAGAGCGTGGTATTACCATTACCTCGGCTGCTACCACCACTTTTTGGAACTATGGCGGACAAACCTACCACATCAACCTGATTGATACCCCGGGCCACGTGGACTTTACCGTTGAGGTAGAGCGTTCACTGCGCGTGCTCGATGGTACCGTGGCTACATTTTGTGCTGTAGGTGGTGTAGAACCTCAATCTGAAACCGTTTGGCGTCAGAGCGAAAAGTATCATGTACCAAAGGTTGCCTACATCAACAAGATGGACCGCACTGGTGCTGACTTCTTCAACGTAGTTAAGGAAATCAAGGAAAAATTGGGTGCTAACCCTGTTCCCGTGGTTCTCCCTATTGGTGCTGAAGATAAGTTCACCGGTTTGATCGACCTTATTGCCAACAAGGCGCTGATTTATGATTCAAACAGCAAGGAGTTGGTGAACTACACCATTGAAGATATACCCGCTAACATGGTGGCTGAGGCCAACGAGTGGCGCGGTAAACTTATCGAGTCTATTGCCGAGTACAACGACGCGCTGCTCGAGAAGTTCTTCGAAAACCCCGACTCTATTACCGAGGACGAAATTATTGAAACTATCCGCAAGGCTACCATTGGCATGAGCATTGTGCCGGTAATGTGCGGTTCATCATTTAAGAACAAAGGTGTTCAGTACTTGCTGAACTCAGTAGTTCGCTTCCTGCCCAGCCCCCTCGATAAGGGCGCGGTGGTAGGTATCGACGTTAATGATCCCGAGAAGTCAATTGAGCGTAAGCCTTTGGTTACGGAGCCCTTCTGCGGCTTGGCATTTAAGATAGCTACCGACCCCTTCGTAGGTCGTTTGGCTTTCGTTCGTGCTTATTCTGGTCGTCTTGACGCAGGTTCATACGTGTTTAACCCCCGTTCAGACAAAAAAGAGCGTATTTCACGCTTGTACCAAATGCACTCAAACAAGCAAAACCCCATTGAATTCCTAGAGGCAGGCGACATTGGCGCATGCGTAGGTTTCAAGGATTTGCGCACCGGTGATACCGTATGTGACGAAAAGTCACCCATCGTACTTGAGTCTATGACCTTCCCCGATCCCGTTATCGGTTTGGCAGTAGAACCCAAAACCCAAAAGGACTTGGATAAGTTGGGTATTGGCTTGAGTAAGTTGGCTGAAGAAGACCCCACCTTCACCGTTAAAACCGATGAAGAAACAGGTCAAACCGTTATCAGCGGTATGGGTGAGCTGCACCTCGAAATCATTGTTGACCGTCTGAAGCGCGAATTTGGCGTGGAGGTTAACCAAGGTGCTCCCCAAGTTAACTATAAGGAAACCATCCGTGGCAGCGTTGAGCACCGTGAAGTGTTCAAGAAGCAAACCGGTGGTCGTGGTAAGTTCGCCGATATCATCGTAGAAATTGGTCCCGCTGACGAAAACGTAGTGGGTCTCCAATTTGTTGACGTAGTAAAGGGCGGTAACATTCCCCGTGAATTTATCCCCGCTATCGAAAAAGGATTTAAGTCAGCCATGAGCAATGGCGTGTTGGCAGGTTATGAAATTCCCGCCATGAAGGTAACCGTTAAGGACGGTTCATTCCACCCCGTTGACTCTGATGCACTTTCATTCGAAATTTGCGCTCGTGCAGCTTTCCGTCACGCTTGCCCCAAGGCAAATCCCGTGATTATGGAGCCTATCATGTCGCTTGAAGTAGTAACCCCCGAGGATTACATGGGTGACATCATTGGTGACTTGAACAAGCGCCGCGGTCAAATCCAGAACATGGACTCAAAGGGCAACGCCCGCGTAATTAAGGCTATTGTTCCCCTTTCGGAGCAGTTTGGCTACGTTACCGTGCTACGTACCCTCAGCTCAGGTCGTGCAACCTCTACCATGGAGTTTGACCACTACTCTGAAGTACCCGCTAACCTCGCTAAGGAAATTATCGAGAAGGCAGCAGGTAAGAAGAAGGGTGCTAAGGAGGACGAAGAGTAATCTTTTTACGAGAGAAAATAAAAAACGATTCATAAATCATATGAGCCAAAAAATTAGAATAAAGTTGAAATCGTACGACCATTCCCTGGTGGACAAGTCGTCGGAGAAAATCGTGAAAACGGTGAAGGCAACAGGTGCTGTAGTAAGCGGTCCTATACCCTTGCCCACGCAAAAGAAAATTTTCACGGTTAACCGTGCAACTTTCGTAAACAAGAAGTCACGTGAGCAGTTCCAACTCAGCACATACAAGCGCCTGTTGGATATCTACAGTTCAACGCCTAAAACCGTTGACGCCCTGATGAAGCTCGAATTGCCTAGTGGCGTTGAGGTAGAAATCAAGGTATGATAATTTTGACCTGAGATTACCCGATATGCGACCTGAGAAATGTCGCATATCGGGTGTCGCATGTCGAATGTCAAACAACAAAGTCTTTTTTAATTTCATTTTTATAAACAAACATGGCAGGAATTATTGGAAAAAAAATCGGAATGACTTCCGTTTTCGATGCAGCCGGGAAAAACATCCCTTGCACCGTTATTGAAGCTGGCCCATGTGTTGTCACGCAAGTTAAGACCGTTGAAAACGACGGTTATGCAGCAGTGCAGCTTGCCTATGACGATAAGAAGGAAAAGAGCACAACCTCAGGTTTGCTCGGACACTTCAAAAAAGCCGGTACCACCCCCAAAGTTAAGGTGGTAGAGTTTCCCGTTTTCGCGGGAAAAGAAGAGAAAGAATTGGCAGCAGGTGATCAAGTTACCGTTGACCTTTTCATTGAAAACGACTGGGTTGACGTAGTCGGTACCTCAAAGGGTAAAGGCTTTCAGGGTGTTGTTCGTCGCCACGGCTTTAAGGGCGTAGGCGGTCAAACTCACGGTCAGCACAACCGTCTTCGCGCCCCCGGTTCGGCCGGCGCATCATCGTATCCCTCACGCGTACTCCCCGGTCGTAAGCTTGGTGGTCGCATGGGTGGCGATCGCGTAAAGGTGCTAAACCTTGTTATTGTGAAGTTGATCCCCGAAAGCAACCTAATGCTGGTAAAGGGCTCGGTTCCGGGTGCTATAGGTTCTTACTTACTAATTGAGGATTAAGGAATATGGAGTTATCAGTATATAACATCGAAGGAAAGCAAACATCGAAAAAGGTAAACCTTGACGATGCGGTATTCGGTATTGAGCCGAATGACCACGCTATCTACCTCGACGTAAAGCAAATTCTTGCTAATCGTCGTCAAGGTACGCACAAGTCAAAGCAGCGTGCCGAGGTACACTACAGCACTAAGAAGCTTAAGCGCCAAAAGGGCACCGGTGGTGCTCGTGCAGGTAGCATTAAGTCACCCCTATTTGTAGGTGGTGGTCGCATATTTGGCCCAGTGCCCCGCGATTACAGCCACAAGCTTAACAAGAAGCAAAAGGCATTAGCACGTCGTAGTGCGCTGGCTCAAAAGGCGTTGGGCAACAACATCCGCGTGGTTGAAAACCTCGTGTTTGACGCACCCAAAACCAAGGAATTTCTCAAGATGTGGGAAAACCAACAGCTAAGCGGAAAAAAGCTACTCGTAGTGCTGCCCGAATCAAATAATAATGTATATTTGTCGTCCCGCAATTTGCCCCACGTAAAGACCATAACAGCCAATGAGTTAAATACTTATGATGTTATGAATGCAAACGATTTGTTGCTGCTCGAGGGCTCGGTTGACGTTATTAACCAACTACTAGGGGCTGAATAAGCTAAATTTAACAATGAGTACACAACTGATTAAGCCACTTATAACCGAAAAAATGACGGCTCAGGGCGATAAGCTGAATCGTTACGGTTTTGTTGTTGAGCCCAGGGCCAACAAGCTGGAGATCAAGGACGCAGTAGAAAAAATGTATGGCGTTAAGGTTACCAACATTAACACCATCAACTACCGTGGAAAGAACAAAACCCGCTTTACTAAGGCAGGTATTCTTAGCGGCCGCACCGTTCACCGCAAAAAAGCGATTGTAACGTTGGCAGAAGGCGATAAAATTGATTTTTACAGTAACATCTAAAAAGCACCATGGCGCTCAGAAAATTTAAGCCCGTAACGCCGGGTACAAGACATAAGGTGATTTCAAGTTTTGATGAAATTACCTGCTCAACCCCCGAAAAATCACTGTTGGAACCAAATCCCAGCAGCGGTGGACGTAATAGCCAAGGTCGTATGACCATGCGCTACATGGGAGGTGGACACAAGCGTATGTATCGTATTATCGACTTCAAGCGCGATAAGGATAACTTCGCTGCAACCGTTAAAACAATTGAGTATGACCCCAACCGCAACGCACTCTTTGCGCTTGTAGTGTACGCCGATGGAGAAAAGCGCTACATCTTCGCTCCCGTTGGCTTGCAGGTAGGTCAGAAAATACAGTCGGGCAAAGGCGCTGCCCCTGAAGTGGGCAACACCCTTTTCCTTTCCGAAATACCTCTAGGTACTGTGGTACACAACATCGAGCTTACGCCCGGTCAAGGTGCTACCATGGCACGCAGCGCAGGTACCTCAGCGCAGCTGTTGGCTCGCGAAGGTAACCACGCCGTACTGAAGTTGCCTTCAGGTGAAAGCCGCATGGTGTTAGTAACCTGCCGCGCTACTATTGGCTCGGTATCTAACCCCGATGCGCAGAACGAATCACATGGTAAGGCCGGACGCAAGCGCTGGCTCGGTCGTCGTCCCCGCAACCGCGGTGTGGCAATGAACCCCGTTGACCACCCCATGGGCGGTGGTGAAGGTAAGAACTCCGGAGGCCACCCTCGCTCACGCAAGGGCTTGTTGGCTAAGGGTAAGAAGACCCGCAATCCGAAGAAGACTACTTCAAAGTTCATCATTGAAAGAAGGAAAAAGTAACCGATTAAAGAAGGAACAACAATGAGCCGTTCATTAAAAAAAGGACCATATATTGACCAAAACCTTGAAAAAAAGGTTGATACTATGAACACTGGCAAGAAAAAAGCCGTGGTTAAAACTTGGGCACGCGCCAGCATGATTCCACCCGATTTTGTGGGTCACACCATTGCTGTGCACAACGGTAACAAGTTTATTCCGGTTTACGTAACCGAGAACATGGTTGGTCACAAGCTCGGCGAATTTGCGCCGACCCGTACCTTCAAAGGTCACTCGGGTAACCGCTAATAATTAAGTAAGTAAAAAATCTGAATAAATCCGTAGTAATGGGTGCTAGAAAAAGATTAAGAGCTGAGCAACTCAAGGCAGACAAGAAGCAAAAGGCGGGAGCCGTGCTTCGCAATTGCCCCTCATCGCCCCGCAAAATGAGGCTTGTAGCCGACATGATTCGCGGTATTGAGGTCAACAAAGCGCTGGGAATTTTGAAATTCTCTAAGAAACACGCTTCAATGGACTTGGAAAAACTTCTTAAGTCGGCTATTGCCAACTGGGAGTCGAAGAACCAAGCTGACAAGCGTGACTTGGAAGAGGGCAGCGTTTTTGTAAAAGAAATTTTTGTTGACGGTGGTCGCATGCTGAAGCGCATTTCACCTGCTCCGCAGGGTCGTGCCTACCGCGTTCGCAAACGTTCAAACCACGTAAATATCGTACTTGGTAGCAAAAAGCAAGTAGAAACCGTAACCGAAAAAGAAGCATAGTAAGATGGGACAAAAAATTAACCCGATAAGCAATCGTATAGGCATCATTCGCGGCTGGGATTCTAACTGGTACGGTGGTAACAAGTATGCTACTAAGTTGGTAGAGGATTCAAAAATCCGTAAATACCTCAACGAGCGCTTGGCTAAAGCTAGCCTTTCGCGCATTATCATTGAGCGCACCCTGAAGCTCGTTACCGTAACCATTAACACGGCTCGTCCCGGCGTTATCATCGGTAAGGGAGGTCAGGAAGTGGACAAGTTGAAGGAAGAGTTGAAGAAGCTCACCGGAAAGGATGTTCAAATCAACATTTTTGAAGTAAAGCGTCCTGAATTGGATGCCGTTATCGTAGGTAACAATATTGCACGTCAGCTAGAAGGTCGTATCTCACACCGTCGCGCTATCAAGACCGCTATGGCTTCAACCATGCGTCTGGGTGCCGAAGGTATTAAGGTGCAAATTTCAGGTCGCGTAGGTGGCGCCGAAATTGCTCGTAGCGAAACCATGAAGGAAGGTCGCATACCCTTGCACACACTTCGTGCGGATATTGACTACGCTTTGGCTGAAGCTTTGACCAAAGTAGGTTTGCTCGGCATTAAGGTATGGATTTGCAACGGTGAAGTATACGGCAAGCGTGACTTGTTGCCTAACGTGGGTGTAGCAGCCGGAAACGGTCCTGCATCAATGGGTGGTGACGATCGTGGTGGTCGTGGCGGTGATCGTCGTGGTGGCCGCGGTGGCGACCGTCGTGGCGGTGATCGTGGTGGCCGTGGCGGAGAGCGTCGCGGTGGTGGCGAAGGTCGTGCTCCAAGAAAGTAAAATTTAGAGAAAGTAAAATAAAATGTTACAGCCTAAAAAAACAACATACAGAAGGGTACAGAAAGGCAGAATGAAGGGTATCGCTCAGCGCGGTAGCCAACTCGCCTTCGGCTCATTCGGTATCAAGACGATGGAGTCTTGCTGGATCACCGGTAAGCAAATTGAGGCAGCCCGTCAGGCCATCACCCGCTACATGAAGCGTGAAGGTCAAATGTGGATTCGCATATTCCCCGATAAGCCCATTACCAAGAAGCCCGCTGAGGTGCGCATGGGTAAGGGTAAGGGTGCCCCCGAAGGCTTTGTGGCTCCGGTTACTCCCGGCCGCATGCTCTTCGAAATCGAAGGTGTTCCCTTTGCCGTAGCGCAAGAAGCGCTTCGCCTTGGAGCTCAAAAGTTGCCTGTTACTACCAAGTTTGTAGTGCGCAGGGATTATGTAATGGAAACAGCAGAATAAGGAGGCCCATAGCATGAAAGTAGCAGAAGTAAAAGAAATGTCAACCAAAGAGCTTCTCGAAAAGGTTGAACTTGAAAAAGGCCAAATGGCTAAGATGCGCCTCAACCATGCCATCTCACCCGTTGAAAATACGGCTAAGATAAAGCAAGCCCGCAAGGACATTGCCCGCATGATGACCATTTTGCGCGAAAGAGAAATTAACGAGAAAAAATAGTAACCTCAATGGAAACCACAGCAAGAAGCCTTAGAAAGGAAAGAATAGGCGTTGTAACTAGCAACAAGATGGACAAATCCATTGTGGTTGCCGTACAGCGTAAGGTAAAACACCCCGTTTACGGAAAGTTCCTTAGCAGCACCACCAAGTTTGTTGCGCACGACGAAAAGAACGAGTGCAGCGAAGGTGATACTGTAAAAATTATGGAAACACGCCCTCTGAGCAAGAGTAAGCGTTGGAGATTAGTAGAAATCGTAGAAAAAGTTAAGTAAGCCATGATACAGCAAGAATCGAGACTACAGGTGGCCGACAACAGTGGTGCAAAAGAAGTTCTCTGCATTCGCGTGTTGGGTGGTACCAAAAGGCGTTACGCCTCTATTGGTGACAAAATCGTAGTGAGCGTGAAGAGCGCCGCTGCCGGTGGCGATACCAAAAAGGGTAGCGTATCAAAGGCCGTAATCGTACGCACAAGCAAAGAGGTGCGCCGCGCCGACGGTTCATACATTCGCTTTGACGACAACGCTTGCGTGTTGTTGAATACCCAAGGCGAAATCAAGGGAACCCGTATTTTCGGCCCGGTGGCACGTGAGCTTCGCGATAGCTACATGAAGATTGTGTCGCTTGCACCCGAAGTGCTTTAAACACGAGAAACAGTAATTTTTGAAAAACAGCAAACCATGTCTGGTAAAGTAAAACTTAAAATAAAAAAGGGCGATAACGTTACTGTGATTGCCGGTGATGACAAGGGCAAGAAGGGTCGTGTACTCGAAGTGCTCGTTGACGACAACCGTGCTATTGTAGAAGGCGTTAACATGGTGTCAAAGCACACTAAGCCCAATGCTAAGCATCCCCAAGGCGGCATTATTAAGCAGGAGGCTCCGATGCAAATTTCGAACCTCATGGTAAACGATGCAGAAGGCAAGCCCACTAAGGTTGGTCGTCGCATGGGCGAAAAAGGCAAATTAGTACGCTACGCAAAAACAACTCAAGCAGAGATTAAGTAATGGCAAAAAAAACAACCCCACAGGCACAGCAGGTGGATGCGCAGGGATATACTCCTACGCTGAAGAAAAAATACAAGGAGGAAATTGTGCCCGCCCTTGTAAAAGAATTTGGCTACAAAAGCGTAATGCAAGCACCACGTCTCGAAAAGATCGTGATTAACCAAGGTGTTGGTATCGCTACAGCCGATAAGAAATTGATTGACATTGCGCAAAACGAGTTGACCGCAATTGCCGGACAAAAGGCAATGGTTACCCGTGCAACCAAGGACATTTCAAACTTTAAGTTGCGTAAGGCCATGCCTATCGGCGTGAAAGTAACCCTTCGCGACAAGCGCATGTATGAGTTCCTTGAAAGGCTCATCCACATTTCACTTCCTCGTACCCGCGACTTTGACGGTATTAAGGATAAGTTCGATGGTCGTGGTAACTACAACCTCGGTATTAAGGAGCAAATTATTTTCCCTGAAATCGACATTGAGAAGGTTACCAAAATCATGGGTCTTGAAATGACCTTTGTAACCTCAACCGAAAAAGATGAAGAAGCTTATGCGCTGCTTCGCCACTTTGGTCTTCCTTTTAAGAACGCAAAAAAACAACAAGCATAATGGCAAAAGAATGCATGAAGGCACGTGAAGTAAAGCGTGCGAAAATGGTGGCAAAGTATGCCGAGAAGCGCAAAGCGCTGAAGGAAGCCGGTGATTACGCTGCATTGGCCAAGTTGCCCAAGAACTCAAGTGCCGTACGTCTGCATAACCGCTGCATGCTTACCGGTCGTCCTAAGGGCTACATTCGCCAGTTCGGCATCAGCCGTATCACCTTCAGGGAAATGGCCAGCCACGGCCTTATCCCCGGTGTAAAGAAGGCCAGCTGGTAGAAAGCAAAGTTGTTATTGCGGGTCAAGCCCGCAGTAACAACAAAACATAAAATAGTAATTATTGGATATCGGGCGCGGGCTTGCCAAAGTTGCAGTGCTGAGTATATCGAAAAACATCAAAAAAATGACTGATCCAATAGCAGATTTCTTAACAAGAATTCGCAACGCCGTAAAGGCAGGACACAAGGTGGTAGAAATTCCCGCTTCTAACACCAAGAAGGAAATTACCCGTATCCTTCACGAGAAGGGCTACATTTTGAGTTACAAGTTCGTTGAAGACGGACCTCAAGGCAGCATCAAAATCGCTCTAAAATATCACCCTGAAACCAAGCGCAACGCCATTAAGGATTTGAAGCGCATCAGCACCCCGGGTCTTCGTCGCTACGCCGGCGTAGGTACCATGCCCTCGGTATTGAACGGTTTGGGTATCGCTATTATTTCAACTTCACATGGTCTTATGACCGATAAGGAAGCCCGCACTCAGAATGTGGGTGGTGAAGTTCTTTGCTACGTTTACTAATTTTTTTAAGTATAATAAATGTCACGTATTGGTAAATTACCTGTAAACCTGCCACAAGGCGTTACCGTAACGGTAGCTCCCGGTAATGTGGTTGTGGTTAAAGGACCTCAAGGCGAGCTTAAGCAAGCGGTTGATAAGGATATCACCGTTGCCGTTGAGGGTGGTCAAGTAAAAGTTGCGCGTCCCACCGACCAGCCGCGCCATCGCTCTATGCACGGTTTGTACCGCGCGCTTATCAACAACATGGTGGTAGGCGTTTCAGAAGGGTACACCATTCAGCAGGAGCTTGTAGGTGTAGGTTTCAAGGTGGAAGTTAAGGGCCAGACCGTTGAGTTCAGCCTGGGCTATTCGCACGAAATCCACATGATGCTTCCTAAGGAAGTAAAGGCCGAGGCTCCGGCAGTGAAGAAGGGTGAAGCACCCCTCCTCATTCTGAAGTCAGCCGATAAGCAACTTGTAGGCCAAGTTGCAGCAAAGATACGCTCGCTGCGTAAGCCCGAGCCGTACAAAGGAAAAGGTATTAAGTTTGTTGGCGAACAACTTCGCCGCAAGGCCGGTAAGTCGGCTGCATCTAAATAAGCAGGAGGATAAACAATGGCACTATCAAAATCAGAAAGAAGGCAGCGCATTAAGTACCGCATCCGCAAGGTGGTTAACGGTACCGCAGAACGTCCGCGCATGGCCGTATACCGCAGCAATGACCAAATTTATGTTCAGCTTATTGACGATTCAGCTTGCGAAGGCCAAGGCGTTACCTTGCTCCAAGCTAACTCAATAGAGAAGTCAATTGCCGAGCAGGTAAAGGGCAAAACCAAGCAAGAAGCAGCAATCGTGGTAGGTAAAATTGCCGCAGAGCGCGCACTTGCGAAGGGGATTAAGGAAGTGGTATTTGACCGCGGAGGTTTCCTATACCACGGAAGAGTTAAATGTGTAGCCGATGCCGCTCGCGAAGGTGGCTTAAAATTCTAATAAGCGTATGTCAGAAAATTCAAACGTAAAGAAAGTAAAAACTACCGATCTTGAGCTTAAGGACAGATTGGTAGCCATCCAGCGCGTTACCAAAGTAACGAAGGGCGGTCGCCACTTCAGCTTTGCTGCCATTGTGGTAGTGGGTAACGAGAATGGCGTTGTAGGTTACGGTCTCGGCAAGGCAAACGAAGTTTCGATTGCTATCAGCAAGGGTATTGAAGATGCTAAGAAGAACCTGGTAAAGGTGCCCGTGTTCAAGGGAACTATCCCTCACGAGCAAATTGCCAAGTTTGGCGGCGCCCGAGTATTCATGCGCCCTGCGGCTCCCGGTACGGGGGTAAAGGCAGGGGGTGCTATGCGTGCCGTATTCGAGAGCGTTGGTATTCACGACGTATTGGCTAAGTCAAAAGGTTCATCGAACCCCCACAACTTGGTAAAGGCTACAGTAAACGCGCTGCTCGAACTGCGCGATGCTTACTCGGTAGCTAACGTGCGTGGCGTATCGCTTAGCAAAGTGTTTAACGGTTAATCTAACGGAGGTAAAAGAAAATGGCAAAAGTAAAAATTACGCAGGTGCGCAGCCAAATCGGCGCCACCGATAAGCAAAAAGCCACGCTCCGCAGCCTGACGTTGGGTAAGATCAACAGCAGCACTGAGCGCGACGATAGCGACACCGTGGTAAAGGGCATGATTGCCGCTGTAAGCCACTTGGTAAAGGTAGAAAAGGTTTAATATTGGACTACTCGAAGTGCGATATGCGACATGCGAAAAAAGCTGTCGCAAATCGCAAATCGAAAAATCGCAAATCGAAATAAAATGGAACTTAATAATTTAACCCCGGCAGCGGGTTCAACACATAGAGAAAAACGCATTGGTCGCGGCGAAGGCTCCGGTCGTGGAGGTACCTCTACACGCGGTCACAAGGGTGCGCAATCTCGTTCTGGTTACTCGCGCAAGAAAGGTTTCGAAGGCGGTCAAATGCCTTTGCAACGTCGTTTGCCTAAGTTTGGCTTTAAGAATATCAACCGCGTTGAATACAAGGCCATTAACCTGTACACTGTACAGGCTTTGGCTGAAAAGACTAACCTGAGCGTTATCACAGAAGAGACTTTCGTAGAGTACGGTTTGGCTTCGAAGAACGACAAGATTAAAGTCTTGGGTCAAGGCCAGCTGAGCGTGAAGCTTGAGGTTTCAGCACACGCTTTCTCAAAGTCAGCAGTTGCTGCTATTGAGGCTCAACAAGGCAAGGCCAACGTGGTAAAATAATTCGACTAAATTGATACGCGATATGTGATGTGCGACAGAAATGTCGCAAGTCGAAAAATCGCAGGTCGCAAATCGATAAAATCGCAACTAACGCATGAAGAAGTTTATAGAAACAATAAAGAACATTTTTAAGATAGAAGATCTTAGAAAGCGTATTCTTTTTACCCTAGCAATTTTGCTTGTTTATAGGCTCGGTTGCTACGTGGTAATACCCGGAGTAGACCCCTCACAGCTGACCAACCTGCAAAGTCAGGCTAGCGAAGGCTTGATGGGCTTGCTCAACATGTTTTCGGGTGGTGCGTTTGGTAATGCTGCAATTTTTGGTCTTGGCGTTATGCCCTACATCTCGGCATCCATTGTGGTGCAGCTGTTGGGTATGATGGTTCCCTACTTCCAACGCCTACAGCGTGAGGGAGAAAGCGGACACCGCAAGATTAACCAAATTACAAGGTACCTAACCATTATAATCCTGTGCTTCCAAGCGCCGGCTTACTTGGCTAACCTTCACATGCAGCTTCCTGCTACAGCTTTCATGATTAAGGGCGTTTACTTTACTGTATTCTCTACCATTGTGCTTATGGCCGGTACCATGTTTATCATGTGGCTGGGCGAGCGCATTACCGATAGGGGATTGGGTAACGGTATTTCGCTTATCATCATGGTGGGTATCGTAGCACGTTTACCCTTTGCCATCATTTCCGAGTTCGGCTCACGCTTTTCACAGCAAGCAGGTGGACTAATTATGTTTGTAGTGGAAATTGTGATACTGTTTATGGTGTTTGTTGGTACTATTCTGTTGGTACAAGGTGTGCGCAAAATTCCCGTACAGTATGCAAAGCGTATTGTAGGTAACAAGCAGTACGGTGGTGTTCGCCAATACATTCCGTTGAAGATTAACGCAGCAGGTGTTATGCCTATCATTTTCGCGCAAGCGCTGATGTTTCTGCCTATGATTTTCTCGAAGTTTGAGGCTACAAGCGCTATTGCTATTGCGTTCTCTAACTACACAGGTTTTTGGTATAACCTACTGTTTTTCCTTATGGTGGTGGCATTTACTTATGCTTACACCGCTGTGACGGTTAACCCTACCAATATGGCTGAGGAAATGAAGAAGAATGGCGGATTTATTCCTGGTGTAAAACCCGGTAAGCAAACGGCAGGTTACATTGATAGCGTTATGTCGCGTATTACCTTGCCAGGCTCTATCTTCCTGGGATTTGTGGCTATTCTGCCCGCGTTTGCCATGATATTGGGTATAAGCAACCAGTTCGCGCAGTTCTTTGGCGGTACCTCACTGCTTATCTTGGTGGGTGTGGTACTTGATACGCTACAGCAAATTGAGAGTCACCTCCTTTCTCGTCACTACGATGGTTTGATGAAGACCGGAAGGTTGAAGGGTAGGAGTGGCAACTAAAAATAATGGACAATGGATAATTGATAATGAATAATTATTGATTGTCAGTTATCCATTGTTCATTGTCAATTGTTCTTTTAAAAAATGGGACTGGTAAAAACCACCGAGGAAATTGAGTTGCTTCGCGAAAACAACCAGCTGGTGTCGCGTACGCTGGCAGAATTGGCTAAGCACATTGCCCCGGGGATTACAGGTTTACAGCTTGACAAGATAGCGGAGGAATTTATCCGTGATCATGGAGCAGTACCTGCATTCTTGGGCTATGGAGGTTTTCCGAATTCGCTGTGTATTTCCGTCAACGAAGTAGTGGTACACGGTATTCCCAACAACAACGCGCTACGCGATGGCGATATTGTTGCGGTGGATTGCGGAACCTACATGAAGGGCTACGTGGGTGATTCGGCCTACACCTTTGCCGTAGGCGAAGTGAGCGACGAGGCAAAAAATTTGCTTCGTGCTACCAAGGAAAGTCTGAACCGAGGTGTAGCGAAGGCGGTAGATGGAAATCGCGTAGGCGATGTTTCGTATGCCATACAGAGCTACGTTGAGGGATTGGGTTACTCGGTAGTACGTGACTTGGAGGGGCACGGCGTAGGAACCAAGATGCACGAAAAACCCGGCATACCGAACTACGGTCGCCCCGGAAACGGAAAGAAGTTAATCAAAGGCATGACGTTTTGCGTTGAACCGATGATAAACTGCGGAGTTTACGAGGTTGTGTGGGAACGAGATGGGTGGACGGTAAGAACCAAGGACCGTAAGTTATCAGCACACTTTGAGTACGCGGTGGCTGTGGGCAAGGACGAGCCCGATATCCTTACCACGTTTGACTACGTGGAGGAAGTTTTGAAACAGAAGCACAGCTTCTTTTAATAAAAAAACAAATGCCCTGTGGGCTGTCACACTGAGTTTGTCGAAGTGGTGCGGCGAGGGAAAAAGATTTAGAATAGATAATGGCAAAACAAACAGCCATAGAACGTGATGGTGTAATTGTAGAGGCGCTCTCGAACGCTATGTTTCGCGTGGAGTTGGATAACGGGCACGTGGTAACAGCGCACATTTCGGGAAAGATGCGTATGCACTATATCAAAATTTTACCCGGTGATAAGGTGCGCGTGGAAATGACACCGTACGATTTAACCAAGGGTAGAATCTCGTTCAGGTATAAGTAGGTAAGAATTGCAAGGGTAAGGTTAGAGTAGAACTATTTCATTAGCCGAAATACGATGCTCGGATGTTGCAACCGCTCCCACACCAATTTTCGACATACAAAGTAGATAAAAACAGGTAATAAAATTCGTCATGAAAGTAAAAGCATCCATCAAGAAACGTAGCGATGATTGCAAGATTGTAAAGCGCAAAGGTCGCCTGTACGTTATTTGCAAGAAGACCCCCAAGTACAAAATGCGTCAGGGTTAATTTTTAACACGTTAACTATTAAAGCACAAATATGGCACGTATTTCAGGTATTGACTTACCGAAGAACAAGAGAGGAGAAATAGGACTCACCTATATTTACGGCATTGGCCGCAGCACCGCTCAATCCATTTTAACTACCGCTGGTGTCAGCTTCGACACTAAGGTTAAGGACTGGACTGACGCAGAAGAGGCAGCTATCCGTGCCGCTATTGCACAAGGTGGTTACAAGCTCGAGGGTGAGCTTCGCACCGTGGTGCAAATGAGTATCAAGCGCCTTATGGATATTGGTTGCTACCGTGGTATTCGCCACCGCTTGGGCTTGCCCGTTCGCGGTCAAGGTACCAAGAACAACGCTCGTACGCGTAAGGGTAAGAAGAAGACAGTAGCAAACAAGAAGAAGGCAACTAAGTAGTAATTCATAGCATTTTAAATAATGGCAAAGAAACCAGGAACGACAAAAAAGAAAGTTGTTAAGATTGAGGCTGTGGGCGAAGCGCACGTTACCTCTACCTTCAACAATATCATCATCACGTTGACCAACAACGATGGACAAACCATCAGCTGGTCGTCGGCAGGCAAGATGGGCTTTCGTGGTTCGAAAAAGAACACGCCCTACGCTGCGCAAATGGCGGCAAACGACTGCGCCAAGGTAGCCTTCGATTTAGGCTTGCGCAAGGTGAAAGCCTACGTGAAAGGTCCGGGAGCAGGTCGCGAATCGGCCATGCGTACCATCCACACCAACGGTATTGAGGTAACCGAAATTGTGGACGTAACTCCAATACCTCACAACGGATGCCGTCCAAAGGGCCGTCGTAGAGTGTAGTTGTATTGTTGGACAATTAGTAAATTACAGTAAAATGGCAAGATATACAGGACCAAAAACTAAAATCGCGCGTAAATTCGGCTCGCCTATATACGGTGCGGATAAGGCTTACGAAAAGAAGAACTATCCTCCCGGACAACACGGCTTGGCTAAGAAGCGCAAAAAGGTATCGGAGTATGGCACTCAGCTTACTGAAAAGCAAAAGTTGAAATACACTTATGGCTTGCTTGAGCGTCAATTCCGCAATTTGTTCGAAAAGGCTTCAACCATGAAGGGTCGTAAGGGTGATAACCTCCTTAAGCTCCTCGAAAGCCGCTTAGATAACGTAGTATTTCGCTTGGGCATTGCTCCTACCCGCGCAGCTGCACGTCAGCTCGTAGGTCACCGTCACATTGTAGTTAATGGTGATGTGTGCAACATTCCTTCAATGATTTTGAAGGAGGGCGATGTAGTAGGCGTTCGCGAAAAGGCAAAGAGCCTTGAAGTAATTCAGGAGAACTGCGGTACTTCACGTACCAGCCGCTTCTCGTGGATGGAGTGGGACAGCAACACCATGAGTGGTAAGTTCCTTAACCGTCCTGAGCGAGCCGACATTCCTGAGGCTGTAAACGAGCAGCTCATCGTCGAGTTGTACTCTAAGTAGTAGAATTCTTTCATTAGCGAGCCTTGACAAACTCTAAACGAAAATAAAGATATGGCAATATTAGCATTTCAAAAGCCCGATAAGGTTATCATGCTCGAGTCGAACAATACCTTTGGTAAGTTCGAATTTCGTCCGCTTGAGCCTGGCTACGGTATGACCGTGGGCAATGCGCTTCGTCGCGTGCTGCTGTCGTCACTTGAGGGCTACGCAATAACCTCGGTAAAGATTAGCGGTGTTGACCACGAGTTCGCCTCTATCCCCGGTGTGCTGGAGGATATGGTGGAAATCATCCTTAACCTGAAGCAGGTAAGGTTGAAGAAGGTGGCCGAAGGCATTGATACCGAAAAGGTGAAGATAAACATTTCAGGTCAAACGCAATTTAAAGCCGAGATGCTGTCGAACAGCATGGTGGCCTTTAAGGTGCTGAACCCTGATTTGGTTATTTGCAACATGGAGCCCAGCGTAAAGCTGCAAATCGAGTTAACCATCAACAAGGGTCGCGGCTACGTTTCTGCCGACGAAAACAAGGTGGAAGGTTCGGAGATTGGCACCATTGCAATTGACTCTATCTACACACCGATTAAGAACGTGAAGTACGCGGTGGAAAACTACCGTGTGGAGCAAAAAACCGACTACGAAAAGTTGACCATCGAGGTTACTACCGACGGTTCTATCCTGCCAAAGGATGCGCTGAAGGAAGCTGCCAAGATTTTGATCCACCACTTCATGTTGTTCTCGGATGAGAAGATCACTATCGACACTGAAGAGAAGTTCACCAACGACGATTTTGATGAGGAAGTACTTCACATGCGTCAGCTGCTGAAGACCAAGTTGACCGACCTGGATCTTTCGGTACGCGCGTTGAACTGCCTCAAGACTGCCGAGGTGGAAACGTTGGGCGAGCTGGTTAAATTCCAGCGCAACGATTTGCTGAAGTTTCGCAACTTTGGTAAGAAGTCGCTCACCGAGTTGGATGAAAAGTTGGCGCAGCTTAACTTGAACTTCGGCATGGATATTTCAAAGTATAAACTTGACAAGGAATAAACGAGAATGAGACACGGTAATAAAATAAACCATTTGGGTGTAAAAACCGGCCACCGCAGTTCAATGCTGGCAAACTTGGCTACTTCGCTTATTATGCACAAGCGTATTGAAACTACGCTGGCTAAGGCAAAGGAGTTAAGGGTGTACGTAGAGCCCATTATCACCAAGGGTAAGAACGATACAACGCACTCACGCCGTATGGTATTTAGCAGCCTTAAGAACAAGTATGCCGTAAAGGAACTTTTTGGCCCTGTGGCTGAAAAGGTGGGCTCACGCCCCGGCGGTTACACCCGCATTCTTAAGATTGGCTTCCGCCAAGGCGACGCTGCAGAAATGGCTATGATTGAGTTGGTAGATTTCAACGAAACCTACACCACAGCCAAGAAGGCCGCTGCGAAGAAGACCACCCGTCGTGCCGGTGCTGCCAAGAAGGCCGCTGCTCCTGCAGCTAAGGCTGAAGAGGTTCCAAAGGCTGAAGGCGGTGAAGCCGCAGCAGAATAATTTCGGTATCGAATTTATTTCAATACAAAAAAACGGTTGCAATTTCTTGCAACCGTTTTTGTTTTAACCCCCAACCCCCTAAAGGGGGCTATAACCGCAGTGTGTTGTTCTCGCTTTGCAGGATCAAAGCGTGTGGCGTGGGCTATGAAAAATGCGCTAACCCCTAAAAGGTATAACACAGTACTGATAAAATCCTATAGTTAGTTACGCTTACCACGTTTGTAGCCTTGCCGTTGGCCGAAGTTGTTCCATATCCGGCAGTGGTGAAGCCACCCTCCAGCCCAACCTTCCAGCTTGATTTAGTGTAGGATATTTGGGGCATAACTCGGTACATTTGGTTGATGGAGCTGCCGCTTATGTGTCCATATCCGTAAATGGGTTTATCTGTCAGCAGATCTTTACTTGTTCCCAGATTTTTGGCGTATCCGGCATAAAGTCCGACTTTTAAATCGCCCCCGTATGTAATGTTTATCCAGCCGTCGGCCAGGTTAAAAGCCGCATACTCCTGCTCGCCGGTTGTCACGTCGGAAACGTCACTTACGCCATACATTCCTATCATTACCATGTCGGTAAGGTTTTGACCATAAATGGCCTTTGCTTTGACCGATAGCTTCCCTTTTTCGTACTGCCCAAAGGCCATGTAAGCCAAGGTGGTTAATCTCTCGTTTACCGCATACGAAGCCCCGTTTACAGCCGATAGGGTGCGCGGTACAATTGTTTTTACATCGGCTCCTATTCCCCAACGGAAATTAGCGGAGGCTTGCTCCAGGCCAAGGTAAAAATCGGGCATGAGCGCGTCCCACATATATACGCCGTTTTTTCCCAGAGGTCCGTCGGAGCAAAATTGCATTTGGTAAAGCGCCGCTGCCGTCCATTTCCAGCTGCCCATTTTGTACTTGTAGCTAACTTGCGGGCTGCGATTAAACGGGTTGAAGGGTGCACCTCCATTCAATTCGAACGTAGAGGGCATAACACTTCCGGAAAGTGGGTGCCACTCCTGGCCAACAAGTAGCTGAGATTTCTCCCAATCCATTGTAACGTACGCCCTGCGAAGCCTCAGTACATAGTAGGAGGTTCCGGCGCCTGCAAAATCGGCCTCTATTTTTGCCGACACCTTCGAGTTGAATAAGTTAAGCCCCGATACATCTACCCCAACCCTTGAGTTAATAGTTAGCATTTCGATGGAGGAAACTTCGTTCAGGTCTTTGCCATTGGGGTCTAACTTTTCGGGCAACGGCATGATGTTGAAAGACATTCCCACTGCCTCCAGATTTTTACGGGAGTTAAAGCTGATTTGATTCTCAACAAAACCGTAAAACTTGTACGACAAGTTGGTTTGAGCATTGCTCAAAAAAGGAATGAAAAAAAACAGCGGAAGTAAAAATAGTTTTATTTGTTTCATTTTATAGTTGCGAATAATTCATTTATACACCTAAAAGCGCGCAAAGGTACAATACTAAGATATAACAAGCAAAACATGGTTCCAAAGGCAGACGACGACGCTACTGTAGAATATTTGGTGTCAATTTATTTCAATACAAAAAACGGCTGCAATATTCTTGCAACTGTTTTTGTTTTACCTTTGTATCACAATGGATTTCCGTACAATTGTTGATATTCCCTCTTTTGCAAAAAAGATAGATTATGAGCATAAAATTATGCTTGTGGGCTCGTGCTTTGCAGTGAGTATGGCGGAAAGGCTGCAAGGGCTGAAATTTGCCGCTATGAGCAATCCTTTCGGGGTTTTGTATAATCCACTGTCAGTAGCCGGCAGCTTGCAAATAATGGCCGAAAAACGGCTTTTAACGGAGGCGGACTTGTGTCATGAGCACGGCCTGTGGTTCAGCTATACGCATCATGGTCGTTTTGCGCATCCTGATAAGGGTGAGGCGCTACGCCTGATTAACGAGAGCATTTTAAAGGGAGCCTGGGGTTTGAAAACGGCCGATTACCTGGTGGTGACGCTGGGTACAGCATGGGTGTATAAGCTGAAAAAAACGGGCGAGGTGGTGGCCAACTGCCACAAAACACCTGCTAAGGAATTTGATAGAATTTTGCTTTCCCCTGCCGAAATAGCGGCCTCGCTTTGCGGTATGGTGAGCGCCCTGCAAGGCAAGCATCCGCACCTGCAAGTGATTTTTACCGTAAGCCCCATTCGCCACTGGAAAGACGGCGCGCACGGCAACCAGCTAAGCAAGGCGGCTCTGCTGCTGGCGGTGGACGAGGTGCTGCAAAAAACGCAGAATACAGCCTACATTCCCGCCTACGAAATAGTGATGGATGAGCTGCGCGACTACCGTTTTTACACGGCCGACATGCTGCACCCCTCAACGGTAGCTGTAGAGTATATTTGGGAGAAATTTGTGCAGGCAGCCGTGAGCGAATCCGCACAAAAAACGATGGCGGAAATTAAGAGCCTGATGGCAGCTAAAGCGCATCGTCCCTTTAACCCCCATACGCCTGAGCATCGCGCGTTTTTGCAGGCGCAAGCCGAACATTTACAGTGCCTCATGCAGCAGCACCCACACTTGGATTGGAGTGAGGAGCAACGATATTTTTTAGGATAAATAAGTTACATACTATGACCCTAACAGGGTTTTAGTAAGAATAGAACAATGACCAGAACTTGTCCATATTGCAAGGAGGGAAAAACCACATTCAGCAAGCTATGGTGGCTTGATGTGGATACCTACCTCACGTGTAACCACTGTCGCGCGCGGCTGGCGCACATCAACTTTTTGGCTACAGCGGTGCTTTACGCTGTGGCGCTAATGCTGTTGTACTGGGTGTTTCAGCGCTGGGGTGTGAACCATAGCATTGTGGCAGCCAAGCGCATGACCATATTTATGGCGGTGGTATTTTTTGTGCTTATTGCAGGCATTCGTTTAGGTTTGGTGTGGCTGCTGTGGTGGCTCAAAACGCCTATTCCCCCTAAGTTTCTTGAGAAAAAAGAAGTTCTTGGAAAAGACTCCGACGAGGAGCCGTGGTGGAAACCTTTTGTGGAGGACGAGGCGCAGGATTTTCCGGAGGAGGAGAATAATAATCTTTAACAGGTTTTCCCTCTTGTTACCCTGGCTTGACCCAAGTAACCAAAAAATAAAGAACGTCGAACCGCAGTCTTGAAAGGGCAAGTTCAGCGAAGTTAAACTTCCACGCGCCGGCTCGTCGACGTTCCATCCAACGCGCGGTTGCCCTTACGGCAAGTTGGCTATTCCACATGCGCACTCTTGGGCTTGTGAGGTGGGGTGCGATGGCCTGACCGAATGGCGAGCCGGCGTGGGAAAGAGCGTAGCAAAACTATGAGCGTCGTATGAGACGCGAAATAAAGTTTTGCACGTGGCGGGTAGAAGCATCATTCGGTCTTGAGTTTTGGTTACTTTGGGTCAAGCCAAAGTGACAAATAAAAGAGCAAAAACAAAAATGAAAAAAGCATTTTTTCTAATCCTATCGCTATTCTTAGCAACCACATTTGTTGCCTGTACCACCCCTAAACCCGAGGTAACGCAAGTCAACACCATCAACTCGTTGCTGGCAGGTGTGTACGATGGTACCATGTCGTTAGGTGAATTGAAAACCTACGGCGATTTTGGTATTGGCACCTTTGATAAGCTCGATGGCGAGATGCTGCTACTCAACGGCACAGTGTACCAAATTAAGGGTGACGGCACAGTGTATACTCCCGCAAACGATGTAACCACGCCATTTGCCTCGGTGGTAAAGTTTGCACCGCAGACAACATTTTCTACGCAAAATAAATCGTACACCGAGCTGTGCGCGCTGCTGGATTCGGTGGCACCCAACCAAAATATTTTTACGGCAGTGATGCTCACCGGCGAGTTTGAGTACATGCACACGCGCTCCGTTCCTGCACAAGAAAAACCGTATAGGCCGCTGGTGGAGGTGACTAAAAATCAGCCCGAATTCACCATGAACAACGTGCGGGGAACGGTGGTGGGCTTTAGGCTACCGCAGTACGTGAGCGGGGTGAACGTACCCGGCTACCACCTGCATTTTGTGAGCGATGATAAGCAATGTGGAGGGCACATTTTAGATTTTAAGTTGGCATTGGCCGAGGCCAAAATTCAAAATATTTATCGCTTTAGCATGTTGCTACCAGAGGGTTCCGATGATTTTGCAAAGGTAGATTTGGGAAAGGATAGGAGCGAGGAGCTGCATAAGGTGGAATCGAAAAAATAACCAAACAAAAATACATCATGAAAAAGACAATTCTCACCCTTGCGCTGGTGGTAGTGGCGTTAGGTGCTTTTGCCCAAAAGGGGCAGCTGTGGTTGGGGGGCAGCATTGGCTATAGCTACGACAAATCAGAGATGTTTGACAGCAAGGTGCAAAGTCTTAGCATGGATCCTTACGTGGAATACTACTTTGCCGATACGTGGACAGCATACGTTGGCCTACAGTATGAATATCGTAAGGCCGATGCTATGAAATCAAATACTGCAGGACCCTTTGCTGCGGTGGTAAAGTATTTTCCGCTTAGCGATAAATTGTCGCTTTATACGGCGTTGGCAGCTGGTGCGCGCTGGGGTAGTGCAACAAGCAATTCGGTTGACTACAGTGCTTCAACATATAGCATGCGAATAACGCCCGGCCTTAACATTTTAATTTCCGACAGGTTTTGTGCTTACGTGGAGTTAGGTGATGGTTTGTATTTTAAAACGGATACCTACAAGGATAAAAACAACTCCGGCAACAAGCATACCGACACGCGCTTTGCCGTTGACCTGCTCACCTCGGGAGCGAGCGTGGGTGTGCTGTTTAAATTAAAATAATTTTTGCACCATGAGCGTTACTCGAAGGCATCGACCGGGGCAATTTTATAGGATAAATAAGTGGACGGTAATTATCCTTTTGCTTGGTATAGTAGCTGTACTTATTGCACGGTATCTCAAGTAAAAAAATCGCAGCGACTAACTTTGGTCGCTGCGATTTTCTTTATTTATCAACGTTGGAACGGAATAACACCCACAATAGTTGAGCCTACAAGCGGTGTTTTCTTAGCTCGCTGATGGCTATGAATCGTTTGAAGATAATCCGAATTTGTACAACCAGAATGAAAGCCGTTAGCAGTATTGATAAAGCATCCGCGATGGGGTATGCGATCCAGATTCCCCTTAGGTTGAGAAGTTTTGACATAAGGAATAAGCCCGGCAGCAAAAAGGCAACCTGCCTGCAAAGGCTCAGTATTATAGATAAGTAGGCCTTTCCTATATATTGAAAAAAGTTGGATGTTACCACCTGGGCGCCAACTAAGGGAAATAAAAGAAAGGTGAAAAACAGCCCCTCTTTTGTTACGCTAATCATTGCCGCATCGGATGTGAAAGCCGCTGCTAAATAAGTTGGAGCAAAAATCGAAAGGAGGCAAATGATTGCGTTTACGCCAAAGGCTATTATTGCCGTCATTCGTAAAGCCTTCATCACCCTTTTCAGGTTTCCGGCGCCATAGTTGTAGCCAACTATTGGCTGCATACCTTGGCACAAGCCGGATACAATCATTATGAAAAAGTAGGCATACGTACTGACTATACCGTAGGCACCGATGGCGTAATCACCGCCATACTCCGATAGCAACCTATTGACAACGATAACAACGCTTGAGCCGATCAAGCTCATGGTAAATGGCGAGGCACCGATGGATAGGATTTGCTTAACGATACTCCACTCCAGCTTCACATGGCTTTTCTGTAGTTCAAAATAGTTGGTGCTATAGAAAAAGTACCTCAAAACAAAGCCGCTGCTCGTTAGCATTGACACAGCCGTGGCCACTGCCGCGCCTTGTATCCCCATCTTAAATCCAAAGATAAAAATCGGGTCTAAAATAATGTTCAGCAGTACTCCTATAAGAACTATTTGTAACGACTTTTTGGGGAATCCGGAAGCTCGGATAATGCTCGCAAAGGTTGTCGAAAAGTTGTTGAACAAAAAGGCCGGAATAATTACCACCAAGTAACTTTTGGCAAAGGGAAGCGTATTGTCACTTGCCCCAAAAGCGTATAAAATTTGATCGAGAAAAGTTAGGCCGAAACAGCATAACAGGAACCAAAAAATAACCGTTAATACAAGCGTATTTCCTACTATTTTCTTTACCGTTGGGATGTCTTTGCGCCCCAAAGCAAGCGATATTCGTGAAGCGGCCCCGGCTGAAACTAAAACTCCAAAGGCCTGAAGAATCGTCATTATTGGGAATGTTAAAGCCAATCCGGAGATGGCTAGCGCGCTAACACCCTGCCCTATAAATATACGATCGACAATGTTGTACAACGCTACCGACAATGTTCCTATCACAGCCGGAATGGAATACTTCACCAGCAGGTGACCTATCGACTCATATCTCAGTTCATTTGCTTGATGATACATCTTTTCGGTATAAGTTCCAAACAGCTACTAATATTACTAACTTTACACCTCATTTCGCACTGTAATTATGAATAAAGGTAATAATAATTCTCTGTCAAGGAATCATTTGAAACTAATTCTGGAGATTAGCGATCTAATCAACAGTGATGCGCCATTAAAAGCAAGAATTGAGAAATCGTTAGAAGCGATTTGCCTACACTATGCTATGGAAAGAGGGTTTGTATATCAACCTTCTCAGGGTCTGACGTTCGAGTTACGAGAAAGTTTTGGTAGTACGAGCAATGATCTTCGCACGGAATTTGTTTTGAGCGCTGCCCCTGCCGAGGTTCAAACCTTTTTTGAGGAGCACTCCTTTTTGAGGGTTTACGATAAAGAAAAAGCATCAAAAACAGAGAAGGCGGTGACTGATTTCTTCAACATGGAATCTATTATTCTGCTGAGTTTTACCGACACACAGCACAAGATAATTGGCTTCATTGGGTTGGGTGGAAAAGTGTTGAGAGAGGAAAAGTTAAACTCGGATGAGCTTGATGCCTTAAAGGCATGTCTGACCATCATATCGCAACAGGCGGCTCTTCGCGAGTATCAAAAGCGGGAAAAGCAAGCGGCTCAAACGATGGAAAACATCATGAACAACATGGGCGTTGATATTTATGTCAACGATTTTGATACGCATGAAATGCTTTACGCCAATGAATCCATGGCGGCGCCTTATGGTGGCTATGAAAATTTCAAGGGGAAGCGCTGCTGGGAGGCGCTTTACACCGATAAAATAGGAGAGTGCAGCTTTTGCCCCAAACCAAAACTTATTGATGAAAATGGCAACCCCACCAACGTTTATTCGTGGGATTATCAACGCCCCTTTGATAAATCTTGGTTTCGGGTTTTCAGCAGAGCCTTTCGCTGGATAGACGGGCGAATGGCGCACGTTATCACAAGTGTTGACACCACCGAAAACAAGCGCTACGAAGCCATTATTAAGCACATGTCGGAGCATGATGACTTAACAGATTTACCCAACAGGCGAAAACTGCTACGTGATATTCAAGAATTTATTGAAAAAGATAAAGACGGTTTACAGGAAGGTTACATTTTATTTATGGACTTGAACAAGTTCAAAGCAGTTAATGATACCTATGGACATGCCGGCGGTGATGAGCTGCTGATTAAGATTGCCGAGTACCTGAAAAGTATTACTGCGGTTGAGGATAGGGCGTATGAAATATACAGGCAAAGCGGTGATGAATTTATTGCTTTTCTGCCGAACATAAGTAAAGAGGTCGCATTAAAAGTGGCAACCCAAATCGTTGAGCGCTCACATCAACCATGGGTGTTGAAAAAGGGGGATGCACATTGCGAAATTAGCATCGGAGTTGCACACTATCCAACAGGAGGGCACACGGCTGAAGATTTAATACGCGTTGCAGATGCAGCCATGTATGAGGTGAAAAAGTTGGGTAGTGGTGGAATTCAGCTTGCGGGAGTGTGATTTTGATTGCATTCTTTGAAATTCTGAGATAACTTTGAACTATTCGGTTTATCGCACTCTCATGCGGTAGGTTGTGATTTGATTGCATTCTTTGAAATTCTGAGATAACTTTGAACGGGGTTAGCGTTAAGAGCAATGCCAAGACGGTTGTGATTTGATTGCATTCTTTGAAATTCTGAGATAACTTTGAACACTTTCACCTAAAACTAAAGAAGAATTAGAGTTGTGATTTGATTGCATTCTTTGAAATTCTGAGATAACTTTGAACCTATCCAGGAAACGTGCGCTGGAGATAGAGGTTGTGATTTGATTGCATTCTTTGAAATTCTGAGATAACTTTGAACATTTTCCACGTTTTGACGTTGAGGAATGGGGTTGTGATTTGATTGCATTCTTTGAAATTCTGAGATAACTTTGAACATCACGACGGCGTAGAGAGTGATCAAGATAGTTGTGATTTGATTGCATTCTTTGAAATTCTGAGATAACTTTGAACGCCTGTCCCTACAGGACGGCTTGGGAGGTGGTTGTGATTTGATTGCATTCTTTGAAATTCTGAGATAACTTTGAACCAGTGAAAGGTGAGCCGACAGTTCAATCACGTTGTGATTTGATTGCATTCTTTGAAATTCTGAGATAACTTTGAACTAAGGATAAGAGCAAAACCACCTGTAAACTGTTGTGATTTGATTGCATTCTTTGAAATTCTGAGATAACTTTGAACTATATCTTTGTAATACCAAAAGGGTGCGCAGTTGTGATTTGATTGCATTCTTTGAAATTCTGAGATAACTTTGAACGTACCAAGTCATATATTATATATATCTTTGGTTGTGATTTGATTGCATTCTTTGAAATTCTGAGATAACTTTGAACTGGTAAGGTTATCTATGAAAATGATGTTGGGTTGTGATTTGATTGCATTCTTTGAAATTCTGAGATAACTTTGAACGTTTGTTTTATTTATTAAGTATTTAATTTTGTTGTGATTTGATTGCATTCTTTGAAATTCTGAGATAACTTTGAACTACGGCTATCTTAGCGCGCGTGGTTACGCGTTGTGATTTGATTGCATTCTTTGAAATTCTGAGATAACTTTGAACAAGAAAAACAATAAAGAAAAGAAAAAGAGAGTTGTGATTTGATTGCATTCTTTGAAATTCTGAGATAACTTTGAACATACCCTCAGACAAAGAATTTAAAAACAACAAGTTATCAAAGTGTTTAAGAATGGCAAAAGCCGCTGAAAATAATCTTTTTCAGCGGCTTTTTGAGTTTTTCCTTCTTTCTAAAATAGTTCCAGCTGTTGTGGAATTTCCGGACTTTTGTTCTCTTTTCGATTTTCAAACAGCTCAATTGCCCCAAATTGCTTGTCGGTAATACAAAAAATGCCCACTTTGCCGTATTCCGGTAGCGATTTCTTTACACGTCTGATATGCACGTCGGCATTCTCGCGGCTGCTGCAATGGCGCACATAAATAGAGAATTGGAACATCGCAAAGCCGTCTTCCAGCAAGTCCTTCCGGAAGCGTGCGTAACGCTTCACGTCGGCCTTTGTTTCCGTAGGCAAGTCGAATAGTACCAATACCCACATTATTCTGTATTCGCTTAAACGCATAATTCGGGATATACGATTTTCCGCCGCGTGTTTTCAAAACAAGCCGAAAGCGATGCGGTTGTCCGCGTAATGCCTACCATAAGCGGACTGCGGTCTTTGCAGAATAGCGTATCCTGATTCAACACAGCAAATAACCGCGATTTAATACTCTTTGACAATTCCTCGAAATCTTCGCCGTCGCGCAGGCAAGCCAGCACTTCTTTATCGACAAACGGGCGATAAGGCTCCATAATGTCGTCGGCTAAACAGTAAGCATTGTATTGATTGCGATGAAAAATGCCCAACGTAGGCAGCAAGCCCGAACCAACCAACGCCCGTGCCACAGCAGCTCGCAGGATAGCATAGCCGTAATTCAGCAAGCTGTTTGGCGGCATTCCTTCCCGTTCGCGACGGAACTCAGCTATATAATCCTCAAACAATACACTCCAATAGTACGCGGCTGCGCGGGCTTCACAATTTTCGGAATCGCCCGATTTTACACTACTGGCATAGTATTCCAATTTCTTTACATCCTTTCCTAATCCACGTAACAATGCTGCCTGATTTTCTATTTTTGCCACAATCGTTTGTTGCCACAACTGCTTTTTCAACGGTTCGGTAGCTTCTATCTGTGCTTTGAAACGCTGGGTTTGCAGCGTATGTCCGTCTAAGTTCAGCATCAACCCAACCGGATGATGCGTATCGTTGCATTGAATTACTGCCACATTGTTTTCCAATAATGCAGCGAGCAAACCGTGCGTAATAGTAATCTGTTTGTGGTCTAAAATCACCATACCAATATCCTCTACCGGCCGCAACACTTCCGACGCTTCTTTGAACGATTCGGGCAGGCTGTCGTTTTTTACCACTTCCGGGAGCCTTATACGTAGTTGCTTTTTGTCGAGGCTCAGGTAAGCTGGGTTTCCGAAGTAGAGGGTTTGCTTAATCATATCAATATTCTCCTATAGAAACAATTTGTCCAATGTGATTAATTCGAACTTTGACAATTTTATCAAGTCCTTTTGAACTGCGAAAATCCGTCCAAGTAATCCCTTTTAAATTGGACGAAAAATCTGCAACTGTTGTTTCCAAATGGTGTCTAAAAACATAATTTTTATGAGAAAACTTCTGCACCCGAAACAAATTCGGACTAATCAGCTCATAATTATCGGAGTTCATCAAGTCTATCTCATGTGGGTTGAAACCTGTTTTTTCATTCGGGAAAACGAAATATTCGTTTTGCTTCATACTGAACAGGAACTGCCAGCCTTCCGATTTTTTGTAATCCTTATCAATAATGGGCTGGTCGTTATTCACGCGAGCCATCGCTTCAAAAAACGACACTACCTTTTCCTGCAAATTTCCATTTTCGTCGCGGTAAATAGCCACGTGGTGATTGTTTCCGGTATTTACAAAATCAACCGGCTGCGAATTGCCATCTTTATCTAAAATAAGTCTTCCTTCTTTATCGCACTTGCTGTGCAAGGCTTCGGCATTGCTGATGCCGCTTATGGTAACACGTTTTATGGCGATGCCTTTTTCTTCGTTCAGCCAAATCGGGTTTTCGTCAAGGTTGGCAAACGCTTTCTTCGGGTCGTTGTTAAATTCTTTCAAACGGTTTTCCAAAATACTTTTTACCTTTTGGTCAATCACTTTTTCTATATTTAAGTCGGGACTTACATCTTTCCGGATAGTATAAACGGTTTCCATATTAAATGATTCAACTTTTTCCGGCACTTTTTGAGTTTGCAAGGCATCTATGAAAAGGGGATTTTTCTCTAAACTATTTTTTCCTGTAAAAGCCTTTTTCGGGTCGCCGCCAAACTCCTGCAAGCGTTTCAGCAAAGTTTCCCGATATATTTTCTTCGAAACTTTTGCAATTTGTTCTTCATTAAAGGACCCGCCAACTTTTTCTAACTTCACAACACGCTGTTGTATGCTTCCGTAAACAGTTTCCAGATGTAGCTGTCCGCGCGGTGTCAATTGTTTTTTCTTATTAGCACCGCCGGATTTTTTCGACACATTGGTATTGATGGTGGCGACTTTATTTTTTGCCTTTATTGAAATCAACGTATTTTCCAACTGTCTTTTTGCTTCTGCCCTGAAATCGTTCAACGGCATAGGTGGATTAAACCGCAGCTTGCCCTTTTCATCACGATATAATTCATTAATTTCAATACCATAAATACTTCCCGACTTGTCGCTTCGCGCATTAAGGTTGTTAAGATATTGAATATGGCTTCGCTTCGTAAATGCTACTGTTAACGCATCCATCGCGTGGTGGCGGTGGTCGTTTCGCTTCGTCCAGTCTTTAATCCGGCGGATTTTCTGACCGTCGCGGTTTTCAATAATTGCCGTTAACCCAAGTTTGTTGTACTTATCCCAATTCAATTCCTGCATTACATCAATCAACTGCCAGTCTTCACGCAACCTGTCGGTCACAGAACCGGTTGTAGAAACGACATCGCGCACCAGTTCTTCCAACATACCTTTGGCTTTCTTGGCGATATATTGTGTGTCGCGAAGGTCGCGATTGATAAACCCTTCGGGAATATCGGCGCCCTTCATCCGAAGTTTATTGTACTTGGTTTTGGAAATTTTCCCTGCTTTCAACAACTCTTCTATACGCCCCAAATACTCATCAATATTACTATCTCCATACTTTTGCAACACATAATCGTAAGCAGTTGCTTTGTCTTTTTCAAGATTTGCACTACGGCTTTCCAATGTTTTATTTGAGAATGAATCATCGAACAAACGCGCTTGCGGGATGATATGCTCAATATCGAAATCTTTGCTGAATAATCTTTCTTGAGAAATATACGTATCTGAATACAGCGTTTTATATCCGCGCGGTTCCAATTCCAAGTACAACTTGTAGCGCAAAATGTCGTTACGGCTGGGATTGGCAATGCCGAATTCTTTTTGCAAAATAGTGCGGTATTTCTCGTGTTCGGCAGTTGTTTTATTAATGGCATTAGTTAATTCTTCGCGTTCTTTGGCACTTTTCTTCAATTCACGCGCCAACTCTATACGAATTTCATCCGGCTTACCATAGGCGGCAATAACACCATTAATCACATTCACCATTTGGTTCAAAATCTTTTCAACTACCGGATTCCGCAAACTGTTTTTCGGCAGTATTTCCAACTTATCTTTTAGAGTTTTATTTTCTCTTTCCTCTTTGGTTAATGAATTTTTCGAATGTCGATAACCGGCATAATCACAGGCGTCACTGTATTTCAGTCCATCTTTCAAATGCGGTAAAATTTTCCGAATTGCCTTTGCACTTACACTTCCGTAATCTTCCTGAAAAGTAATGTTGGCAATAATACCTGCCAATTCTTTCGGAAATCCGTAAACAGTCGAAATTTTATTGATAAGATTTTCATTCCCCATAACCGAATTGTCGCCCTCGAAAGAATAAAGCAAGTGCCACAATTGATAGAGTGATTGTTTTTCCAACGCATCGCCTTCTAACGCTGAATCAAATATAAGAATATCCGTATTGTAGCCAAGTCCATCAAAAATAGATTTTACCGTTTCTATTATTTTTGCCGCATTCATTTTCATGAAATCGTATTCGCCATGCCCACTCAGTTCAATGATTTTGCGGTAGGCATCAAATAAGGCGGCTTGTGTGCGGTTCCCGTCCAGCTCTTTATAATTCAGGTCTAAATCTTTCGGATTTTTAAACAGTAATTTCAGTGCATCGATTTTAGAAAGCCTGAACTTCAAATTCAATTCGGCAAAAAGAATTTCTTTTTCCTCCGGTTTCAATGGTCTTTTTGCTCCGGTTGCTTTCTCGGAAACCTCCACATTATTGAGGATTTGCCATATTTTAAACTCCTGATACAATGGCGATGATTTCGGGCAAACTTTCGAACCAACGGTTTTTATTTTTTTCTTTCCGTCAATTTCTACTTCAATCTGCCGGCTTTCAAACTCGCAAAAACTGATAAACCCCTTTTGGCTTTTCAAGCGGCGTTGGTAAAAGATAACCACATCGCGGATTTCCGCTTTCAATTCCTCAGTCAATTCTTTGTGATAGTGAGCTTGCGTTTCCCACAATTGATTAAATTCATCTAAATAATCCTGACGATAGAACACTTGATTTTTCAACCGTATATGCGGATTTTCGTCCAATTGCGCCATTAAATTTTGGCCGACAGTTTGCTTGTTAAAAAACAACTCTTTGCTCCGGTCGCTAATAGCGCCCAAGTAGCCACTGGAACTGTTTAACTGTCCATTGACTTTTTGTAAAACAATCGCTAACTGTTCCAAATCCAACTTTTGAGCAATAGCTTTTGCCCGCCACTCATAATTCTCCTTTTTAAGTTCGTCTCCCTTTGTTGTTCTTCTGATTCCTACGATACCAAACGGTTTTTCACAAATAGCCCAAGTAGCCTTTTCATTTTTAGTACGTAAATCATCCCTTAGTTTATCTGTTAGTATTTCGGGATAAAATTGTTTTTGAACATTCCATATTTTATCAAATTCCGTTTGTAAATCCGACCGATAGAAGTCGGGAACATATTTTTTGCTGTCTTTCAATAGTTGGAAAACAAATTGCCCGGGCGTAAGATTTTCTTCATATAACTTTTTCGCAATCTCCATTCCATCTATCAGCTGCCCCTCGTCCTGCGACTTGGCTTTGCGACTACTTTTATAACCCCGCTTTTTATTTATCATGAGCAGCACGCGGGCAAATTGTTCCAAGGTAATTTCTTCGGTAGCCGCTTTTGCCCGAAGCCGATAGGTTTCAAAGGTTGTTTTATTTCCGTTTTCCGACAGAATCGTTTCATCGGAAATAAAAGCTTGTTCTTTCAGGATTTGAATCAGATTTTCACGACGAAGTTTGTAGCGTTGTAAGTTGCGGCGCATGCTTCGCTTTAGCGTTCGGTCAGCATTGGTGGTAATACTCTTCCCTTTCTCAAAATTCGTTAACTCATCAACCGTTAGCGGATTTACGCGAACCCCTAACTTCACAATCGATGATTTCTCATCTTTCTGTTCTGCTTCACTTACCAATGCCCAACCAATACTATTGGTTCCCAAATCCAGTCCTAAAATATTTTTGCTCATATTTCGTAATTTTAAAATCTTTTGTATCTTTGCATTTGCAATCAAGTCACAATAAGGATTATTCCGTTGTGAAAACATTTAAGGCGGGGCGTAAGCCTCGCTTTTGTTTTTACATAACTTGCCTTGTTATTAAGAGTTGGCTTTTCACTAAACATTAAATTTACCGATTTATTTTTCAACTCGTTGCACTACTTAAAGTGTGTGTTTGATTATACTCAGTAACTGCTGTTAGTTAAAATCCCCCGTAGAAACGCTCCTACGGGGGATTTCTTCACAAAGAAGAGTGCTTGTGCCTCCTACTCCTCCTTATCCGTTTCCACGTACTCCTTCAGTAGCCTATCCTGTACCTCAGGCGGTACCTGTTGGTAGTCGGCTAGCTGCATGGTGTAGGTAGCGCGACCGGAGGTGAGCGAGCTGAGCGTAGTGCTGTACTTGTTCATTTCGGCTAGCGGAACGCGGGCTTTTACTACCTCAAAATTCTTTTCGCTGCTCATACCCTCAATTATACCACGACGGTTTTGCAGGTCGCTCATCACATCACCCATGGCATCCGAAGGAACAATTACTTCTACAGCATAAATGGGCTCCATAATTTTTGGCGAAGCCTTTTTAAACGCATCCTTAAAGGCGGCACGTCCTGCCAGCTTAAATGAAATTTCGTTGCTATCCACCGGGTGCATTTTGCCGTCGTACACCGCTACGCGAATGTCGCGGGCGTAAGAACCGGTGAGAGGGCCTTCCTCCATTTTTTCCATTATACCCTTCAGTATGGCGGGTAGGAAGCGCGTGTCGATAGCGCCGCCCACAATGCAGTTGTAGAAAATGAGCTTGCCGCCCCAATCCAGCTCATGCTCCTCCTTGGCGCGCACGTTGAGCGTAATTTCACGACCATCCACCTTGTACGATTTGGGGTCGGGTGCGCCTTCTGTGTAAGGCTCGATAACAAGGTGTACCTCGCCAAATTGCCCCGAGCCACCACTCTGCTTCTTGTGGCGGTAGTCGGCTGCGGCAACTTTAGTAATAGTTTCGCGGTAGGGAATTTTGGGGCTGAATAGCTCCACCTCAATTTTGTATATGTTGCTCAGGTTGCGCTTCACAATATTAATTTGGTACTCGCCCTGTCCGCTTATAATCGTTTGCTTTAGCTCCTTTGAGTACTCCACCACAATGGTAGGATCCTCCATGTGCATGCGGTTGAGCGCCTCGCCCATCTTTTCCTCATCGGCCGCATTTACGGGCTTAATAGCGGTGCGGAATTTGGGTTGTGGGAAGTTAATGGGGTAGAACTTCCACGTTTTTCCTCCGCCGTTGAGCGTTTGATTGGTGTGCGTATTTTTGAGCTTCACGGTGCAGCCTATATCGCCTGCCACCATTTCGGTTACCTTGTTTTTGGTTTTTCCGGCTACGGCAAATATTTGCGTTAGGCGCTCCTTAGTATCGTTGTTGGCGTTAACAATGTCCATGCCCTCGGTAATTTTACCGCTCATTACGCGGAAATAGCTCACCTCGCCCATGTGCTGCTCAATGGATGTTTTGAACACAAAGAGCGATGGCGCGCCGTTGGCATCGCAAGGTACCACCTCTTCCTCCACAGTTTTGTACTCGCGCGCTTTTTCGGGAGATGGCGCCACGTTAATAATAAACTCCATGAGGCGTTTGGTACCGATATCCTTTTTGCCCGATAGGCAGAACACAGGCATTACCTCGCGGTTCTTCATGCCCGCGCGTAGTCCGCGACGAATTTCTTCCTCGTCCAACGTGCCTTTTTCAAAGAAGCCTTCCATCAGCTCCTCATCGTATTCGGCAGCTGCCTCTACTAATATTTTGTTGAGCTCCACGGCGCGCTCCATTTCCTCACCACCCGGAATATCCAGCTCTTCACGCTCGCCCGTATCGCCCTTAAACTTATACATTTTCATTTTGAGCACGTCAATAAAGCCGTCAAATCCGGCTCCCGTGTTCAGCGGATACTGTACTTGTACCACCTTTTTACCAAAGGCATCGCGTAGCGATTGCATGCAGGTATCAAAGTCCGCCTTGTCGCTGTCGAGCTGGTTTACGGCCAGTATCAGTGGCTTGTTATGCCGCTCGGCGTAGCGGGCAAAAATTTCGGAACCCACTTCCACGCCGTTTTGTGCGTTGATCACCAGCACGCCGGTATCGCACACCTTAAAAGCAGAAAACACGCCACCCGCGAAATCGTCGGAGCCCGGCGTGTCGATAAAGTTGAGCTTACGCTCCATAAACTCCGTGTATAGCACAGAGCTGTACACCGAGCGTTGCATGGACTGTTCAATTTCCGTGCTGTCGCTCACGGTATTTTTTCCCTCTACGGTTCCCCGCCTATCTATTACCTTTCCCTCAAAAAGCATAGCTTCAGCGATGGTTGTTTTGCCGCTGCCGGGCGCACCCAACAGCACAATGTTGCGGATTTTTTCGGTTAAATAATTTTTCATAATAATTTAAGGATAAAGTGATAAATAGATAAAATGATAAATGTTACACTTCGCGACTTATTGAGCGAGCGTAACTATATATTCTAACGCTTAAGTTTGCGGCTTGTTCAACCAATTCTAGCCCTTTCTTAGAATCAACCAACTTGAGCGATACAGCAAGATAAAGTTGTGTGCGCAGTTCGCCGCAAGAGCCTTTAGCAACGTATAAAAATTGGCAAGTTTCTTTTGTTCCTTTTCTTTCATAGCCCTCAGCAATGTTAGAGGGAACAGAAACTGCCGCACGTTGCATTTGATCTTTTAATCCATAATCTTTACAATCATTGAGTAGAACATATACCTCTTTGCAAAGCCTCATTCCTTCTTGCCAAATTTCTAAATCTTCAAAACGCAAATATTTCCCCATGTAACCGAATACTTATTTTTATCGCTGCGAAGCAGCTTTTATCCTTTATCGTGCGAAGCACCTTTATCTTTTTTCAACGATTCCAAATTTACTAAATAAACCACTCCGAAATACCTAAAGCCCAAGCGGGACGTGGAGTGTGTAAATGTAATACTCTTACTACAAGAGTCTTAAAATAAAAGGATTGTGGTGTAAAGTGAACTTTTGTGCTAAATTGTTTGGTAGTTAATGAATTATTCATACCTTTGCACTCGCAAAACAGAGAGATGAGGGGACGGGAGTCCCCTCGTTTCGTTTACCTAAGTTATGATTAACGCAAAGGAAGTAGCAGAAGTTGTAGAGAAATTCATTGCAGGTAGCGACATTTTCTTAGTGGATGTGTCGGTAACGCTGAGCAATGAAATTGAGGTGCTGGTGGACAAACCTGCCGGACTTGGCATTGAGGAGTGCGTTAACATTAGCCGTGCTGTTGAGGCAGCGTTTGACCGCGAGAAAGAAGACTTTGAGCTTACCGTGGGTTCGCCCGGATTGGGAGAGCCGCTGAAGGTGCTACCGCAATACCAAAAGTTGTTTGGTAAAGAGGTGGAAATTTTGCTGAAAAGCGGAGTAAAGTTTACAGCAAAGCTGATTGATGCTACCTCCGAAACCATAAAGGTGGAGTACACCAAAATGGAAATGCTGGAGGGGAAAAAACGCAAGCAAGCTGTGGCGCATACGGAAGAGGTGAGGTTGGATGAGTGTAAGTGGGTTGCCGCCTATATAAAGGTTTAAAGAGTAATTTTAATCCAAAATAATCAATCATTTTTTTCAACAAAAAAATGGAAAACATTAATTTAACAGAAACGTTTGCCGAGTTTAAGGAGCTGAAAAGCATTGACCGTGCCACTATGGTGGGCGTGTTGGAGGACGTGTTCCGCGGAACCCTCCTCAAGCTTTATGGGGCAGACGACAACTTTGACATTATTATCAATATAGATAAGGGTGACTTTGAAATTTGGCGTAACCGCACTATTGTGGCTGATGATGAACTGGAGGATTCTGTTCACGAAATTTCACTTACCGAGGCTCAAAAAATTGACGAAACCTACGAAGTGGGCGATGAGGTAACTGACGAGGTAAAATTGCAAAAATTTGGTCGTCGTGCTGTGTTGGCATTGCGTCAAAACTTGGCTGGTCGCATTTCGGACATGGAAAAGCAGCAGCTGTTCAACAAGTACAGCGAGCGCAAGGGTGACTTGGTAGTGGGTGAAGTTTACCAAATCTGGAAAAAGGAAGCGCTGATTTTGGACGATGAGGGTAACGAGTTGGTACTGCCCAAGGGCGAGCAAATTCCTACCGACTTCCTGCGCAAGGGTGACACCGTGCGCGCCATTGTGCACAACGTGGAAATGAGAAACAACACGCCCATCATTACGTTGTCACGCTGTGCACCCGAATTTTTGGAGCGCCTATTTGAATTGGAAGTTCCTGAAATTTTCGACGGTATTATCACCATCAAGAAGATTGTTCGCATACCCGGTGAGCGTGCTAAGGTAGCTGTGGAATCATACGATGAGCGCATTGACCCCGTAGGTGCATGCGTGGGTATGAAGGGCGCACGTATTCACGGTATTGTACGCGAATTGAAGAACGAAAATATTGACGTAATTAACTACACCAGCAACACGCAGCTGCTGGTGCAGCGCGCGCTTAACCCCGCCAAAATTACGGGCATAAAAATTAACGAGGACACCAAGCGCATTGAGGTGTACTTGCAGCCCAACGAAATTTCGTTGGCCATTGGTAAAGGCGGCTTAAACATTAAGTTGGCAAGCCAGCTGGTAGGTTACGAAATTGACGTATTCCGCGAGGATGTGGAGCAGGAGGAGGACGTAAGCCTCGACGAGTTCTCAGACGAAATTGAAGGATGGGTTATCGATGCCTTTAAGGCTATTGGCTGCGATACTGCCAAGAGTGTACTGAACATTCCGCGTGAGGATTTGATTAAGCGTACCGACCTTGAAGAAGAAACGATTGACGAGGTACTGCAAATCCTGTCATCGGAGTTCGAAGGGGAGTAATCCCTCTGTCATCCCGAACTTGATTCGGGACCTCCCAATTTTAGGAAGGGGATTGCGGGTCAAGCCCGCAATGACAAAGTGGAGCAAGGAGATATTTTTCAGCATTTAATATTTGACTATGTCGCAAGCAGAAAATACGATTAGATTAAACAAGGTGACCCGAGAGTTTAACTTGGGTCTTAACACCATTGTGGAGTTTTTGGCGAAGAAGGGAATCTCCGTTGAGGCTAACCCTAACACCAAGATATCGGAAGATGCCTACGCGATGGTAGCCAAAGAATTTGGCAACGAACAAAGCGTAAAGGACAAGGAAGCCGCCAAGAAGGTGGCGGTACAGAAGAAGAAGGAAGAGGAGGAGCCTGCTGCTGAAAAGGAGTTGATAATAAAGAACACCGAGACTCCGGTATTTGTGCCAGAGAAGCCTATTGTTACCGGTCCAAAAGTGCTGGATAAGATAGACCTTGATGCTGTATCGGGAAAAAAGCCCGCTAAGGCAAAGCTTGCTGAAAGAGAGGAGGAGGAAAAGCCCAAAAAGGCTACCCAAGAAGAGGTAGTGGAGGAAAAGGTAGAGGAGCCTGTAAAGGTTGAAAAACCTAAAGAAGAGGCGAGGCCTGCACCTAAAAAAGAGGTGGAGACCATTGCCACAGAAGTGGAGCAACTTGCAGGGCCCAAGGTGTTGGATAAAATAGACCTTGACGCGCTGAAGAAGCCGGCCAAGAAAAAGGTAGCGAAAAAGGTTGAGGAAGGAGTTGAGATACCTGTAGCAAAGCCTGCCGCACCTGCGGTTGTGGTCTCGGCACCCAAGGCTGAAGAGGTGAAAACCGAAGAGCCTGTGGTGAAAAAAGAGGTAGAGTTTATTCCTACCAAGGTAGAGCAGCTTACCGGCCCTAAGGTGATGGGTACAATTGACCTTAATCAGTTTAAGAAAGAGGATGTATCTGCCGGTGGCCGTCGTGGTAAGCGCGAGCGCATAAAGAAGGGTGCCGTGGATGTGGTGAAGGAGGGTAAGGAAGTTACCAAGGAGCACGAAAAGCGCAAAAAGGAAGAGAAAAAAGTTAAGGGTAAACGCCCATTCCACCAGGAGGTAAATGCCGAAGAGGTGGATAAGCAAATTAAGGATACGCTGGCCAAGATGATGGAAAAAGGTCAGCGCAATAAGGGTGCCGCCAAGCACCGCCGCGATAAGCGTGAGGCTATAAGCCAGCGTATGCAGGAGGAGCAGGATCAGCTGGATCAGGAGAACCAAATACTTAAGCTCTCCGAGTTTGTTACGGCCAACGACCTTGCCAAAATGATGGACGTTTCGGTAAACGAGGTTATAGCTGCGTGTATGGACCTGGGCTTGATGGTTTCTATCAACCAGCGACTGGATGCCGAAGCGCTTGCGTTGATAGCCGAAAACTTTGGCCGTCAGGTGGAGTTTGTTACTGCCGATTCGGACAACGTTATTGAGCAGGAAGAGGATAAGCCCGAGGATTTGGTACCACGTCCGCCAATTGTAACGGTGATGGGTCACGTTGACCACGGTAAAACATCGTTGCTCGACAGCATTCGTAATGCAAACGTAATTGCGGGTGAAGCCGGTGGTATTACGCAGCACATTGGTGCGTACCACGTGGAGTTAGATGGTGGTCGTATGATTACCTTCCTGGATACGCCCGGTCACGAAGCGTTTACCGCCATGCGTGCCCGTGGTGCTAAAATTACCGACGTAGTTATTATCATTGTAGCGGCTGACGATAGCGTGATGCCGCAAACGGTGGAAGCTATTAACCACGCGGTGGCAGCGGGTGTACCCATGATTTTTGCCATAAATAAAATTGATAAGCCGGGCGCTAACCCCGATAAGATTCGTGAACAGCTTTCGGCCATGAACTACTTGGTGGAAGACTGGGGCGGAAAGTATCAGGTGCAAGAAGTTGCCGCCAAAACAGGCTTGAATATTGATAAGTTGCTGGAGAAGGTATTGCTCGAAGCGGACATGCTGGAGTTGAAGGCTAACCCCAACAAGCGTGCCAGCGGTTCTATTATCGAGTCGTTGCTGGATAAGGGTCGCGGCTATGTATCGCGCATGCTGGTGCATAGCGGTACGCTGCACATGGGCGACGTTATTCTATCGGGTACATATACCGGCCGTGTAAAGGCTATGTACAACGAGCGCGGCAAGAAGATTGAATCTGCAGGCCCTTCAATGCCCGTTGAAATTCTCGGTTTGAGCGGCGCGCCTACAGCAGGTGAAAGCTTCAGCGTAATGGTCGATGAGCGCGAAGCACGCGACATTGCCAATAAGCGCGAGCAGCTGAAACGTGAGCAAGGCTTGCGTACACAAAAGCATATTACGCTCGACGAAATTGGTCGTCGTTTGGCAATTGGTTCGTTCAAGGAGCTTAATATTATTGTGAAGGGTGACGTGGACGGTTCGGTTGAGGCGTTGACAGACTCGCTGTTGAAGTTGTCTACCGAGCAGGTACAGCTCAACGTAATTCACAAGGCGGTGGGTGCTATTTCGGAAAGCGACGTGCACTTGGCTGCTGCTTCCGAGGCTATTATCATAGGCTTCCAGGTGCGTCCCTCGGGTGCTACCCGCAAGCTGGCCGAGCAGGAAGAAATTGAAATTCGTACCTACTCTATCATCTACGATGCCATTGAGGAAATTAAGGATGCTATTGCCGGTATGCACGCGCCCGAGTACAAAGAAGAGGTGGTGTGCAGCGTAGAGGTACAGCAAGTATTTAAGGTTACCAAGGTAGGTACTGTGGCAGGATGTATTGTGCGTGAGGGTAAAATTACCCGCAATACCAAGGTGCGTGTAATTCGCGATGGTATTGTGATACACCAGGGTGATTTGGCTTCGCTCAAGCGCTTCAAGGACGACGTTAAGGAGGTGGGCACCAACTTTGAGTGTGGCTTGAACCTTGTTAACTTCAACGATATTAAGGAAGGCGACTTTATTGAAGGCTACGAAAGTGTACTGGTGAAGAAGTAATCGCTTCGTACTTTATACAAATGAAAAATCCGAACTCAGTAATGGGTTCGGATTTTTTTGTTAAAAATATATGTAAAAGAGTGTTGATGATGTATCTTTGCCGTGTCTCTCTAAAAAACACAGGTATGAAAAAATTATTATTCAGCATGATTATGCTGGCAGGCGCTGTATGTATGGTAGCTTGCAGTAAGGACAAGGATAGCAACCCCAGTGAAGAGCAGCTGGTAAACGCTTTCAGAACCGATTGGGCAAAAGAAAGTTTTTATGGTAGCCCTAAAAAAGTGGTTGAGGTACACTATGCTTATAGCGGTTTTGTATGGGATACCGTAGCCGGTAAGCCCGTAACGCCAACCAAGGTTTCAAACACAAATGTGTCGGATTTCAATAGCGCAGGCTATTTGCTGCTGAAGCAGCGCACCAACAATGTGGTTACCGGAGCAAAAACGATTTCGGGTGATCGTATTGTAGTAACGCAAACAGAGCAACGCCCGGAGTCGGAAGTATGGCGCACCTATGATGGTAAAAATAGGGAACTTACGTACAAGTACTTGGGGTATGATTATACAACAACATATGCCGGTCAAACAATAGATGGCAGCTACTATGTTAACGATACCTTCCCGTATATGGCAAGCAATAGCGATCCAATTGTGGTAAGGTGTGATACAACTTATGGAAGTAAGGCTGAAAGTGTGTACGATGATGCTGCAAAAATTGTTACCACTATAAGCTACCGATTGCTGTTGGATGGCACGTGGAAGGCTGACGATAAGGTGGTAGCCACGCTGAATCAGTATGGATTTACGGATGACAACTCTACCATTTTCTACTATGACGCTAAAACCACGGCGGCGCAATTTGAGGACAAGCCGAATTACGTGAACTATCGTGAAAGAGACCCGCAAGGTAACTGGAGGTTGTACTACAGCTACGGTTATGACAATGCAACCGGTCGCTACTCCTTGTACGACTACCAGACCCGCGATATTCTGTACTACTAAAATTTGCATTCGCAAAAAGCACAAAACGGGCAGGCTAAAGGTAGCCTGCCCGTTTTGTTGTAACACAAAATAACCCAGCGATTTGCATTTCTGCTAAAAAACATGTAAATTTGTCATGTTTTCATGCCATCCCCTTATGGGTATTGGCTTATAGGATAGGTACATGGACGTTCAACAAATAAAGCAACGATTTGGAATCATAGGGAGCAATCCCGCCTTGCTGCGCGCGCTGGATATAGCCGCGCAGGTAGCGCCCACCGATTTGTCGGTACTTATTACCGGCGAAAGCGGTGTAGGTAAGGAGTTTTTCCCACAGATAATTCACCAAAATAGCGCGCGTAAGCACGGTGCTTATTTTGCGGTGAACTGCGGTGCCATACCCGAGGGAACTATCGATTCTGAACTATTTGGTCACGAAAAAGGTTCGTTTACCGGAGCGCACGAAACACGCCGTGGTTACTTTGAAGTAGCCGATAACGGGACGCTCTTTTTGGACGAGGTAGCCGAACTTCCGCTATCTACGCAAGTACGCCTTTTGCGCGTGTTGGAAACAGGCGAATTTTTGAAAGTAGGTTCGTCAAAAGTGCAAAAGACCAACGTGCGCGTAATTGCCGCTACCAACGTAAACCTACCGCAAGCGATACAAAACGGCAAGTTTCGCGAGGACTTGTACTACCGTTTAAACACAGTTCCCATCAGCGTTCCATCGCTACGCGACCGCAAGGAAGATATTGCCTTGCTACTCCGCAAATTTGCCGCCGATTTTGCTGAAAAATACAAAATGCCCGCCGTGCAGCTCACACCTGAGGCGCGTACCCTACTCGAAAATTACTCGTGGCCGGGCAACGTGCGTCAGCTGAAAAATATTACCGAGCAGATTTCAATCATAGAATCGGAGCGACAAATTTCGGCCGAAACGCTACGCATGTATCTTCCAGAGGCAAACCTATTGCCAGTGGTGTACAACAAGGGTGGCGCGGTATTGAGCGCACCCGAGAGTAAAGATTTCTCATCGGAGCGCGAGATATTGTATAAGATTTTGTTTGACATGAAAAGCGATGTGAACGAGCTGAAAAAGTCGGTGAGCATGCTCATGTCGGGTGGCGACCTGCAGGGTTTAGGAACGGCAGTTGCCACGCATTACCCCGATATTTCGCACGTTGCTCCACCGCCTACGGTAACCATTCGCCACGAGCAAAGTCCCGCAGTGGTTGAGGCCAGCGAGCTGCAAGACGAATCGCTTTCGCTTAACGATAAGGAGTTGGAATTGATGAAAAAGGCGCTGGAAAAGCATCGCGGAAAACGCAAGTTGGCAGCGCAGGAATTGGGTATTTCTGAGCGAACGCTGTACCGAAAAATAAAAGAATATAATCTAGAATAAAGAGATAAAAAGATAAACGCTTCGCGATAAATGCTCGTTGCACTCGCGATAAAGTATCCGTGGTTATTTTTTATCTTTTTATCGCGCGAAGCGTTTATCAATTAAAAAATGAAAAAATTTCTCACATACGGCTTGCTTTTACTCGTAGCGGTGGTTACCTCATGCAGCCTCAAGTATTCATTCTCGGGGGCATCTATTTCGCCTGATGCGAAAACGTTTAGCGTAGCGTTTTTCCCAAACATGGCGCCGCTGGTAAATCCTACGCTCAGCTCTACTTTTACCGAGGAGTTGAAGTTGAAGTTCCTTACGGGTACACGTCTCTCGCAGGTAGATGAGGATGGTGATCTTTCGTTTGAGGGGGAAATTACAGGTTACGCCGTAACGCCGCAGGCTATTACCGCGGGTGAGGTAGCGGCTAAAAACCGTCTTACTATTGCGGTGCACGTAAAGTTTGTAAACAAGATTGATCCGGCACAAAACTTTGATAAGTCTTTCTCTCAATACGAGGATTACGATAGCCAGCAGGACTTGTCGTCGGTGGAGGGTACGCTGGTGGAAGAGGTGTTGAAAAAATTAATGGAGGATATCTTCAATTCGTCGGTGGCGAATTGGTAAGGGAAATTGACAATTTACGATTGAAGAAATTGTCAATTGTAAATTTCAAAATTGTAAATTGAAATGACAGCAAGCGAACTACAAAAAATCACCCACCCAGAGGAAGAAATCTCTGCCGAGCAAATGGCGGTGGTGGAGGAGTTGGTAGACACTCTGCCGTGGTTTTCGTGCGGACAGCTGCTACTGCTCAAAGCGATGAAGCAGCGTCACCACCCGTTTTTCGATACCCGTTTGGCCTTCGCCTCGCTTTACGCTACCGACCGAGAGCGCTTGCGTCGTTACCTACAGGGTGTAAAGCCCAGCTTGGTTGCTGTTTCCGATGAAATGCCCCCTGTGCACCACTCCGTTCCATTGCCTGCCGATGATGGTTTTGAGTTGATGGACTCCGATGAGTTGTGCGAAGCCGTGGTAGAAGCGCCCAGCCAGCTTCTGCTGACCGAAGAAACGTTACAGCGCCGCGAGCAACACATACGGCTCATTGATAAATTTTTAGCTACAGAAATTCCCACTAAAATAGTACCTCGTAGCAACGTGAGCAGCGAGGATATGGCCCGGCAATCCGCCGTAGAGCCTAAGGATTTGGTAAGTGAAACGCTGGCTGATGTGTACATGTCGCAGGGCTTAGTGGATAAAGCAATGCAAGTTTACGGTAAATTGAGTTTGCTTTATCCGGAAAAAAAAGCTTACTTTGCAGCCCGATTTGCCGCGGCCTCGCAGTCGCAACGCACTGCCGGACTATCATAATAGTTAATAATAAAACGTAAGATATTATGTATTACTTAATTACGATCCTTGTTCTTATTGTAAGCATCCTGCTTATCCTTGTAGTATTGGTGCAAAACTCAAAGGGTGGCGGCTTGGCGGCTAACTTTGCCGGTGGTGCTCAAAGCATGGGTGTACGTCGTACTGCCGATTTCTTAGAAAAATCAACATGGACCTTGGCTGGTGCTATTTTTGTGCTATGCCTTGCGGCCAGCATGTTTATGCACAGCGGTGTTACTACCGAAGATTCGGCTATTAAAGGTCAGGTAGAAAACGCACAAGATCCCAACGCTCGTCCGTTTGACGAATAAGGTTTGAGTGTGGTTATTTGTATAGGTTGCTGCGCATAAGTGCAGCAACCTTTTTTTTGCCCCTAACCCGCCCTGGCGGAGGATATAACATACTGCGTTTGCCAGTAGCGTCATTGCGAGCGAAGCGCGGCAATCTCCGGTTGTTATTGGCTTCGCCAAAATAGGGATTGCTTCGTCGTTCCTCCTCGCAATGACGTTTGGCTACAACCTTGCATTTTCTTAACTTTGTTTTCACCCAAAAAGTTTCTCATGTCCATCACTCCCGATAATCATAACCCCGTTTTTCAGCTGGCTGAAGATTTTGTAAATCAAACCTCGCAGCACGTATTTTTGACCGGAAAGGCGGGTACGGGTAAAACCACCTTTTTGCGCCATATAGTTAAATCTACGCACAAAAAAGCGGTAGTGGCGGCACCTACGGGCGTGGCAGCCATCAACGCCGGAGGAGTTACGCTGCACTCGCTGTTTCAACTATCGTTTGAGCCTTTTTTACCTAACGGAGCAAAAAAGGAGGAATTCACGCATTTTTCGAAGGTGAAGTTGGACGTGATACAGGGCATGGAGCTGCTCATTATTGATGAGGTGAGCATGCTGCGCGCCGATACGCTTGATGCCATTGACGCTACGCTACGCCGCGTGCGTCGTAACTACAACCCCTTTGGCGGCGTGCAAATGCTGTACATTGGCGATATGTTTCAGCTGCCGCCTGTGGTGAAAAATGATGAGTGGAGCCTGCTGAGAACGTACTACGAAACGCCCTTCTTTTTTCACGCTAAATGTATTGCACAGCAAACTCCGCTGTACTTGGAGCTAAAAACGGTGTATCGCCAGCGCGATCAAGTTTTTGTGGATTTACTCAATCGTGTTCGCAATAATATTCTTGAAAAATCGGATATTGACGAGCTGAATAAGCGCTACGTTCCGAACTTCAATGCACCCAAGGAGGACAACTACATAACCCTTACCACGCACAACAATCAGGCCGATAAAATTAACGCTGAGGAGCTGCAAAAGTTGAGCGGAAAAGCGCACAAATTTGAGGGAAAAATAGATGGGGATTTTCCGGATTATGCCTTACCTACCGACATGGTGATGCAGCTCAAGGAGGGCGCGCAAATCATGTTTATTAAGAACGACATGGGCGATGTGCGCCGTTACTACAACGGAAAAATAGGAACGATTTCGCGCATTAGCTTCGATAAGATTTTTGTTAACCCTGTGGGTAGCCAATACGAGATAGAGCTGAACAAGGAAACGTGGCGTAACTACCGCTACACGCTGAATAAGGATACGGGTGAGCTGGAGGAGGAGGTGCTGGGTACATTTGAGCAATATCCTATACGCCTGGCATGGGCTATTACGGTGCACAAAAGTCAAGGTTTGACGTTTGAAAAAGTGATACTGGATATCAGCCGCGCGTTTGCCGCGGGGCAAGCCTACGTGGCGTTGAGTCGCTGTACTACGCTTGATGGTATAGTGCTGCAATCGCCTGTGCGCCCCGACTGTGTGCAAACAGATGAGTATGCTATTCGCTTTGCGCAATCGGAAAAAGATGCCACGGAGTTGAGCGATATACTGAAGATAGAAAAGCAACGGTTTTGGGCTATGCGCCTGCTGCTGTACTTTGACTGGAAGCCGCTACACCGCTTGCTTTACGAGTTTCAAAAGTTGTTGGAAGGTAAAACGGGCGCGGAGTTTGACGATGCACGAGGGTTGTTTTACGACTTAAAAGGATGCGCCCGCGCGCAGGAAGATGTGCTAGCAAAGTTCCGCACGCAGCTGCAACTGCTCACGCAGCAAGCCGAGCAAAGTGGCGATACCACAGCGCTTGCCGAGCGTTGCCAAAAGGCAGTGGAATATTTTTTCAAGGATATTGTAGAAAAAATGTTGCTTCCGCTACGCGAAAATATTTCGAATTTCAATGGAAAAAAAGCAAAAACCTACCTCAAAAATCTGTCTGCGCTGGAGGGAAATATGGTGATGTTTTTGGAGGATTTGAAAAAGGTGCGCTACAATGATGAACTGCTTATAAATGGCGCAGAGCTGAAGATTCCCGCGCGTCAAAATCTGTTTGAAGCAGCAGAAAAGAAGCAAGCCAAAGAGAAAAAACCCAAGGTGGTGAAGGGTGATAGCGCTCGCACATCGTTGGACTTATACAAGAATGGTAGCACCCTTGCTGAAATTGCGCAGGAGCGTAGCGTGACTACTAATACCATTTTTAATCACCTGCAACAGTTTATTATCACGGGTGAGGTTTCTGTTTTTGACCTTGTAGAAAAGGAAAAGGTGGAGGTAATTTTACCCTACATTTCGGCTACCGTTGGCGGCGAGCGCAAGTCGTCAGGCGCTATTTTGCAAGAGCTGGGTAGCGAATACACCTACGATGATATACGCGCGGTGACGAGGCATTGGGCGTGGGTAAAGGGGCAGAAGGCAGAATAGAAAAGTATTTGTGCAAATTTGCAATTCAACTGCAAATTTGCACAAATGTCAGGTATTTTCCTTTATTTCAGCGCCTTCAACAGCTTCGGCATTAAATCCGCAATGCTGTTCTCGGTTTGAGCGGTGTAAATGTTGTTTTCTACTACCGATTTTTCGTCGGTTCCAACGCAATTTTTCACCACATTTTTAATGAGGGGATGCAGGGCAACTTTTTTGCCTTTGCCTATTTCCAGCATGTCGTACAGTAGCGCGACGGCACAGTGACCCACCAGCATTTTTCCCTTATCGTTAAAGGTTTTCATTACCGCCAACATATCCTGATTGAATTGCTTGCTCGCGTTTTCACCAAACTTGGGCATGGCATCGCCGCAGGCAAATACCAGCGCGTCGTACTCATCCTCGTGTCCCTTTAGGTTAGCCACCACATCGTCGGTTTGAAGCGCTATGTCCGAGTTGGTTTTTACCTGCGTACTTTCGGCCACCGCAAAGGTTTTGTACGAAATGCCGTTTTCGAAAAATGCCTCCAGATATTGGAATAATCCTGCCCCGTTAACGGGGTTTACTACTAAAACCGCTACTTTTTTCATAACATGTAAAATTTTGATTAATAAATTAGTTACTATTAATAACTTTATTACTTTTGTAGTGTAAAGGTGAAAACAATAATTTTGCTGCACAAGAACGAACAAGCTGGTAACGAGGTTACAAAAAGGTAAGAATTGCTGATTTGCAGTGGAATAAAAATTGAAAAAAATGAAAACTTTTTTGCACGATGGCATTTGTCCCATTCGCGATATACTGAGCAGGCTGGGCGATAAGTGGTCGCTGCTGGTGCTTACTACGCTTAGCGCAAACGGGGTAATGCGCTTCAGCGATATTAATAAATCGATTAGCGATATTTCGCAGCGCATGCTCACGGTAACGCTACGTTCGCTGGAAATGGACGGGTTGATAGTGCGCAAAATATATCCCGAGGTGCCGCCGCGGGTGGAGTACTACCTTACGCCATCGGGTGAGGGGCTGATGCCGCACCTGCAAAACTTGGTGGGGTGGGCGCTGGAAAATATGCAGGATATTGTGGCGAAGCGTGAGTTAGTGGAAAATGGTGCGAATTAAAAGGATAACATACACGCTCATTGTGTTGCTAGCACTGTTGCTTCCTTGCCGCCTTTATGCGCAGGTGGATACGGCTTACATTGCGACGTTTCCGCAGAAAATTGCCATTGGCGGACTTTGCTACTACGATTTTATGATGCTGGATTATGAGATTCCGGATGGAGAAAAAATTAGCTACATGCCCAATAGTCCGGTGAGTCTTGGCCTCTCTATCGACTACAAGGGCTGGTCAATTAGCGGTGGTTATGGCTTTGATTTTATGCGTGACAAGGAGCATGGCAGAACTAAAATCCTCGACCTTCAAACGCACTACTACGGTCGAAAATTTATCCTCGATTTTTACTTTCAGGACTACCAAGGGTTGTACACGCAGGGCGATGATAAGGACGCTATTTCGCTGTATCCTGATATTAAAATTTTGCAATACGGCTTATGCTGGCAATATGTGTTTAATTACCGCAAATTCTCGTATCGCGCGGCATTCAACCAAAGTGAAAGGCAGCTCAAATCGGCAGGAAGTTTTCAAGCCGGAGGTGGGATGTACTACAACTACGCATCGTCCGATTCATCGTTGGCAATGAATGGTAAAGCGTCATTGGAGAGCTACCAGCTAAGCATTACGGGAGGTTACGTTTACACGTGGGTTGTTAAGAAAAATTTTCACGTCTCGTTGGGGACTTCCGTGGGGATAAATTTGGCGACTGAAAGTCTGAAGAATTTAGGCGGCAATAAAATTCAGGTGCTATCTAACGTGCTACCGCGCTTTGCCGCAGGTTATGATGCCGAAACGTGGTCGATAGGCTTATCGGGCACGCTCAACATTATGTCGGTAGCGGAGTATGATAATTTGAAAATAGGCTTCAATACGGGGCACATGGGCATGTTTTTTATCAAGCGGCTTGAAATAGATAGCAAGTACGTGAAGAAAAAACCATAACGCTACGAGCGTTTATACTCCTTGGGTGAAATACCCACTACTCTTTTAAAATATTTCCCAAAAAACGACTGCGAGGGGAAGTTCAGCTCATCACTTATTTGCTGTATGGTTTTGTTGGTGGATTTAAGCAGCGCCTTAGCCTCCAGCGTTACGTACTCGTCTATCCAATCGTTGGCGGATTTGCCGCTGGTTTCCTTAACTACTTTTGACAAGTGTTTTGGTGTAAGGCATAGCTTATCGGCGTAAAATATTAGCTCCCGCTGATGCTTATAGCTGGCTTGCACCTGCTTCAAAAATCTATCCATTAGCGCCTCCTGGTGTGAAGGATTGCTGTTGCTGTTGGCCAAATCTTCCGAGTGGAATCCCGCCCCATAAAAGAACGCTAACGTAAGATGTCGTGCTACTTCCACACGGTAAGGACTATCCTTTACTCCTATCATTCTTTTCAGCATCTCAAAGTAGCTTACCATTGCCTCCAATGATTCAGTGCTCAAAGGGGTGCACGGATTGTTGCGTACTGAAAGAAATAGCGGAAGCCTATCCTGCACGCTGGGCATGAGGCTATCGGTGAATCGACGTGACATAACAATGAAAAGCCCCTCAAAATCATCGCTGATATGTCGATGCTCCAAAATTTGATCGGCCAGCACCGTAATAAGACAGGGCGCTTCTGTCTTAAATGGTATCAGATTTATGGCGCCATCGGTGGTTCCTTTTAAGCAAATTATAGCAGTGGTAACATCCACCTTAAAGGGGTAATCAAAGCGGGATGTTATAATAGGCTTGTCGAGCAAAATAATGTCGTTGTCTATGGCAGCAACTTCCGCGCCTTCAATCTCGCTACGCCAATTGATGAATGGTGATATCTGCAATTTTTTCATGATAAATTTCCCCTTATCTTATTTTTGCAAATATAGGTTTATTTATCGTAAATATTTCATAAAAACGAATTATCGTCCAAAATTTGGTTTGTTTTGGACTTTTTTGCGTCAACGTTGCCCATACATTTGTATCGGATTAAAACCGATAATAAAATGAAACTTCAAAACAAAACAATGCTGGTTACCGGTGGAGGTAGCGGCATGGGGCGTGAGCTGGTGCTCCAACTTTTGGCAAGAGAGTGTAACGTAATAGCGATTGATATAAACGCGGACGCGCTACAGGAAACCGCGCGCTTGGCATGTAACGACAAGGATTTGTTGACTACCTATGTGGTGGATATTACGAATCGTGATGCTGTAAACGAGCTTGCTGATAGGATGCAGCAGACGAGTAACATTGATGGGATTATTAATAACGCGGGCATTATTCAACCTTTTTTGAAACTCAATGATACAAGTTTTGATGTGGTGAAGCGTGTATTTAATATTAATTTTTTTGGCACGCTCAACGTTATTAAAGCTTTTTTACCGCACCTACTTACCCGTCCTGAAGCGCACGTTGTGAACGTGTCGAGCATGGGTGGATTTATGCCTGTGGCAGGGCAGGGAATCTATGGTGCGTCGAAGGCGGCAATAAAAATTATGTCGGAGAGTTTAGGCTCGGAGCTGACCGATACTAACGTGCGGGTAACGATAGTTTTTCCCGGAGCGTTGCGCACCAATATTAAAATTAACTCGGGTTTAGGTAAGGAGGCGGGCAGGAATCCCGATGATGCACCGGAGGGCTTGGCGTTACTCCCATCCAAGGCTGCCGAAATAATTATTCGAGGTATAGAAAAAAACAAAGCACAGGTGTATGTGGGCAACGATGCCAAAAGCATGAATGCGTTATACCGACTTAAGCCCAGCTTAGCCGTGAAGTTTATTTATAAAAAGATAAAGCATAAAATGTGATAGTGGTAAATATTTTTTGAGTTGTCATATTACTACATGTGATAAAACTAAAAACAGGGAAAGATGAAAAAGATTTTGTTAATAGCGCTGATAGCAGGGTTGAGCGTGGTGAGGGTTACGGCTGACGATGGCTTTGGTGTAAAGGCCGACGGGAACTTGTCGAATGTATTGCTGAGTGGTATGAGCGATGCCAACAGTGCCATAGGTTTGGGCTGGGGGTTGGGTGGCTACATGGCAATTAATTTTGGAAAATACTTTACGCTACAACCGGAGTTGCATGTGCTATTTCAAAATTCTACGCTAAAGCAAAATGAGATAGATCACAACTTTCGTTTTGCTGCCTTGGAAATGCCCATTTATGCCATGGGAAATTTTATATTTTCCAATAAAAACAAGCTACATGTTGGTGCCGGGTCATACATAAAAACAGGACTTACAGGCAAGGATGAAACGATGAATCGAGACCTTTACGCCAAACCCGATGCCAACGAGGCCTATATGCAACGCCTTGATGTGGGGCTATGTGCCGTGTTGGGGTACGAATTCTCATTTGGCTTGCAAATCAATGCGGGTTATAGGTACGGATTTGCTAACATGCTAAAGGCAGATAGAGAGGTGGCTGATATGCGGAATCAGATGGTAACGCTGGGGCTGGGAATTAGTATTTGATAAATGTAAAAAACATAACAATGGCTGACTTCTTACTCTGGACATTTGATACGGTATCGTTTGCATCTACGGGTGGTGATATGGAACACAACTCAGTACAAGCAGAAAAAATCCGACCGATTACTGAGGCGGAATTGGCGCATTTTGTGGCGGTGATGGGAGCGTATTAATGGGGCTGCCCCTCTTTTTCATTGCCGTCGGTTTTAACCGACGGGGTAAGTGAGCACACCCACCCGGGCTTTAGCCCGAAATTAATCCTTGAACCGCTGAAATCCGTATTTGGTCATAAACTCTTCCACCTCTTCAGCAAATGTTCTTTGGGATAAAACTCGGTTTGCTTGGTGCCTTTATCTGTCCGGTTAAGGGGGATTAGCGAGATGTTTTGATGGAGGGACTGTTTTTACCATATACAACATGTCAATGTGCTAGTATACGCGTTTTACAAACTCCCTTTTTCCGGTCAACCTCAAGTGAGGCTAATCCCGCATGTCCTTTTTGAGTCTTGTAGGCGATAAATATTTGTAAGCACTATCTTAAAATAAAATCACAATGTTCAATCAGGGCCTCTTTTAACGATCTGTATCCCAATGGCTGTAGGTACACTAAAATGCCAGATTTTCTCACAAATTTTATAGGTGCAACAAAATCAGAATCACCAGCAATTAATACGATTTTATCAACTATTTTATTGCTGGCCATCCATGCCATATCTAGACCGACTTTCATATCTACCCCTTTTTGTTTCAAGTCTGGTTTCCATTTTCCCACTGTATGCAAATCTTGTTTCCATCCATCGAAAGAAAGCTCCCCGATTCTAAGGGCAACCTTATCTTCTCTACACAGGTTCTTCAAAAATTGATTTTTGTAGTTAAAAGTGGGGTGTTTTGAAAAATCAATATCTTTTGTTTGATCATGATTCTTTACAATGCCACCAAAGGGCCTACAATCATAATAGTAAATACGAAATAAAATATCATGCGTATCACCATTAGTTTTTTGTTTAACCAATGTGATTACATTGTTAACTTCATCTATAACATCCTTATGTGATGGTAGTCGTTTATGTTTGTTCTGAAATCTTTTCACGAAAAACCCACCATCAATTAAAACTGAAATTTTTGTTGTCATTTTATATGTTTTTGATTAAACAATTAAGCCACTCTGAAGAGTGGCTTAATGACCGACCTATCGGTATCGGATTGTAGTGCCAGCCTACTGGCATCGGATTATCTTAAACAAAGATAGAACGCTTTTCTCAATTATCAACACTTTGTTATCAGAAAAAAGTTAATAAGTATACTCAGTATATACCTATGTGTCTAATTAACAAGGACTTGTATATTTGTTAAACTTTTCTTTTCAACATAAAGAGGACAGATATGGCAAAAAAAATCGAGGCCAACCTCACAGTTGACCTCGATTCTCTTTTGCGTAAGCGGATGCTATCTTACATCATGCCACCCATGCCACCCATACCTGGGGCGCCCATGGGAGCAGGATTTTCTTCCTTCTTATCTACCAACACGCACTCGGTGGTGAGGAACATACCGGCTACTGAAGCGGCATTTTCCAACGCTACACGAGCTACCTTAGTTGGGTCGATAACGCCTGCGGCAAGCAGATTCTCGTACTTTTCGGTGCGGGCGTTGAAGCCGAAATCAGCCTTGCCTTCCTTCACCTTTTGTACAATTACGCTACCTTCCAAACCTGCGTTAGCTACAATTTGACGAAGAGGCTCTTCAATAGCACGCTTTACAATTTGAACACCGGTAGTTTCATCCTCATTGTCTCCCTTGAGAGTTTCGAGTGCCTCGATAGAACGGATGTAAGCCACGCCACCGCCGGGGATAATTCCTTCCTCAACAGCTGCACGAGTTGCGCTCAAAGCGTCGTCCACACGGTCCTTCTTTTCCTTCATTTCAACCTCGGTGGCAGCACCTACGTACAGCACAGCTACACCGCCTGCCAACTTAGCTAGACGCTCTTGCAGCTTCTCACGATCGTAGTCGCTGGTGGTGGTTTCAATTTGCTTGCGGATTTGCGATACACGGTTTTCGATGTTGCTCTTCTCACCTGCACCGTTTACAACGGTGGTGTTTTCCTTATCGATGGTTACCTTTTCAGCCTTACCCAGCATTTCAATCTTGGCACCTTCGAGCTTCAAGCCCTTCTCCTCTGAGATTACCATACCGCCGGTCAATACTGCGATATCCTCCAGCATTTCCTTGCGGCGATCGCCGAAACCGGGAGCCTTAACAGCTGCAATCTTAATAGTACCACGCAGGCGGTTTACCACCAAGGTTGAAAGAGCTTCACCATCTACATCCTCGGCAATAATAAGCAGGGCGCGTCCTTGCTGTGCCACGGGCTCAAGGATAGGCATCAAATCCTTCATGGTTGAAATCTTCTTATCGGTAATAAGGATAAGCGGATTTTCCAGCACGGCTTCCATCTTCTCGCCATCGGTCATGAAGTAAGCGGAGATGTAACCGCGGTCGAACTGCATACCTTCTACCACTTTTACTTCGGTGTCGGTACCCTTAGCTTCCTCAACGGTGATAACGCCTTCCTTCTTTACCTTGCCCATTGCTTCAGCAATAAGCTTACCAATGGTGTTATCGTTGTTAGCTGAAATGGTAGCAACCTGCTCGATTTTCGAGAGGTCATCACCTACAGCTTGGCTTTGCTTCTTCAGGTTGGTAACAACGGCTTCAACAGCCTTGTCGATACCGCGCTTTAGGTCCATAGGGTTGGCGCCTGCGGTAACGTTCTTAATACCTACGTTGATAATAGACTGAGCCAGCACGGTAGCGGTGGTGGTACCATCACCGGCGTTGTCACCGGTTTTTGAGGCCACTTCCTTTACCATTTGCGCGCCAATGTTAGCAAAGCGATCTTCAAGTTCGATTTCCTTAGCCACGGTAACACCGTCCTTGGTTACTTGAGGACCACCGAACTTCTTTTCGATAACCACGTTGCGACCTTTTGGGCCGAGGGTTACCTTTACTGCATTTGCCAAAGCGTCCACACCTACCTTAACGAGGTCGCGGGCTTCCATGTTGAATTTTATTTCTTTTGCCATTTTATGTAAATGTTGAATTGTTGAACTGTTTTTTGTTGAACTGTTTTGTTTGATTGTTGAATTGTTGCTCACTGTATTTTCAGTTCAACAATTCAGCAATTCAACAGTTCAACACTCTTTAAACTATTGCAAGAATATCGCTTTGGCGCAGGATAAGGTAATCCTTACTGTCAACCGAAAGTTCGGTGCCGGCGTACTTGCCGTACAGCACTTCGTCGCCTACTTTTACCTCCATGGGCTCATCCTTTTTGCCGCTACCTACAGCGATAACTTTACCACGTTGGGGCTTTTCTTTTGCCGTATCGGGGATGTACAGGCCGCTTGCGGTCTTTTCTTCAGCTTCCTTGGGCTCAATGAGCACCCTGTCTTGTAAAGGTTTTACTGCCATAATGATTTAATTTTTAAAATGTTATTAATAAATTGATGAATAAAGACAATTTTATGTAGGCACATTAATTCAATCAGCTTTCGTGCCAAGGGAGTAAAAAGTTCTATTGAGTGACAAAATGGCGCATTTTTAGTGGGGTTAGTTATTTCTTGTTTTTCTTTTTGTCACTTTTTTAGACCTCTCCCCCTATCCCCTCTCCTCAGGAGAGGGACTTAGGGAGAGGTCAGTAATTGCGGCATAGAGCAATCTCATAGTTATGCGCAAAGCTTCCATCCCCGCCTTTCAGGCACCCCCGCCAGCGGGGGATATTCCACGTTCTTGCATAAGGAAAGGACAAGAGTACGTGATGGATTTTAATATTTAAACTCAATCATAAACTCGTTGAGGTTAATGTCTTGCGGCAGTTCCAACTTTTTGCGTAAGCGGTAGCGGGCTACCTCTACGCCGCGCACGGAGTTGCCCATGAGCTGCGCAATTTCTTTGGTAGACAGGTTGAGGCGCAGATAAGCGCACAGCTGCAGGTCGTGCGAGGTGAGGGTGGGAGTGCGCTTTTTGAGGTTGCGGAAGAAGCGGTCGTGTATGAGGTCAAAATTCGATTGAAAGAGTTTCCAGTCGTCTTCTGACGAAAGATTTTTATTTATGAGCTTAATGATGCTTTTGATATTTTTTGCGGCTTCTTCCTTTTGCAACTCCTTTTTCAACTCCTGTAAAACATTGTTTTTTTGAATTATAGCCATTGTTGTTCCGGCCAACTCTTTTCCTTTATATAGGAGCTCTGATTCCAACTTTTCGTTTTTGAGGCGAATAATTTTTTGCTCTTTTTGCTCCAATTCTTCCACGCGCTTTTTTTCCTCACGCTCCATAATTTTATCCTGATGGCGCATGAGCTGCTTGTGCCATATTCTGTAAGAAAAGGCTAATGCGCCCGCCGCCAGCAGCAGGTAAACGAGGTAGGCTAGGCCAGTGGCATACCATGCGGGCTTAATAGTAAAGTTGTATTGTGTTTGCGCTAAAATATTATCGTCTGTGTCCAATGCTTTGAGCATGAAGGCATACTTGCCGGATGGCAGACGCGAGTACTCTTTTTCAAAATCGCTGTTGGCGGGGCTCCATTCCTGCTCCAGCCCATCGAGGCGGTGCCACAGGGCTACGCTATTGGTGGCAAACGAGGGGTAGGCAAAGGTGAACTTAATATTGTTTTGCTTGGCCGATAGCTGTACGTTCTGCTTATTTGTTTCAAGATTGGTTACGTACTCTTCCCCAAGAACCTCTGCCCTTCGCAACACGATGGAGGTTGACTTAGTGGTGAATTTGGCGGCGGCATCAAACTTTTGCATGGCAAATCCACGGGTAAGACCAATGTAGTCCACACCCTGGTTGTTGTATGCGCATTCGTAGTTGATGTTTACTTGATCCTTGAGTGCGCTGTGGGGAATTTGTTGCAGTATATCCACCTGTCCGTCGGCGTTGATGTTAACCAACGCCAGCTCATTATCACGCGCCAGCCAGCAGCGGTTGTCTCCCGCGGCAATAATACGGTGGGCGTCTTTTAGCGCTCCCAATTGTAGGTTGAGCTTATTGAATGGGATAATAGCTTCGCTGATGTCAGAGTAGGTGTACAGCTCTCGGCTTGTAGTGAAAATGATACGGTTACTTCCTTTAAAAATGCCTATGCGTTCGGCTCTGGCTCCTCCAATGGAGTCGTAACGCGTGATGTGCTCAATGTGCGTTTGGGCGCTGTTGAGGCGTATTTTAAAAAAGCCTTTTTCGAGGTGTGCCCCCCAAATGTTACCCAGGTGGTCAATCTCCAAATAGCGAATAGGCTCAATAAAATCGGGAATAATGTGGCTAAAGCGCCATTGACCTTGTGCATTCTTTTTGTACAGCACGAGAGAGGTGTAGGTGCTTTGTATCAGCGTTTCGGGGCTACCGTCGGGATTGGGCAACGGGCGGATGCAGTAGCCCCCGGTAACATCAGACAGAAGGTTAATGCCGTGACGATTAACACTAAATGTGCCGTTGTTGTGGCCACATAGCAGCTGTCCGTTCCACACAGATAGGTCCCACACTTGTCCCTGTGTACCTGCAACCATGTTGAAGCGGTTGCCGTTGCTGCAAAATAGCCCCTTATTGGTGCCCAAGTACAGCTTGTTGTCATACTTGGCAATGGCGTATACTGCCTCCACATTGTCGTAGGTGCCAAGGTAGAAGCGTAGTGGCGACCCCGCGTCTATGTGGTCAATACCGTTATCAAGCGCACACCATACGTTGCCTTCGTGGTCACTGCATAAACCAAGTACTGTGTTGTTTTGCAGACCGTTGAGTTTGTTTACGTGCCACAGCATTTTACCTCCGCGATCAACGGCAACCACACCGTCCAGTAGCGTGCCCAATATGAATACGGAATCGTTAAGCGCCATTGCACGGTTAATTTCGGAGGACTGTATAATATGGTCGGCTTCTGTGTGAAATGGTGTGTAGCTGCGGCCATTGTACAGGTACAGTCCTTGCTCTCGCGTGGCTATCAGCATGGTACGTTGGTCAAAAGGCATTAACCCCATAGCGCAGTATTTGCCTGTAAATCTTTCGCCACCAATAAGTTTTATGGGTGTACGATTTTGAAAAACGTATAACCCGTTTACGGTTGAGGCGTACAATAGTCCGTTAATATGCTGCAGTTCAAGACATGCGTATGGTAGAGTGGCGGCTTCCATAACTCCCTTACGATAGGTAAAGTAGGTGGCAAATGCGCGGAAGTAAACGGTGTTTTCGGTAAAAATAATGGACCAAATCTCATCATTGTGCATCTTGTGATTTGAAAGAGAGTCACTTAGCGAGTGATAATGTAGCTCTCCGTAGGGGTCACGGTGCCAGTAGCCAAACTCCTCAAATGAGCCACAGTAAATACGGTGTGATTGAGCATGATAGCGAATTGCGCGCGATCCTCGCTTACCTGGTAGTTCGTGTAGCAGCCAGCGTTTGCCATCGAATTCGAGTACTCCGCTGGTATTGGCAAAATACATGATTCCTTGCGCATCCTGAGTTGCAGCCCAACTTTGACCGGATCCTTGATGTACGGTTTCGGGGTAATTATTTACGTTAGGAGTACCATTAAAAGCGCTTACATTAACGTGTAATACCACAACAATGAATATTGTAAGTACTTGAAATTTAACCAAGTACTTGTTTTTTTTGTTTCTCATGATACAATCTGAATATGTTTCACACTGAAAAAACAATAAAACGATAATAAAAGGCAGGAAAATATCGAATATTTATTTAAAATCAATACTTTTTTAGGATATTATGTTGATATATATAGGAATGGACACTTTGAACTTAATTCCCTTAGAAATCACTATATAATACTTATTATAAAGTGATTATGAATTTATCTATGCATTTAACATTGAGCAGTCAAATAACGCTGCTAATGTACTAAAAAAAGATGTATGAACAAAAAATGCAACAGATTGATTATAAAAATATTAAATTTTTAAAAAATGTGAAATGAAGTAGTGAAATTGCATATAAATTTTGACATGATGTAGTTGTATGAAGCTATTTTATTTGGAAAGGGGGGGTATCATAGACGATTTTTGCAGTACAAAATTTCATAAAAACCTGCTATGACCTTATTCAACATTTTTTCTACTTGGTGTCGCAAGCCGCTAATGCTGCTATGCGCGCTTGTATTTACTGCTACGGCAGTGCTTGCGCAAGGCGGCACAGTGTCTGGTCGTGTTATTGACAGAAATGGAGAGGGAGTTCCCGGAGCCGTTGTAAAGGTACAGGGCTCAAGTAAGTACGCCATTACAGATGGCAAGGGTGAGTTTACCGTTGAGGCTGCAACCGGAGCAAAGGTGTTGGTTACCTCTATGGGGTACGCTGATCAAACACTTGACGTTAGAGGTGGCTTTATGAATATAGAGCTCGAAGATTCTTCCGTAATGTTGGAGGAGGCGGTTGTGGTAGGTTACGGTTCGCAAAAAGCAAAAGACCTGACTGCCCCAATAGCGGTGGTAAAAGGTGCTGAGCTAAGTAAGCAGGCAACCAACAATGCTGCTCAAGCCTTGCAGGGTAAGGTGGCAGGTGTACAAGTAATCAATGGTGGTGCTCCCGGTTCGGGCTCTACCGTGCGTATTCGCGGCGTGGGTTCCATTGGTGACTATGCCAAGCCTCTATACGTAGTGGATGGTGTATTTGTAAATAACATCGATTTCCTTAGCAGCAATGATATTGAGAGCATGAGCGTACTTAAGGATGCTTCGGCTTCTGCAATTTACGGTGTGCGCGCAGCTAATGGTGTGATTATTATCACTACTAAAACAGGTAAAAGAGGAGATAAGGCCGTTATTACTTATGATGGTTATGTGGGCTTGCAAGTGCCTACTAACCTCATGAAAATGACTAATACGGAGCAGTATGTGACCTTAATGAACGAGGCCAACGCTAGCACCATAGGGTATACTCCAAAGAGGGTATCGGACTACAATGGCGCTAATACCGACTGGTACGATGAGCTGCTGCATAACGCCTTAATGACAAGTCATAATCTGGATGTTTCAGGTGGTACGGAAAAGACAACCTACTCATTGGGATTGAACTACCTCTATCAGGATGGTATTCTGAATTTAGGCAATGATTACAACCGCTTTAACATGCGCGCTCGCGGCGACTATCAAATTTCGAAGCATGTTAAGGCCGGAGCGTCTTTCCTTGCATCGAGCTACGTGCACAATAAGCCGGATAATGATGCTTTCTTTCAGGCCTTTGTGAACCCTTCTATTTACAACGTTTACGACGACAATAATACGGCGGCTTATCCTGTAAAATTTGGTGCTCCGCAAAGGGCGGGATTGGGTAACTCTTACGCTAACCCCTACGCTAAGGCGTACTACTACGACGTGCGCGAGGATGGTTACCATATTCTTCCTACCGCCTTTCTTGAAATTAAATTCTTGGATGACAAGTTTACATTTAAGACGCAGTATAACCAGGACCTTATGTTTTTTAATACGCGCGACTACTCTCCGGAGTACCTCGTAGGAGGTTCGCAGGCGCGTTCTACATCAAAAGTGAGCAAGCAAAGCAATACGGAAACCAAGCAGCTCTTCGACAATACGCTTACATTTTCCGACACGCAGGGTAAGCACAGTTACTCTGTAATGGGCGGTATGTCTATACGTCAGGAGGAGGTTTACTGGGTGAAGGGTAGCGCGCTGAATGTGCCCGGCAATATGGATAGCGAAATGTATATCAAAAACGGCTCGTACAATGGACGTGATGCTGAAGATAGCGGTGAAAAAAACCGTGGTATGTCCTACTTTGCTCGTGGTACATACAGCTATGCAGGTAAGTATTTAGCCACTGTGACAATGCGTGCTGACGGCAGCTCAAAGTTTCAGGAAAAGTGGGGCTACTTCCCTTCTGTGGGCTTGGGCTGGGTAATTTCAGACGAGGGCTTTATGAAAAATCAGAATGTAGTAGACTTCTTAAAATTACGCGCCAGCTGGGGTATGCTGGGTAATGATAACGTTCCCTCCAACTCTTCAAGTATTGTTGGAAAGCCAGGTGCTGCCAGCTCCGGTATATTTGGTGATAAGCTGGTGGATGGCGTTGGAGCGCAAACCGTATACCAAAACTACTTGAAGTGGGAGGTGGTAAATGAGATTGACGTGGGTGTTGAATACGCGTTTCTCAATAACCGCTTGTCAGGTGCTATTGACTTCTATCGTCGTGAAACCAATAACGTTGTGTTTAATGCTCCTATTGCCAGCGGTGGAGGCACTACCGAGTTGCTGGGCAACAATGGCTCGGTGCGCAACATGGGTCTTGAGTTCTCCATAGAGTGGAGGGATCAGGTTACGAAAGATTTTGGTTACTCTATTGGTGCGAACTTGACTTACATTAACAACAAGGTGACTGAAGTACAAAATAGGCCTGACGGAAAGGTACCCGGTAAGGCTATAAACGGTGCCACGGCTACCTATGCCGTAGTTGGCAAACCTATTGGCTCATTCTACGGCTACGAGGTTGAAGGTATATACCAAACAAAAAGTGAGCTGAGGAGCGCTCCTGCCGGAAGCGAGTTGGGCGACTTTAGATTCCGTGACGTTAACCGCGACACGGTTATTGATAGCAAGGACGTGGTGTACTTAGGTAGCCCAATTCCCTCGCTGATGGGCGGTTTGGATTTCGGTATGAAGTATAAAAACTGGGATTTCTCACTCTCGCTGCAGGGACAATTTGGCAATAAGATTTTGAACCAAAAACGTATGAACAGAGGTGTGTTCACCGATGGGAACTACGATGAAGATTTCTACACAAACCGATGGACAAAGGCAAGCCCAAGCAGCACATATCCTTCTGCGGCGGCCTTTAATAAGAGTATTTCGCAGCAGCCCAACTCGTTCTTTGTGGAAGATGGCTCCTACCTCCGAATACAAAACGTGCAGATAGGGTATACCATTCCCCGCTCGGAAAAATCTATACTACCTGACATAAGAGTGTATGTTGCGGCACAGCGTCCGCTAACCATATTCGGGTACAACGGGTTTACCACCGAGGTATCGGGGGCGCCCAACGAGTCGGGTATTGACAATAATACGTATCCCATGCAGGCTATTTACAGCATTGGAGCAAGCATTAAGTTTTAACCTGTAAACACACAAGAATAGTATGAAAAAGTTAGCTATATACAACTTGGTTTTCCTGTTGATGTTTGCAACCGGATGTTCGGATTACCTGGAGTTTCCACAAGAAGGTGAGCTACCTGTTAGCGGTTTGGACTACTCTAAAAAGGAGAACATGTTTGCACCGGTAAGTAATGCATACGCCTCTATGCGACAAGGCAACGCACATGGATTTGCGTATTTGGGTATGCTTGAAATCACCAGCGATGATGCCGATAAGGGGAGCACAGAGACGGACGGGGCAACAATGATTGAGCTCAACACCTTTAAGTACACCGCATCCACTGACCATATTAACCTTTACTGGACGGATGTATTTAACGTGGTAAGCGCGGCTAACAATGCCATTTATACCCTGCCAAAATTCACAGAAATCTTAAAAACAGATGCCGATGTACGCAACTATAACGGAATGATGGGCGAAAGCCGCTTTATACGTGGTTACGCGTACTTCTGCTTGGTGCGCGCCTATGGTGGTGTACCCATCATTGACCAGCTGAAAACTTCGGAGGAGTTGGCAAGTACACCTCGTGCTGACAAAGATTCTGTGTACGCTTTTATTCATAGAGACTTGACGTATGCAGTACAGAATATGCCGGAGTCCTACTCTAAGGACTGGGCCGGACGCGTGACTAAGTATAGCGCCATGGCAATGAAGGCTAAGGTGTTCTTATACCAAGAAAAGTGGGACTCCGTTGCCTTTTATACCAATCAGGTTATTGCCAGTGGCCGTTTTGACCTGTACAACAACTTTTACAAAATGTTTCGCATAGATGCTGAAAATTGCGAAGAGTCGCTATTTGAAATACAAAATTCATCGTTGGGATTGCAGGATGGTGATCGTAAAATAGCATCGGAGTATGGATATATTCAAGGGCCTCGCAACAATAGCCCCGAGAACATGCAGGGCTGGGGCTTTAAAGTGCCCAGCAATGCGCTAATTAGCTTCCTTAACGGTCGTGGTGAAACCGAGCGTATTAAGGCCACCATTATGGTGCGTGGTACTATGACTCCCGAGGGTGATAGCATTGCAAGTACATGTGTAAACCCCTACTACAATATGAAGACGTATACCCCTTCATCGTACAACAAGTGGGCGTTTAATGGCTACGGGATGGATCAGAATATTCGCATTTTGCGCTACGCAGAAGTGCTGCTTATGCATGCCGAGGCGCTGGCTAATGGAGCCTCTGTGCCTGTTACTATGACTGCCGATGAGGCTATGAATAAAGTGCGCAACAGGGTGTTGCTTTCAACTCCAGGTGGCTACTCGTTGAATGACATATACGATGAGCGTCGCGCAGAGTTGGCCTTGGAGGAGAACCGTTTTTACGACTTGGTACGCACCAATCGCGCGCAAACGGTTCTAGGTTCGGCAGGCTATACTGGAAAAAATGCCCTGTTCCCTGTTCCTCAACGTCAAAGAGATTTGAACCCAAGTCTTACTCAAAATCCAGGATATTAATTAACCAAATATCAGTTTTCTTTTATTAACCAATTAAACCCGTTACAATTATGAAGAAAAAATTCAAATGGCTATTTGTAGCCGCGCTTGCAATCGGTACAGCAACTATAGTTGCATGTAGCAGCGATGACAACAAGGACAATCCTGATCCCGTTGTTGTAGATCCCGATAACATTGCTTCGGCAAACCTTATTGCTTACTGGTCGTTTAACGATACGCCCAACGATGCTAAGGGTCGCGTAGGTACGGCAACAGACTCTGTTAAGTACGTTGCAGGTAAGAGAGGTAAGGCTTACCAAGGTGGCAATGGTGCCTACATTACCTTCCCTTACGCAGCAGGTGATAACATGGCTTCAGTAAAGCAGTACACTGTTGCATTTTGGGTAAAGTTTGCTGAGCGTGGTGGAGCAGATGGTATTCTTTCGCTAAGCGGTGGTGAAGTTGTTACAGGCAGCGATGGTGTTGCTTCAACTCCATCTGACCACTGGGCTGCAGGTATGCAAATTTACCAAGATGGTCCGGCAGACTCTGTTCAACTTCGCACAGTTGGTAACAGAAATTCGTTCGGTCTTATTTGGGGTCCGGAGGGAAAGAGCCCAATGGCTGTAGGTAGCGCATGGTACCACTTTGCTGTGAAGTATGATAACGCAAACTCTACCAAGTCATACTACCTGAATGGTAAAAACTTGGGTTACTTGGCAGTGGATAGCCTTACTCAAGGCGCAGGTTTAACTCCCGATGAGCTACTTGGCGACTTACACCTGTATACACGCGCTGACGGAAAGGCCAACATTGGTGTTATTGGCTATTGGGCTAACAACGTGTTGGGATATGATGTACAAAGCTGGCAAGGCTCTTTCCTTGGTCAACTTGACGAAATGCGTTTCTACAACCGCGCATTGACCGATGCTGAAATGCAGGCTTTATACGATGCTGAATTTGAAGTTGCTGACTAATTAATAAGTTAAGCAAACAACCTCGGAGTCCCAAAAATGATTGTGGTTGTTTTTGGGACTCTTTTTTCACCGCTTCTTTTATGACTAGAAAAATTTCATATCTCCTCGTTGTTGCTGCACTTACGCTATGCTCCTGCGCATGCAGTAAAACCGACGACATTGACAACCCTACGCCCGGTCCCGTAGCCAGCCTACGTGCCGATAGCGTATTTGTCAATGGAACCTACGTTACATCTGGGGCATCAATTACCAACTTACCGCTGTCACCGGTTAGCGTGCGCATTAAATTTAATGCCGCTATAAATGTTGACAGTATGAACACTGCATACGTTTACTTTAACGGCCGTGCCGCGCAAAACTACACCTATACAGGTGATAGCAAGGATGCCACCGTGTTGAACATTACAACCAATGTGGCGCTTGCCTCGTCTTTTGAAACATGGAAATTTAATATTGCAGAGGGCAGATACCTGGGAGGTAAGGTAAAATCCTCCTACACGTGCACCCTGAGCGCTCGTGAAAAAACAGATCCTGTTTTTCCTGAAATTAGCAACGACTCGTTGATGACGCTCGTGCAGCATCAAACGTTTAAATACTTCTGGGATTACGCGCATCCCACATCCGGCTTAGCGCGCGAACGCCTCAACTCGGGTAACACAGTTACCACGGGTGGTAGCGGCTTTGGCTTCATGGCCATACTGGTGGGCATTGAGCGCGGTTTCATTACCCGTCAGGAAGGGTTGGACAGGTTTACCAAAATTGTAAACTTTTTGACAAATAAAGCCGATAAGTTTCATGGCGCATACTCGCATTGGCTTAACGGAGAAACTGGAAAAGCACAGGCTTTTAGCACAAATGATAACGGAGGGGACTTGGTGGAAACATCATTCCTTATTCAAGGCTTACTTGCTGTAAAAGAATACTTCAAAAATGGCGTCTCAGCTGAAGAAATTGCGCTATGCAGCAACATTCAAACCTTGTGGGAAAACGTAGAGTGGGATTGGTACAGGCAGGGTGATCAGAATGTGCTTTACTGGCACTGGAGCCCCGATAAGGGTTGGGCTATGAACATGAAAATTCAGGGCTGGAATGAGGGGTTGATTACGTATGTGCTGGCAGCAGCATCACCTACGCACAGCATACCTAAAACAGTGTACGACCAGGGCTGGGCGCGCAACGGTAACATGCGCAATGGTAGACAGTACTACAACATTACGCTTCCGCTGGGTGAAAATCTTGGTGGTCCCATGTTCTTTGCGCACTACTCATTTTTGGGTTTAAACCCCAACAAAATTAGCGACCAGTACGCCAACTATTGGGAGCAGAATGTGGCGCACGCCAAAATCAACCACAGCTACTGCGTGGCAAATCCCAAAGGATATTTGGGTTATAGCGAATCATGCTGGGGGCTCAGCGCAAGCGATATTCCCAACGGATATACCGCCAGCTCACCCACCAACGATAGGGGCACTATTGCTCCCACAGCAGCCCTTTCGTCATTCCCATACACGCCTACTGAAAGTTTGGCAGCCATGCGCTACTTCTACTACATTCATGGCGATAAGATGCTGGGAACCTATGGCTTTAAAGATGCGCTTTGCCTGTCTCAAGGTTGGTACGCCTCATCATTTCTTGCCATTGACCAAGGGCCTATTGTGGTAATGATAGAGAATTATCGCACGCAAAAAATTTGGAACCTGTTTATGCAAAATACCGATATACAAAACGGCTTGCAGAAGTTAGGATTTACAGTAACACCATAAATGAGTTTTTGACAGGATTTCAGGATTAACAAAATTCAATCCTGTCTAAATATTTTAGAGTTATGAAAAAAACACTTTTCGCATGTTGCCTTGCATTGCTTGCATTGGGCTGTGGCAGTAAGAAATCCGGCGATGCCGAGATGGATAAGTTTGTGAGCAACCTCATGGGCAAGATGACGTTGGAGGAAAAAATAGGGCAACTTAACTTGCTGCCCATAGGCTTTGATGTTACAGGACCTGTACTGGCTGAAGGGGTAGAGGAAAAGATTGAGAAGGGTTTAGTTGGTGGTGTGTTTAACACCTTTACCCCCGACGCCGTTATTAAGTTGCAGGACCTTGCCGTAAAGAAAAGTCGCTTGGGTATTCCCATTGTTTTTGGCTACGACGTAATACACGGTCACAAGACAATTTTCCCTATTCCCCTCGGACTTTCCGCCACGTGGGATATGGACTTGATTCAGCGTACCGCCATGGCTGCCGCTGCTGAGGCTTCAGCCGATGGTTTGCACTGGACTTTTTCACCCATGGTGGATATTGCCCGCGATCCTCGCTGGGGACGCGTGAGCGAAGGCTCTGGTGAAGACCCTTATTTGGGCTCAGAGATTGCTCGCGCCATGGTGCAGGGTTATGAGCAGGAAGGTATGAGTAATCCCAGCGCCGTAATGTCGTGCGTAAAGCACTTCGCCCTGTATGGCGCTGCCGAAGCCGGACGCGATTACAACACCACTGACATGAGCCGCGTGCGCATGTACAACGAATACTTCCCTCCTTACAAGGCCGCAGTTGACGCAGGTTCAATGACCGTAATGACCTCGTTCAACGAAGTTGACGGCGTACCCGCCACAGGCAATAAATGGCTGCTAACCGAGCTGCTTCGCCACGACTGGGGCTTTAAAGGCTTTGTGGTAACCGACTACACCGCCATTATGGAAATGGTAAATCATGGCGTAGGTGATAAAGCAAAGGTAAGCGAGCTGAGCATTAACGCAGGCACCGATATGGATATGGTGAGCGAGTTTTTTGTGACGGAGTTACCCGCTTTGGTAAAGTCGGGCAAGGTGAGTCAAAAAACTATCGATGCTGCCTGCCGCAGAATTTTGGAGGCAAAGTATAAGTTAGGATTGTTTACCGACCCCTACCGTGGCGCTAATGTAGAACGTGCTGCTGCCGAAATTATGAGTCCAGAAAAGCAGTCGCTAAGTAAAGAGGCTGCGGTAAAAAGTATGGTACTGCTAAAGAACGATGAGCAGGTGCTGCCGCTTAACACAGGCAAAAAAATAGCCTTCGTAGGTCCGCTGGTAAAAAATCAGCGCAACCTCATAGGCAACTGGAGCGGTGCAGGCGACTGGAAGCAAGCTGTGAGCCTGTGGAGCGCGCTTGAAACCAAGTATGGCAAGGATAAATTCCTGTATGCAAAAGGCTGCAACTTGGTTGATGATGAAGCCCTGCTAAAGCGCCTTAACGACCATGACGGACGCATAGAGCGCGATAGCAAAACCCCGCAGCAGCTCATTAGCGAAGCCGTGCAAACTGCGCAGCGTGCCGATGTAGTAGTGGCTATGCTGGGTGAGCCGTTTGGCATGAGTGGTGAGGCCGCAAGCCGTAGCGAAATAGGTTTGCTCAACAACCAAAAAGAGCTACTACAGGCGCTCAAGAAAACGGGTAAACCCGTAGTGCTGGTGCTAATGAACGGCAGGCCGCTTACGCTACAGTGGGAGAACGACAACATCGATGCTATTTTAGAAACATGGTATGGAGGCACCCAAGCGGGTACAGCCATTGTCGAGGTGCTGTTTGGCGAAGCCAACCCCTCGGGCAAGCTCAGCATGACCTTCCCCCGCTGCGTGGGACAAATACCTATTTACTACAATAGCAAAAACACAGGTCGTCCGTTTGATGCAAAACAAAAGTACACCACCAAATACCTTGATATGCCCAACGAGCCGTTGTATCCCTTTGGGCACGGGCTGAGTTACACCACATTTGACTATTCAAGCATAGAAATATCAGGTAGCGAACTGGAAAAAGGCGGTGAGTTAACCGCAAGCGTAACGCTGAAAAATAGCGGTGAGTACGATGGAGAAGAAGTAGTGCAGCTCTACATTCGCGATGTAGTAGGCAGTATTACACGTCCGGTGAGAGAGCTTAAGGGATTCCAAAAAATATACTTGAAGGCAGGCGAGAGCAAAAAGGTAGAATTTACCATCACGCCCGATATGCTTGCATTCTACAACACCAACTTGGAGTTTGCGGCTGAGTCCGGTGATTTTCAACTCTTCATTGGAGGTAGTTCAACTACCGATAATAGGGCTGAGTTTATACTAAAGTAAAATACTGTAATTTTTAGGAGAAGAGGGGGAGGTTTGGATGTGGTTTTTCACCATATCCGGGCCTCTTGCATATCCAAACGTAAATTAATCACTTCTTGAAATGAAAAAAATATTCACCGTTTTCTTAGCATATCTCCTTGTATTTCCCTTTATAGGTGCATGTACTAAAAGCGATAACGAGGCACCTTCTAATAACGGAGAGGAGCCACAAGATACAACTCCCGCGCCCGTACCATTTGTACATATTCCCGACTCATCCAAGGTGCTCATCATTGGTATCGACGGATGTTTACCTGCAGCTATAACCGCAGAGTTGATGCCTAACCTGTACAACCTTGCGCAGGAGTCCTACTTTGCCTCCAACGCGCTGGCCGACGTGCCCACATGGAGCGCCACAGGATGGGCAAGCATACACACCGGAACGGGTCCCGAAAAGCACAACTATCTTATCAACGAGTGGTCGGAGTCAAAAACACGCCTTGCCACCTATCCCTCATTTTTTAAATACCTGAAGGAGTTAAAACCCAACTGGCGCACCTCATCCATAGTGGCGTGGAGCGTGCTGCACAACTTTCTCATAAAGCAGGATATGGTGACCATGCGCTACAGCAGCAGCGATGATGGAAGCGTGGAAAACAAGGTGAAGCAGGAGCTGCAACGCGACTCCACCTCCGAAGTTACATTTGTACACTTTGACGGAGTTGACCATATAGGCCATGATGCTAACCCCGGTGGCAGCTACAGCACAGATAGCACAAGGTACCGCGCGGCAGTAACCACTGTAGATGCTCGTTTAGGTCGCATAGTCACCACGCTGAAAGCACGTCCTACCTACAATAATGAGAACTGGCTAATAGTAGTAGTAACCGACCACGGCGGCATAGGTACAGGACACGGTGGCGCGTCATACTCGGAGCGCAACGCGTTCATTGTACTCAACAACAAAAACATTACACCCACGCTGGTAAATACACCTCCAACCGTAGGTCCCTCACCCGTAGACGCTGATGCCGACGGCTACGTGCTGTACAAGGATGGCATATACGCAACGCTACCAAAAACTGCCGATTTGGACTTTGATGCCAACAAGAGTTTTACCATTGAAATGGATGTACGCTCAGATGTATTGAACTATCAGGACCCCTCATTTTTTGGCAATAAAGATTGGAATAATGGCAATAATCCAGGTATAACCTTTGTAACCCGTAATAACGGAGAACTTTTGCTCAACGTAGCCGATGGCTCCAATCGTGTGGACCTGCGCTTTGACGGTGTGCTGTTCGATAAAGTTTGGCACCGTATAAGCGTTACCTACAATAGGGTTGCAGGCAAGTTGGCTGTTTATATTGATGGCACCAAGCGTACCCATACCTCCATCAACGGTGATGTAGCAACATTTGCCACCATGGGCTCACTCACCTCTACCTTCCCATTCCGCGTGGCACAGGATGGCACGGGAGTTTACGGTAATCAATTTAACGGAGGAATAAAAGAATTACGCATATTTAGCGGCGTAGCGGTTGATTCGGCCACGGTAGTTAGCTACCACGCTAAAGCAATGGATGCCTCGCACCCCAACGCAGCCAGCCTGGCAATTTACAACCCCGGCTCGTACACCGCATTGCAGCTCAATGGAGCCTTGGGTAAACCAGCCCTGGATATCACTACGGGCGAAGCCTACAACTATTATGATGCCCCACACCTCTATAGCATTGTACCCACCATTTTCAAATTTTACGGATTGGAAATAAAGTCCGAGTACAAGTGGGATGGCGTGCCGTTGGTGAATTTTTAGACCTCTCCCCTGTCCCCTCTCCGCAGGAGAGGGGCATGTGCCAACGAGTGTGAGTCGAAAGCATGAGAGCGCCTGCGGGCTGCAGGTCCCTCTCTTGCGGAGAGGGATTTAGGGAGAGGTCTGTATTTGAAAAATATCCGTTTTAAAATAAATATTATCGCATGAAAAAATTATTCTTTCTCCCGTTGATATTATGCGCCACCATGGCGATGGCCCAGCAAAAAGACGCGTTGCTGTTGGATGATTTTGAAGGCGGTGTGGTAAGCTTCACCTCCACAATAAACCCCTTGAGTGGCATGCAAATTCAGGTGGCAGATAACCCATCCAAAAGTGGCATAAACACCAGCAACAAAGCGCTGGAAATGATACGTAAAACCACCTCCGATAATTGGGCGGGCTTTTGGGCTCGACTGAATACCACCCGTAGCGGCTATAAATATTTGCACGTAAAATACTATCGCAGCAATGATAAATCTTTGTTGCGTATTAACGTAGAGGGTGGTGCCGGTAAAAAAGAATTTTTGCCCAAGGTAGCCCCCTCTAAAACCAGCGAGTGGGAGTCGCTGGTGTTTGACCTGTCGGCTAATGGTGTTACCACAATGGAGGTCCTTGGTTTTCAACCCGACTTCGTATCCCCCAGCACATCGGGCACCGTTACCTATGTCGATGATATTATTTTAAGCGACACCGAAACGCTTTCATCTGCATTTGTTGACCAGCGCCCAAGCATACGAGCTGAGGCGCTTCAACCCACATTGTTCACCTTAAAGTGGAACCCTATAGATAGCGCTACGCAGTACGAAATATACAAAGATGGAGTGGCGTTTACCACTTCTTCTGCAACCTCTGTAAACGTTACCGGGCTTAGTTCATTCGACATTTACTACTTCACAGTGAAGGCTCAAAATGCGAAGGGCGCGTACACCAAAATGAGCGAACCGCTTTACGTTGCCACACCCGAAACCACAGAGCAAAGAAACAACCGCATGGCGTGGTGGCGTGAGTCGCGCTTCGGCATGTTTATTCACTGGGGCGGCTACGCTACCTATGCCGGACGCTTTGTAGGAAAGAACGTGAAGGGAAAAGACGTGAATTTCGTAGCCGATGGCGGACAAAACGGTTCTTATGCCGAGTGGATTATGTTTGGTGGGCAAATTCCCCGTGATACCTATCAGGCAAAAATAGCAAGTGATATGACCGCCGCCAGCTACGACCCGAAAGAGTGGGTGCGTATGGCAAAGAGTGCCGGAATGAAGTACATTATCTTTACCTCAAAGCACCACGAAGGCCTATCGATGTTTAATACCAACGTGGGCTGGAATGTAGTACAGCACTCGGCTGCGCAAAAGGACTTGATGCGCGGATTGGCGGACGAGGCGCGAGCCGCAGGGCTGAAAATAGGCTTTTACTACTCGCAGGCGCTCGATTGGAACAACCCCGGCGGCATGGACTGGATGCCGCAAAATAATAATGGAAATGGCGGAGTAGTACCCTTGGACAGCAGCGTAAAGTATGTAGAAAACTTGGTTATTCCGCACCTGCAAACACTGATTAACGACTACGATGCCGATGTGATTTGGTGGGATATGGGTGGCGCCAGCACGCCTGAACTCAAGTACCGTACCATAAAGTCCATAAAAAACATTCCCGGTACAGAGCGTTTGATTTTCAACGACCGCTTGGAAGATCACCTTACGGGCGACTTCAAAACTCCCGAGCAAAGCATTCCCAACATGCCGGTGGGTGGCGATGGCACCGATTGGGAAACCTGCATGACCATGAACCGCAACTGGGGATACGCCTCTCCGGATATTGATACCATGTGGAAAACTGTTCCCGACCTGCTGCACAAGCTTATTGATATTACCAGCAAGGGTGGTAACTTCCTGCTGAACATAGGTCCAAAAGCCGATGGAACTTTTCCCCAGGAAAGCATCGACCGCCTTGCCGCCATTGGCACATGGATGGATGTGAACAGCGAGGCTATTTACGGTACGCAGCCCAGCCCATTCATCACGCAGCTGCCGTGGGGACGCGCTACACGTAAAATAGAGGGTGGAAAAACCTACCTCTACCTGCACGTATTCGATTGGCCTGCCAATGGCAACTTAGTTGTTCCCGGTTTAGTGTCAGATGTGGAGAGCGCCTACTTGCTTTCCGATGCAAATAAAACTCCGCTTACCGTATCGACACATGCGGTGGGTAAGCAAGTGGCTGTGCCTACCACAGCGCCTCACGCTATTAGCAGTACAGTAGTTTTTGTTATCAATTCCGAGGTGGTAGATACCGAAGTACCTCCCATTTTACAAGCCGAGGATGGTACGCTGAAGCTATGTCCCGGACAGGCGCAAGTATCAGGTAATATCTCTGTTGAGAATACTCCTGCAAACCTTGGCGGCTGGACCAATACCGACGACTACCCTTTTTGGAAGGTGGGCATAACGCAGGCTATAGAGTTGCCCTTCAACATGGAGGTAGCAGGCTACGATGGATCGGTAAAGCTAAGTATTGATGGCGATGAGACCGCGGCGATGGCTTTTAAGGTGAAAAAAGGCGGCGACTTTAACCAGTATAAAACCGTTCGCCTAAGCGAAGGTGTGAGCCTTAAGGAGGGAACGTATGACATAGCGCTCAAACGCATATCGTCAGGTGGCTGGGATCCTATCAATGTACGCTGTATTACCTTTGGAAATGTTCCTATTGATACGATACCCACCAATATTTTTTCGCTGAAAAAAGCTGACACAAAGAGTATTGTTATTAATGTAAATCCTGTTTCAGAGGAATTATACTTCACGGTAAAAATCGACGCAGGACTTTCTACAATTGTTGTTGTAAATACGGTAGGCGAAGTTCTTTTAGTAGAAAAAAGGAACCTTGTAGCCAATCGTGAAGAGCAAATTTCAGTGAACAGACTTTCCGAAGGAATGTATTTTTTGAGCGTACAAACACAGAACGGAAAAAGGCTTAGCGCTCCGTTTGTAAAGGTTGGGTAGGCTAGTGTGTCATCCCGTGCTTGACACGGAATCTCCTCACAAGAGCTACCTCCTTAATTTAGGAGATTGACTTCGTCGAACTCCACTTCGCTACGGTTGCGGGTCAAGCCCGCAATGACAAGGTTGAGTGAAAGAAATATTGAGTAAGAGGCATTATGAAAAAGTTAGGACTATTAATAGCGTCACTTGTAATAGGTATGCTTGCGCTATCGGCGCAATCGTACACGAAGTTCGCTGCACCACGTAAGTTAAGCACGGTGGGCTATCCTGCTCACGTGGAGCTAAAGTGGGAAAACGATAAAAGTTTCACCTACGAAATTTACGCATCCAAAAATGCGGGCAAAAACTTTGTAAAACGTACCGAAACCACACAGGGATTTTACCTCGATTTCGTACAGGAATTGGTAGGTACTAAACCCGCGGAGGTGGTGTATAGAATAGTTCCCAAAGGCATGCCCGTAACATCTCCCGATGCTGCAAGATTTGAGGTGCGCGCGTCAACCACCGAGCGTACTGACGACGCGCTGTTGGACTTAACCCAACGGTATACCACGCGATATTTTTCCGACTTTGCCTATCCCGAATGCAACCTTGCGCGTGAGCGCAGCAACGATAAACGTGAGGTAGTAACCACTGGTGGAACGGGTTTTGGTATAATGGCGCTGGTGGCTGCTGCCGAACGTGGTTACACAACCCGTGAGCAGTCGCTGAAGTACATCGAAAATATGGTTGCATTCTTGAGCCGCGTAGAGCGTTTTCACGGTGCTTGGGCGCACTGGTACGACGCCATTAGCGGAGTGCCCTTCAGCTTCAGCAAGTACGATGATGGCGGCGATTTGGTCGAAACAGCCTTTCTTATTCAAGGGCTTTTAACGGCTCGCGAGTATTTTCAGGAGGGTTCGGCACGCGAACGCCAGCTGTGCAACAGTATTACCAAAATGTGGGAAGAGGTAGAGTGGAGCTGGTACACGCAAGGTACCGATTCGCTGTACTGGCACTGGAGCAAAACCTGTGATTGGAAAATGAACCATCGCATCAAGGGTTACGACGAAACGCTGATAACCTACGTGCTGGCAGCATCATCGCCCACGTACCCTATCAACCCCTCGGTGTACCACAGCTGCTACACCAAGTCAACCTACTTTGAAAACGGAAAGAATACTATGGCATAAAGCTTCCGCTAGGTATGGAGTATGGCGGGCCGCTGTTCTTTTGTCACTACTCCTTCCTTGGTCTTGATCCACGCGGACTCAATGACCGCTACGCCGACTACTGGGAGCGTAACCGCGCCCACACGCTTATTCACCGTGCCTACGCTATAGCCAACCCCTATAAGCATAAAGGCTACGGTGCCGACTTATGGGGCTTCACCTCATCCGACGATGTGCTGCTGGGCTACACCTCGCACCACCCCAATACCAACGATGACACGGGTACTGTTTCGCCTACCGCAGCCCTATCATCAATGCCATACACCCCACAGGAGAGTATGGACGTGCTGCGTAACCTGTACTACAACTTGGGTGCAAAAACTCTGGGGCAGTACGGTTTTTACGATGCCGTAAACCTCAACCTACCCGAAGGGCAACAAGTAGTGCGTACCAACCTTGCCATTGACCAAGGCCCCATAGCCGTAATGATAGAAAACTACCGCAGCGGTTTGCTGTGGAAGTTATTTATGCAAAATCCCGAAGTACAAGAGGGATTGAAACAGCTGGGATTCTACTATAAAAAGTAGTAGAATTTGTTTAACCTGAATGAATTGTGTAATTTGTTAATTTCTAAATCAAAACGGTATGAAAAAATTATTGTTTACGCTTATGCTTTGCATGGTTGCGGTGTGGTCGGCAAAGGCACAACAAGCAGATGTTTTTGTTCAAGACTTTGAACAAGGATTATCTCCATGGGGTTCTTGCTGTGAGAACCATATTCAACCGGCAGCGGTGGATGTTGATCCCACCAATGCTAACAACCACGCGCTAAAGTTGGTTGGAGTAGGTGATGATCAAAGTTGGGCTACAATTCCTTTTTGGGGTTTACCAAGCTTTAACTCTAACAACCATCGATATGTAGCGATGAGGATTAAAAAAAGTGATCCGCGGTTTCGGTTGAAACTTCAGCTGGAAAGAGATGGTGACACCCCTAGTAGTGAAGTTGCTGCTGCTGGTCATCAAATTGTTGGAGACAACTGGGAAGTTATTTTTTTCGATTTTAAAGGTCTTGTAGGTGATTATCCTAAATGTAAATTTGTTTTTGATTGTGGAGATTGTGCCCCCAACAATGTAGATGGTAAAACTATTTACATCGACGATATTTATTACACCAATACAGCTCCAACTATTCTGATTAGCAAATTTGCAACAAACAATGCAAATACTCCATTCTCTGACTTTGCTTGGGAAGCGCCTCACGGAGCTCCGGACAGAATTTCTATCTCCATTGATAATGCTGAAAAGTACTCCGGCGACTACTCTCTAAAGTTGTCGGCTTCAGGAGGAGATACTTGGGCAAAGGTGTATTTTTGGGATGTTCCGCTTTGGAGATCTGCAAGTAATTTTGAAGCTGGAAAGCATCGATTTGTTATTTTTAAATCTCGTAAAAGTAACGACACGCGCATGCTGATGCAGCTAACGGGTGGTAGCGGAACTGGTGATTGGGGCACACCAACTGAAAATGCTCCGATTGCCAGAACCAATAGAACGAACATGTGGGAAACCATGGTTTATGATTTTAAAAACGGTGGAAACCTTGAGGTAGGAAAAACATACGCTCGCCCCGCATTTATTCTTCAAGGAGAGGATTTGGCAAATGCAAACATCTGGATTGATGATTATTTTTATAGCAACGCTACAGCCTTTCAAGAAAATCCGGGAGATGGAGTATCGTTGGAGCACACTGCCGCTCTTTTAGCAAAAGATGCCGGCTCTAATCTTAGGTATGATAATTGGAGCGTTGTAGATTGGGGTGCAAAAGATACGGTTTACTGGCCAATTGACTTGAAGGAATCGGCAATGTTTGACGTAAAGGGCTATCAAGGTAACGATAACCAAGTGTCTAATTTCATGGTTAGTCAAGAGGGACGCAGCCTGCCGGTAAGCATAACCACTCCGGATTGGAATGTAGACACAGAGCGTTCTTATGGTAAAATCTTGCTATCACGCGGAGTACATAACCTATCACTTATTCCTACCGTTGGGTCATGGAGTTCCTTACAAGTTCGCAAGCTGGAGTTGACGCCAACAGCGCCTATTGCTCAGTCCGGTAGTAACGACATTGCTCTAGCTCCTACGGCAGCGGCTGTTGAGGTTGGTGTTACTGTAAATTCAGGTGCTCTCACCTTTACCCAAAACGGTCGTGTATCGTGGTTGTACACTGTTGCCACAGTTGACAACTACAAAGTTGCGGCATTAATGAACGGAAACGCCACTGCTACCTTTGCCGTAAAAGTTGACGGTGTTGCAGCCTTTACCAAAACCGTTACGCTGGCAAATAGTCGTGATACAAGCGTTACGCTGGGCGTACTGTCGTCACACGCCGTAGGCAAGCACATCGTTGAAATTACCCGCACGGACGCCAACGTCGGAGTGATCCTGAAGGGGCTTACGCTGAGCAGTAAGGCAACGCTTAATGTTGCCGTTGTAGGCGATGGCTCAGTTGCCAAAACTCCCGATCAAACAACTTACAACGTAGGGGAAAGCGTAAAGCTGGTGGCCACACCCGCTGCTAATCGCGAGTTTGCCGGTTGGAGCGGAGACGTTGCCCCTGCCGACGTGGCAAAGGATACTATTAATGTAACCATGAATGCCGACATTAAGCTTACCGCAACATTCCAAAACCTGTCAAGCGGTTACCAGCTTACGATAAATGCAACCAACGGCAGCGTTACAAAGGCTCCTCAGCAGGCGCGCTATACGGCCGGTACAAGCGTTACGCTCACTCCTGTTCCTAATACCCACTACGAGTTTTCGTCGTGGAGCGATGGAGGTGCTGGTAATCCGCGCACCTTTGTTATGCCGGCTCAAGACACCACTTTTGCTGCCAACTTTGCAAAAACGCAATATACCTTCGCTTTGAGCGTGACGGGTAGCAATGGTACGGTAGATTATATTTCCACCAAGGGAGAGAAAAAAGACAAGTATATTTTTGGCGACACGGTAGTTATTACCGCAACTCCGGCTACCGGCTATAAACTCACCAACTGGACCGGTAGTTGTACTTCAAGTAAAACAAAGGATACCATTGCTATTGTAGGCAACACCAGCATTGCAGCAGAATTTGCAAAAATTCCTTATACCATTGCGCTTAATGTAAAACCGGAGGCTCGCTGTGGTACTGCTGTGCAAAATCCCAATACTACACACGGTATAGGTGATGTAGTGTCGTTAGCAGCCACAGCCAACTCCTATTTTAAGTTTGTGAGTTGGACAGACAGCATTAACTCCACAAATGCTAACGAGACATTTACGTACACCGCCACCAATTTGAGTAATAAAACGATGACCGCCAACTTTGCACAAGAGGCAATAACTCCCGTTAACGACACGTTGACCTTACCGGCCGCCGCGGTGCTTAAGGGTGCTGGTGTTAACACCGATGTTGATGTTAATACATCTATAGGAAATTGGAAGGAAGGAAGCATGCTATGGAAGGTGAGGTTGACAGAACCCACCATATTTAGAGCTGTTGCACGAATGGCAAGCGATTGGGCTGGCGCCAGTATTGGCTTAAAGCTAAAGGTAAACGGCGATAGCGTGAGCGCTATATGCGCAACCACCGGCAGCTGGGGACCATGTGTTGACCGCGAAATAGGCATCATAAGCATTCCTGCTGGCGAGTATACGCTGAGCTTAAGTGTAATGAATCCTGCCATTAACTTTGATTATTTGCAGTTGATTCCCATACCTACTTATACCCTGTCGGTAGCATGCAACTCAACCGAAGGCAGCGTAAGCAAATCCCCCGACAAGGCGGAGTACCTTGAAGGTGATACTGTTATTGTTACAGCAACGCCTCTTTCCGGCTATACCTTTGTATCGTGGAGCGGCGACCTAACCTCAAACAAGGCTACCGACACTATTGTAATGACCGCCAATAAGGTTATTACAGCTACGTTTGTTGCGCAACCTACTATGGTAAGTCGTCAATTGATAGGCAAGTTTAGCATACACCCTAACCCCTTTAGCGAAGTGCTAACTATTAGAGCACAAGAAAGTGGTTACACCATTGTAAGCGTTGAGGTGATTGATGTACAAGGTCGCCTGTGTATCCCTGCTATTGCTGTTAACGAAGCAGAGGTAACGCTGAGCGGTGAGCTGAGCATTCTGCCGCAAGGCACCTACTATATTCGCGTCAACACCAACAAAGGATCAGTCTCCTATCAGGCAAAAAAGAAGTAGCCCGAATATGTAGTTCTATGTAAATCGGTGCACAAGGATTTCTTATGCACCGATTTTGTTAGGTATAAAAACAAAATTGGTATGAAAAAAGCACATGTGCTACTTGGTCTCCTTTTAGTAGGCACTACCACCCTTGCGGCGCCACAATCGTATGCTCCCAATGTGGTAAAGCCAATACTTGATGACCAGCAACAAAAAGCACTTACCTACTTTACCACCTTTGCCGACCCCGCTTCGGGCTTAGCGCACGAAGGCAATAACCGTGGCGATGGCTTGTTTATTACTGTCGGTGGCAGCGGATTTGGCGTTATGGCGCTTATTTGCGGTGTTGAGCGGGGATGGATAACCCGTAGTGATGCCGCCCTACAGCTGCAAAAAGCGGTTAAATTTTTGGGCAAAGCCAAGCGCGTAGAAGGGGTGTGGCCACACTGGCTCAATACCAATGGTACGGCACGCTCGTTCGGTAGCGAGCAGGTGATTGCAGGTGATTTGGTAGAAACCTCTTTTATGATGGCCGGACTACTTGCGGCACGCGAATATTTTGATGGTAGTAATGCTGTAGAAAAAGAAATTCGCGACTCCACCAACAGCTTTTGGAATACTATTAACTGGCAATTCTATACCCGAGGAGAAAATGTACTTTACTGGGCCTACGACGAGGGTCGCCCAAGTGCAGGCAACGCCCGCTGGGTACTACCCACTGTGGGCTGGAACGAAGGCTTGATAACCTACCTCATGGCTTTGGCAGCGCCAAGCGCGAATGCCATTTCAAAAAGCGTATACACCCAGGGTTGGCTCAGTAATGGTGCTATGTACCGCAAAACACGCCTACAGTATGGCTACCCCTATACGCTGGGAGGAACAGATAAAGGCGGTCCGCTATTTTTATCACAATACTCGTTTTTGGGACTTGACCCAAGGTACGTGAAAGACACCTCGGCCTACTACTGGGAGCAACAGCTGGCGCATGTTATGGTCAATCGCCACTACTGCCTATATGAAGCTTCGGCAGCCAATAAGTACGACTCGCTTAGCTGGGGGCTATCCGCTTGCTACGGCGTGCCCGGTGGTGTTGGCACCGCGGCCAGCTACTTGGCGCGAGAACCGGATAACGACGATGGTGTTATTGCGCCCACAGCAGCCGTTTCATCTATGCCCTATACACCTTTTTACTCGCTACAGGTGCTCTTGAATTTAGCCAATCAAGGTGCAAACATGCAAGGCTCCTATGGTTTTGTGGACTCCTACTCCCCAAAAGATGGGAAGAAAACTGCCAACAACCTTGCCATTGACCAGGGACCAATGGTAGTGATGATTGAAAATTATCGAAGCGGTCTCATTTGGAACTTGCTGATGAAAGCTCCAGAAATTCAAAGCGGGTTAGCTTTAGCCGACTTGAATAAAACCGAGCTGCCAACAGGTTTTTCACAAGCAATGGTAAATACGAAAACCAAGGTGTACGACATGGTGCGTCACCCTGATAGAGGAAACTATGAATTACCCTACTATGTGCAGAAAACGGGTACCGTACTATTTGTTTTAAAGAATACACAAGGCGCAGAAGTGCGTCGGTTTTTCAGCACAGCAGCACAGGTCGGGTACAACATTTGCACCTTTAGTAGCGACTGCAACATGGAACTCGTAGGGCAGCAACTTATGGTAGAAATGTTTGCCGACGAAGGTATTTATACTCTACCTATAATGTTGCGATAGAGAATAAAATCAACGAAGTTCTAAATCAACGATGAGAAAAATAAATTCAATACTGCTGCTCTCCACTTGCCTTGCAACAGCCGGTTTTGCACAAATACAACCGGATGCCAATGGTAACTTTACGCTTTCAGCAGCCGCTATGACCGTCACTTCGGCCAACGGTTCATTCGATGGTAGTCGGCGCAACGGGTGGAGTTCAGGTAGCGGCACGTGGAGTGTAAACGCGAAAAGCAATGCCAGCTATAAAGTATACGCCAACTATACCAGCGGTTATGCCAGCATGGGTATTGAGGTAAACGGCGTGTCAAAAACATGTTCGGGAACGGGTGATTGGGGAACATATCTTGATGTAGAAGTTGGTACCATAACGCTTAGTAAGGGTACACAAACTATAACCATGACAGTGAAAAACAATCCAATAAACTTTGACCATGTGACCTTAGTTATACAGCCCGGTACGCTCAGCTTCAATGGCCTGTCTAATAACGCTGCGTGGGGAGCTGTAGTTAGAAGTCCCTATATATCGAAATACTACAGCGGTGACACCTTGCGCATAGCCGCGGTGCCGCAAGCCGGCTATAGGTTTACCTCATGGAGTGACGGGGTTACGCAGCAAGAACGCAAGCTTGTAATTACTGCAGATATGTCGCTTACCGCTACTTTTAGTACTGGTGGCGCTATTCTCCCCAATGGCGTGGGGAGTATTAGCATGCCTGCATCAGGAGCACAGCTCGATGCACAAGGTATTAGTTATGATAATACTGCCATTACCTCGTGGACGTCAGGCGCTGCGCGATGGAATATGCAGCTTGATTGCGCCACCAATTTTATTGTGAAAGGTGAAATGTCGAGCGAGAATACTGCATCAGGAAATCTCAACCTTGCCCTCATAAAAGGAACAGATACTACCAATGTGCAATGCCTGTATACCAATATGGGAGAGGGGTTAAGCGTGTATGCTAGTAGGGATATAGCAACAATAAATTTGCAATCCGGAGATTATCAAATCATAGCAAGTAGAGTTGTAGAACGTGGCGTTGAAAACCAACTTAACCTAAAAACACTTAACCTCGAAAAGCAGGCAACCTTCTCCACAACGCTTACCCCAGCCGTGAATCGTGTAGGCTATGGTAAGGTTACCATCAGCGCATTCAAAACAAGCTACAATGCCACTGATGTGGTAACCGTAACAGCAGTGCCGGCCGAAGGCTATCAGTTTGTATCATGGAGTGGTGACTTGGTATCTACCAATACAACAGAGAATATAACCATGAGTGCAAGCAAAAAGGTGGTAGCCAACTTTGCCCCCGTGAGTGACGCATTTCGCACGCTTTCGTTGAGTGCAAATAACGCTGCGTACGGCAGCGTGACAAGCAACCCCACAGGCACCTCGTTCTTGTTAGGAAGTAAGGTGATCATCACTGCGCAACCCAATATGGGCAGCCAATTTGTTGGCTGGACGGGCGACTTGACTTCGACCAAATTAGTAGATACAGTAGTAGTGGACAGCAATATTGTTGCTACAGCAAACTTTGAACCCATTCACTACACCATCACGGCTGCCAGCAGCAACATAGCTCGAGGTACGGTAAGCAAATCGCCCGAAAAAACAACCTACACCTATGGTGAAAAAGTTATTATTACCGCCACTCCGAAAGACGGTTGTACTTTCGTAAATTGGACAGACGATTTAACCTCAACTAAGCAGGTGGACACCATTGTGGTAACAGGCAATAAAACGGTTACAGCTAACTTTACTGCCATCACGTACACGCTCACATTAAGTTGTAGTGCGGCACAGGGCACTGTGAGCAAAACGCCGGATAAACAAGCGTACTCCGAGGGCGAGAAGGTTGCTATAGTTGCCACGCCGTTGGCTGGATTCCGCTTTGTTGCCTGGGGGGGGGATTTTATCTCAACCAAGTCGGCAGATGTTATTACTGTAAATACAGCTATGAGCATTACAGCCACCTTTGAATCAACCACTGATGTACAGAGCAGCTTGGTTTCAGCATTTAAGGTACACCCTAATCCTTTTACCGGTAACATTACTGTAGTTGCCGTCGACAATATAATAATTGAAAGTTTGGAGGTGCTCGACCTGCAAGGTCGTCGCTGCATACAGTCCATCAAGGTTGATGCCGTAAGCATTATGCTAGGCAGCGAACTCAACGTACTACCGCAAGGTTCTTACCTTGTGCGCATCAATACCAAGCAAGGCAGCGTATCGTATAAAGTGGTGAAAAAATAGTTTTTCGGGTTTTTTGGTGAAGTGAGGGAAGGGGTGTTCGAATTTTTTCGGACACCCCTTCATGTTTTTGTAAGCAAAAATGGTCTTACCGTTAGCTGCTTAGGTTGAAAATTTTTACCTTTGTTACCGTTTTAATCAAAAGAATCCCCAATGCAAGCATTCAACAACTTTCTCTCTACCCTCGATAGCTTCTTAGGCGGTGCTGCATGGTTTGTGTACGTGCTGTTGGGAGTGGGAGTTTTTTTCACCATTTACCTGCGCTTTCCGCAAATCCGATTTTTTCGCCGTGGTTGGCACACACTTTTTGGCAGACATGAGCAGGAAGGTTCGCATGGCGACACCTCACACCTGCAGTCGCTAGCCAACGCCCTATCCAGCACTGTAGGTACGGGTAACGTAGCAGGTGTTGCACTGGCCATTCACTTGGGTGGTCCCGCAGCTCTCTCATGGGTAATGGTAACCGCATTTTTCGGTATGGCGCTTAAGTACGTTGAGGTATCACTGGCGCACAAGTATCGCGAATTTGCACCTAATGGAACAGTTGTCGGCGGTCCCATGTACTACATGCAAAAAGGGCTCAACGCAAAATGGCTTGCCGTTATTTTCTCCATAGCCACCATTTTTTCAACCTTAGGTACAGGTGCGCTTCCGCAAATGAATAACATGGTGGTGGCCATGCGTGGGGCGTTCAGCGTACCCGTTGCTGCCACGGCTATCGTTACCACTATCATGGTCGGTATTTTTATTTTAGGAGGTATCAAACGCATTTCGTGGATTAACGAATTTCTCGTCCCCCTCATGGGTGGATTTTACATCCTTGGCGCGCTCAGCGTCATACTTTACAACTACACCAACATCCCCTCCGCGCTTTACCACATGGTAGCCGATATGTTCACAGGCAGCGCGGCCGTTGGCGGATTCTTAGGTTCAACCGTGGCATTCGCACTCAACCGTGGTGTAACCCGTGGCCTCTTTGCCAACGAAGCGGGGCAGGGTTCATCGCCCATACTGCACGCCGCGGCTCGCACCAAAGATCCCGTTAATGAAGGTGTGGTAGCACTACTCGAACCCTTTTGCGATACCGTTGTCATTTGCCTGTGCACAGGGCTTGCCGTGCTGTCATCGGGCGCGTGGCACGATAAAGTAGAAAACCAGCTGCAGTCAGCCGACCTGTTTGTGCTGCAAGGCGTGTATAGCGAGCATATTCCTAACCAGCAAGCAATGCTCACCGAGCAAATTCAAACAGGCAAAGCCATTCCCCTATTCAGCGGCGCGTTGCAGGTCGATAACGGAAAAGTAGAAAGCGACGTTACCATAATTCACGCCCGTTCCGTTGCCGAAGACGTGCTGGTTTACACCAAAAATCATGAGTTGTATAGCGGACAGTTGGAGGTCAGTCAAGGTAAAGTAAAAGGCATGCATTCCGAGTACACGCTCACCGGCCGCTCGCTTGTGCACAGCGCGCTGCTCAGTACCGAAGCCTTCAAGCGCGGCATGTTTGGCGACATTGGAGGATTTATTATTCCCATCACACTCTTTTTGCTGGCATTTTCCACCGCCATCAGCTGGTCATACTATGGCGACAGGGCCACCGTATATCTTTTTGGTATTAAGTGGGTAAGAGTGTACCACTTTGGTTACTTGGCGTTGTTTCTTCTGGCCGCATTTGCCGATACCACCACCATTTGGCTATTCTCCGGCGTCACTGTGGCCTTCATGACGCTACCCAACCTCATTAGCATTTTCCTGCTTCGCAAAGAAATTAAAGTGCTGACAGATGATTTTACTAAAAAAGTAAAAGAAGAGGAGAAGAACGTATAATAGCCGAGCGTTTGTCACCCTGAGTAATTAGCGCCATAGGCGCGAAACCCTTGTAGCCGGGGGTGAATACTGACATATAGGGCTGGAGCAAAAATAATCACATAAAAAGTTATCTTTGTGTAAAAAATAGCACCGTGCTTCAATTTTCCAACGCCAAAATCAATCTTGGGCTACACGTTACCGAAAAACGTCCCGATGGCTTTCACAACATCGAAACCATTTTTCTACCCGTGGCGTGGAGTGACATAGTCGAAGTTATTCCCGCGCCGCAGCAGCCCGACGTTACTATTGAGTGCACAGGCTTACCCATAGATGTTGAGCCCGAAAAAAACCTTTGCATAAAAGCATACCGCTTGTTGCAAAAAGATTTTTCCTTACCGCCCGTTCAAATTTTTCTACACAAAATAGTTCCCTCAGGAGCAGGATTAGGCGGCGGATCAAGTAACGCTGCATTTGTGTTGCGCGCACTTAACCAAATTTTTTCACTCTCGCTTTCGCAAAAAGAATTACAAACCTATGCGGCGAAGTTGGGTAGCGACTGCGCATTCTTCATTTACAACACACCCATGCTGGCAACAGGTCGTGGTGAAATTCTGCAACCCATCAATGTAAATTTATCGGGCCACGAGCTGTTGATAGTAAAACCAAATGTAGGAGTTAGCACTGCCGAAGCATACGCGGGAGTTAAACCCCAAAAGCCCATAAATGATTTGCAAGAAATTGTAAATCATGGTGTTTTGTCATGGAGTGACTTGCTGGTGAATGATTTTGAGCCAAGCGTATTTGAAAAATATCCGCAGCTATCAAGCATAAAAAATCAGCTTTATAATTGCGGAGCAGCATACGCCGCCATGTCGGGAAGCGGCTCCTCCATCTTCGGCATTTTCGAAAAAGGAAAAACACCCGACAACACCGCACAAATTTTTGCAGATTGCGCAACGTTCACACAGAAACTATAATAAATATAGGCTCTTGCAAAGTCGCAGAGCCGCAAAGGACGTATTGTGAATTTCTTTGCGCCTCTGCGTCTTTGCGTGAGATTTTAAAATAAACGTAGTGTCTCTGCGTCTTAGCGAGAAACATGAAAATTAGAAAAATGACCTACACACTCTCCGATATAGCCACCGTAATTTCCGGAAAACTCTCCGGTAAAAAATCCGGCACCATAACCGACATAGTTACCGATAGCCGCAGCACCTTCTTCCCCGACAAGATTTTATTCTTTGCCATAGTAGGTGAGCGACACAATGGGCATGCCTACATTGCCGAGTTGTACGAGCGCGGCGTGCGCGCCTTTGTTGTGAGTGAAGAAGTAGACGTAAAAAAATACGCCGATGTCACATTTATCAAAGTAGAAAATACGCTCCAAGCCCTGCAAGCATTGGCCACCCATCACCGTCGTCAGCTGACGTACCCCGTGGTGAGCGTCACAGGCAGCAACGGAAAAACCATAGTAAAAGAGTGGATTTCACAGTTACTCTCATCTCAGCTGCGTATAGTGCGCAGCCCCAAGAGCTACAACTCGCAGGTAGGCGTGCCCCTCTCAGTGTGGCGCATGAGCGAAGAGTTTGAGTTGGGAATTTTTGAAGCGGGCATTTCGCTTCCCGGCGAAATGGAAAAGCTCGAAAACATCATTCGCCCCGACGTAGTAGTAGTAACCAACATTGGTGAGGCACACCAAGAGGGCTTTGCCACGCGCGATCAAAAGTTGCGTGAAAAGTTGCGCCTGTGCAACAACGCCGAAGGCATTGTTTACTGCGCCGATCAGTACGAGGTGCACACCGCTATTCGCTCCATGGGGCAGCTGGCGCAAAAACAAATTTGCAGCTGGGGCGTGAGCGCTGAAAACGATATACAAGTTGCCCTACTCGAAAAAGGTGCTACCGAAACACGTGTGATAATGCACGATTTGCTTTCGCAAAAAAAGCACAACCTTACCATACCCTTCTCCGACGCCGCTTCGGTAGAAAACGCCCTGCAAAGTTTCACCACCTGCGTTGCCCTTGCGCGCATGTACCCCTCGCTCAACATTAACTTAGATAACGTAGCCAGCAACGTAGCGCATCTTTCGCCCATAGCCATGCGCTTGGACTTGCACGAAGGTGTCAATGGCTGCACCATTATCAACGACACGTACAACGCCGATGTAGCCTCACTGCGCATCGCCTTGGATTTTCTCACCAGTTTCGCCAAACACCGTCGTCGCACGGTAATTTTGTCCGACATTCAGCAAAGCGGAAAAGAGGGTTGGCGCTTGTACCAGGAGGTAGGCGATCAGCTGCGCGAGCATGGCGTATCACGCCTCATTGCTATTGGCTCGCAAATAACCAAGCACACCGACAGGTTCAGCTGCGAAACCATTTGCTTTACCTCCGTTGAACAATTTCTACGCCAGTTTGACCGTAATATTCTAAAGGACGAAGCCATACTAATAAAGGGTAGCCGCAATTTTTCGCTCGAGCGAATTTCGCACCAGCTCATACAAAAAACGCACCTCACCACCCTTGAAGTAAACCTCACCGCGCTTACCGATAACCTCAATTCGCTTCGTGCAAGGCTGAAAAAAGAGGTAAAAACGTTGGTGCTGGTAAAGGCATTTGCCTACGGTGCGGGTATCAGCGAGGTGGCACGTTTGCTGCAACATCAGCGCGTTAACTACCTTGGCGTGGCCTTTGCCGACGAAGGAGTACAGCTGCGCGAAGCAGGTATTGGCATGCCCATACTTGTGCTCAACCCCGAGCCCGGTACCTTTGAGCAAATGCTGGAGTACCGTCTCGAACCCGAAATATACAGTCTTTCCATGCTGCAACGCTATAGCGAAGCCGTAATGCGCTCGGGCGAGGGCGTGAGCAACATTCACCTTAAGCTCGACACCGGCATGCACCGCTTAGGCTTTGTGGAAAGCGAAATTGACGAGCTGCTGCAATGCCTGTCACGCTTTCGCAACCTCAAAGTAGCAAGTATTTTTTCACACCTTGCCGCTGCCGACGAAACGCAGCACGACGAATTTACGCTCAAGCAAATTGCCCTTTTCGACAAAATGAGCAAAAAAATAGAGAGCGATCTTGGCTACAAAACCCTTCGCCATCTTGCCAACTCCGCAGGCGTGGAGCGATTCCCGCAGGCGCAGTTCGATATGGTACGTTTAGGCATATCGTTTTACGGCTCCAGCGCCACCAAGGCGGGCAGCATGCGCACCGTAAGCACGCTCAAAAGCACTATTGTGCAAATAAAGGACGTTCCCGCGGGCGACACCGTAGGTTACGGACGAAAAGGCCAAGTTGCAAAGGATAAGCGCATTGCCGTTATTCCTGTGGGCTACGCTGATGGTCTTAACCGATTGCTAAGCAACGGAGTAGGGGAGATGCTTGTCAATGGTAAGTTGGCGCCTATTATAGGTAACATATGCATGGATACGTGTATGGTAGATATAACTAATGTTGGGGCACAAGAAGGTGACGAGGTGATTATTTTTGGTGAAAACCCGAATATCGCGTCCATGGCTACCAAGCTCAAAACCATTCCCTACGAGGTTTTTACCCGCATTTCACCACGGGTAAAAAGGGTTTATTTTAGCGAGTAAACGTCGAAGTAATAAATATTATAGCTACTTTTACAACTTCGGTTAATCGCATTTACATAATTAATATTTAAAAAGAAGTGAGTATTTAGGAGTTGATATTGCAGCTCCGGCTAAAAAAGGACAAACATTAATGGCAAATCCCGCATCGTTTAACAAAAGAGAATTAGAAAAGAAAAAGGACCAGAAAAGAAAGGAAAAGGAGCAGCGCAAGTTGGAGCGCAAGGCAAGTGGCGTCAGCTCGCTCGACGATATGATTGCCTACGTGGATGAAAACGGTATGCTTACAAGCACCCCACCCGATCCCGATAAAAAAGTGGAAGTAGAATTGGAAGACATTGCCGTTTCTACTCCTAAAAAAGAAGAAGTGGAGGCCGAACCCCTAAAGGGCAGGGTAGATCACTTTAATACCGACAAAGGTTTTGGCTTTATTAAAGAAAAGGGCAGCATGGAAAAATATTTTTTCCATATCAGCAATGCCCCTGCAGAAATAGCCGAAGGAAATATGGTAACCTTTGAGCTTGAACGTGGACAAAAAGGCATGAACGCCGTAAGGATTATGCTTGTCAAATAAATAGGTAGATAAATTAATTTTCACAGAAACAAAAAAATGAACATTTACGTTTCAAACTTGAATTTTCGCACTAGCAAAGAAAGCTTCGAACAGCTATTTGCAGGCCACGGAGAAGTATCATCAGCCAACATTATCACTGACCGTGAAACCGGACGCTCACGCGGATTTGGTTTTGTAGAAATGCCCAATGACGAAGAGGGTCAAAAGGCTATCGACACGCTTAACGGCACCGATTTTGAGGGTAAAACCATCTCGGTAAGCGTTGCTCGCCCCAGAGAGGACAAACCTCGTGGTGGTGGCTTCAACCGTGGCGGTGGTAGCCGTGGTGGATATAGCGGTGGCTACAACAGGGATAGGTACTAATCGTTTTTACTCATATTCAACAAATGGCGGTCAAAAGACCGCCATTTTGTTTTTGCATAAAGTGTGTGCTTGGCAGGAGATGTCTCGACTAACGATTGGATGTAAAACTTTATTTCATTAATCTCCAAAACCTTAGTAGAATAAAATTCCTCACCTGTCCCTAATAACCTTATTACCTTATTCTTACCACTTTAACATTAGCCACTTTTCCTCCGGTTTTCTAATCATTCACTTCTTTAATAATATTTAAATATTTAATAATAAGGAAATTATCTTTTCGTCTCCGCGTCTTTGCGTGCTTTCATTTCCTTTACCCTTTTTAACAAGTTTTGCACATTCCCAAAAAAGCCTTACCTTTGTCCGCTTTATTTGCCTTATTGTGAAGTGGACGCACTAAACGCTTACACCATATCCTACGCTGATTTACCTCAGGGAGCACACGAGTTTGAGTTCCATGTGGACAGCGCTTTCTTTAAGCACTTCGAGGGTTCGGAAATATCTGAGGGCGATGTAGGCGTTTATATAGATGTGGAGAAGAGCAGCACGTTCATGACGCTGGAATGCAGCATGGATGGTGAGGTAAAGGTAGTGTGCGATAGGTGCTTGGATGAGTACTTTGAGCCCGTTGAGTTTGACGGCAAGTTAACCGTAAGCTTCATAGGCGGACTTGAGGACGATGAAAATTCTGAGGACGAAGTGATGAACATGGAGCAGGGTGATACCGAAGTAAACCTTGCGCAGTACATCTACGAAAGCATTTGTCTCAGCTTACCCATGCAGCACTTTCATCCCGATGATGAAGAGGGCAATAGCACTTGCAATGAAGAAATGCTTGCCAAGTTGAACGAGCTACAGGCGCAGGCACAGCAAACCAAGGAGGAAAGTTCCCCCTGGAACAAGTTGAAAAATTTATAGTTTTTAATTCATAATTTTTTATTCGAAATGGCACATCCAAAATCGAAAATCTCTAAGCAACGCCGTGACAAGCGTCGTACGCATTACAAAGCAGTTGCTCCTACTGTTAGCACTTGTTCTAACTGCGGTTCAGCAACCCTTTTCCACCGTGTTTGCCCTGAGTGTGGCTTTTACCGTGGTCGCTTGGTAGTTGAAAAGCAAGCCACAGCGTAATATCTCGTTGTAAAGCGTAAGCAGCCTTACGGGCGTTCGCAACGGCGAATTTCGTGAGGTCCACTATAAAAACACAACCATGAGAATTGGCGTTGATGTAATGGGTGGCGATCATGCCCCCGAGGTCGTTGTGCAAGGCGTAATGCAAGCACACGGCTCACTTTCAGCCGGCAGCCGCTTGGTACTATTTGGCGATAAGGAAAAAACCGTAGCGCTCATGCAGCAAGCAGGTTTTGACCCCGCCAATGTGGACATTGTGCACACCACGCAGGTGCTCGAAATGAGCGACCATCCGGCAAAAGCGTTTCAACAAAAGCCCGACTCGAGCATTACGGTGGGCTTTCACGCTTTAGCAAAAAAAGAAATTGATGGCTTTGCCAGCGCCGGTAGCACCGGAGCCATGCTGGTGGGCGCCATGTACACGGTAAAGCCCGTTGAAGGCGTTATGCGTCCCTGCATACCTACCATTATTCCTCAGCTCAACGGTAAGTTGGCGCTGCTGGTTGATGCCGGTTTGAATGCCGACTGCAAGCCTGAAATGCTTTGCCAGTTTGCTGTACTGGGCGCCATTTATGCCAAAAACGTACTGGGTATCGACAACCCTCGTGTGGCCCTGCTGAGCAACGGCGAAGAAGATGAAAAAGGCAACATGCTTACTCAGGCAACCAATGGGATGCTGAAGCAAACGCGCGGTATCAACTTCGTAGGAAACGTTGAGGGTAATAAAATTTACTCGGGCAAGGTTGCCGATGTGGTGGTATGCGACGGTTTCGTGGGCAACATTGCCCTGAAGCAAGCAGAAGCCATGTACGGAATTACTCAAAAGTTGGGCATCAAGAACGAATTCTTCGATCGTTTTAACTACGAGCTATACGGCGGAACCCCCGTATTAGGCGTAAACTCCACAGTTATTATAGGCCACGGTCACTCAAGCGCGGAGGCTATCAGAACAATGGTTCTGCAAACCGAAAACGTGATTAAAGCACAGCTGGCCGAAAAAGTAAAACAAGCACTAAATACCAATGTCTAAAATTACCGCAGCCATTACGGGAGTGGGAGGCTATGTCCCCGAATACATTCTGACCAACGAAGAGTTGAGCCGAATGGTAGATACGAGCGACGAATGGATTATGTCGCACATGGGAATTAAAGAACGCCACATTCTGAAGGGTGAAGGTAAAGCTACCTCCGACATGGCGGTAGAGGCGGTTTTGGACTTGTTTAAAAAGACAGGCTGCAAGCCCGAAGAGGTGGACATGCTCATTGTAGCAAGCGTTACACCCGACATGCCTTTCCCTTCGACGGCTAATATTGTAAGCGATAAGTTGGGCGTGAAAAACGCCTTTGGCTACGACATCAACGCAGGTTGCTCGGGTTTCCTGTACAGCTTGGTTACCGCTTCAAAGTTTGTAGAATCAGGCTCACACAAAAAGGTTATTGTAGTAGGTGCCGATAAGATGTCGTCCATTGTGGACTACACCGACCGTACCACCTGTCCTATATTTGGCGATGGCGCGGCAGCGGTTTTGCTCGAGCCCAGCACCAATGGCGAAGGTATTCAAGATTCCATGATGCGTGTTGATGGTTCGGGTCGCAAGCACCTGTACCAGTTGGCCGGGGGCTCACAGCTTCCTGCCACCATGGATACCGTTATCAAGCGTCAGCACTTTGTTTACCAGGAAGGACAACCCGTATTTAAGGCAGCTGTAACCAACATGAGCGACACCGCTGTTGCCATGATGGAAAAGCACAACCTTAAGGGTGAAGACGTAGCATGGTTCATACCTCACCAAGCCAACATGCGCATTATTGATGCCTGCGCGCGCCGCATGGGCGTTACCAAGGAAAAGGTAATGATCAACATTGAGAAGTACGGTAATACCACGGCTGCTACCATTCCGCTTTGCATGTGGGATTACGAAAAGAAGTTGAAGAAGGGCGATAAGCTCATTGTGGCTACCTTTGGCGCAGGCTTCACTTGGGGTGCGATTTACATCACCTGGGCCTACGATCCTAAGTAATACAGATAAAATGCCTTCGGCGATAAAAGGATAAAGAGATAAAATTTTATCGTTTTATCATTCGCGATAGCGAATATTTATCGCGAAGCGTTTATCATAGAATTTTGGCTCCATAGTTCAAGGGATAGAACGGAAGTTTCCTAAACTTTAAATACAGGTTCGAGTCCTGTTGGGGCTACAAACTAAACATATTTTCAAACGCAAAAGCCCTATTTTCAAGCGTTTGAAACTTCAAAATTTAGAAGTTCAACTTCTAAATTACTTCCAAGCCCGCCTTTATAGGCGGGCATTGGTATTTTGTACAAATGGCATCCTATTACGCACCACCGCGCGTATAGGAATAAACAGCTAAAACTTCTAAGTTGTGAATCGCATATCGTTATACGTGAATAAGAAGCAGGTAAAGCTCGATGGTACCTGTGCTATCTACGTGGCTACGGTGGTTAATGGCCAGCCGGTGCGCTTTAATACGGAGGTGTCAGCACCACTGGAGTTAATTGATTTCGGGCACGATGTAATTCGTGGATCCTCACAAGAGATAAAAGACAAGAACTTGATAATAAGCAACTGCAAAGCGAGGGTGAGCGATATATTTGTGCAGTACCGCCTGCGGTTCTCAGAGTTGACGCCGCAGCTGCTACGCAGAGAATACGATAACTACTTGAGTAATCATCTGTTTTTTGATTACGCCATAAAAAACCTTCATGAGCGCCGGCTTGACATAACGAAGAGCACGCACAAGCGCCATGTCACGGTACTGAACCAAATCAAGCGATTCTCACCTGACTTGAGGCTGTCTGATATCAATGAGGATATGGTAAAAGCGTTTGTACGTTGGTGTCGACACTCTTGTAAGAATCAAATGTCAACGGTGCAGAAAAATATCAAGGTGCTCAAGTTTTACTACCGCTTGGCCGGCAAGGAAGGCCTGGTAAAAGGTAACCCGTTTGAAGAAATCAGAATACGTCCCAACCATTCGGTAAGAGAATACCTTAGCAATGAAGAGTTGAACCAATTTATTGCCTTGTATAAGGCAAACTCGCTGTCGGGACCCTTGCAAAATGTGCTGCGTTACTTCCTGTTCAGCTGCATGACCGGACTTCGCTACAGCGATGTGCAGGCATTTTCACATAGTAATATTGTAGGCAATACGATTGTTGTGCAGATGATTAAAACGCGTAATGAAACTGGCAAGACGGTGAAAATACCTATTACCAACGGCGTGCGTCAGCTGATGGACGATGCTAAGGCAAGAATAGGGGAGCCGATTTTTAGAGTGCTGAGCAACCAAAAAACTAATGATTATCTGAAAGATATTACAAAGGTTGCCGGCATTGCTAAGCGCATCAGCTTTCACTGTGCCCGGCATACCTTTGCCACCAACTTTCTTATCAAAAACGGGGAGAAAATAGCCACCCTTCAGGAGTTGCTTGGGCACTCAAAGATTGAACAAACGCGCATATATGCTCATGTGGTTTACGAGTCCGTTGAAGAGTCTATGCAGTTCTTAAATGCCATGTGGTAAAACACGAAGGGCTACCGAAACCGATAGCCCACGCCAACAATTATACCACCCTGTTGCAAGTTATAGCCTGCGCTCACTTGCCACTCTTTCCACCCAACCTGCACCACCGGTGCCGCCATTTCTTTTCCTAAAAATACGTGCCCATAGAATTGCAGCTTACGCTCCGATGGCGGGGGTAGCGTCGTAGTCGTTATGGCCGTTGGTCGGCGGTTCTGAAACATCAGGCTGCGCTCCACTATGCGATTCTGAGTAATGGTTTCCTTCAGCGCGATAAAAGCGCTGGTGTCATTCTTTAGCGTATCGGCGTAGTAGTGCTTTGCGAAATAGCTGGCAAGTATGGCCGTTGTGTCCACCTCCTGCAGTATGGTATCGGTGTGCTGCACCAGGTAGGGTACTGGCACGCTCACTGGCACCGGATAGGGTACGCTATCGCCGGGCACGGTGTCCCGAATAGTTACCACGCTCGCTTGCGGTGTGGAGCACCTCTCCATAAAGCCGCCAATGGCAATACCTATGGCGAGTAGGCATATTGCGGCAATGCCTTTATTCATTACCCAACCTTGATTACAATTTTTTCACCTTTTTTCTGCGCTTCCCTCATTTTATCACAAAGCGCAATCTCGTAGCCGGCAGAGTTTATTACCTGCCCGATAGCCTTGTTTTCGCCCACTAAAATGCAGCCTTCGGTGTGCTGTGGTGTATTTCCTTTGTGAATGCGAATGCCTTCAAAAAAAGGCACGTTTATTAGAATTGGCAGCTGACGCTTCAGGCGCGCGCTCATAGTGAAATCTACCTGGTACACCCCTGCAGGAATAGCGGTTTCACATGGCACCTTGCTCTCGTTAAACAAGTCGCGTACCTTATCTTCAAGCGTATCGCAGAAGTAGGTGCCGTCAATGTACATTTTTCCGATGGTGTAGTTTGGCTTGAAGTGGCCACGCTTAACTTCTATCTTCATGTTGTTTATCTTTTTTGTCAAAGTATTGTGAGAATCGTTTTGTGAATTCAAAGCCCAGCATGTTGTCTAAAAACACTATGGCTTCGTTGTGTGGGAGCAATATTCGCAGGTTTTTCAGGCTGTTTTTTGCCAAAAAATACACGAACATGTAGGTAACCGTCTTGACCACGTAGAGCGCGGCAGCGTGGTCGTTCATGAACCACCCTACGGTGTGTATGGCTGCCACAATGGAGAGGTATAGCAGGAATACCGCTGCCGCAAACACAAACTTGCGAAAGCTGAACTGCTTGTCGTTTTTTACCACGTCGGTAAGAATGCCGAAGAGTAGGTCGGCAATAAACGCTAAACCCAGTACGAGCATAGCGTTATGCACAGGCGTGAGAAAGGCAAATAGCCCACAAAAGCACATGGATATGAAATCCTTAAGACTTGTTACAGGGTTGCTCATTTTAATCTTTTGGTTATGTATTCCGGCTGTTTCGGCCACTCAACATCGCCGGTTATGGCAAACGATTCTTGCTCCGTTACATCGCGCAATGCTTGACGATACGTGTCTACTATTTTCAGCTCTTCGTCACTTATGACATAGTCGCGCATTTCAAAAAAGTCAGTGGCAGTTAATAAGTTTGCTCTCTTGGCGCGTACCTGCGCTTGCTTACGCTCTAACTCCGTTGGAGTTTTTCTGCTCTTCAACTTTGGTCGTTCGGTGTACTCCCAAATGTGTTCTGTGGCGCTCAGCTTGGCGGTACAGGTACGCAACTTTTCCTGGTCAAGCGGCTCCAATGAGTAATTACCCTCGTAAGTGGATAATGTTACATCTATACCGCTATTTGCTTCGTAAGTTGGATAGCCTTCCGCATCTGCGGGATATATTATTACCTTTTCCATATTATGCTAAATCAAAAAACAAATCAATCTCATTATCATCATTGTATCCTCCATAGTAAATACTGGGTTCATTGCCGTAGGGATCCATCCCATTTATGGTAAAATCTCCGGCCCAATACAATATTGTAGCAGCAATGGCAACAGTTGTAGGACCAGAATATATAGGATACCGACATCCGGCAGGCATTGCCTTAGAAGTATTCTTTAGGGTGGGTAGATTAGTTATCTTAAACCCACCACTTGCAACCACAGGGTTTCCGCCGCCGCCCGATATATACAATCTTAATTGCACTTGGTCACCCATCACCTTAAACTTGGCCTCGCAAACTCCGCTTGTGTTATTAGCGAGGTTACCGGTAGTCCAGCCAACTGTCCCGACATTAAAGGAGGGATTATCACCTAACCTCTTACTTTCTCCATTAATAGAAATAGTTGCATCGGCATAGAGAAAAGATTTTTTGCACATAGCCATTACTGGGCGGGCAGTTTCAAGGCTTATTGGTGCGGCCGTTTCACCATTAAGCGTGTATGCAGAGGATCTCAGCGTAATATCAGATAGGTCATGAGAGGTATAAAAATAATATCTCCCACCGCCTCTAACGAATATAACCTCTGTGCCTGAGTGCATCATTTGCATATTCCCGATAATTGGAAATGCTGCATCGGCAATGTGTTGATAGGAGTAATGTTCTATTTGCCTTATATCTTCAGGACTCACTTCGTGTATAGCTCCCTGTACTTTTGACATGTAGCAGCAGGAGAAACCCAGCTCATGCGTGGACCATGCCGGCGTTGTTCCGCTATTTAGGGCAACCACCACATCAATGCGCTTCCATGTTCCGTTTGTGGTCAGCGGAATGGTAACAGGGTAGTATGTGTTTTGGTCTAATGCTGAAGCATCTATAACGACTTCTTTCATGCCGTAGCCATGTAGTGCACCTTCCACCACCTGCTGAGGTACTTTTCCATGGAGTGTATCCGCGTTACCACCTGTTGCCATTCCGGCCATGGTGGTGGGCATGGGGTTTCCCCATGTTTTGCCTTTATCATAGGATAGGCGCTGCCAAAGGTCTCCTTCTTGAAACTCATCATGCCAGTTGTCCTTGTCGGCGCTGTACTGCGCTTGCGTGTTAGGTGCTGCTGGACCCGGTTTTCCCTGCTTACCTTGGGGTATTTTAAACCTGAGTTTTGCAGCTAATTTTGTCCCGGTGTTTTCTACCTCTGCCGGCTGATCCGATTCTATGGTGATAGCCTCCACCGACTCAATAGTGCCAGCTTGACCCTCTCGGGATGCCGGCTCTCCGCTGTCAACGTACTCTCCTGTTTCAGGATCGCACACAAACCAGTTGCCGTTTTCACCCGGATATGGCGGATCGTGGGGTATGCGCTCAATAACTAAAGGGTTTACATCATTGCCCATGGCGTTTTGTTTTTTTATTCAAAAGTATAGCGTAGCCTATCTTATTTAAAGGACAGGCTAACGCGGTGTGTGGTGGTAGCGGGTGACCGCGTATTCAAAAGGTAACTCTACTTCGCGTGGCTCGCGGGTATCGGTGTCGGTAAAGGGTATTAGCTCGGTAGCCTTACATAGCACTTGGCGGCCATCGAGCAGGATGTGCCGGCTCATAACAAGGGCATTGATCAATGCCAAGTCCTCGCGCGATTTGTACCCGGCGTAGAGCGTGATGCTATCGGTTACGGCGCGAGGTTGAGACTGACGCTCAAACAGCTGGGTGGCGGTATTGAAGCGGCTTATGTTGCCACCTTCTTCGCTCTCGGCCAGCGTGCTGATATGCTGCCCCTGCCCGGTGAGCAGCATGCGCTCATATACGCCGTAGGAGTTGAGAAAGGTGGCTATCCGCTGCTGTGTTGTTACAGGTGTTTGGGTGATACTTACGTGTACGGTGCAGGTACGTAGTTTTATCTTGAGATACATGGTGGCAAGGTTAACCAGCAAACGCATGTCGAGTGCGAACAGTCGGCTGGGGCCTGCATCAGCAGCGTAAGTCTGCTTCTCACCACGGGAGTTGGTGATTTCTACCGAGGCCTCTTCGCCTGCGGCTGTAATAAAGTACAGCGGTTGCAACTCTGCCTGACACATGGTAATTGCGCTGCCCGTGGTACGTGCGGTCATAAATGGTGCGCTACCCAACAGCATGCTTTCTACCAGTGCTCCGCTTGTGGTGTTACGTTCTGCCAGCAAGTCCTCGCCATAGCCACCCCATAGCAGCGTACAGGTTTTAGTGGCTACCACAGCGCCTTGGCTATTCTTAAGCGTAATGGTGGCAATGGGGTTGGTACGTACTACCTTCAGCACCTCCGTGCCGGCTACAGGTTGGGGTATGCTGGTTACAGCTGTCTGCAGCAGCTCCGCCACGTTAACGTGCAGCAGGCCGGCAAGCGTATAGCTGTCGGAGAATGCAATGTCGCCGCAGGCTACTTCAAGGTATACCACCTGTGCGGCATCCGTATTTTGCATGGTAGCTACCACGGGGTTGCCCACCATGGCGTATTGAGGAGTAGAGAGAGTTAGCGCCATTATTCGTATTTTTTTATAGTCCGTAAAACAACCTCCTGCTTAGTCGCTGCCCCCTGCGTTTCAATTACGCGCTCCACCATGCATAGCTGGCCGTTGTATAAGTACAGCTCCATCTCATCTATTTGCACGCTCGGGTCTATGGGTACCGTAATTCGGTAGCCTCCGGAGCGTAACATCTCATCACGCAAGCCATGGTACACATTAAATAGCCCATCGGGGCGGTGCAAGCGCAACGGAATAATGCTCTCCGCGGGTCTGCCTAACGTTGTGCCGCAGGTGTAGCGCAGGCTGTTTTCCTGTAAGGTATAGCTACAGGCAAAAGCAAGGGGCGTTTTCTTCTCTTTTGGCGTTTTTTGTGCAATAATGCTGTTGGCGTAGCTTGACCCAAAGCCATAGCAGGGGCATAAATCTTCCCAAAAAAAATTGGGGCTGATGGAGCTCATTGGAAGGTGTTCGCACAACATGCTATTATCTACCTGGCTTCCCCCTTGTACCGGTCTGTAGTAGTTCCACGTGTTGTTATCATTTTCGGGGCTAAAAAGTTCTTTGTAAATAATAACACCTATATCAATTACCTCTATCGGAGGTCGCCCGGAGAATAGGTTTTCGAAATCCGATGCCATACACACTTCTTCTAACTCTTCAGTGAAAAAATCTTCTTTTGTTTCAACACAGAATCCTTTCCCGCGCTTGTCAAGCGTTAGCCCCTTACTCATGCTTAGCATAATGGTACTTATTGGTAACAGCTCCTGCGATGGAGGGGCTACGCTGTAGGGAAGTAGCTCCATAACGGGCTTCCTGTACAATCCGGCAACCCTTGTATCAGGGTAGGGCATCCAGGGTTGGGGCAAGTTATCACGTCGCCCTTCGCTATCTAAGTAGTCGTTAAAGTATACAAATGTGACAATGCCGGTTTTGCTGCTTAGCACGAATTTTCCGCAAAACATCTTTTCAATGGTCGAAACAAAATCCGATACGGTGCAATCGGGTAGAAGGTGCTTATACTGCACATATCCATTCACAATCACATCCACGTTGTTGTGTAGCACCACCAGCTGTTCTATAGGTTGCACGGCGCGCTGTTGTAAGTCCAGCGTGTAGCCTTGGTGTCCAAAAATACACTCCAGCACATACTTGACTCGCAGAAATGGCGCTATGCCGAAACCCTTGGGAACAACATTTACAAATTTTCCGTCAACGTAGTCGGACGACAAGCCTTTGAGCTTGCGTGTACTTACATCAACATCATTAAGCACTATGTTTTTCCCACTACTGTTTTCGTTGGCCGAAGAGTCTACAACTACCGGGAATATGCATATTTCCGAGTTGTCTTCCCCATTATAAAGTCTTTCCATGGCCGCTATAGCAATATCTACGCTGCCGTATTCCAGCGCTTTCCAGCAATATTTTTTATCATGCAGCTCTACCAACTTTTTATCGGCTATGCCCGAAAGCAAATCGGCGGTGTCGTAGGTCATGCTCGCGTCGTAGCCTCTGGCGGGAATATTGTTGAGCACAAGCCTACCTACCCGCACCTTGCTTCCGCATACCATGGTACAGGGTTGGCTGCGCTGTGTACGCCCTGCGCGGGTGTAGCGTGCGGGAAAGCCAAGCAGCCTATCGTTGTGCGGTGTGCATGGCAGCACAAAGGGGTAGGAGTAGCTTTGCTGCCGCTCGCTCAGCAGCGGGTTGGCGCGCTCCATGGTGATGGCCGTGATGCCGCCCATGTCGAGCGGTTTGCCATCAATGTATAGTACGGGTGTAGCCATTATTGTTGTGCGTTTTTACGTGCAACTTCTAATCGTTTTTGCTCCTTTTCGGCCTCTGTGGCCACGTAGAAGGTGGTAGCCTCCACGCCATTTTCCTTAAGGTAGGCCAGCAGCTTGCGCACCTCCTCCATGGTAAGCCCAACACGCTGTAGCAAGGCTGCCATGCCGCTATCGGTTGTGCCTGGTGTGGCAGTGGTCATATTGCTGTAATCACCTTGGGCGCGTGCCGGCACGGTGCGCCTGTCGCGCGCATCGTTAATGGCCGAAAGCACCAGCGGATAGTTTACATGCTTACGCAAGTGGGGAAAGTCGGCAACGCTCACTACCAGCTCCGGTTCTTCAGCCACCAGGGTGGGACGGGTAATAACACCGGTGGCGCTCTTTACTAGGGGCACATTATTATATTCCCGGTCATCGTCTGCGCTTATCACGTCATACTTTCCCTTAGCGCGTGCTTTTACCACGTTGCTATTGCTAAGGTCTTCCGCTTGAACGGTACGGGTTATTGGCGGTATTTCGGGTTTGGGCGTGCTACTGCTACTTTTGCCGCTACTGCTGGTGGGCGCTTCGAGGGTAACGCTTTTAATGCGCTCCCTTTCCGCATTCAGCGATTTAATTTGTAGGGCTGTAGTTACGCCAACGGCTGCTGCCGCTGCCGCGCCCAGTATGGGGCCAACTATGGGAATACCGGCCATAGCGCTGAACGCCTGCATGGCTGAGATAACACCGGTAATAACTGCCTGTGTGGCTTGTATGGCGAAGTTCGCATCAGCGTACTTTTTTTGCGTATCCAGGTTGTCTTTCGCCGCCTGGTAGTCAATTTGTGCCTTTTGGTCTTCGTACTCCTGCTTTATGCGCTCCTGCTCTTCGGCGTTACCTTCGGCGGCAGCCATCTGGGCGTTGTAGTTTTCGGTAAGCGCTGCCAAGTCCTCTTCACGCTTGGTATTGCGTTCGGCAATTTCGCTATCTTGTAACGCTGTAACAAAATCACCGGCTACCGTAGTTGCAGCCTGCACGGTAGCCAACTCCTCGCGTACGGCGCTGCAAAACTCATCAATGGCCTTTTGGTCTGCCTTTTTCTGCGCCCTCTTGTACTTCTTATCAATTTTGGCCTTGGCCTTTTGATACTCTTCATCACTTAGCAGTTTTTTGTCGTGCAGGTCCTTTGCGATGCGCAACTCTTCCTCGTACAACTCTCGAAGGCCCATCACCTCGTACCTCTTCCGCGCTTCGAGGCGTTCTTTGTCAAATTTATCTTTGGCTTTCTTTTCTCGCTCTTCCGCTTTCTTGCGCTGCTCGGCTTTTTTAGCATCAATCTCGCCCTGGCGCATGCTCTCTATTTCTCCCTTGCGAAGCAGGTAATCGTTGGCGGAAATTAAGCCGTTCTCATGAGCTTTTTCCTCCGCCTCTAACGCCCTGTCATACTTCTGCTCAATGGCGAGAATTTCGGCAGCATCCTTATCGGCTTGGCTCTTGGCGTAGTCATCGGAAATTTTCTGAAGCGCGGCAAAATGCTTATCGCGCTCCGTAAGGATGCGCTGATTTTCCTGCTCCTGCTTGGCACGTTGCTTTATTTGCAAGTCGGCTAGTTTTTGCTCCAGCTTAATGCGCTCGTCGCTGCCCTCCGCTTCTGCCGATATTTTTTTCTTCAGGTACTCTACCTCCAAGTTGTATAGCTCCTGCTCGTAGGCGGCAGCGTCCTTTACGCCCTGTGCGCGCTCCTGAGCCAGCTTTAGCTTGCGCTTTTCGTACTCTTTGTCGGTGTTGGGAGCTGCCGGGGTGTTACCTCCTCCTCCTGCAGGAGCGTCTTCAGGTTTTTTAAGTGCCGTTTTTTGTAGGTCAAGCAGTATGTTAATCTGCCCTTCTATCTGCTTTTTCTCAGCCTCAAGCGATTCTTTAACGACCTTGCTGGTGGTTTCAGCAATGGAAGCCATTTTATCTGCACCGCCAAAATCCTGAATTTGCGCAATAGACTTCTTGCGTTCCTCAAGCAGTATTTGTTGGTTGATGATGTCCTTTTCAACCTTCAATTTTTCCGCAAATAGCTTGGTCAACTCTTCCTGTATCGCTTTGGCTTGAGCATTGCGCACAAGTTCATCCGTGTACGCCTTCATGGAAGCTGCGGCCTCTTTGCTGTTGATATTCTCAAGCGTTAATCCGCCAAGGTATTCAGGTGAAATTTCATTCAACTTTTGAATGGCGCGAATGCGATCTTCCTTGCTTTGCTTTTCATCCTTGGCCACGGCGAGCAACATTTCTACCTGAGCGCGCTCTCCATCCACGCTCTTGGCCGCGTCAGCCATTACGTTGGACAGCTTCTTGGTTTCAGCAACGGCTTCTTTGGTACGGCTATTGTACTGCCATATGGCTACGCCAACACCTACCACAAGCGAGGCAATTAACCCAATAGGGCTACTCTTGAGCGTATTGTTGAAAATGCGCATGGCCTGTGTTGCTCCCGCAATATTACCGGTGAGTAGCATGGTGGCAGCCGCGTACAGCTGTGAGGCTGCTATTGCTCCGGTTTCTGCCAGCATTTTGGCTTTGGTTACTGCCGTGCTCCATACGCTTGCTTTCCCAAAGTTATTTTGCCAAAGGGTTTGCAATTTCACCGCAACAGTGTAGGCGGTAATGGTAGCGGTGGCGGTAATGAGTACGCCACTCCACTTCTTAAACCAGTCAAGTATGCCGGGCAAAACCTTTACCAGGTAGGTAGATAATTTGGTGCTTTTGAGTAGCGCCGGGTTTAGGCGTTCGCCCAGGTCAAGCGCGGCTTCTTTAAACTCCTTGCGGGCTTTTTCAAGTTGCGCTTTCAGGTTGTTATTCTTAATGCTGTACTCGTTGGTAAGGGATGTACCCTCAGTAAAGGCTTGGTTGGCTACTTCCTGCGCCTCGTTTACCTTTTCAATGTTGTTGGCCAACGATGATAGTACGCCAACTGCGCGCGCGCCATCCAGGCCCATCTCCTGAAACACCGGCACCAGCTGCTGAAAGCCGCCCTTTTCATTCATGGAGGTAAGCACCTGCTTAATGGCGGCGTTGGCATCGGTACCCAGCAGCGTGGTAAACTCCTTCACATCTTTACCGGCCAGCTTAGCAAATTTTGCAGGCTCGCTGTACAGCGCCATAATGAATTTGCTCAAGGCCGTGGCGCTCATTTCTACCGGCTGCATGTTTTGGTCGAGCGCGCTGGCATATCCCAGTATATCCTGAATAGATATTTTAGCCTGGGCTGCCACACCGCCCAGGCGTCCGGTAAAGGATACCAGGTAGGGTTCGCTTGCCGTGCTGCTTTGCCCCAGCTCATTAATGGCAGAGCCAACGGCCAGCATTTGCCCCTTGAGGTCGAGCGCCTGCAGGTCGGCTTGTGACTGCTTAAACACGTCAACCATTTTACCGATATTCTTAATGGCATCTTCGCCCAGGTCTTCGCCCAGCGCTACGTTGATTTGGTTGCCGGCTTCAACAAAATCAAGAATATCTTTCTTCCCGGTCTTCCCTAACTTACCCGCATCACGCGCCAGCATGTTCAGCTGCTCGCGGCTGGTGCGGGTGTCCATTTTCTTAAACTCCTCGTTCAGGTCCACCACTTCATCGCGCGTCATGCCGGTAGTTTTCATTACATCGGCAAAAATGTCGTCCATTTCGGCAACGTCCTGACTAAGCTTACGAAAGGTGAAGGAAAGCCCGGTGATGGTAGCAACAAAGGCGGCAGCCACGGCAGCATACTTGTTAAAGGCGTTGGTAGCCTTGCTTAGCATGGAGTGGTTCGTACCGATTTGCGTGCTCATTTCGGCCATGGCGGCTGAGCGCTCACGCTCCAAGCGCCTTAACTTTTCCAATTCTTGCCCGTAATCCTTGGCATCGCGCGCCATATTTTTCATGACGTTACGCTGCCTGGTGTAGGCGCTATTAACCTGGTTGAGCGTAGCACCGCTAAGGTTCTTCAGTACGGTGTCCACATCCATGGTGGCCTTACGCACGGCGCGCATTTCGGCCTCCACGCCCTTTAGCTCCTTTTCGGCCTTTTTGAAGCCGGCAAGGTCATTCGCCTTTTGCAGGTCGGTGAGCTTGGCCTTGAGTTCATCAGCGCGCGCACCAAGCGTTTTCAGCTGCTCGGCGGCTTGCTTGCCATCAAGTTCTACTCTGCTCCGTGCTGTTTCTACTTGTGCCATTTACGTTGTCTTTACGCTCTCTACTATTATGATTTGCGCCTTTTGCGCGTACTTCGCCGCCACCAGCTCGCCTAACTTTTTCACCTCGGCATAAAAGGTTTTGCTGTACCACTTTTTCGGTCTGCGGTTGCCGCGTGCATCACCCAACTTCACGCCGCGTCCCACGCCCATATCTACAAACTTGCCGTAGTAGTTAAAGGCAAATTCAATGCGTGAGAGGTCGCCTCCGGCATTGTTTACAATGGTGCTTACAAACGAATTTGCCAGCTCAAATGTGCCGTTGATGTTCAGCCTGCGCATGTTGCTTTCCCAGTTTTTTATCACTATATCAGCCCATGCTGCCACTGTTAGCCGTATGTTGGTGTTTTCACTCACTCCACTCTTCCTTGTTGTAGCATCCGCTAAGGGTTTCCTGCGTGGTGAACGTGGCCATGAGCGCCCAAAAATCGCTCAGCCTACCTATCTTGGTGTACACTACTTGTCCCTGCATGCTATCCTGCTGCATATCCTTGCCACGCCTTGAGTCGGCACGTAGGCGAAGTGCTATTTGGCGCGCCTTATTTTCACACCAGGCTTTAGCATCTTCGAGCGCGGTAAGGTCGCCATGCTCGCACTTGCGTAGCACAGCATACGAGTAGCTATGCGTGGCGTACAGCGCCTTCATCTCATTTTCGTCATCGACCCAGTCGCTGGGGTCAATGGCTATCAGGCAGCTCTCATCGTAGGTGCTGCTTTGCTCAGCAAAGCCCTCCAGCTCGGCCAGGCCGGTGGCGGTAGCATACGCCTCATGCGTACCCTCCTTGTGAGCAAATGCCTTGAACTTTTCGGCAATGCCACGCATGTACTGTAGGTGGTTGTACTTACTCATTTTTGGCTGCGTTTTTCGGACTCGTTAATGGTATTTTCAATGTTGTACAGCACATCGTACAGGTTGGCGCTATTAACGGCAGGGAACTTGGTAATATCGCCCTGCGCCAGGGCGTGTACCGAGCTTACGTGGGCGCTATAGGCATCGGTGGTTGGTTCGCCATCGGCGCTGAACGTGGCGGGAAATTTGGTGGATAGGAAGTCAAGACAACCGTAGTAGTACAGCAGTATCACCTCCTTATGCGTGGGGCTTGCCTTAGCCACCTGTTCGGCATACGCTTCAATGTTGCCCGGGTCAAAGTCTTTACCCTTGGGGCGGTAAAGCACCGCAATAAGGCGGTCGAGGTTGGCGGTGCGGTCTTTCTGCATCATCTTGGCGTAGGTTTGCAGTAACCCAAACTGCTCCCAGGTAATGTCGGCCAGCCCATCGGCAGAGCCTTGCAGCCTTACGCGGCAGCTGCACGGCAGCACAGGGTAAGGGTTACGTGTAAGCCGGCTGTATATCACCTCTTGTACCTCTTTTTTATGCTTAACTTTTTTGGTGAGAAAAGCGAAAATATCGGTAGAGATAGTAGTCAAATCCGTGGCGGTAAGCCGATGCCTGTTTTTGCCCACCTGTATGGTGTACAGCTCACCGTATTCACCGGTGCGCCCGGTAACGTGCGCTTCCAGGTACCACAGTAGTAGTCTTAATTTCAGTTCTGCCAAGGTGCGCGCGCTGCGCATAGCGGCCGCCAGCGTAAACAGCTGCCAGTCGTTCATTTCGCTCCAGGCTCCGGGTAGCGAATAGTTAATGCCATCAAGTGTTAGCGTTCTCATTAACAACCTCCGTAAAAAATCTTTTTATCCTTTGAGTTAAAGTCAAGCGCCCCGCCAATGGGTTCGCTAAAGCCGTAGCCGGCGTAGTCGCTGTTGATTTCAGCCACTATCTTGGCCTCGTATTGGTCGGCTTGCGCACCGTAGGGTAGCATGCTGATCACCGGCTCGTAGTCCAGGGGTTCATACGTGCGCTTAGCCTTTTCTTCCAGGAGCAGCGCGGCGCTCTTATTGGCCACGTAGCGCTGTACCAGCGTTAGCAAATTTTCATCAGCCTCTTTACGCTCGTGCAGGCGGGTGGCTAACTCCACACCAATAAGTGCAGTGAGCTCATTACCCTCCACGGCCAGCATCATGTCGCACAGGTGTTGGTAGGTCAGGCGGTTGTAGCCTATACCCACCATGCCTTTCTCCTGAAACTCTTGAGCGCTGCGCAGGTAGTGCTTTAAGCTTGGCCTACCCTCGGTTATCTTGGCTGCATCCAGGTGGCGCAGTAGCGCTTCCATGGCTTGCCATCCGCGCGCGGCCAGGCTGCGCTTGTAGGCTGAAATTTTGGTATCGCTTGCCGGGGCAAACTTCTCATCGCGTGCTACGGTGTGCCCGGTACCGCCAACGTTGATGCTGTTTTCGTCCGTAGCCAACAGCATGGTGAATATGGCCAGCGGTCGGCGTACAGCCTCCAGCAGCTTTTCATCGGTGCCCTCGCCACCCAGCTGCACCATTAGCGCGTCACCCAGGTAGGGGCGCATCATTTCAGCGGCATCAGGTACAAAGGGTAGCCACGAGTCATCAGGCATCGACTTGTTTCCCTTTACGTACTTTTTCAGCGTAGCGGTATTGGGTAGCAGTGTTTCAAGCATCTTAGTTTACTTTTTTATCGCCAATCACCTTTACGCTACCCGTGCCCTTGTCAAGCGTGGTGAGCATAATGTTGGCTATGCTGAATTGTAAATCCTTATCCCAACCGTTGCATGCTTTTACCAGCAGCAGCGGCAGGGTTATCATGTCGCGTATGGGCTTGCACAGCGCTTGCTTAATAATGAACAGCTCGCGCGCCTCCGTACCGTTAATGGGTGAGTTTTTGCCGGGCGCTGCGCCCACCAGGCTGGGGTGTACGCCCATGCCGTAGCATATAATGTTGCTCACCTCTTCGCTATCCTCAATGTATTCGCCGCCCTCCATCTTAGCCTCAATGGGCTTAATGATGATGTCTTGTACATCGGTACCCTTCGCATGGTCATGCCGGAACTGGCTTACAAATGACTTACCGGCGTTCTCGCCTCCCGCAAGAAACTCGTTCATGTCCTTTAGGAATTTCGCCTTGCGATCCTTCTTCTTTTTTTCCTCGGTAATGCCCTCTGCCTTGAACAGCTTATCGTAGAAGTCGGCACTTATCATCACGTGGTAGCGTAGCGCCATGCTGTTGGTCATAAGGGCCTTTTTGAATTCAGGAATGGCGCAGGCAAAGTCGTACCATCCGCTTTCAAAAATGCTCCACCAGTAAGGCTTCATGTAGTAGAACCTGCCCGGTGTGGGGGTGGATACGTCAAGCACGTAGCGCATGCCCTGTTCGTCTACCGTTTTGCCATCGGCGTTAGGCAGCTTGCCTGTACGCGTAAGGAAGTCGCGCAGGGGTGCATCGCTATCCAGCAGCGGAGTTATTACCAGGTCATCGGGGTACTTGTTGTTGTGCCAGCCGGCGCTGTAGCCGTGCCACTCAATCTTACCCTTTTCGTTCATTACGCTCACCCGGCTGTAGCAGGCCTCAAGGTGGCGTAGCGAAACAATGTTGCGGTCGGCGCTCAGAATAATTTCCACGTAGCTGCGCTGAAACAGGGATATATCGTTGCCTATCTCCTGCCGTGTGCGGTTGAGATTGTTGTACTCAATAAATTCAAACACCTTGGGCTGCTCGCTGGGCAGCTGCTCCTGGGCCTCTATTTTGCCATCCTTGTTGCGCACGCGCTTCAGCACCATAAAGTCATCACCGTACACCATTTGGGCGTTAAACTCTACGTTTTTGGCTACGCCCACATTCTTGTACATCTTATCCATCACCTCCACCGGCAGCTTGTTATTGTCGCCCCAGCTCACAAACGTTATCTTTTCGGGTACGCCCGATAGCTGCGTTTTTACCTTTAAATCTTTTTTGGTTACCTCAATATTTTTGAGGTTGTCGGCATCCACCGTGATGTTGGTGCTATTCATAAACGTAACCACGGCACTTGCGCCGCCGAGGTAGGCCGTTTGCCCAAAGTCGAATACTTCGCCCAAAAGCTGTTTTGCGTCCTGCTTTTTCATGCTATACAATTACTTCAATGCCGTTGAACTCCACAATAAGAATGCGGCGCAGCTTACGCACCTGGCCGTTGTCGGGGTTGAGCACGTTAAGCGTGCGCCCTTCGCTGTGCCAGCTGGTGCAGGTCCATTTTTCAAAGGTGATCAGGTGCCCGGTGCTACGCTCGCGGTACTTGAGCGTAATGAGCTTGCCGGTGCCCTCGGACACCAGCGTGTGCAGCTTGCTTATGTGGATGGTTTTGCGTGCCATGATTTACGGCACAAAAAAAGCCCGCGGAGGCGGGCTATCAAAGGACAGAAAAGAGAGGGAGAAATTGTGTGAGGAGAAATAGTTTTTCTTAATTCTTTATTTAAGTATGAGTCAAAAATACACTTTTTTTGATTCTTTGTTTAAAATTGCAGTTAAGGAATCTTTTTATGTTGTAACATTGTGCAAACAAAAAAACCTGTTAACGGTGACAGCCGCTAACAGGTCTAGTTAAATAACCATTAATCTTTATTACTTATGCTCAAAACAGGTAACAAAGATTGGGAGTTTTTCCTTAGAGGGAAAATTCCCAGACCCAAAGTTAGGGAGATAATCCTAATTTTGGTACTACTAAACTCGCTAATGGCGAGAATTCAGTTGAGTGAGGGGGTCCAACCCCCTCACTTTTCATTTATTACTGCAACGTTAAAAAATGCAGAAAGAGAGCATTTTACTCCGGCAGGAGTAGACGGATCAGCTCCTCAAGTTGGTTAGCAGCTTTTAATTTTGCCTCACTGGAGGCACCGGGAGTAATGAGCGTGGTGAGTAGGTCGAGTGCTTGCGTTTGGTTCATGGCTTAAAAGTTGAGATTTTGCGGCATGAAAAAGCGGCCATGCACTTCCCGTTGTCAAACATCTTCACAGAATGTTGTCGAGGCCATTATAACCACGACACGGGGTTGCATAGCCGCCGAAAGCAAGCAATGCAAAACACAGCCTGTACTGACAGGCTGCACTCTGTGAAAAAATGTTTGACGTGGCAAAGATAGTAAAAAGCCTGCCGAAGCAGGCTTGCGGTGGGTACAAAATAAATCCCCGAAGTTGTGTGCTTTTTTTGGGAGGGAAAATTTAAGGAATGGGAGAAGTAGTTGATAAGAGTTTTTGATAGAACACGGTGTTCTTAAGTTCCTCAGAAGTTAAACTGAAGGGTACGGTGAGAAAAGTTGTACTCCGGATAAAGCTATTTACTATATCTTCAGTCGTGAAGCGGTCGATCATGCCGTTACAATTCATCAGCGTAAGTAGAGACTCTTTATTTACCTGTGTAGCATAAGACAGAATGGTGTAATAATCAAGAATTGCTGTTAAAGGAATAGATTCGAATAGATATAGGTATTTACCCAAGCCTGAGGTGCAGAAATACTTAACAGCTTCAAATCGATAACCATCACCATTGATTAGCACCTCGGAGAAGTAGTTTGTGACACAATCTCTATACTGTGTGCTTAAGAAAAAGCGCAGTTGAGATTTATGAGCTGCAGACAATTTGTAGTGCTTAATAATTTGTATTAAATCCTGCAAATGTTCATCTGAAGTATAATCTTGCGTAGTAAAGGAAAGGTAACGAAGGGCATCCTCCTGCGACTGCGTAAAGTTACTTTTCAGTTTTGTAACGGCCTCTTCAACGCGTCTTTTGCGGTCATTTGTCAAATATTCCTTTAAACGCTTGTTTACCTCTTCATCAAACTTTTTCATTACGCTATTTGCTGGTCTGATGCTAAAAAGATATGTGAGCAGAATTGGCAATCCGATGCCTAAAACAGCGACAAATAACGACCCCCAACCAATGATAGTGCTGTAGGTGTTGATAAAAGAATTTTGGCTATTTATGGTATTGGTTGCTTGCGCTATGATATGCTCATACGTTTCATTACGCCATTCTTGGCGTTGTATAAGTGTCGTGTTTTGTTCTTTCAGCAACCCCACGCTATCGCGAAGTGTAGAAATTTGAGTAACTTTTTTAGTTTTTACCTGTGCTTGAGCGACACTAACAGAAATAAACAGGAGTAAAAAAAGAATTACCTTTCTCATGGCTGAAGTTTTATTTAAACTATAAAAGTAGAGAAAAAGGGAGTAGGGGGAAACTAAAACATTGTGATGTAGGCAGTAAAAAAAGAAGTTGAAGTGCTGCGCTTCTGGCGGTAAAAATAAAGTTTGCGATGAACGTTATTTTGTAGTTTTTTTCTTTGCTGTAGGAATTTTTGCTTGAGTTGTTTTACTGTTTTTCTCTATTTTTTTCTCAATGTTATTTACTTTACTCGTTAACACGCTATGGTCGCTGTTGTTTTTGCGCTGTAACTCCTGCATGCAGTTATCAAAACTTTCCATTTTTTCTAGTACAGAGCGATGCTGTACGTGGCGTATTGAATCTACATGTTGTGTTTCAGCACGAGTTTGTATGCCAACAGGTGGTTTCCCTGCTACCCTTATAGAGAAGATAAGGGCACCAACGGCGATTGTAATTGACACAAACCCTAATATACCAGATATTATCCCCAACCCAAAAGATAATCTTCCCGATGCATAGGAGATCTGACTGGTTGTCTCAGTAAATCGAGCAGTTGTTTTATCCCTATAGATTCGAATCTTACGAATGGAATTCGTAGCATTTTTAATGGCGGCTCTGTGCTTGCCATCAAGGATGCTTTCATCCACAGAGTTTACAAACGCACGGCAATAAATCCACTCTCCTAGTGGATCTTCGTACAATTTGGATAGAGCTTTGTGTATAGGAAAAATTTTTGCTATATACTGCGTCTTTTTCCTGTGATCAAGAAAGTTGGCAAATTGAGCATAGGCCTCTTCTATCCAGTCAGCATAGGCTTCGAACTTTTCTTGAAACAGTTCTAAGTAGTAGTCTGTCGCCTTGAGTATTGTGGCATTAATATCTATATCTTTTGCCCCGATTGACTGGTGAAAAGCACTAATTAAAGAATCTTCTTCTTCGTGGTGGCTCTCATGATCATGATAGAAACGCTTTACAATATGGTATATCGCACATGGAATTTCTTTTCCAATATGCATTTCGAAGCTATTTGTGTGATCGTAGGTATATGTGTACAAAAAAAGTCCATTTATACATTGCTTTGCGCAATGCAAATGGACTGTGGATGCTTTATGTTCAATGTCAATATCTCCCTTCTTGTTTAAGAGGGTAACTTTTACATTAAAAGGGATATCGTCATCGGAGATGTTTTTCTCAATAGATACAGGTAGGGGGTCATGCATTGAGGACAACTCACGATGATACATTGTGGGTATCCAAAATACACAACACCTTTTAACCACAACTCTAAAGATTAGCGAATTTACGAAGGTAGAGATTGCCAAGCCGTTGAGATAAAGTCAACTTTTGGTGTTGGGGCTCAACAATATTTTCATAGACATTAGTGGCGAAGTCTGTGACCTTAAACGTGGGCTTAGAGTTACCATTGACACCACACGTAATAAAGCCGATCAACTCAAACTTTCGCAGCCAACTTCCTAAAGCTTCCGTCAACTTGCTATCAATAACACCTTTTCGCTCAGGGTAATTGGCGAAGATAAATGTTAGGGCTTCTTTTTGCGTTAGCATAAGCTACGGTTTTTAATTAGAAAAGGGAGCAAAATCAATGATTTGAGTACAAAGCAATAAAATAAGGAAATTGCTGACGCGTAAAGTTTGTTAAATAACATTAAACGCGATTGAATTCGCTTTTTAAAGATACAAAAATCTCTTTTAATACAATCACCGAGTGGGCTATTTTTGTGTTATAGAGTGTTATTTGGTAATTTTTTACATTTAACCCTAGGTTTATTATGATATCTTGATCCATCTCATATTGTTGATTATAGGCTTCTTGTCGCCTTTTTATGACAATATTTTCCACTTCTTACGGGATTTGAAGCGAAAGAAAATGGAGGTAAATCAACCCAATTGCGAAGCATGATGGAGCAGCGAAAATATGATGAAATAAAAAAACCACCCCTTTTGAGGGTGGGTTCCGTTCATAAGCACGTCGTCAAACAGCAGCATTATGAAACGGTTAAAAGTTCCTCGGCTATTTTGTGTAAGCCTATTACAATTTTATTGCGCTGCTCGGGGCGCGGTCTTTTGCGGCGTGTGGCGTAGTGGCTCAGCTGTGCCGGGGCTATACCTGAGGCTTTGGCCAAGGCTGCCTGTGTTACTGTGCCGCCAATGTATTCCAGTAGGGCCGAGGTGTCAAAAATAAAGTGCAACTCGTACTTGCCTTGCAGGGCTTCAGGTATAGGTTTGTTGTGCATCTTTAGCACTTTCACAAAGCCATCAAGCGCGGCTTTGGCATCAGCTTTAGCCTCCTCCACGGTAGCACCAAAGCCGTAAACGTTGGCAATATCCTCAAAGGATACACCGTAGCCGTCTTTCCCCTTTTCTAAAATAACTGTGATTGTTTTCATGGTCGTAGTGTTTTTTGTAAGACTTTGGGCTACTTTAAGCCCAAAGCCCTTAAGATTTTATTACATGTTCCTGTTGGCACTTCTTTTGCTCCGTGGTAAGGTATGCAAACTACCTTGCCGTTTTTTTCGTAGAAGCAGTGGCTTGTGCCATCCTGGTAGAGTAACTTCCAGCCCGCCTTTACTGCTTTTCTGTGTAGTTCTGTTGACTTCATTCTCTTTGTATAGCTGTTTGACCTCACAAAGGTATAAATAAAAATACCTTTTACAATAGCAAAAGGTATTTTTATTGTTAAAAATATTTAAAGGTTTAACCACTTCACTTGTAAGTGTAATTACTCAAATAACACGATTTGGAGTTCAATAGCTTCAATAAACTGTACTACAGTAGCAATTAACTTGTCAACAGCCGCTTTATCTATACTAACTCCTTTTCCCTCTTTAGTAGCTCCGCTACGATGCACTAAGTCATGCCTTATATTAACAGCTTTGGCAACTTCTGCTATATCACCAATGTCAACATTTAATGTGTCCTTATACATATTTTTTACCACGCTCAAGCGATGGTATACGATATCAAGCATTTCCTTTTTGCAGAAATCTTTGATTGTTTTGTGAACTTTGAATACTTCGCTCAACGTAATTTTACGATCTTTAAACGCTTTAAAAGTTGCAACAAATTTTTCAGTATACTCATCCTTGTTGAGCGTCGTATGGATAAATGCTGCAGACAGATATGCTTCCATTGCTGTGATAACACCTACAAATATTTGTCTTTTTAAAACCATTTCCACAAGAGGATTCGGAAGAGTAATTTTGTTTAATTCATCTAAGTTGTTGATTTCCGTTTGGAAGGTAAGAAAGAAATCAGTGTTACTGAAGATGGCATCATACTCTGTTTCGTAATCGGGGTCAGGGGTCTCAATTATTTCAACGCTTTTATCATCAGGTAATTCATTTATGCAACCACTACCACCTGAAAAGGTTGAAAAAATATCAATGGTAAACTCTTTTCCACACTTGGGGTTTGGGCATACTGCCTCCCCATAGTTCTCTGTTTGGCTATCACTAGTTGTCTCCGCAGAGAAGTCAGGAGACGGTATTCTAATTTCGTCACTTTCAATAGTTGTCTCGCATTCGTCGCATTGAAATCTTACAGCAATAGCCGTGTTGCCAATATTGTCAAAATTAAAGGAGTTCATAGTGTTGATTTTTAGGTGGTAATATCACAAATGTAACTATTTTCTTCTTAATCTTTTACTTCCACTTTTCCTGCAGGACTTTAAGCGAGGTAAAATGGAAGTAAAATCAAACCGGTTGCGAAGCATGATGAAGCAGCTGGTAGTTGGCGTTTTTTTAGGGCACAAAAAAACCGCCTAAAGGGGCGGACTGCGGAACTCCTATTTGAGCGCACCTTTGCCCCCTGTGAGGGCAAGGCTTTAAAGGTTTATACTAATTCAAGGTCAAGGGCTGTAATCCATGTTTTTAGGGCAGGATTACGCCGTAAAAGCTTTTTCAAATTCGCTTGCTTCTGCTCTTGCGTAAGCGGGGGCTGCTTCGGCGGGTTCCTGGGTGGTGGCTGTTTCTTCATGGGGGCGGGTGTTACGTGGTTCTACTTGTAGGTTACTAAAGAGGTAGGCAATAGGGAAAAAATCGTACTCTTGTTCTTCGGGTTCGCCCTTGTCGCTCTGCACCTCTTTTTTGGCGTTGCGCTTGCGTGACCATAGCACAAAGGCTTTGCTTCCACGCTGCACGGCAAACCCCGCTGTTAGCCATTGGCGAAACGTTTTAAACTCCGTTGCGCCTGTGCTATCCCTGTACCAGTCGGCTATAATGTCGTTCACCTTTGCCATAGTCCACCGTTCCACCTCCTGCAGGTTGCCCGCAGCAAGGGCTTTGCCTACCATGTTTTCACGGTGCGCCCGTGCCTTTATGCTTAGCTCCTTAAGCTGTGTGCGCCTGAAATCTACCCTTTTTTGTCCATCGGTCTTTTTGTTCTCGTCCATCTTTTTTTTACTTTTGTAATGCTTTGGTTTTTGTAACAAAAAATCTAAGTGGTAACAACGGCAGGGCGCTCTACAATAGCCCTGCCGTTGCCTTTTTCGGCTACGCTACAAGCTGCTTCTCAATGTCCGTAATCTTGCGGTCAATATCAACGCATAACCTCTCAATGAAGCCGGCAATCAAGCAAGGGTTGGTGATTTGCAACTTCTCTTCATCGTGATAACCCTTACCTACGCTAATGTTAAGCCGTACCGTTTCGGTGATAAAGCTGCCGCTTTTCAAATCCTTATCCATGCCTTGCGCAATGGATAGGAGCTGCTTTTGCATGCTTAGCAATACCTCTCTATTGTCGGCAAGTTCGGCTTGCTTGCGTACCTGCTCGGTGCGCTCCTCAATAAGTTCCGCTAAAGTTTTTTGCTTTGGTGCAGCGGGTGCTGCGGTTTTGGCGGGTTGCGCTGCTGCGCTTGCGGTTGGGGCAGTCTTTGCCCCTGCTGCCTCTTGGGCTGCCTTGGTTTTGTTGTCCATAAAACAAAAATTAAGTGGTAAATAAATGTGCGTTTCGGTGCTCTACTACCTTAACGCTCCATAAAGATAGAAATAAATTTCGATATAACAAAATAATAATCAGTAGTTTGCAGGTGTTTTTGGTTAAAAAGTGTGAGATTTTTAGCATTGTATTTTTCTGTTTTTCATTGAGTTGCACTTTTGCAAGCATTTTCACATAAAATTTGTTGCAACGTATTGTTTTTTAAATGATTAAAGGGGTTGTAAGGGGAATTTCACCCCTTAATCCGTCAGAAGACCCCGCTCCGCCCTGTCGAAGAAAGTGCGGAAGCACCTTTTTTTTGACCGTAATATGCTGCGGGGGGTGGCTCGGTGTAGGGCGCGCCCCCTCAAAAAGCATCGCACCCGTGAGGGTGCGATACCGCTGTGTTATGTGGGTAGGGAGTGGGAGGGTAAGGAAGCCTGTCGTTGCGCATGCGCATAGCGCAAGCATCGAGTGGCTTGTGCGCTACCGTGCAACTCTCACCTAAGAGTAGCGTAGTGAAGGAGTGCGCGTTGCCCAGCGTGCGGGCATGGCGCACGCTCGTAACGAGCGAATCGTGGTGAGTGTTGTGGTAGATGGGTTAGCGCTGGCCAACGAATTCAACGCCGCCGGCATCAGCGTAGGAGGGATACGTGTAGTAAAAGTTGGCTCCTATGAAAAGAGTATCCCAGGCGTCGGTAATGTGTGTCTTGGTTTCATCGGGTTGCTGTGGGCTATCGGGCAGCTTCTCGGCCGATTTATCCTTCTCAAATCCGTTGCGCCCGGTTCTTATACCCGCCTGCTCCATGGCGAGCTTCAGGTACTCATTATTCAAAAGATTAAAGCGAGGAAAGAGCAGGTCGGGATCACCCTTCAGGGCGCGGTCAATTTCCTTGTGCTTCCAGTCATGGGGTACAGGTTGGCCAAGGTAAACACCTGTTACATCCCAATTGCTTCCCTTTAGGATGCGCTCAATGGTATCGTAGTACGACTCGTCACTACTGCCGGTGGTCCATACAAAGGTGGCATCGTAGAACACTACTACCTCCTTCTTAATCTTGGGTAGGTAGTAGTCGTAGAAAACCTTTACCAGCTCAGGCAGCTTGCGAGGTGTTTTCACAAATAGCGACTTTATTGTGCGCAGTTCTCCGTCTATAATCTGTCCAACCACTACGGAGTTGATAGCAGCATTGCTATCAAACGCTATGTAAAGCGGTTCATCAAAATCAAGGTCGGCATCACCAAGGCAATTCACGCCACGGTACGCCTCGAAATTATACCCGATAAGGCTTAGCCTTCCGTTATCGGTACTTGGTATGTAGAAGTGCAGGTCGTCATCCAGCGCCGGGTAGAAACCGTTGGCGACTTTGAGCAGACGCTCATTGCAAATGGAGGTGCGAAAAAGCACATCAGGCAGATCGCGCTTCATTTGCCATATCCAATCTTCGCCTAAGATTTCAAAGTGATCAATGATGGAGTACTCGGCGTAAAAAGTGGCCGCAGCCCTCCACTGCACCAAATCGCGCATTACTTTGGCGAGTTCTGCCTGTACGTAGTCATTCCTATCCGGAAGCGATTTGAGGTAAATATAGCGCGAATAGGCGTGCCTAATGCCGGCTATGAGTTCCTTGTCCATATCCTTTTCTTTCTCCAGTATCCACATGCCCATTTTGGAGGTGGGCATATCGGTAGAGGCATGTACGCTGTGGTGCCAGGGGCAACTGGCAAAGTACTGCCGATTACCACGGTTGGCGGGAAAAATCTCGGACTTGAGCTTGTTGTAGTCGATGTACTTCGCCTCGCTGATGATGAGCCAGTCCAGGTTCATGGAGTTGGCGCTCATGGCGCGATCGAGCGAAAGGATGTGCATAATGCTACCGTTGTACCACGATAGCACGTTGTCGTAGCTGAAGGGCTGAATGTAGGGCGTTTTAAAGCCGGCTGATTTGGGCGGACGCACGCCAATGAAGTAGTGCTTGCCCTGAATGTAACCCCAGCGCGAAAGCGCGTGGCAAATGGCGGGTAGCGTATTTTGTAGGGCCTTGGAGTAGGTGGGTGAAACAAAACCACCGCAGCTGCGCGGCATGGCGTTCATGTTGCGTACCATGTCGTAGGCGTCGAAGCCCTCGGATTTTCCAAGGCCACGCGAGGCGACAATGTACGTGTTTTTAGCAGCAACCGCCATTACCTCGCGCTGCGGGGCGTTGAAGTATAACTTGCGTTTATTGATGTGGCTATTCATCCTTTTTTACTTCAGTATAATCCACGTCAACCGCCGGCATCTTCAGGCGCTTGCGAATGGTAGCCCGCCTTGCCTCATAATCCTTCTTATTTTCGCCCGGAATACCCAGCACGGTAATATCGTCAGTGGGCTCGAAGTTGGGCTGCGGAAACGCCTCCCAGTCCATTGGCTCCATCTCGTCCTTATCCAGCTTAAAATACTTACCCAACTTGTCGGCAGCCAACACCACACCGTCAACGTTCTTTTTATCTTTGGCCGTTTTCATGGCCCACACCAGGTTCTCATACACCAGGTGACGCACCCACGATTTATGAGCTGTTTTTACATCTCCCAGCAGCACGCGCACAGCATCAATATCACGGTAAGCCGTTGCCTTGGTAACGGAGGAAAAAGCGCTCATTTCGCCACCATTGACAATAAACGCTACCATATCCTTTACGGGGGTTAGCGGCTCATCAAGCCACTTGGTGTAAATGGCAGCCCAGCGCTTGCGGATCTCCTGCTCATCCCGGGTGAGGTATAAGGCTGCTTCATCAGCCGGCTTGAAGAGGTTCGCCGCAATTTTTTCTTGTAGTGTGATCGCCTTACTCATAAATTCTGTGCTGCTATATATTTTTCTGCCAACTCCTCCGCTTGGGGGCTTCCCACCTTAGCCAACTTCACCACATTTTGGTGTAGCGCCAGTTTGGTGCGCAGCCGTCCGCGCTGGTAGGCGGCGTAAATGTCGTTAGAGGTCCACTCCAGACAGTGCAACCTGAAGCAGTCGTATTGCTCAGCGGCTATGCCTATCAGAATGGCAATATCTTGTGGTGGCATTAGCGCTTCGGCCATTGCCTCTACCTGTTGCAGCTGTTCCGGTGTTAACGTCATAAGTTCCAAGGCTGCGCGGTTTCGTATGCCTGGCTGAAGGCCGCGCTAAAAAAGTCAAACATGTTGCGGTCGCTAAACAGTACGCCGTTTTCCCAACGTGCGTTAGTGTTTAGGTTGGCGCTACCCAATAGCGTAACGTGGTGCTGCTCGTTTTCAATGAGCAGCAGCTTGGCGTGGTTGCTGGCAATGCGAATGTGCGGCGTGATGTGCGAGGCAAAGCCAAGCATGTCCATCTTGTGCCGCTGCACGGTGAAGTCGAGTAGCAGACGCAGGCTTGCGATCGCGCCGCTGTCGATGCTAAAAAATAGCGGGCGCAGGCTATCTTCGCTTACGCTGAAGGTGGCAATGGATACGTGCGCTTTGCCTGTACTACTTAGCAAAATGGGCAGCACCTCATGTACTGCCCATTCGCCTTTGTGAAAAAAGGGCGTGGGGTTGCCCGATTGCAACCCCTCCACCAGGTGCTTAACTGCCGGCTTCAATGAGTTGCTCTTCTATTTGTTCCAACTCAGTGCGTAGCTTATCAAGCCTACCCTCAATTTTGGTCTTAATATTGGGCTTGTTTTGCCCCTTCAGCTTTTTCTCGTCGCGCGAGATATAGCCTTCAACCAACTTTTTGCGGCTTACCAGGTAGGCACCTTTTGCTATGGGATTTTCAGGCAATACGGCCGTTGGAATTTCTTCCAGGTGCTTATCGTTGTCCTGCAGGAAGTCGTCGATTTCTGCCCACATGGTAGCGCGGTTGTCATCCTTTTCGCACAACTCTTCCGCGAGCGCTCTTGCCTCCTCGTCGGTCAGGTTTTCATCCTTGAGCTTAGTGTGCAGGTTGGCAATTTCAGGCGTAAGTTCGCGCACTAAATCCAACTTCAGTCGTAGCGGCTTTGGCAGTTCTTCAGCTGTCAAGTCCTCGGCCTTAATTTTTACAGGATCCTGCACAACTTTACCAAGGGCACTATTGATGATGGTAGTTGCCGATGTTGCTGCGGCAGCTGCTACACTTTGCGCTATGATGGTGAGCTGCGAGATAAGCATGTTAAAGGCTACACCACCTACGGCAGCATCCTTGTTTTTCTCAAAGTAGGCGCTGTACTTATCCTTCAGCACCTTTGAGGCGCACGCATTAAAGAGCGCTACCCCCTCGCTATACTTGCGCTGCTTGTCTTCAAGCCACGCCTTAATTTCTTGTGGTTTACTCATGTATTAAAGTAATGTGGGGGCTATGCCCCCGGTTCAACTTCCTCTTCAACTGCTGCCGCATTTAAGTCGATGGGCATGCCCATGTATTGCTTTGGAATGTGCTGCCCTTCTACCTCGTAGGTGAAGGTGTAGCCGCGCGCATCGGCTGCCTTTTGCCCGCCATCAAAAGCCGGTTTCACAACAGCGGGGTAGCTCTCGTTACCCACCATTAGCTGGCGACCATCGTGCTCGTCAATCAGCAGGTAGCAGGTGCCGTTTACAAGTTCGGCAGCCAGCGCGTCAGCCGTGTCTTTATCGCCTACCCTGAACTGTCCGCTTGGCTTGAAGCTGGATGAGCCAACCTCACCCTGCGGTTCTCCCTTGTAGCCCACGCTTCCGGGTACGCAATCTACTACCATCAGCTTGCCACCCGTCTTTAGGGTAAATGAGCCGGTTACCTTGCAGCGCGTTGCGGGTGAAGGCTCACCCATCATCATAGCGTCGCGCCTGGGCACGGCAGTAACATCACACTTGCGATAGATGCCAATTCGTGAGCGATAACCGCCCATAACTTCAGGGGCGCATTCGCCCCCATCAAGTACGTTAAAGGGTTTTGTTCCCATGTGTTTTTCTTAATAAAATGTTTTACAAAAAGAATAAGCGTAAGGCCTGCGCCTTAGCAGCAACTACTAGTAGTCGCCGCTAAGGTTGATGCCCGTGTTTTGCTGTTCGTTGGTCATGAACAGATGCTTGCCTACGGTCTTTACGCAGGTGCCGAAAGCGGCTTGAGCAAAGAACTGCGGCAGGTTGGGGTTCTTATTGATGTCGCGCACCTGTACCATTTGCGCAGCGATGTCGGTGCTGATACCGAAGCTGAACAAATCTTTTTCGCGTGGATCCTCTACCTCGCCGCTTAGCGTGAGCTTGCTGCCGGAGCCAAGGCATACGTGGCTGAGAACTTCGAGATTGGGTGCCATCACCTTTTCCTTGATTGCAGTAATGGTTTCTGCTATGGTTGGGTCCTTGGTGTACTTCACCTTGTTGCCATACGCTGCCGTAACTGCGAGCAATGCGCTATCGGATAAGCGCAGGCGTGCCTTCCCTGAACGCAGCTTGGGTGATGCAGCAAGCAACCACTTTAGCAGGTTATCAAAAGCCGAAGTATCGTTACCATCTACAGGAGTTGTCAGTTCACCTGAAGCAACCAGGTTGCCCTTTGCTTCTGCGACTTCGCCGGCGGCGATGAGCGCGTTAATGATGGTGTAGAAGCCATCAAAAGCCGCGTGTGCCTCGTTGCTGGTTTCATCGTGTTCACCAAAGAACAGGTTGTTGATCACATCTTCGGACATGGTGCTGGCCATGTTGAAGAGGATGATTGCTTCCAGGGGGTGCTTACCCTTGGCAAGGTCAACCGGCTGTCCGCCGTTAACCAGCACCTGCTTCTTATCATCGAAGTCGTAACGAGTAATGTCGTCCACGGTTTCGATGTACGAGCGGTACATGTTTAGCGGCATCTGCCTCATGCGGCCGAGTTCGGCGCGTGATACAATTTCCTTGCCCAAGGCGTAGGGCGTAAGCAAACCACCTTTGCGTTCCAACGTTAGGTAGTTGTAGGTTTGGATAAGACTAACTACGTTAATCTTAAGCGCGGCAGCCACCTCGGCTATCTTGAGCACGGGGACTTGCGCAATGTGCGCGTTGTAGGTTTCGGCTGCTCTTTGCAGCAGGGAAACGCTAATAATGGGGGTTGGTTTGGCCATTTTTCTATTGAATTTTTAAAGGTTATACAATTACACCAGGCCTTCGTTGCGCATGGTGGCAAGCAGGTTGGCGCCACTCTTGCCATCAAGCGCCGCGATTACACTATCGCCTTCGCCTGCGGTGGTTTCCTGGTTAGATTGAGCTGCGGCACCTTGCGCACCGGCACCCTTCTTCAGGTTATCTACTTGTGTAGTGAGTTCACTCACTTGCTGCTCGGAGGCGGTTAACTTGGTTTGCAGGTCGGTGCTGGCCTGTTGGGCTGCTTCCAACTTTGCTTGCAGGTCTTGAAGTTGCTGGCTTTGCTCGGTATCCACTTTTGCACTAGCCAGCATCTCAATGATGGAGTCGGCGGTCATTTCCGTACCTTCAGGTGCGGTGGCCTTGAAGGCTGCTTCAAGGGCTTCAAGTTTTTCGGCTTTGGCCGATAGCGCTGCAAATGCAACCGCGCTTAAAAATTTCCACTTCATTTTGAAAAGGTTTTATTGTTGTTGTAAGAGAATGCTTACCATATTTTCGAGTGATTCGATATCGTCAATCAGCCCTAACTTTAGGGCTTCAGGTGCGTATAGCGTTTTTCCTGTTTTCCACTCGGTGTTTCCCTTCAGCGTTTTTTCGCGGAATGTCGCCACCGACTTTAAAACGAAGTTGTCATTGAAGTAGTCAACCTGCGCTTGCAGTAGTGAGAAGTCGCCATTAAGCGCGGCCTTTACTTCCGCGTTTTTTTCGGTTGATTGGCTTGCGTAAATTTCCGTTAGGATAACACCCTCCTTCTCCAGCTGCTTGCTATAGTCAGCAATAGTTTTTATAGTACCAATGCTGCCTGTTACAACAAATTCGTTGGCGGCAAAAATCAGATCACAACCGGAAAAGCCAATGTATGCAGCGGAGCATGCCGTGTCAGCAAAGAATGCAAACACGGGCTTGTTGCGCTCAGCAATGACATTTTGTATGGTTATGGCAGAGTATGCTTCACCGCCCGGGCTCGAAATTTCAAACATAACGCCTTTAATGTTTGGGTTGGCGTAACACTGCTGGAGCATCGCTGCTTTTGTTTTCATGCCGGAGTCGCCACACGCCTGGTCGTGCTGCGTCATTACTCCCTCTACAGGAATAATAGCGATTGAATTTTCGGGGAGATTTGCTATTGCTCGCTGTCCGTTGTACTGTGGAATGCGGTAAGCGCTGCCCTGCATGGTAGCGCAGGCGTCATGTTCACGCGCCACCGCCTGTAGCGTTTGAGTACCCTTGAGCCAGGAGGCTATCAGCGGAAGGTAGTTAGTAACGGCACTCGGCTCCATGAGCCAAATGCCGTTGAGAATATTGTGCAGGTGTAACATCGCGCGTTTTATTTGCCACAAAATAAAACGTCGCGCGGTGTATTATAAAGGACTTGCGATAGCCGTTGAAAGGGTTAGCGGTTTACACAGTAGTCGGCCCATTAAGCCGATAGCGTAGCCTCGGAAGCTGCTTGCGCTGTCGCCCTCTTCTACAATGGTAGCTGTGAGCATGGAGCTCTTTGTTCCTGCCACTTTTGCTACGCCATGAGCATCGGTGTACTTGAGAAGAAAGGGTTCAAATTCAAGGCGATTAAGTAGCCTTTGGTTGACATGGGGTAGCGCAATGCGCAGCCCGCCCTCAAAGTTGTACAGCGTACCTGATGTTGTGTGTTCGCTTTCACAGCTAATGTTGATGCTGCCCGGTGTCGCGTTTGCCTTGTACCAGGAACAGCCATCTTTGGGTTGTACATATATAGTGTCATCCGATAGCGGAGTAGCAACTTTTACATCATCATAAAAAAGTATTTCGGCAGCAATGTACCCGCCCATATTTTCGGTGCTCATTTTATATCGAGTTTTATTGTTTTGCAATATTTTGGAAATTAAACACTTCGCCATATTTGGACGTTTTTCGGACGTCTTTACCGCCCAAAACGGACAAATCGCTACACTTGGTCGGTGAAATTATTTTGATGTTTTTTTGTATTCCCGGCGCTCTCTTTTTTTGCGAACGCGATCACGCCATCGGTAATAATTTTTCAGCAATGCATCTTCGGAGATGGAGTTAAGAATATACTTGCACTTGAATGTATGAACGGTGTCGATGTACTCAACACCGTATCGATGCTTTTCCTCGTCGAGCAGGTCGTGCAACTCCGCCCACAACATGACTTCTATGCGGCGTTCAATAATGGCACAGCTGCGCTTGCTAAGGTAGTTGAAGGTTTCGGGTGACTTGCCGGTACGCCTGTCAGGCAGGGCTATTTCAAGGTTACCCTGGTCGACGGAATTTATCGGGCGCTTTATGAGTTGGTCCCAAATAGCATGGTACAGGTCAAGGTCGCGCGGTAGTTGTACTACGCCGTTTTCCATACCAAACTTATTGGTGATGTACTCTACAAGGTGAGGTTTGATTTGAATTTTGGTGGTCAACATATATTTTTGCGCGAAAATCTTTTTCGTTTTATAAACTCTCTCGAAACTTCAAAATTTCTTACTCGCTTACTCGAAGTTCTACATCCCTTTGTTGACTTCATTCTTGGGCGAGTTGGTGTGATATTTTTTACTTACTCGAAAACTCTTTTTGTCTTACTCTTTACCTTTTCGAGTAGGTTAAGAGTGGGTATCTTCAATTCTCTTACTCGTCTATAACATAATACTGTATTATGCTATATCAATTTCGAGTAGGAGAGTAGGAAAAAAGCATAAAATCTTTTTATTTATATATAATCCTTTTTTACAATCGTTTTTTTACAAAGTAACCTTTTACGGAGTAGTTCAACTCCTTATCGTACCTACTCGTACGAAAAAACTTAAACGTTGTCAACGCTCGACCAACGTTAGTGCTATGCATCTTGCGGCGTACTTCAAGGGGAATATCCTCATTTTTCATCAGCTCGTTATAGATATCTCCGGTGGTCATAAATACGCCATCATCGGGTTGTCCCGGGGTATAGTGTTTGGCTACGTAGGCCATTTCTGGTGAAACGGCTTTAAACTGTCCATTGATAAACTCATTTTCGAGTAGTTCCTCCCGCGTCAACTTATATTCTGTGCCATCTTTGTACATGGCGTAGGCTTGTATCCATAAGTCGCGTGGGTTAATGTGTTCGCGGTAGGCAAAGTCAATAGCAAACTTATCCTTGCACGATTGCAGTTCAAAGCAAATCCACCGAACGCTGCCGGTGGGATCGTCCAAAAAGTCGGTTTCATTGGTGGAACCTACAAAATTGGCGATACGCTTGGTGGTGATGGGTGTGGCAGCATAGGGAATGCGCACCTTGATTAAGTCTTTACTCATGGCACTCTTGTACCAGTTTTGCTCATCCTGTCGCATTTTTCCGTACTCATCCAGTATGCACCAAAAGTTATTGCTGAGCGCAATGAGGCTATCCTTGCCATCGTTGCTGTTGAGTGGGTTTTCGCACATGTACTCTTCGAGGCCGGGTGGACACATCCATCGCGTGAGGCTGGTTTTACCGCTGCTCTGCTGCTGGTCGACAAACAGTATGGCGTGCTTGTTAAAGTCAACGCCATAGGCGCAGGCAATGGAGCGAATGAAGTGCTTGCGCAGATGGTGTGCAAAGCGCTTGCGATGGTCGATGCTGTCGCCTATATGTTGAGCAAATGCAATGTGATCGGCCAGTTCGTCAAAGCGATCAACGCCATCCCACGGCGGGAGTTCCTCGAAGAATTTTGCTATGGGGTTGCGCTGCTCTACAAAATCGCTCATAAGGAGTTCGTTGAGTTTCTGCTTAGAGTAGTCGTAGTGGCTCTTACGTAGGTGGCGCAGCATATTGTTAATGTTAATCTCCTCATATGTATCAACAAACTTGCGCTTACCCATAAGCAGGTTGCTTACGGTGTTGTAATAGATGTCGTAGTGCTCGTTAATCCAGTTTTCAATTACCACTATTTCGGGTGTGTTGGCGTCGCCGCCATCGCCCTTGATAATAGCCTCCGATAGCCGCTTGAGGTGCGATCGTAGTGCCGGCAACTTCAAGTTTGTTTCGCCGCAAATGTATTCCAGCGCAAAGTTGGTTAGCGTTTCGTCGTTAAATTCAATGAGGCGGTTGCAAATGGTGTTCATTTCGTTCACCATTTTAGTGGGATTGCCATCGGCCTTATTGAGCGACTTTACAGAAGCGTCAATAAACCGGTTGAACTCCGAATCCTCGCTATCCTTGCGCGTAACCTTCGTTTGTGGCTTGGTATCAGGTTGACCGGTGGGTACTTTGGTAGTATCTATTTTGTGTACTTCCATTACTTCTTAAATGTTAGCGCCTCATTTTTCTCAATGAGCGCGTCGAAATACTTTTTGAGTAGGTACGTTTTGGCGCGCGATACGAGCGCCGCCTTACCCCTACCCTGGGCAAGATCGCCCAGGCGCTTAACTTCCTTGGGCGACGTGCGGCTCATATCGTCGGTTACCTCTTTCAGGGCTGCATTCTTATCCTCATTGCTAAATGACAACATACCCTCGCTGTCGAGGAAATTGTACACCAGGTTGAATACATCTACGCACTGCCCGCAGCGGTCGTAGGCGGCGTATGTTTCCTCGGATAATTCAATGTAGCCCTGCCGTATTTCCTCAGTGCTTTTCTTGGTGTGTTGCTCCAACTGCGGGCGATTGCGGTTTTCTTCCTCCTGCATCTTGCGCACAAATCTAATCCGTTCCTCGGTATTCAGGTAGGACAATATCCATTGATGGTAGGTGCTAATGCTTAACGCGTACACCTTCCCCTCTTTATCGTAGTAGCCACGTACGCCGGCGCGCAGCACAGTACATAATTCCTCTATGGTTACGTAGCTGAAGTATTGGTTGACTTCAGCTATAAGCATACGCGTGTCGAGCGCTAAATCCTCTGCCGAAATTTCGCGCTTTGCAGTACGATGTATTTCGGTGAGGAGGTCTAACACCGTGCGTGTAGCATCCGCCTGATTGGCGGTGCGTAGAGTAAGGTAGATACTCATAATTAAAAGTGATTTCCTAAAAAAGTTCCGATATCGTTACATAATTTTACCACATAATTACCGAGAGCATTTTCCATGATAATTCTTAAAAACAGCATTACTATTTGTACCATATATTTTATAATTTCTTAGAATAAAATCATGTATGGTAAAAAGTAAACTATTATTTAGAACAATTACAATCCAAGCATACTTGCTGCTCCCTGGTTAGCGTTGATTAAATTTGCAGCAGAGGCTTTTAATTTCGGTGTATTAGTGGCGATGCCTCCTTTAGGTGCAAAAAGCCCTTTATAACCATTTTTCATGCTAAATTCTATTATTTCAATGGCGTAGCGCGCATCACCGTTGGCATCCTTATACAGGCCGTCAAGTGTGGCTTTTATCCCGGTGGGTTTGTAGCTGAAATTATGCTGCTCACGCTTGTACTTTACCCACTGTGCCCATGCCTCTGCAAACTCTTCATCTGTCCATGGTAGGGGACAGGGTGCCGGCGCAATGGACTCGTTGTAGTGTAGTATCACAACCTCGTAGGCTTCGTTGAACTGTGTGGCCTCGCCTACGGTGAGTGCATTGCGGTTGTACAGGTCCTGAAATAGGTCGAAAATGCTTTGCGCAGCACGTTCAAAAACTTTACTTTTAGCCATTAGTATATGTGTTTAGAAAATTGCACGTTTTTTATATATTTGCTAATAAAAATGTTATGCTATGGGTTTAGAAGAATACCAAGGAGACGCTAAGCGAATGCTCCGAGAAGATCAACTTTTTGAGCATAGTGGCCAGATGACCAAGTATACTAAGAGAACATTCATAATCGCTGTATGTACTTTGATAGTTGCGGCTGCTACTCTCATAGCCACATTGGTGTTTGGATTGTCTTTCTAAGGCTTTTAATCAAACAACTTCATTTGCCGGGAGAATGTCTCGGTTGAAAACGCTATGTTAAGCGCATGGCATACACGTTTGAGTTCGTCTATGGTAATGCTTAACTCTCCTCGGTACAACTTTGCCCATCGGCGGCAGTTGATTCCCGTTTGCTGATAGAAGAGGGGTGTAGCAGTAAAGTATTTATGGTTACCCCATACGCTATCAAGTAGGTTGCGTAGGCAGTCGCGACTCACCAAGGCATCGCTGGTTTCTTTATTTTTGGCTTCCTTTTCCATGCTTACGGATTGAGAGTAAAACGAATATGTAAACCAGTATTGTAAAAACTATAGGCGCCCATATTGGTGATGTGATCCACCACCATGAGCAGGTAATTTTACCGCACCACTTGAGAATGGCGAGTGCAAGCGTTACTACCAGGTAGCCATACTTGAAAATGTAACCGAGAGTTTTTTTAATCATTATTTGGTTTTTACAATTTCACAATCATTTTTATCTACGCTATATCCCCTCCACACGTGCATCAAAGGGTTGTAAACGCAATCGTAATGCTCCGTGCCGAACAGCTCGCTTTTCCGAACTGCAGAATAAACTCTGATTATTTGGCCAACACGCGCAGTGTACCACTTAAATGGTGAACTGCAGCGAGTGATGCGCACACGCATGGTATTGGAACTAGCCATTTTCAAAATGGTCAATATGCTTTTTAAAGCACTCTTTCAGGACCTCCCAGTGTTCATTTTCGAGTAAATCCTTTAGGGAGAGAAAAAGTTCATCAGGGACATTGGTATAGGTAATATGACTCAGTTCGCTTTCTACATCGTCGGCATTGATGATAATGCTACACTTCTCCCAAAAAAAGGAAAATAGAAATGCTACACTTGCTACGCCACCTGCAGTTTCTTCATGGTTTTCGGTGCTAATAAGAATGAGGTTATCGGAAAGTTTAACATTGAATTTCATTTTTTTATTCCTCCATTTTTTCTGCCTCCTGGCGAAACATAATTTTAAGATCAACTTCCAGCTCCACAAAATCGGCTATGATTAGCGATTCTTGCACGATAATCTGTTGAATGGCCTCGCGCTGTTCGCTGGTCAAAAGTTTACCGGAAAGTTCCAGGTAGGCAGCATTGTGGTCTCGGCGGCCTTCATGCACCCGTTGTGCGTCGGCAAGCGCCAACAGCATGGTTTTTATTTTTTTCGCTGAAAAGCTCATGGCTTATATAATGTTATTGTTGATGGCGTAGGTGGTCATGAAGTTGTGATCGGGAGCCATGCTCTCTACGCCGGGGGGCATGAACTTTTCTTTAATGTGGTTGTACATGGCCGTGATGGTGCTGTCGGCAATGCCCATTTGCAGGGCTACCTCGGCGTTGCTGTGGCCCAGAGCGCGCAGGCGTATATACTGTAGCTCGCGGCGGCTTAGGGGGCGACCGCTGGGGGTGTTGGGGCTTTGTAGGCACAACTTCTTTACCTTGTGGCAGCGGTTTTTTAGGCCGCATTCCCAGTATTCGGGGGTAAATGTGCCGGTAGCGGCATCGTAGTCGGCGGTATGGTCAAAGCCACCAAAGAGGCACCAGGCGTCGCTCTCTAAATTTTGCGAAGGGTGGCCAAGCAGCTGCTCTACAAACGCACTCATGGCAACGAGGTACGCCTGAGGCAGCTGCCCGAACTCCACCACTTGACCGTTGCACAGCGCCCTCAGCTTAAAGTTACCGGCGTTGAAGAGCTCGGTATTGCTATCTATAAGTCCTGCTGGTAGGGTAGGCATAACCTTACTGCATTTGTAGTTTTTTCTTCATAGCCTGGTAGCGGCGTATGATGGCTTGCTGATGCTTAGTGACAGGGATAAAGTTGCCGGCTTCGTAGCGCTTAATAATTTTGCTCACGTACTGACGGCTTACGCCTGTTTTATCCTGCACCATAGTTTTAGTAAATCTCCTTGGAAGTGGCATGTGTACTGTTTTTTTAGTATTTTTGCTGTTTACCTTACCGTTTACCTTTGCGGTTACGTTTCGGTTGACGATGCAAAGATTACGTTAATTACCGAATAATACAAATATAATTCGGTAAAAAATGAATTATATTTAATAATCATTTGATTATCAATAGAATTATTTTTATGCAATTATGCAGATTGACATTCACGATAGGATAAAAGAGGTCAGAAAAACGCTGTGTGGAGGTAATAATACGGTATTTGCCGAAAAGGTTGGGCAAAAACCAAATGTTACCAGCGATTGGATGAGTAAAGGCAGCATCGGCCTAGCCGTGATTAGTGCAATCTGCCACGCTTTTCCCGAGGTTGACTTGCGTTGGTTGATCACTGGTGAAGGTGAAATGTTGCGTGTTTTTGACTCTGAGAACCTGTTGGCTATTGGGGAAAGAGTTAATGAAATTGCTACTGTATTTTTTAAGGGAGATTATGCGCGCATGGCAAGTAAACTCTCTGTGGAGTACGGAGAATTGCACGAAGTTGTTCGCGGAGACAAAGCACCAGCGTACGCCCTTTTGAACCAAATACAGCGTAAACTTCCATTGGTAAATCAGTTATGGCTGATAGCGGGTAAGGGTGAGATGCTGAACGACTCGTTACCCATGCAAGATGCCATAGAAGTGGGGTACTGGGAAGATTTGGTGAAAAGTTTGCGGAGTTCCGATGAGCAAAAGAATAGCACTATTGCTCAGTTAACCAACTTGCTATCCAAGAAAGATGACGAAGTCGACAGACTCAAGGCGGAACTTGTAAAGGGGGCCGCAAATTGTTAAAAAGAGAGAAAGTAAACTAATGAGTGGCGTTAGGCTTGTGGTTTGGATAGTCGAACTGGAATATTAACTTTAAAAATTCAGATAGTGTTATGAAAAAGTGGATATGCGCGCTATGCGGCGTGGTTGTTAGCCTTTCGCTTTATGCCGCAGAGCCTTACACGATAACAAAAATTATAAGAGCAGATAGCACCCTTACCAAGGGCGAGTTATATGTGGCCGTTAACGACTGGTTTGCTACCACGTATAAAAATTCCCAAAAGGTAATACAGATGGCCGATAAGGATGCGGGTATAATTATAGGCAAGGCAGTAACTGAAACAGGTAAGTTGACCTTTTCTATGCAATGCTCAGTTGGCTGGCTCAATTACACAATTAAGGTTCAGTGTCGGGATGGTCGTGTTCGTGCAGAGGTGTCGAATGTTATTCATGAGGCTAAGGACCCGAAGGCAATGAGTTCTTGTAGCTATGGATTAATAACAACAGCAGAAGTGTATAAAGAGTCCGGCATGGGGAAAAATGCCTATAATGAGGTCTGGGACATGTTTAAGGAGCGTATATCCTCATATTCCGAAGGTCTATTCGCAAGTTTGGAAGCAAGCGTTAAGCAAGCAAAACCCCAGGTAAGTACGAATGAGGATTGGTAGGTTACTGGCAATATTAACTTTCAAAAGCCCGGCAGTATTAGGGAAACGTGAAGATTTACGCTAGGCGGGATGGTTTGTCTGCCTGTCGCTTTATGATGCTGAACGTTAAACGATAACGAAAATTATAAGAGTGGCGGTAATAGATAAGGTAAGTAGTTTTTAGGTATGGGAAGCACTACTGATAGAGCGAAAGAGCTTATAGCCACATGTGACGAGAGGGCGACTCTCATCAATGACTGTTTGCGCACGCAGAGGAGAAAAAAGAAAGGATTAAATGTTGTGATAGTGTTATTATGGACAGCTGGTGGAATACTTGCTTGTTTTTATTTAATTCCCGCGGTCCTATTATTATTAGTAACTTCTGCTATACAATTTTTTCTCTCTTTGTTTCCTGTGATAGTGATGGATTGTGAGGATATGGCGAAACTAAATGCTTATGCAGGTTCTTACACAGATCATATAAGCGATCTTACAAACCTAATGTTTGATTATCGAAAGAAAAAGTGTGATGAAGATTATGCCTTTAAGCAAATAACGACATTGCACAACAAAATAACGGCATTGGATAGAGAACTCGCGAAATTAATAGTAATCAAACGACCATGTCCAGTAGTATAGCAGTTGTAGATATAGGCACCACAACATTAAGGGTTGCAGTTGCGGAAAAGACACTACCGGGTGAAATCCACATATTGGAACTCAGTCAGTATTCCTTGAATGATATTGCTATGGGGATTATAATTCCTCGTGTAAATTTTAATGTGTTACTTAATATTGTTCGAGGTGTTACTGGCGGAAACGCCGAAAAGGTATTCATTGGTATATCTTCAAGGGAAATTAGCCATCAACTAATTAATTCTTACCCAACTCCTAGTAATTTAGATGCAGTTACAGTAGATTCTTTGCAAGCAGGGGTTTTATCTAAAGCGAATAAAAAAGGATACGAGGAGTTGTATATTGCTAAGGGGTTGAGTGAAGTTAACACCCAAGTTTGTAATTATACTGTTTTTTATGCAAAAAATGAAGTAAGTGGACTTTTAAGGCAAAGGTTTAAAAAAGATGGTTTTTCTGTCTGTGCGATACTCCCATCAATCTTAGGCTCCGCAGAAGCAGTATTGTCTAATGAGGATAAAGAACAAGGTGTTGTATTAGTAGATATTGGAGGAAAGACAACGGAAATTGCTATTTTTTATGCTGGCACATTGTGTCGTATCGCAAGTGTCCCTATGGGAGGGGATACAATAACAAGTGACATTAAGGAGCTTTGTGGGATTGATTGGGAATTAGCAGATCATGTTAAGCAGAAGTATGGTTCCTGTATTGTGCACCGCACAATGGGGGATGATGATATTACGTTTTCTACACCTAGTGCTGAAAAACGCATAGTAAAGTTGAGAACCCTAGCGGAAATAATAGGTTCACGTGTGGAGGAGATGGTAGAGGCTGTAATGTATGAAATGGTGCAATCTGGTGTGGATGATAAAATTGGTAATATCGTTTTATCTGGCGGTGGTGCCCTTTTAAGCGGCATGTCTCAGTTTTTTGAACTCAAGACAGGGCTTATGGTACGACATGGAATGCCTATAGGCTTCTCCGATGACCAGATTCATAGTGGGTGTTTTTCAACGTTTGGATTAGCAAAAATGGGATTTGACGCCCTAGATGGCAAAAGCAGTGGTGTTATTTTATTTAATTCGTGACTCAGCCGTGCCGCTTTGTGAAACGTGTTGATTATCTTTAGTCTAAAAATAAATACGTTAAGAATACAAAGGAAATTTCTAGATTGCCTCTAATTTGGAAGTCTAAGACAAAATAAACAGGAAGATGTAACGAAGGCAGTGAAAGGTAGAAAGAAGTAGTAGCTATGAAAGGGAAGGGTGGATCTGAACAGAAAAAGCGTCGTGTTTGGAAGCGCTCCATTGTCTTAATGGTGCTTGGATTCTTGGTGCTTTCCTCTCTTTACATTAATAATTCTTTGAACACCCTCTACTGTCTCAAGAATATGCCGACAGTAATCCCTTCTTTCAACGACTATGATATTATTGATCTCCGACTCCTGGATACGCTTCTGTTGAGAAAGAAAGAGTTAGACTCTTTACTTGTGTCTCCTATAGGTCGTACGAACGAGGTGTTTAAAGAGGATGAAAAAAGGCAAAAAAAGATTGACTCTCTCTTCATGTTTCATCGAGACCCCATGGCTAGAGGTGGGACGATTAACTATAATGCATCTGATTTGTTAGCGGAGCTTGAAAGGATGCGTTTAGAGCATGAAGGAAAAAAGATTGACTCCCTTCTTAAGTTAGATACTGTTCGTACGTTGGGGGCGCAAGACTTATCGCGAGATTCCCTCTTTGAGGTTGAGTTTTTTCGAGCGTTTCAGGAAGAGTTAAAGAGGCAAGAAGCAATGGATTCTCTCCTCAGGTCATATAAGATAGAGGCTGCTCATACATTTAGTGAGGGGGAGAGTGGGCTAGACAAGATGGACTCTCTTCTTAGAATTCATAGGGCTGAGATTGCTAAGGCATCAGGGGAAGAGGCAAGGGGACGGGAAAGGATAGAATCTCTTATCAGGTCTTATCAAACCGAAATTGCTGAAGCGTTTGAAGAGGCAGAGGCTAAAAATCAAGAAAAGGTGGATTCCCTCCTCCATTTTTTTAAAACTCATATTGCCCAAGTATTTCATGAGGAGGACGGGAGACGAAAACAGCAGGATTCGACTGTTATGGCCCAAGTATTTAATAATGGTGAGGTAAGAAAACAGAAACAGATTGTGAATGATAGGTGGATTGGTTTTCTTTTGGGAATTATTGGTTCGCTTATTGCCACATGCATTTTCCCATGGATAAGTGCATTTCTTTTTGCTGTATATGGTAGAGCCAAAAAGATTATACCATTTAGAGCCTCTACTAAGTGATCTTTACTTTGAGGAATTAAGCAATTGACGAATACTATTTTGATAGTGGGAATAAATACGCGTAAAAAGTTGTAATGGGTGTTAGTGGTATTAAATATAAATGGTATTCTTCGCCATGGACACTTACTATTGGTGGGGCATTGCTCAGTAGCATCATATTTCCCGGTATATATGCACTGATAAAAGATGTTTCTTTTATCAGCGCCTTCAAGAGTATACTTATTTGGTTGAGAGAGGCTGTAGTTACAGTTCTTACGTTTGAGGTTAAAATGTGGCATTTACTCATACTCTTTACCGTCCTTTTTGTGGTTTTGTGGGTGGTTGCGAAAATTCAAAATGAAACTCCAGGAAATGTGGGCAAAGATTTTACAAGTTATACAAGGGATTCGATTAAGGGTTTGGATTATTCTTGGTCTTGGTCACAAAGGCAAAGTGGAAAATGGGCAATGACAAATCTTCGGGCGCATTGCCCTAAGTGTGAAACAGCTTTGTCTGTAGAGGAGGGTGCTTGGGATTCGGAGCATGTATGCCCAAGATGTGATAGCAGATATCCGCTAGACCATACAAAGGAGTATAGTAAAATTGAACAAATAATACACGATAATATTGATAGGGAAATTTATAAGCAGAATAGAACTAATTAGAAGTTTACTTCTAAATAACTTCTAAATTGAAAATGTAAAATTCTGATAATTAATTAGGTTACAATGTCAAAAAATGTCCTGTTGGGGCTACGAGTTAACGTCTTGTAAATCATGTATTTACAAGACGTTTTTTTATTGAATTTACCATTAATAAATTGAAAAATAGTTTCATTTATGGGAAATAGTTTTCCATAAATGAAAAATATTATTATATTTGTATAACAAAAGAGAAAAGGTGAAGATTATAAACGCGAAACTACTAATTGATTTTACTCGAGAAAATCCCGATGCGATAGTTGCGATTAATAAATGGATTGAGGTTGTAAGCGCTGCTACATGGAAACACCATGGTGATTTAAAGCAGATTTTTCCTCAAGCAGATTATGTGGGTAATGGGCGATATGTTTTTAATATTAGAGGGAATAATTACAGATTGGTGGCAGTAGTCGTGTTTTTTGCAGGAACATTGCAAGTACGTTTTGTCGGTACGCATGCCAAATATGATAAAATAGATTGCTCAACAATTTAGTGCAGGAGAAAATATAAAATATGAAAACGGTAAAAAAAATAACAACCGAAAGCGAGTATCGCACAGTGATGGCTGCCATAGAAATACTAACGGAGAAGGGGACACAGTTGGGTGACATGGAGTTGCTGAACGAAACGGATAAAGCAGAATATATGCGCTTGGCAGAACTGGCTCACGACTGGGAAAGTATACACTATCCGTTACCCATAGTAGCAAACCCGCTTATTGAAAAGGTGGAGGAGCGTATGGCTACATTGCATCTTAGGCAGCGTGATACAGCCCGTTTACTGGGTATCTCAGAGGCTCGTCTGAGCGAATTTTTACATGGTAAGAGAGGATTAAATATTGGCATGGCAAAGAGGTTGCGCGATAAGCTCAATATTTCTTCGGACTTAATATTGGATAATGCATAGCAAATGCTTTTCACAAACAACGGGGCGCTGAATTTTCAGCACCCCGATTTTGCTTTACTTCCCTGCTACCTTAGCCCACGTATCCTTGAGCGTTACGGTGCGGTTAAATACCGGTTTTTCGCTCGTTGAATCGGGGTCGAGAATAAAGTAGCCCGTGCGCTCAAACTGCACAGGTAACATGCCCTCGGTGTACTTGCCGTCAACGGATTCTTCTACGTATGCCGTAATGGTTTTCAGCGAGTCGGGATTCAGGTAATCCTTGTAGTCCTTATCCTCGGGTATATCGTCCATAAAGGGTTCGGTGAACAAGCGGTCGAACAGACGCACCTCAGCCTTTTGGCAGTGCGCTGCTGATACCCAGTGGATGGTACCCTTTACCGAGCGCGACTTGTCGGTATCGCAGGTGCAACGGATTTCGGTAATTTCACCGTTGGCATCCTTTATCACCCCCTCACACTTCACAATGTAACCAATGTATTTTAGGCGCACCTCCTGACCGGGAGCCAGGCGGAAGAACTTCTTTGGAGGATTTTCCATGAAGTCATCGCGCTCAATGTATAGCTCGCGGCTAAATGTAACGGGACGCGTTCCTGCGTTTTCATCTTCGGGGTTGTTGTTGCCTTCTATCACCTCCGTTTTTCCTTCGGGATAGTTAGTAATAACCAGCTTCACGGGATTCAAAACAGCCATGCGGCGAAGCGAGCGCTTATTCAAATCCTCACGCACACACCACTCCAAAACTGATAGCTCAATTACGTTCGGACGTCGAGCCACACCTACCATTTCTGCGAAAGCACGAATGCTTTCGGGGGTGTAACCGCGACGGCGCAAGGCGCAAATAGTTGGCATGCGCGGGTCGTCCCAGCCGCTTACGTAGTTATTTTTTACCAACTCCAGCAGCTTGCGCTTGCTCATTACAATGTAGGTAAGGTTGAGGCGCGCGAACTCGTATTGATGTGAGGGGAATATTTCCAGCTGCTCAATGAACCAGTCGTACAGCGGACGGTGCACATCAAACTCAAGCGAGCACATGGAGTGCGTAATATTCTCAAGCGAGTCGCTTTCACCGTGCGCGTAATCGTACATGGGGTAAATGCACCACTTGTTGCCCGTGCGGTGGTGCTCGGCGTGCAAGATGCGGTACATAATGGGGTCGCGCATCAGCATGTTGGGGTGCGCCATGTCAATTTTGGCGCGCAGTATTCTGCTGCCGTCGGGGAATTCTCCGGCGCGCATGCGAGCAAATAAATCCACGTTTTCCTCTACGCTGCGGTTGCGAAAGGGGCTATCAGTACCGGGCTTGGTAACCGTTCCGCGATTAACGCGAATCTCCTCCTGCGTTTGATCATCCACGTAGGCCAAGCCTTTTTTGATGAGCTCCACAGCCCAGCTGTACAGTTGCTCAAAGTAGTCCGATGCGTAAAATTCGTTAGCCCAGCTAAAGCCAAGCCACTTCACGTCTTCCTTAATGGAATCAACATACTCCGTATCCTCCTTCACGGGATTGGTGTCGTCAAAGCGCAGGTTGGTTTTGCCACCATACTTTTGTGCTAAACCAAAGTTCACACAAATTGCCTTGGCATGTCCAATATGCAGGTAACCATTGGGCTCAGGCGGAAAGCGCGTAAGTATACTTTTATACTTTCCCGCAGCCAAGTCGGCCTCTATTATCTCCTCTAAAAAGTTGAGCGAACGCTCAGGTGTCATATCCATATTTCAAGTTTCAAATTTCAAACTGCCCCCAACCCCCTAAAGAGGGCTATAACATTGTGCGGATGTCGCCTTTTGTCATTCTGAGCGAAGCGAAGAATCTCGAGTTCGCACGATGATAGCATTTTGAATAACATGAGATCCTTCGCTTTGCTCAGGATGACACCGCACATAATCTTACTTCGGTTATAGCCCCCTTTAGGGGGTTGGGGGGTAAACCAAATCAAACCTCAAAGTTACAAAATTATGGGCAAACCTCAGCTTTTTTGTATATTTGTAATATGAAAAAGGTTGGACTTTGGTTGGTGGATGTCCTTTTGAGAGGATTGCTGTTTGTGGTGGGTATCATGCCGCGCTTTGTGCTCTGTGGTATTTCCAACTTTTTGGCATTTCTGGCGCAGCGTGTTGTCGGCTACCGTAGCAAGGTAGTTATAGATAACCTGCACAAGGCTTTTCCCGAAAAGAGTGAGAAGGAGTTACGCGTTATAGCCCGTGGCTCGTATCGTGCATTTTTCGATACTACGCTCAACATATTTCGCATTCGATATGCCTCAAAACGCCGCGTAATACGCACCATGCACTGCAAAAACACCTCGCTTATGCAGCAGCAGTACGAACGTGGCAAAAGCGGCATAATAATGGCAGGACATTACTCCTGCTGGGAGTATATAGGCGTGCTGCAGCGCGAAATTAAGCATCAAACGGTGGCGGCTTACCAACCTACGTCGTTTCTTCCGCTTGAAAATGTAATAACCGAGGCGCGCGAACGTTTTGGCGCCATAATGGCTGCTTTGAGAGATGTGTTTAAGGTGCTGTTTGATCACCAAAAGCGCGGTATACCTACCATGACGCTAATGGTGTCCGACCAGTCACCGGGGCGCGGTTCGTGTACGCACTGGCTTACATTGCTTGGTCAAAAAACGCCTGTATTCATTACTCCCGAGCGCATAGCGCAAAAAACTAATGCGGCAGTAATGTATCTGCGCATAGTGGAAGAAAAGCGCTTCAGCTACGAGTATGAGTTAATATTACTTACCGATGATGCCTCGAAGGAGGAGGAAATGGTAGTTACCAAACGCTTTTATGAGGAGTTGGAAAAGGATCTTCGCCGTGCGCCGCAGTATTGGATGTGGACGCACAAGCGCTGGAAGCATCAAGGTTTATTTGAAACGGAGAAAAAAATATTTATAGAATAATGGAAGAAATCTCCGAACTCATAGTTGAGTTGCTGAAAATGCATAACCGAGTATCGTTGCCCGGTATGGGTGCTTTTATGGCGAGCCCGCAACCTGCTGTTATTGATAAGTCTGCAAAAACGGTAACTCCACCATCAAAAAAAATTACTTTTTCTAAATCGGAAACGTGGAATGATGGTTTGCTCGAACAGCTATACGCCGAGCGTCGCGGAATGAAGCCCGATGAAGCGCGCGAGTATCTGCGTCACATTATTACTGATATTCGTTTTGAACTTGATGCTACGGGTAAAATAACGCTACCGGGTTTGGGTACGCTGAAGCAATCACCAGCGCGTGATATCAACTTTGGGCTCAACAAAAATTTGAATCTGAAGGGCGATTCATACGGCTTGAGCGAGGTTAAAATTGAGCCGGGAGCAAGTGCTTTAAAGGCAAAAAAAGAGAAAAACATATCATCGGATACATCATCAAATAAGAACCGATTATTACTCATTTTATTGGGTATAATGGTGGTAGTTATTACTGTTTTGGCGCTGCTCTTTTATCTTGGCTCCCGAAGTGATAATGGCGATGACTGGATGACCCCTGTTGAGGTAAGCCCAGTGGAAGTTCAGGTGCAACAGCAGCTGCCTGCTGTGCCACAGGTTGTCGAATCGGAGGTTAGCGCGCCGCAAGCCGAGCCGCAGCGCGTTGCGCAAGTTCCCCAGCAGTCACCTAAAGTTAAATCGGTTGCGCCAAAAAAACAACAAGTGACAACGCCTTCACCCTCCTCTTCACGCTGCGAATATTGCGTGGTGGCTAACAGCTTTGGTACATATGAGGGTGCTAAGCAGAAGTCCGATTCGTACCGTAAAATGGGCTATAAGTCGGAGGTGGTGAGCAGCAGTAATAATCGTTATCGTGTGACGTTGGGTTGCTATGCCAGCAACGATGTGGCAAAGCTGGAGCAGCGCAAGGCACAGAAACTTATTAGAGACGCATGGGTTTTGGAGGTGTGTCGCTAAGCGCATTTATGTACAAAAATCTTTCAGAATATATCGATTTTATTGAGTCACAAGGTGAGTTAACTCGTGTACGCGAGTACGTAAACTCACAACTTGAAATGGCCGAAATCGTCGATCGCGTGAGCAAGCAGCCTGATGGTGGCAAGGCTATTCTTTTTGAAAACAACGGGACCCAGTTTCCGGTGCTTATGAATATGATGGGCAGTGATGTTCGCATGTGTGCAGCTTTAGGTGTAAAAAATATGGATGATGTGGGTCAAAAGTTAGATGACTTTTTTCACACACTCATGCAACCCAAGAAAAATTTATGGGAAAAATTGCAGCTGCTACCCACATTGAAGCAAGCCGCGACATGGCTTCCGCGTACTACAGTCGCTAAAGGTGAGTGTCAGCAAGTTATTATTCGCAATCCGGATTTAAACACGCTTCCCATACTGCAATGCTGGCCACATGACGGTGGTAAATTTATTACGCTCCCCATGGTGCATACGCGCGACTTGGAAACGGGTATGCGTAACGTGGGCATGTACCGCATGCAGGTTTTTGATGGGCAAACCACAGGAATGCACTGGCATCGCCACAAAACGGGTGCGCGCCACTTTGAGCAGTACAAGGCTGCAGGGAAAAAGATGCCTGTGGCTGTGGCGCTGGGTGGTGACCCGGCATACACCTATAGTGCTACCGCCCCGCTACCCGATAACCTTGACGAATATTTATTGGCAGGATTTTTACGTGGAAAATCCGTAAAGCTGGTGCGTTGTATTACCCAGCCTATCGAGGTTCCCGCTGATACCGATATTGTAATTGAGGGCTACGTTGACCCAAGCGAACCACTGGTTACTGAAGGACCATTTGGTGATCATACAGGTTTTTACTCTCTGGAAGATTATTATCCGCGCTTTCATGTGACGTGCATTACGCACCGAAAAAATGCTGTTTATCCTGCCACCGTAGTGGGAGTTCCACCACAGGAAGATGCTTATATAGGCAAGGCTACCGAGCGTATTTTTTTAGCGCCCATACGCATTGCTATGCTGCCCGAAATAGTGGATATGCACATGCCGTTTGAGGGTGTAGCGCACAATATTGTGATTGTAAAAATAAAAAAAACATACCCCGGTCAAGGGCAAAAATCCGCCAATGCCTTATGGGGAGCAGGGCAAATGATGTTCAACAAAATGCTGGTGGTGGTGGATGAGGATGTGGAGTTAACCAATTATGCCGCTTTGTGCGATTGCGTACAGCGCAACTTCAATCCCGCAACTGATGTGTACCTTGGTGGTGGTCCGCTCGATGTACTCGACCATTCGGCGCAAGCTTGCGGCTACGGCGGAAAAATATGTATTGACGCTACAAGGAAAATGCCTGAAGAGCAATCGTTAGCTACCAGCTACCAAGTACCAGTTGCCAGTTATCAATTTACCCACTCATTTTTTTCAACAGAAAAGAGTCTTATTCAAGTAGTTTTTGATGAAGGTGTGAACCTTGACGACATATCCACCTGCGTGTGGTTGATGGGTAATAACGTTGACCCTGCGCGTGATTGCCGTGTAGAAAATGGTATGCTGGTGGTTGACGCAACGAGCAAGTGCAAAGGAGAAAAAGGCTTTTCGCGTCCATGGCCTAACGTGGTATGCGCTTCCTCCGAAACTATTAACGCGGTGAATGAGAAGTGGGGCAATTTGGGACTTGGCGCCTTTATCCCTTCGCCATCGTTGAGATATCAAGGACTGCAGAAGAGTGATGGAGCGAGAGTGGAGTTCTAGTTCTTTTACTCGTTTTCCCTTTGTTCTTTTATCCCTTCTTTGTACTTTTGTAGTTCGCATTTTGCGAAAAGCATCAATTATTCAAAACTCATTAATCATGAAAACTCCCGGAAGAGCCAAGGTAGCAGCGCTGTTGAGCGGTGGCGAAGTTGGAAAAGATGTTGTGGTAAAAGGTTGGGTGCGCACCAAGCGCGGCAACAAAAACGTGGCATTTATTGCCCTCAACGACGGCTCTACCATCAATAATATTCAGCTAGTAGTTGACTTGCAAAAAATATCGGAGGAGCAGTTGAAGGGTGTTACCACCGGCGCTTGCATTTGTGCGCAAGGCAAGCTGGTGGCCTCACAGGGCGGTCAGCAGAGCATGGAGATACAGGTTGACAGCCTTGAGTTGTACGGTACTGCCGACCCCGATGCCTACCCCTTGCAGAAGAAAGGTCACACGCTGGAATTTCTTCGCGAGATAGCGCATTTACGTCCACGCACCAATACCTTTGGCGCTGTGCTGCGCATACGTCACGCAATGGCCTTTGCCATTCATAAATACTTCAACGATAACGGATTTACCTATCTTCATACGCCCATTGTAACGGCATCGGATGCCGAGGGTGCAGGGGCCATGTTTCGTGTTACCACGCTTGACGCGAAAAATCCCCCGCTAACGGAAACAGGTGAAGTGAACTACGCAGAAGATTTCTTCGGTCGCGAAACCAGCCTTACCGTTTCGGGTCAGCTGGAAGGCGAACTTGGCGCCATGGCGCTGGGTGAAATCTACACCTTTGGGCCTACATTCCGTGCTGAAAACAGCAACACGCCGCGCCACTTGGCCGAATTTTGGATGATTGAACCCGAAATGGCCTTCTACGAAATTAAGGACAACATGGATTTGGCCGAGGACTTTATCAAGTCGTTGGTAAAGTACGCGCTCGACAACTGCATGGACGACCTTAAGTTCCTCAACGATATGTACGACAAGGAACTCATTGAGCGCCTGCAAAGCGTTTGCGCTACCGAGTTTGTTCGCTTGGACTACACCGAGGGTGTAAAAATTCTTGAAGCCAGCGGACAAAAATTTGAATTCCCTGTGCATTGGGGTGTAGATTTACAAAGTGAGCACGAGCGTTACCTTGTAGAGAAACACTTCAAAAAGCCCGTAATTCTGACCAACTACCCTAAGGATATCAAGGCATTTTACATGAAGCAAAACGAGGACGGAAAAACCGTTCGCGCTATGGACGTGCTATTCCCAAAAATCGGTGAAATCATTGGCGGCTCGCAGCGGGAGGAAAGCCTCGAAAAGTTGCAAGCCCGCATTGACGAGCTGAAGATGGATGTAAAAACCCTGTGGTGGTACATCGACACACGTCGCTTTGGCACCGCACCGCATAGCGGCTTTGGCCTTGGCTTCGAGCGCCTGTTGCTCTTTGTTACCGGCATGGGCAATATTCGTGATGTGATACCATTCCCAAGGACTCCGAAGAGCGCAGAATTTTAGGAATGTGTTGAACTGTTGAATTGCTGAAGGGTTGAACTGTTTAATCCAAGGGCGTCATGGCGAGTGAAGCGAAGCAATCTCATGAATGATGCAAGTTGAGTTACCGTTGATTTTGTTTTATGGCTTATTTGTTTCCGTTTGAAAAGTTAGAAGTTTGGCAAGTTGCTCGCCGTTTGGTGAAACGTATATATGAGGTAACTAAAAATTTTCCAACGGAAGAAAAATTCGGATTAACCAATCAACTTCGGCGAGCAATAGTTTCTGTATCTTCAAATTTGGCAGAGGGTTCTTGTCGTAATTCTTTTAAAGATCAAGCACGTTTTTCGGAAATTGCTTACGGTTCGCTGATGGAGGTGATGAATCAACTTATCAGTGCAAACGATTTATTGTTTATATCAAACGAAAATCTTGAAGAACTGAGAGAGACTATTATTGAATTATCAAACAAAATAAACGCTTTGCATAATAGCCAAGTAAGGCGAATTGCCTCTTAAACAGTTCAACCCTTCAGCAATTCAACAGTTCAACAACCTCACCGGATGCTCAAGCAAACCTTAGTACAGCGTCAGCAAATGCGCATGTCGCCGTTGCAAATTCAGCAAATTAAGTTGCTGGAGTTGCCCGTGCTGGCATTGGAGCAGCGTGTGAAGGATGAGCTGGAGGATAACCCCGCGCTGGAGGCAGAGGAGGAGGAAACCACCGATTTGGCGGCTGTAACAAGCGCCGAAGATACGCCCTCGTATCGCTTACAAGACAATAATCAACCCCGCGAAGTAAAGGACAGAACTGCTACCAGCCCCGATGGCATGGACTTTCACGAGCTCATGCTGGCGCAGCTGTCGCTTCGTCCCATTAACCAACATCAGCGCGAAATAGGCACCTTTATCATAGGGTGCTTGGATAACGATGGTTACCTGCGTCGTCCGCTGAGCGATGTCGCCGACGATATTGCTTTTGCCGAAGGCTGGGAGGTGAGCGAGCCGGAGCTGTTGGATGTGCTGCATATTGTGCAGGATTTGGAGCCTGCGGGCGTGGGTGCGCGCAACTTGCGTGAGTGCCTGCTATTGCAGCTGGAGGCTAAGGATGAGCAAACGGTTGCTGTGGAGTTGGCCACCAAAATTGTGACCGATTACTTTGACGATTTTACCAGTAAGCGCTACAAAAAAATTTGTGCCGCGCTCAACATCTCCGATAAGGATTTGAAGTGTGCCGTAACCGAAATTACACGGCTAAATCCTAAGCCCGGTGCCGGGTTCACCGAGGATATTTCAGACGCAGCTCCTGCTATTATCCCTGATTTTTTGGTAGAGTACAAAGATGGAGAATTGCTTCAAAGCCTCACGGCACGCAATGCCCCCGACTTGCGCGTGAGCAAGGAGTACCAAACGCTGCTTAAAAACTACGCGAAGGATAAAGAAGCCTCGGAGTTTGTGCGTAAAAAAATAGAGTTGGCACGTTGGTTTATTGATGCCGTAAAGCGTCGTTACAGCACGCTTGCCGAGGTAATGAGCGTAATTGTAGATAGGCAAAAGGAGTTCTTTATGACCGGCGACGAAGGCGCCATAAAGCCCATGCTGCTTAAGGTTGTGGCCGAAGCCACTGGGTATGACTTGTCCACCATTTCGCGTGTGGTTAGTAGTAAATATGTGCAAACCAACTTCGGTATTTTTCCTCTCAAGTTTTTCTTCTCCGAAAGCATGCAAACTGAAAGTGGCGAGGAGATTTCTACCCGAAAAATTAAGAAAGAAGTAAAAGATTTAGTGGCTGCTGAAGATAAGAAAAAACCTTTGTCCGACGAGGCCATAATGAAGCGACTTAAAGAAAAAGGCTACCTCATAGCCCGCCGTACCGTAGCTAAATACCGCCAAATGCTCGACATCCCCGAAGCACGCATGCGGAAAACCATCTAACCCCTACCAAGACCCTAACAGGGTTTTGAGACCCTGTTAAGGTTACTCCAATCATCAACTTCTCCCTAAATGACTCCGTCGAGCTCCACTTCGCTACGGTTCCCTCTCCGCAGGAGAGGGACTTGCAACGCACAAGCGCTCTCGAACTCGTTGCTCATAATCGCGGGCACGCGCCCCTCTCCTGTGGAGAGGGATTGGGGGAGAGGTTTTTAAATATTTCTGTGTAAATCTGTATTATCCGTGCACTCCAAGTTTCATTCTTTTGCCGTGTGCGCAAACTACCTTTCACTTTATTACTTACCTCAAAATCTTGCATTTTGTATCGAAAATTTCGCTAACTTTGGGCTCCCAAAACGCCAAAAAGAGATAAAAAGATAAATGCGCTACGCGCGATAAAAGGATAAAAATTTATCGCGAGGCATTTATCAAGCGAAGCGGCTTTATCGCCCGAAGGGCATTTGTCTCTTGCAAAAAAGACAAACCAATTAAATTATAGAAATATTATGCAAACCATCGACACGTACAACTTTAGCGGCAAGCGCGCTATCATTCGCGTTGACTTTAACGTTCCGCTAAACGAGAAGTTTGAAATTACCGACGACACCCGTATTCGCGCGGCAGTGCCCACCATTAAGAAGGTGCTGGCTGGTGGCGGTGCGGTTATCCTTATGTCGCACTTAGGTCGCCCAAAGGGTGTTACCGACAAGTACTCGCTTAAGCACATTATTGGCGGCATTGAAAAGCGCATTGGCGTATCGATAAAGTTTGCCCCCGACTGCATGGGTGCCGAGGCTGCCGAGATGTCGAAGAACCTGAAATCAGGTGAAGTGCTGTTGCTTGAAAACCTCCGTTTTTACGAAGAGGAAGAGGGCAAGCCCCGTGGCTTGGCAGAGGATGCTTCTGACGACGAAAAGAAGGCTGCTAAGGCTGCCGTGAAAGCAAAGCAAAAGGACTTTGTAAAGAAACTGGCTTCATACGCCGATTGCTACATTAACGATGCCTTTGGTACTGCACACCGCGCGCACGCCTCTACCGCCCTGATTGCTGATTACTTCCCCAACGATAAAATGTTTGGCTACGTAATGGAAGGCGAAATTAAGGCCGTAGATCAGGTGATGAAAAACCCTGCTCGTCCGTTTACCGCAATACTTGGCGGCTCGAAGGTTTCTTCGAAAATTGCCATCATTGAGCAGCTGATAAAGAAGGTAGATAACCTCATCATTGGTGGTGGTATGACCTTTACTTTTGCTAAGGCACAAGGCGGAAAGGTTGGTAACTCCATTTGCGAAGACGATCAGCTGGAATTGGCATTGAGCCTGATGGAGCAAGCCAAGAAGGCCGGTGTAAAAATGTACTTCCCCGATGAAGAAATTATTGCCGATAAGTTTGCTGAAGATGCCAACACCCAAATTTGCCCCACCAACGCTATCCCCGACGGATGGGAAGGCTTGGATGCCTCTGAGGCTGCTGTAGCCAAGTGGAACGATGTTATTATGGGTTCAAAAACCATACTGTGGAATGGTCCCGTAGGCGTGTTCGAAATGGACAAGTTTGCCAAGGGAACAGCTGCCGTAGCTAAGCTGGTAGCCGAGTCTACACAAGCCGGAGCCTACTCACTCATTGGCGGTGGTGACTCAGTTGCAGCCGTTAACAAGTTGGGCTACGCCGATAAGGTGAGTTACGTTTCAACCGGTGGCGGTGCATTGCTCGAGTACATGGAAGGCACAGAACTACCCGGTGTAAAGGCAATTCGCGGTTAATTCTGTATAGAATATTTTGTAAAGCCCCGAAGATTTTCTTTGGGGCTTTTTTACCCTACAACCTCTCCCTAAATCCCTCTCCACAGGAGAGGGACTTTCGAGCCCACGGGCGCTCCTGTGCCAGTTGTAAAAAAATCTGGGCACATGCCCCTCTCCGGTGGAGAGGGGGTAGGGGAGAGGTTTTGGATCAACGTAATTTTATGTTTCCTACAGCCTTCCTACAGCAGATACAAGCCCTTTTGGGTGCCGATTGCGAAGCGTTTTTAACCGCATTGCAGGACGAGTCACGCACCAGCATTAGGTTGAATAAAGCGAAAAGCAACCTATATTGTCATTGCGGGCTTGACCCGCAATCCCCTGATGAAAATGCTGTAGATAAATTGGAGATTGCGGGTCAAGCCCGCAATGACATGCAAAATGTGCCCTGGTGTGATAGCGCCTACTACCTCCCCCAACGCCCCATCTTTACGCTTGACCCCTTGCTGCATGGTGGCGCGTACTACGTACAGGAAGCCTCATCCATGTTTTTAGCGCATATTGTAGAGCAAATCACGCAAAAAGACGAGCCACTTGTTGCTCTTGATCTTTGCGCTGCACCGGGTGGCAAATCCACGCTATTAGCCGATTTTTTGCCGCAAAATAGCCTGTTGGTAGCCAACGAGGTTATTCGCGCTCGCGTGAATATTTTGGCTGAAAACTTGACCAAATGGGGTAATCCCAACGTAGCGGTATCGAATAATGACCCCAAAGATTTTTCAAGAGTTGCTGAATGTTTCGATGCTATTTTTGTTGACGCGCCATGCTCAGGTGAGGGCATGTTTCGTAAGGATGAGCGTGCGCGTGAGGAGTGGAGCGAGGCCAACGTGCAGCTATGCGCCGAGCGTCAACGCCGCATTGTAGCCGATGTGTGGAGCGCGCTAAAGCCCGGTGGCTACATGGTGTACAGCACTTGTACCTTCAACACTAAGGAGAACGAGGAAAACGTACGCTGGATAATGCAGGAGTTAGGTGCTGAAAACGTAAAAATTGAAGTGCCGAAGGAGTGGGGGATTACACCATCGGAAGAGTTGAAGACCGAAGAAACACGAGGTATACACGGTTATCGATTTTTCCCACACAAGGTAAAAGGCGAAGGTTTTTTTGTGGCGGTCTTGCGAAAAAATAGTGCTGATGAAAATGTGGCAAGGTCGCGAAGAACCACTGCGTCATCGCGAGGAGGTACGACGAAGCGATCTCAAGTTGGTAATGAAGTGAAGCAATGGCTTCAAAATTCCTCTGACTTTACCTTCACCCAAATGGGTGATTTTATCAAAGCCTTTCCCTCTCGCCACGATGAATATATTGCCTTATTAAGCAAAGAACTGCGAATTATCCAAAGCGGACTAACTGTAGCCGAGGTAAAGGGCAAGGACTATATTCCACATCAATCTTTAGCGCTATCTACTGTGCTCAACGTTGAGGCCTTTCCCACCATTGATTTGAATTTACACAACGCCTTGCTTTACCTCAAAAAAGAAACCTTTGCGGGAGCGCTTCCACGCAAAGGTTTTGAATTAATTCGCTACAACGGTTTACCGCTGGGCTTTGTAAAGAATCTGGGCAACCGCTGCAATAATCTTTTTCCGCAGGAATGGCGGATAAGAATGCAAATCAACTAATAATGGACAATAATTATCCGTTGTCAGTTGTCCATTGTTCATTATTCTTCTGCTGCCTTTCTCAGTGCTGCGCGTATTTGATCGCGAATTTCCTCTTCCGCACTTTTATTTGCTCCGTGTTTTTCAGGAATAAATGTTGAAGCATACCTTGGCTTAACAAGGCTAACGTGATCCAAGGGGTGTGCCTGTATATCATCCATATTGCCCTTAATATCCACCCCAAGGCGCATGGGGAGTGGTGAATCTAAAAGGGAAATGTGGTAGTTGACATTCATGTCAAGCTTGTGTAGGCCGCCAAGGGCAACTTTATACCTATCCATAGAGAGCAGGAAGGGGTAGAGTTCAATTTGATTTTTGAACACAATAAACTCCACATCAAGGCTGTCAATAATGTTGCGCTCCTTATTTTTAAAGCGCAGCAACTTTGAAATCTCGGCAAATGTTTGGTTATCCAGCAGCACCAATTTTTCACCGTGAATAGATGATGCAGCACGGAGTGTCGAATATTTTACGTTGTAGTTAGAGTCCAAATAAGTTTGCGCCGCAATATGAAAATCAACCTTGCCCTCGAATGAGCGCAGCATGGGAAGTATTGTATCTACCTCGGGTATAATATTTTGTAGATCGGTAAGATCAATTCCCATTAGGTGAAACTCCATGCCTGCAAATACGTGGTTAAGCTCTGGCGTGCGGTGAATGGCCGTAACCTTCATGCGCGACTTTTTATTGGTGACAACACCCAACTCCTGCAGTATAAGCGCGCCGTCGGCAAGGCTTACGCTACCCTTAATATTTTGCAACTCCATTTTGCCAAAGGTGGCATTCTGAATATCTGTTTCAAACCTTGCAAAAATGTCGGTGGGTAGCATTATAGCCTTTAATTCGGGTGGAGTGGTATCCACCTTTGCCGACTGCTTAATGGCCTCAATATCCTCGGGATTTTCCACGTCCATATTGGCGGCTACCTCTACCGTGCTGCCTGCCTCCGAAATGCGCATCAGCTGGTTGAGGTCAAGATTCTCGGCAGTTAACTTAATGTTGGTTTTTACGGAGTGCTTTTTATCCAAGTAGGATAGCAGGTCATCTACCGTGCCGGTGAGCTGCATATCGGAGTTGCCAATGCGAATATCGCACTGCTTCAGCTCCTGCTTTTCATCGGTAATACTCATCGCCACCCTATCTATATATACCATTTCGGGGAACGATGGTGTGAACGCTTGCATTTGCTTGTAGTCTAAATCCACTTTAGCCTTCCATCCCTTAAATCCCACCGTAGTATCGCTGCTTTGCTCGGCTACAATAGTGTTTTTTCCGCTACCTATCCTTACCATGTTGTTGGCTACGCGAGCGCGCATACTGTCCATGGCGAAGGTGGTTTCAATATGCGGTAGCATTTTATTTGCTTTTGTAGGGGTAATATTGGCTACGCCGTGCAACCTGCGCATGAATACGCGCATGCTGTCGGTGCGCATGATACTGCCTGCAAAATCAAAATTGCAGCGCACGGTGGGCAGCTTTGTTGTGTCCATTACATTGCTGGTGGTAAATGCCAGCGAAGCCTTGCGCATGTTTGCGCGCATATCCTTACCCATTTGCGCGCGTAGTATGTTGAGTTTAACCTCTCCCGCGAGAAAATCTTTTCCGCTTTTGCTTTCGATATTTTTTACGTTTGTCTCAAACTTAAAACCAATGTCGCTAATAGTTGCGCTTATGGTATCCTTGCTGCTGTTGTACCTTAGCCCTGTAATATCAACGGTTCCGCTTACCTTCAGTCGCTCATAATTGCTGCCTGTGGCTTCGCTCAAGCGCATGTTGGTTTTTACATCAGTCTTTAGCAAACCTTCTACCTGCATACCTAAATCCAACGGAACATGGCGTGTTGCTTTTGCTAAATCAGCATTGGCTTTTACTGAAAGGTCGAGCAAGGGGTCGCCCATTACGTCGTGCACCATGCCACTTACGCTTAGCTTCGAATCTAGCGCATCAACGTCCAAATGCTTAATGTTTACTTGTGATTTTTCCTTGTGGTTGAGGTCGACAAGTAGGTCAAGCACAGAGTTCAACTTGTCCAACTTATAGGGTACGCCTTGGTAAGTCCCATTAATGTTTTTAAGAAGCAGCTCACCGTTTACCACGGGCATGGAGGTGGCATCCTTGAATAGGCCTTTGGCGTTTCCGCTAAACTCAATGGCGCCCTGTACCTTTGCTAGCGCGGCCTCGGGCACCATGGCAGCCGGTATCATAGCAATAAGGTTTGCCAGCGACGGCACTTTCATTGCCAGCTGCAAGTCCATATCAAATTGGCTGAATGCTGTGTCGGTTTGCACGTTTCCGTGCGTGCTGAATGTAATATCATTTACCTGTATATCGGCCCTGCGCAGCTGTAGCAGGCTGGTGTTTTGGTCGAAGTTGAGCGAGGTGCGCAGGTGTGCGGTTAGGTCTTTTGCCAGCAGCGTATCGTTCATAGCAAATGATATGCGCTCTACGTTCATGCTCGCGTTGCCGTCGCCAATATTGTTGGCATATTGCCCGTCAACGCTTAGGTTTAGACCACACAGGCTACCCATCATGCGCTGCTTGTCATCCTGAAAGTACAGGTTAGCATTTTTAATTTTGAGCGAACTCAATACGGCGTTGCGCAGTATAGCGGCAGAACTTGTATCGGCCTCGGCTGATGCGGTGGTTTCGCCTGCAGGTACAATATCGAAGTTGGCGTTGCCTGCCGAATCAATGTAGGCAAATATGTTGGGGCTTACCATCTCCACACCTTTTATCACCACGTCCTTGTGGTCGAGGTAGGCCTTTACATCCACGGTTACTACAAACGCGTCGAGCGTGAGCAGCGAGTCGCTTTGGTGGTTACCGCAGGGGAAGCCCTCTTTTCCACGGTGCGCGCCCGATTGCTCGTTAACAACGCTTACGCGATTCAATCTCAATCCAAAATCGGGGAAGGTGCTGAAGAAAGTCAGCTTTACGTTGGCTACATCCACACGGGCGTTTACAAACTTGTTGGCTTGCTTTACTACAATAGGAGTAAGGCGCTTGGGGGTAAATACCACGCAGGTGGCTGCTCCCGCTACGGCGGCTACCAGTACTATTAGCGATAGCACAACAATGAGCGTAACCTTGAGTATTTTTTTGAATGTGCGCATGGCTGTATTTCTTATATTCATTACCGTCTGCTTTAGCTGACGGTTTTAAGAGAGAGTAAAGTAAAAGCGCGCGAAGCAGGTGTTTCCCTTGGGTTATCACCTTGCTTCGCGCGCAATATTCTGGAGCATCCGCTATCCGTCAGCTAAAGCAGACGGCAATGAATCTTGTAGCAAGATGTAATTTGTAGCGTATTTTGGCTACTGCTTAGTAAACGAGGTTACCTCGTTGTACTGGTCAAAGTATTCCAACTTTGTAGAGGTAAGCGTAACTATGGTGTAAACACGAAGAATATACGTTGACATATTCGGGTGTTGCTCCTTAATCTGATTACCCTCTACCTTGTAGTAAAACTCTGTTCCTTCTTGGTCTTCGGTGGTTTCTCCTACAGTCCAATCGCTACCCTCCTTGTTACCTGATAGCTGGGCGGAGGTGGTATTGGTGTATTTTTTGTAGTTGGCGCTATTACCATCGTTTTTCCACTTTCCTATTAGGAGGGTGGCATCAACTTTGGTAGGATCCATTCCAACGGGATCATCATCCTTGGCGCATGAGGTAGCAAATACCATCCCGGCTAAAGCCAGCAACAGGGAGAAAATTCTAAACTTTTTCATACAAATTTCTTTTAAAAGAAGGAGTGATGTTAGTCACGTAACTTGGCCACCAAAAACTCGCGGTTCAAGCGAGCAATGTGACCAATTGAAATACCTTTTGGACACTCAGCTTCGCAAGCCTGTGTGTTGGTGCAGGCACCAAAACCCAACTCGTCCATTTTAGCCACCATAGCCTTAGCGCGGCGTGATGCCTCTACTTGACCTTGCGGAAGTAAGGCCAATGAGCTAACACGTGCAGCTACAAACAGCATTGCCGAACCGTTTTTGCAGGTAGCAACGCAAGCGCCACAGCCTACGCAGGCAGCAGCATCCATGCTCTCGTCAGCCTTAGGCTTGGCAATGGGTATAGCGTTACCGTCGGGTACGCCACCGGTATTAACCGATACGAAACCTCCGGCTTGCAGAATTTTGTCGAAAGCGCCACGGTCAACCACCAAGTCTTTTACTACGGGGAAACCCTTGCTGCGCCATGGCTCAATGGTAATGGTATCGCCATCCTTGAACTTGCGCATGTGTAGCTGGCAGGTGGTAATATCATCGTCGGGACCATGCGCGCGACCGTTGATGTATAGCGAGCACATGCCGCAAATGCCTTCGCGGCAGTCGTGGTCAAAAGCCACCGGACCACGGCAACCTTTGTTTACGGCAACAGCATCCTTTCCTTCACGAACGAGCTGCTCGTTCAAAATATCCATCATTTCAAGAAATGATGTGTCAGGTGAAATGTTGTTCACTTTGTAGGTTTCAAATGCTCCTTTGGCTTTTGCGTTTGCCTGACGCCAAACTTTGAGTGTAAGGTTCATAATCTATATATTTATGAATGATAATTTATAATCTTAAAAGTTCTATTTTATTCGTAGTAATCCATACTTGAGCATGCAGTAAAAAGCACGCATACCATCCTTCCAACTAATTTTTTTCCCTTCTTCATATGTGCGTCCGTAGTACGAAACTCCAACTTCGTAGATGCGAACACCGCGTATTCTTGATATTTTTGCCGTAACCTCAGGCTCAAAACCAAAGCGCTTCTCCCTGAGAGACACACCCTGAATAAGATTGGTGCGGAAAAGCTTGTAGCATGTTTCCATATCAGTCAAGTTCAAGTTGGTAAACATGTTTGAAACAAAAGTCAAAAACTTGTTGCCAATGGTGTGCCAGAAAAACAGAATGCGATGCGGATTTCCACCTGCAAATCGAGACCCATATACCACATCGGCAAAACCATCAAGGGCGGGCTTCAACAAGGTGTTATACTCTTGAGGATCGTACTCCAAATCGGCATCTTGAATGATAAGGTATTCGCCGGTAGCATTCTTAATCCCCGTATGTAAAGCGGCCCCCTTACCTTGATTTACTTCATGCTTGAAGTACTGAATATTCAGCTGAGGATTGGCAGCCATGTAATTTTTCACAGCTTCTTCTGTTTTATCTTTCGAGCAGTCGTTTACAATCAACAACTCTTTCTCCATATCGTTCAGCAGCGATACAGCCTTTACCTTGTCTAAAATGAGGTGGATGGTTCTCTCCTCATTGTACGCCGGTATTATAATGGAAAGTTTAGCCATTTGTAGTTTTGTTTTTAGGAAATTTTCCACAAAATAAATACCATGTATCACATAAAACTACCATTATAAATGCCAGCGCCGGCACGTAGAATGGCACTGAGTAGCGCCATACGGTGTTGGGCGATGCTATGATATTGGCGCCAATGTATGCAAGAATGAAGCCTAATATGGCAATGAGCACAAAGAGTTTGTTGCGATTTTTAGAAAGCGTCTTTATGCTAAATACAAAAAGAAAAATGCAAATAGCCCCCACAGCCCAAAAAAGATAATGAGTGAGGTAACGTAACATGTTCATTGCAGGAAAAATACCCTCTTTGTGTTCAAGTTGTGTAGGTGATATATGAAAGTATTCCTCCACAAATTTTTCGGACTTAAAAGTATTTTTCCAATCATCAATACCATAGTAGTTGAAGGTGCTTATGGTGCTTGGTATAATGTAGTGGGTAAAATACCTCCAAGGGTACATTTTGATTATTTGCTTAGCATATCGCTCGAATGTCACTCCCACTTTAGCCCAGGCCAAAGAATACGGCATTTGCATTTCCTGCATTTGGAAAAACAGGTATTGTTTAGGAGGCAGCATTTTAGACCACATTTGATTAGTTGTAAGCATGTTTGCTTCTGTGTAAACGCTATCGGGAAATTGCATTAAAATTTGATGTAACTCCCGCTCTTTTCCACCTTTAATTTTACTTGCTTCCATCTCCCTAATCTCTGGCAGTATGGTAGAAACATTGTTCAGTAGCTGCCAGCCTCCAAAGGGTGAAATGGTATCTACTTTAAAAACCGCTTTATACTTTTCCTTAATGTTGCTGTGCGTAATTGTAATCAGAATAATGGGAAGCAGTATCAGGGAGTACTCCCATAATTTATTTTTTTTACCACTATTTAAAAATGACAGTAGAATAATACCCATTGATATTGGGACGTACGCCAATCCCACGTAGCGAGTGCTGTAAATGAATATTAACAGCGCAAGGTGCACTACCATCAGCCACCAATTTCTACGCTTTACCAGCCACAAACCAGATGTAAGCCAAAGCATGGTAAGAGAGCAGAATAACCCATCGCTCATAAGATAGTTAGAGGAAAAAAGTAGCGAGGGGCTCAGTATTGCAAAGGCAATAAAGAGGTAAAAAGGTACTTTGTTTGAAATGTTAAGCAGATACTTTACCGAAAAGATAAAGCAAATGCAGGCAAAGGCATTTAATATAAATGAAAAGACGTACAATGCGGTGAACGATGGAGAGACAAGATGTATCAGCTGGATGTAATGGCTGTACCCCATTGGTCTCCAAGCGTTTATGGTGTTATTGACGGCCGCCACCAAGTATGCTCCGCTATCAGGGGTTTCAAAAGGGTAGGGGTAAAAAATACCAATGAGTATACCTATGATGAGGTATACTCCGGTAATTATACCCAACTCCCACCTTTGCTCTTTTTCTTTTAGAAAGGAGAGAAAGGAGGGAGTTTGTTGCTGTCCCTTTTGCTTTTTCACGCTCAGTTCTTAATCCTTGTAGTTACGTGTTGCCACCTTTACAAACTCGTAGTTGAGAGGCTCCTTGTTAAGGACAGGCTCCTTATCGCGACCTGCGTACTCCCAGGCCGAAACGTACATGTACTTTTCGTCGTCACGCTTTGCTTCGCCTTCTTCGGTTTGCATTTCCTCGCGTAGGTGTCCGCCGCATGATTCCTTGCGGTTAAGAGCATCCATAGCCATCAGCTCGCCCATTTCGAGGAAGTCGGCTACACGTAGCGCCTTTTCCAACTCCTGGTTGAATTCTTCCTTAGTGTTGGGTACAAACACGTCGTGCCAAAACTCATCGCGGATTTTCTTTATTTCCTCGATAGCCTTCTTCAGTCCGGCCTCGTTACGCGCCATACCTACTTCGTCCCACATAATTCTTCCCAACTTCTTGTGGAAGTAGTCCACAGGCTGAGAGCCCTTAATGTTGAGCAGGAAGTCAATTTTCTCCTTCACCTTCTTTTCCGCGGCCTCAAATTCAGGGGCGTTGGTGTCCACCTTCTTCTCCTGAATCTTGCTTGCCAAGTAGTCACCAATGGTGTAGGGCAGTACAAAGTAGCCGTCGGCCAAACCTTGCATGAGCGCCGAAGCACCGAGGCGGTTACCACCGTGGTCGCTGAAGTTAGCCTCGCCAATAGCGTACAAACCTGGAACGGTGGTCATAAGGTTGTAGTCAACCCAGAGACCGCCCATGGTGTAGTGAATGGCGGGGTATATCATCATGGGCTCCTCATAAGGATTTACGTCCACGATTTTTTCGTACATCTGGAATAGGTTACCGTAGCGCTCCTCAATTACCTTTTGTCCCAGACGCTTGATGGCGGTTGAGAAGTCGAGGAATACAGCTAGGCCTGTTTCGTTTACGCCAAAGCCTGCGTCGCAACGCTCCTTGGCGGCGCGTGAAGCCACGTCGCGGGGAACGAGGTTACCGAAGGCCGGGTAGCGACGCTCCAAGTAGTAGTCGCGATCCTCTTCAGGAATTTGCGAAGCTTTGATTTGTTTTTTGCGAAGTTTCTCTACGTCTTCCTTCTTTTTGGGAACCCAAATGCGACCGTCGTTACGTAGCGATTCGCTCATCAGCGTAAGCTTCGATTGCTGTTCACCGTGTACGGGAATGCAGGTGGGGTGAATTTGTGCAAAGCAGGGGTTACCAAACATAGCGCCACGCTTGTAGGCTTGCCATGCGGCGCTGCCGTTGCTGTTCATAGCGTTGGTTGACAGGAAGAATACGTTACCGTAACCACCGCTGGCAATTACTACGGCGTGTGCGCCGTGGCGCTCAATTTCGCCGGTAACAAGGTTTCGAGCAATAATACCCTTAGCCTCACCGTTGATTACAACTACGTCCAGCATTTCGTGGCGGGTGTACGATTTAACGCTACCCTTAGCCACTTGACGGTTAAGCGCTGCGTAAGCACCCAACAGTAGCTGCTGTCCGGTTTGACCGCGAGCGTAAAAGGTGCGGCTTACTTGCGCGCCACCAAAAGAGCGGTTGTCCAACAACCCACCGTAGTCGCGTGCAAAAGGAACACCTTGTGCTACGCACTGGTCAATAATGAGGTTGCTCACCTCGGCCAGACGGTATACGTTTGATTCACGGGCGCGGTAGTCGCCACCCTTGATAGTATCGTAGAACAGACGATAGATTGAGTCGTTATCGTTTTGGTAGTTCTTAGCAGCGTTAATACCACCTTGCGCGGCAATAGAGTGCGCACGGCGGGGTGAGTCGCTAATGCAGAATACCTTTACGTTGTATCCTAATTCGCCCAAAGCGGCAGCTGCTGATGCGCCGCCCAAGCCGGTACCAATAACAATTACATCAAGCTTGCGCTTGTTGGCGGGGCTAACTACGCGAATGTTTGCCTTGTGGCGAGTCCACTTCTCTGCGAGTGGTCCTTCGGGTGCTTTCGAAATCAATTTTTCAGCCATATCTTTTTGTCTTTATAAAAAAACGAACGTACATGTTTTTTTTGAAGTTTAAGAAGTCTAAGGAGTTTAGGAATTGTTACGCTCAGCGTCTTCTTAGCTTTCTTAAAATTCCTAATCTTCTTTTTTAGTTGGCGAAGCCAAGAACAAACCACAACACAATGAAGGTGAAGCCCACTGCTACTAATGTTGCGTAAATACGTGCAATAACTTGCAGACGTGGAATCCACTTTTGATTGTTGGTACCAATGGTTTGCAGCGCGCTCCAAAAACCGTGGCACAGGTGGAACCACAAAGCCCAAAACCATACAATATATACCACAGCCCAAACGGGATTTTCGAGCGTGGTTTTTACCAGCAACCAGGGATTTTCAGTGCCTTGCGCACCAATAAAGTGGGGCAGCTGCATTTTTGCCCAGAAGTGGCTGAGGTGAATAGCCAAAAGACCCAACACGATAATACCTAAAACAAACATATTGCGAGAAGCCCAGCTTGAAGCCTTAGCATTGTTGCCTACTGCGTACTTTACGGGACGAGCCCCCATATTGTGCAGCGTAAGAATGGTAGCGTAAATAATGTGGATAAAAACGCCCAACGCTAACACCGGTACCATAATCTGAATCAGGATGTTGGTGTCCATAAAGTGGCAGGCAACGTTGTATGCCTCTTCTGATACCACAGCGGCGATGTTAATACCCAAATGCACGAGCAGAAATACCATAAGGAACAACCCGCTGATGCTCATCACAAGTTTTTTGCCAATAGAGGACGAAAAAATGTTTGCCATAAAAATGTAAAATTTGTTGATTATGCTTTTTTGTCGATTTTCAAATTTTAAGCCACAAAGGTACAATTTTTGAATGAGTATTCAAAGATAAATTACGGGTTGATTGAGATTTAACACTATTGTATAACACATTTACTTTTAAAGGTATGCGGTGCGTGTTGCACTTTCATCTACTACTTTTTAAAGTAAACGCTCCGCGAATTTATTTTATCGCGAAGCGTTTATCGTTTTATCGTGCGTAGCACATTTATTCTTTGTATTTTATTCCCTCATACTTCTGATTTCTCAGCCAAGGTTCATAACCTGCCTCACGAATAGCTGCCTGTATTCCTTTTGCGTCGAAAGAGTAGCTGGCACCTGCTGATGAAACTACATTTTCTTCAATCATAATAGAACCAAAATCGTTGGCGCCTGCCCACAGGCATAGCTGCGCTGTGTTTTTTCCTACGGTGAGCCATGAGGCTTGTATATTGGGAACGTTGTACAGCACTATGCGTGCTATTGCCACAGTGCGAATGTACTCTTCTACATTTATTTTTTTTACATTTTGAAAAACAGAACTTTGCGCTACATTATCCAGCTGCACAGGCCAGCAAATAAATGAAAGAAACCCGTATGTGTCTTTAGGTTTTTCGCTTTGCAGGTTGCGAATAAGCATGAGGTGTTGTATGCGTTCAGCGGGCGTTTCAATGTGACCGAACATCATGGTGGCGGATGTTGCCAATCCCATACGATGTGCTTCGCGCATTACGTTCAACCATGCTTGGGTGTTGGGCTTTCCGGGGGAAAGTGTTTTGCGCACGCGGTCAACTAAAATCTCAGCGCCTGCACCGGGGAGGCTATCTAACCCTGCGGCAACGAGCCTCTCCAGCGTTTCTCTGTATGATAAATTTTCTAACCGTGCAATGTGCGCTATTTCGGGGGGACCTAAGGCGTGTAGCTTCAGCGTAGGATACTTTTGCTTTAGTTGCCTAAAAAGTGTTTCGTAAAAATCCAGCCCGTATCGGGGGTGCAACCCGCCTTGCAACAGCAGCTGGTCGCCACCTTTTGCAAAAAGTTCCTCGATTTTTTGTGAGTACTCCTCAATGGAGGTAGTATACGCACTTCCGCTTTGCAAGCCGCAATGGAAGGTGCAAAACTTGCAGCCTGAAATGCACACGTTGGTAATATTGACGTTGCGGTCAATCTGCCAGCTGACGCCCTTGCCGGGTACGTGAATTTGCCGCAGCTGATTGGCTACATTCATCAGCTCAGCCAGCGGCGCCTGCTCGTATAGGTGCAGCGCTTCCTCATTCGTTAAGGGTTGTAGTTCGAGTGCCTTCTTATAAAGGGAGTTTAATTTACCATTTACCATTTACCATTTACCATTTTAAAGTCCTATACCACGCCTTTTCATCTGCACCTTCCTACCCATATCAAAAGTTTTTATGCCTTTTGTTTTTAGCAGTGACTCTAAGTTCTGCACCGGTATTTGCACTGTCCAGGTACTGTCAATTTGTGTACCTACGCTTACGCCAAACTTTGCAATGTCGGCAGGTGTGGCTTGTGTGCCTACCTGCAAAAATCCGCCTATGTAGTATGTCCCGTTATCTTCACGTAAGCCGTATTCCTCCACCAGTGCGACTGATGGCGTAAAACTTTTTCCACAGCAACCCTCGGCTTTTAAATCGCGCAGCAAATTGTCGGTAAGCAAGGGTTGCGACTGCATGGCTGCCTGTGGTGCGCAGGAGCAAAGAAATAAAAAGGAGAGGAGGGAAAAGAGATTTTTATTAAGCATAATGATGTGCAATATAGCTTTACAAAGTTAGCATAAAAACAGCAAAGCGAGACCACCCTTAAATGATCTCGCCTTGCGTAATGTCACCCAAGCATTCCTACATTTGCTGTGCTACAGCCAAAAGTCGCTTGGCATTTCGTTTTCTTCCCACTGCTTCTTTTTTGCATCGCTCGGCTTTTCCAGCAACTCGGCCGGAATAGGCTCATCCGTGTACACGCGCCTGCCGTTTCGATGGTTGGAGGCTTGGTCCTTGCCATGCCTGTCAACATTTGACTTTTGATTTTTCATGGCGTTCAACTTTAAAGGTTCCGGTATAAACAGGAGCGGGGCTTTAACCCGATTACAAGGTAACAATTTTTTGATATAGTTGTACTCTATAAGTAGGGTATTATTGTAAAAATGCTTTAGCTAAAGCCCAAATATTGCTGATTTTGAGGGGTTATAAAGGGCGTTTGCGTACACGCCAAGGGGTTGATAATTAGCTGTGATTAGCTGCAAAAGTGGCTAATAGTACTTTTTTAGAGTACCGTTTTTTGCATAAAGTGCTATCTTTGCACGGATTTTTGAAAAATAGAGAAAAACTCAAACACAAAAACGCTATGATTTATTCACACGAAGTAGAGCATCAGTGCGTGGTTAAGCAAGGCCAAATGCACGGTGCAGCACCCATACCCGAGGAAGGAAAGTGGGTGAAATCGAAGGAAGTAAAGGACATTTCAGGCCTTACACACGGTGTAGGTTGGTGTGCTCCGCAACAGGGTGCTTGTAAGCTTACGCTTAATGTTAAGGACGGTATCATTGAGGAGGCTTTGGTGGAAACCATTGGCTGCTCTGGCATGACGCACTCGGCTGCTATTGCTTCTGAAATTCTTCCCGGTAAAACCGTTCTTGAGGCTCTCAATACCGACTTGGTTTGCGATGCTATTAATACCGCTATGCGCGAGCTGTTTCTGCAAATTGTTTACGGTCGTACGCAATCTGCATTCAGCGAAGGTGGCTTGCCTATTGGCGCAGGTTTGGAGGATTTGGGTAAGGGCTTGCGTTCGCAGGTTGGTACCATGTTTTCAACCAAGGCTAAGGGTGTGCGCTACCTCGAAATGGCCGAAGGTTACATTAACCGCATGGCGCTTGATGCCGAAGGTGAAGTAATAGGCTACGAGTTTATTCACATGGGCAAAATGATGGATGCCATAAAGAAGGGTACTGATGCAAACGAGGCGCTGAAGAAGTCGACCTCTACCTACGGTCGCTTTGCCGAGGCTGCTAAGTACATCGACCCACGTCACGACTAAAAAGACATGCGATGCTCGACGTGAGACATGCGAGGAAATGCATTGTCGCAAGTCGCATATCGCAAGTCAAATCTATCAATGGAAAATCATAAATTAAAAATATTATGGCATTATTCGAAAGTTACGATAGGCGTATTAAGCAGGTTACAGCTACGCTTAACAAGTACGGAATAAAAGACCTCGATGAGGCAAAGAAAATTTGCATGGATAAGGGCATTGATGCCTACCAAATCTGCAAGGATATTCAAACCATTGCCTTCGAAAACGCAGCATGGGCTTACGTAGTAGGTTGTGCTATTGCGATTAAGAAGGGTTGCACAAAGGCTGCAGAGGCTGCAGAGGCTATCGGCGAAGGTTTGCAGGCATTCTGTATTCCGGGCTCTGTGGCTGAAGACCGCAAGGTGGGTATTGGTCATGGTAACTTGGCTGCCATGCTGCTACGCGAGGAAACCAAGTGCTTTGCTTTCTTGGCAGGTCATGAGAGTTTCGCTGCGGCTGAAGGCGCTATTGGTATTGCAAAATCGGCCAACAAGGTGCGCAAGGAGCCCCTTCGCGTTATCCTTAATGGCTTGGGCAAGGATGCTGCTATGGTTATTTCACGTATCAACGGCTTTACCTACGTGCAAACCCAGTTTGACTACGCTACCGGTGCCCTGAACGTGGTAAAGGAAAAGGCCTACTCAAAGGGTGAGCGCGCCAGCGTTAAGTGCTACGGCTGCGACGACGTTCGCGAAGGCGTTGCTGTTATGCGCTCGGAGGGTGTTGACGTTTCCATCACAGGTAACTCGACCAATCCTACTCGCTTCCAACACCCCGTTGCAGGTACCTACAAGAAGGAGTGCATGGAGCAAGGCAAGAAGTACTTTTCGGTAGCTTCAGGTGGCGGTACAGGTCGTACGCTGCACCCCGACAACATGGCTGCAGGTCCCGCTTCGTACGGTATGACCGACACTATGGGTCGTATGCACGGTGACGCTCAATTTGCGGGTTCATCATCAGTTCCTGCTCACGTGGAAATGATGGGCTTCCTTGGCATGGGTAATAACCCCATGGTAGGTGCAACCGTAGCTGTGGCTGTGGCTGTAGAAGAGTCGATGAAGTAAAAATACACAATACTCTTACAGGGTCTTAAAACCCTGTAAGAGCCAAAAAGAGGCAGGCAGGAAAAGGTATCTTTCCCTGCCTGCCTCTTTTCTGTAATATTTATTATGATACTTATTGTAAAAAGTACAATAATGAATTATCAAATTAAAGTGCTTATATACATTTGATTGTGGTTTTCGTCAAGGTTAAAAAGCATCTAATGGAGTATATATCGGTACATTTTAACCTATATTTGTGCTGCTTGTTTAAAAAAATTAAGAAATATGATACAATCAGTACAGCGTGTTTTGTTGGCAGTAATGCTATGTCTTTCCACCATAGTGGCGCAAGCCAAGTTTGTGGTGGTTTCTCCCAATGGCGATGAGCTGCAGCAGGCTTTTAATAATGCGGAGGCAGGTGACATATTCTATCTAAAAAACGGGACGTATAGAAAATCGGACAACACTCAGTATTTGTTGCCTACTACCGCAAAAACAAGCGGTATAAACAACATTACTATTATTGGTGAAAGCCGAGATGGAGTGCTTATAATGGGCGATACAGCGGGTGCCGCAGATGGTGGTAATACGATGTACCTGCGAGGTAATGATTGGTATGTTGAAAACATAACGGTGGAAAATGTCGCAACCTACGCTCAGGCGCGCGCGCTGCGTACCAGAGGGGATAGAATGATGTTTTACAATGTAAAGCAGCGTAGCCACCAGGATACTCATAATGCCGATGGCGGTGTACAATACTTTTTCAAGTGTGAAACGCAGGGTGATGTGGATTTTATTTACGGTGATGCCGCCGTAATGTACGATAGCAGCTTGATAGTTTCGCGTAAGCGAGGGGGTGGACATATTACAGCCCCCAGCGATACTAAAACTAAAACAGGCACATTTAAACATGGTATTTGTATAAAAAATAGTGCCCTTGTGGCAGAAGAAGGGTTGGCTAACAATATGGTTAATCTGGGCAGGCCTTGGGGGGATAACTCTGCTTCTGTTTTTTTTAATTGTATACTTGGCCCCCACATTCGTCCTCAGGGATGGACTGAAATGGGCGCAGAAACGTACAAGACTACCTACATGGCGGAGTGGAACTCTCGCAAACCTGATGGTACACCTGTAGACGTTAGCCAGCGCATATCGTGGAGTAAACAGGTTCCAGCGGAAGATACCGCCAAATACTCTATTGAGTTTTTTTTAAGGGCTGGGATCCTCGTGCCACATTAGATGCCCCCATGGGGATGAGAGTTGATGGTGATTCTTTTTTGCGCTGGAGAGCAGTAGAGGGGGCAAGAGGATACTTGATTTACCGTAACGACTCGCTGCAAGATTTTACGGATAGACTGGTGTATGATGTTGTTGGAAAAACGGGAGAGAAATATGCTATTAGAACACTAAACCAAGCCGGTATTCCCGGTAGCGCTGTTCCAAGATTGGAAAATATTATCACATGGGAGCAGGATACTGAAGTAGTATATGGCGATCCAAATGTTGCGCTAACCGGTACTACTAATAGTGGTTTGCCTATAACGTATACCTCCAGTGATACCACCGTGTTACGCGTGGTGGATAATAGCGAACTTGAAATTTTGTGGATAGATAACGTAACCATTACAGCTACACAATCCGGTAATGCTGCCTACGCGCCTGCTGCACCGATTTCGAAAATTTTTACAGTATTGGCATTTCGTCCCGACCCACAGCCCGACCCACAGCCTGATCCAACAGGCGTTGACCGACATGCTCAAATTCCCGTTAGCATTTATCCCAATCCTGTAAATGATTTGCTAAACATTAGTTTTGAGCAGGAGGGTACATACGAGGTTAAGTTGATAGACTTGACGGGATCGGTTATTTACCGCGCAAGCGTGAAAGGTGGCTCGCATGCTATTGACGTTTCCTCGTACTTATCGGGGACTTATCTACTATGTATTGAGAATGTGCAGAAAAAACGTACGGTGCAAAAGGTGGGAATAAGGTAAATAAAGTTCCAGGAAGCAACTTTAACCCCTCTTATTATGAAAAAGTTATTATTACTAATTTTTGGTGTTTGCTTAACAGCAACAAGCGTTTTTGCCCAAAATTTTGCCGATAGCCTTCGTGCATTTCCCGGTGCCGAAGGCTATGGAGCATGGGTTACAGGTGGTCGCGGTGGTCGCGTCGTTTACGTTACCCACACGGAGGATGTGGACAATCCTGCCGATCCTAACCACAAAAACGACCCAAAGTATCAAGGATCATTTCGCCAGGCGATAAAAACGCCCGGAAATGATCCTATTATCATCATGTTTAAGTGCGGTGGTGTGATTCATCTAAAGAATACTCCGGACGGACAAATTGGCAACGTAAAGTGTGGCCGCAGCAACGTGACCATTGCTGGACAGACAGCTTTGGGTGATGGCATTTGCATTAAGGGTGTAGGCGTAGGCTTTAGTGGTAGAAATATTATTATTCGCCATATGCGTTTTCGCCCTGGTGATATTAACGGTACAAAGCAATCGTGCCTTTGGTTTGAGAATGGCGGCGACTTTATCATTGATCACTGTTCGTTCAGTTGGGCGGTGGAGGAGAGTATGACTGTGTACGATAATGACCACTCTACCGTACAGAACAGCTTGGTAAGTGAATCGCTCACCGTGTCTATTCATGACAAGGGTAGCAGGGGTTATGGTGCGCAGTGGGGTGGAGCCACAGCCTCTTATCACCACAACATGCTGGCACATCACAATAGCCGCATGCCTCGCCAAAATGGTGCGCGTGGCGCGACAGACGCAGTTACTATGTTTGATTACCGTAACAACGTACACTACAACTGGGGTAGCGATGGCGCATTTTACGGCGGTGATGTTGAGCCAAGCAGGGGAGGTATAAGTGTTAGTTGTAATATTATGAACAACTACTACATTCCCGGACCATCAACTACGACAACTAAAACGGCCCAATACTTTGTTGCACCAACGGGTGGTGCGGGGAAGGACTACTCTAAGTGGTATTTGAGTGGCAACTTTATGTGGGATAACCCGGATAAAACAAACAATCAAGTGAAAGGGATTAGCAATAATACGGGCTACTATGCAAGCACTGAGTTTGCCATTCCTACACAATATTCGATTGCTCCTATGACAGCGGAGAAGACATTAGACACCGTGTTTACGGGTGTTGGTGCCACGCTTCCTAAGCGTGATGCAATAGATATTCGCATAATAGATGAAGTAAGAGGTAAGATGGCCGGAGAACCAGGTTATACTTTTAGGGGCAGCCTCACAACCAATACCTCAAAATCGTATGGTCTTATTGATACTCAGGAAGACACAAAACCTGCAGGTGCCGATGCTTCTTGGAATGCTTGGGGTAGCTACTATGCACAGGTAGATAGTACACAAGCTCCGCTGGATAGCGATGGCGACGGCATGCCGGATTGGTGGGAGATACAATTCGGCTTGGATCCCTCTAACCCTGCTGATGGTAAGTTTCGCGACTACAACAATTACACCTATCTGGAGAACTATCTCAATCGGGAGGATTTAAAGGATGAGATATACAAGCAGCGACAAACTATCAGCTGGGATCAAGATACGGTAGGCATATATGGCGACCCCAACATTGTACTCACGGCGACAGCCAGCAGCGGTCTACCCGTTCAGTATGCCTCAAAAGATACCACGGTGCTGCGGGTGGTGAACGGCAACGAGTTGGAGATTTTGTGGATAGATAAGGTCACGATTACCGCTACGCAGGCGGGTAATGATGAGTACGTAAACGCGTGGCCCGTTTCCAAAACTTTTGCTGTGCTGGCCTTTCGTCCGGAGCCCGATCCGGAGGATCCATCCACGGGTGTTGACTACAAGTCGCAACTCCCCGTAAAGGCTTATCCTAACCCGGTGAAAGACTTGCTGTACCTTAACTTTGAGGAGGATGGTTTGTACGAGGTTAAGTTGGTATCCCTGACCGGCATGGTGGTTTATTGCTCAAGCGTGAGCGGAGGCTCGCACCTTATTGATGTTTCCTCATATCCATCAGGTATTTACTTGTTGAGTATTGAAAATGCGCAGCACAAGCGTGCCGTACAAAAGGTAGAGATTAAGTAGCTATTCACCTTCTACTGCTTAGAAAAATCATTAAACCCAAATTATGAAGAACAAGTTATTATTTCTACTTTTTACTATCGGCATACTATTTACAGCGTGTAAGGAGGACAAAGAGTTAGCAGGCACAGAGCCAAGAGAGCCACAGGATGAGATTACGCTATCGGTAGACCCTACAGCGCTTGAATTTATAGATATGCCCACAGCCAGGCAAACGGTG
>JAVBKY010000008.1:0-98741 GCA_031553765.1 Bacteroidales bacterium
ACAGCGGCTGGTAAGCAAGCTGGGCAACGGCAGCTTTAACAACAGGTTTAGGCCCGCAGTGTACGGCGTAACAGCAGGCAGTATAAACTACCTTGAACGTGTAAACAGCATAAGCCAAAGCCGCGAGGAGTATATTAAAAGCTTGGGCGTAGCCCCCGGCCCGCCACACATGCAAGGCATATACGCCACGCCCGACGAAACGGGGCTAAGTTACCCCGATGGCGGTACGCCCGCCACCACGTACACGCCCCCCGGCTGGCCGCGCAAGGTAGTACCCCTTGAGGACAAAGACCCTAACGGCCCTCCCGGCGCACCTATACAATTTTACGAACCCATGAGTAACGAGGAGGTAGAACCCGGCTTTGCTTTTGAAGGTAGTGGGCACGTAGAGGAAACAGGAAGGTACTTTTACCACTCCGACCACCTTGGCAGCACCGCTTACGTAACAGATTTTCGCGGTAGAGTTTCGCAATACGTGGCCTACATGCCCTACGGCGAAGCGTTGTACGAGCAGCACTCGAATACTCGTGATATGCCTTATAAGTTTAATGGGAAAGAGAAAGATGAAGAGACGGGGTTGTACTATTATGGGGCGAGGTATTATGATGATGAGGGGATATGGTTAGGTGTTGACCCGCTGTGGTACCGGCACCCCGATATTGGGGCTTACGTGTACTGCGCAGCCAATCCTGTGCGGCTAGTTGACCCCGATGGGCAGGATTGGGTGGAGCGGGAGGTGGACGGGGTGAAGGAAACCTACTACGACAGAAAGGTGAAATCCCAGGCCGATGTGGATAAGAAGTACGGAAAGGGTTCTGGGGTAAGCCACCTGGTCGATGGTACCAAGGTGGGAAATGGACAGTACTCCGTGTACAACGACCATGAAAATAATAGGGATGGCAGGGTGGTAAATAATGAGGGTAACACTATGAGTAGTTCTGATATCATTTATGGCAACAATTTCACTATATTTGGTACAACTGATGAGAGCGTAAATGCCGAAACCCTACACCAAAACTGGATGGGCAGCTATACGGGTCCCAATAACCCAAAGGACTATCGGGGGGAGGATTCATATCAGTACCTTCCGCGGAACGCAAGTGAGTATGCATCGAGGCAGCACGACCTAGACTATGGAGCTGCACTGGCAGAAGGTCCGAGAGATGCACTACTCAACACAAGGGTAATAGGAGCCGATGCTCAGCTAGTTCTTAGCAGTTACAAAACGGCCATGGACCCTAGGGTACCGCTTAAGGATAGGGGACGTGCTGCTTTAACGGGTTTGGCATTTCATTGGATTACAGGATTTAAAACAGTTAAGTATGTGGTTACAGGGGGTAAATAATATTTTTCGAGGTATAGTCATTGCAGTAGCATTATTCTTATTTACATCTTGCATCTTTGCTGCTGGATCGTACCCGTTTGCGGAGTACTACATAGTTGACATGCAAAAGGACAGCCTAGTAAATAGAATTGAGTTATTCAAACAGAAAAATCCCGAATTTCGCGTTTTTCAGCCAAGTAAGAAAGGAGGACTCTATGAGCCAGGAGGGTTTTATTATAGTGTGTTAGGAGAACCCAATCGGCACACAGATGCTAGAAGTGATAGCTCCCTATTTTACAGCTGCTACTTCTACTTTTCCGATATTGGCGCCTTTATTCATTGCATTATGAATGTGAGCAGAAAAGGGGAGGAGCATCCAGCCATCCTAGGCCTATCTGGAGTAACCTATTCCCCCAATTTTGGTGAGTGGTTAACTATTAATGGAAGAGATATAAGCAAGGAGGAGAATGAGATGATAAAGAAAAAGTTTGAAACAGAAATCCTAAATGAGTTGGGTAAGTGGAAGCGTGATAGGTGGTGGTACCATTGGTAGTGGAGTTCCGCTAAGCGACATGTTCATTAGTTCCGTAACTCAGCATGAGGCGCGAGAGTTGAGCGTGATTTATAATAGCGTTTGTTACACGAAGAAGTTTGCATCCGTGTGTAGGTGGCAGTCGTGCGTTCGCCATTTTTGCCGTGAGGCAATTGTGCGCTGGGCTGGCAAAATTGCGCGCCGGTGCGGGCAAGAGCGTAGCAAAACAACGAGCGGCGTATGAGCCGCAACGTAATGTTTTGCACGCGGTGGGTGGTAGCTTTATTTTGCCTAGCTTTTTTGGTTACTTTTTCAGCAATGGAAAAAGTAATAAGAAACCCTGCTCGCCCGAGGCTGTGAAGTAGCGCTGCTGCAAGAGCATAAGGTAAACTACAGCGATAAGGGAGATTTTTTTTAGTAAACGGGAGGTACACCTTTGAGGTGGGCGGAAAAAGGATTTTTGTACTGATTATTTTGCAAATATGGAGGAAGCCCGATACCCAACATGGTGTCGGGCTTTTTATTCCCATCAGCGATTTTTTTTACACATAACCCTTGCCAATTTTTATAACTTGTAAACATTTAATTATTTGTTTTATAGATATTTAAAATTTAGATGTAAAATACTTATAGAGTGAGGTAGCAAGCTATGTTATTTTTCATATCTTAGCTTTTATCAAACTAATACTTTATGGCACAACATACTTTCTTGGCTTTTGACCTTGGCGCAACCAGCGGGCGCAGCATAGTGGGAACGCTGGAAAACGGAAAACTCCACATGCAGGAGTTGACGCGCTTTCCCAATGGCCCCATTCAGGTGGGCAACCATTTTCACTGGAACATTTTTGCGCTTTTGGAGAACCTCAAGGAAGGGCTTCGTACCTGTATTAAGTCTGGCATTAAGCCCGACTCCGTGGGTATTGATACCTGGGGTGTAGACTTCGGTTTGCTGGATAAAGACGGTACGCTGTTGAGTATTCCGTACGCTTACCGCGACCCGCACACCAACGGTATGCCCGAAAAATATTTCGAGAAGCTATCGCGCCGCGAGGTGTACGAGGCTACGGGTATTCAGGTAATGAACTTCAATTCAGTGTACCAGCTGTTCGCTTTGAAGCAAAACGGATCACCGCTGTTTGATGTTGCCAAAAGCATGCTGTTTATTCCCGACTTGCTAGCTTACTTCCTTACAGGGCAAAAGCGCTGCGAGTTTACGTTTGCTACCACATCGCAGCTGTTTAACCCGCGCACCATGCAGTTTGAAAAGAAGCTGTTTGAGGTAATGGGTGTATCGCCCGACCTTATGCAGCCGCTTATTATGCCCGGTGAAGAAGTTGGAAAAATTACGGCAGAAGTTTCGGAGGAAACAGGTATGCCGCAAATACCTTTGGTGGCAGTGGGTACGCACGATACTGCCTCAGCGGTATTGGCAGTTCCGGCGCAAGGCGAAAATTTTGCCTACCTCAGTTCGGGTACCTGGTCGCTCATGGGCTTGGAGAGCAAAAAGCCGATTATAAATGACGATTCGTACACCTACAACTACACCAACGAAGGTGGAGTGGGGGGCACGATTCGCTTTCTGAAAAATATTACGGGCTTGTGGCTGCTTGAGCGCTGCAAGGCCGAGTGGGCAAAGCATAAGGATTACACCTATCCCGAATTGGTAGACATGGCTAAGGGCGAGTTCCCATTCCGTTTCTTTGTTGACCCCGATGCTCCCGAATTTGCCAATCCCGCCAGCATGCCAAAGGCAATAGTTGCCTACTGCGAGCGCACCGGACAGGAGGCTCCCTCTACCGATGCCGAGTTTGTACGCTGCATCTTCGATAGCCTTGCTATGAAGTATCGCTACACGCTGGAGAAGTTGAAAGATTTTGCTTCGCACCCCATAGAAAAATTACACGTAATAGGCGGCGGCGCTAAGAACGCGCTGCTGAACCAGCTTACGGCGAATGCCATTGGCATACCTGTATTAGCTGGTCCCAGTGAGGCTACAGCCATTGGTAACATTATGGTGCAGGCTATGGCGGCAGGCTGCGTAAGGTCGGTGGACGAAGCGCGTGCCGTAATCAGCGCCTCGGTGCAACCCGACGTATACCAACCTCAGGATGCTGCTGCTTGGGCAGAAGCGTTTAAGAAGTTTTTGACAATAGTAGATAAGAAGTAAGGAGTGTCATCCTGAACGAAGTGAAGGATCTCATGCTGTGCATAGGTAAACAAGTGCAAACTTGAGATGCTTCGTTTCACTCAGCACGACACGCACATCTTCGATTAAACAGTTCAACAAAAAGCAATTCAACGATTCAACAATTTTCAAACAATATTAAATTTTAAACTATTTCAAAATGGCAAACGAACAAAGGATACAGCAAGCCTACGAGGCTGCAAAAGCACGCTACGCCGAGTTGGGCGTGGACACCGAAAAGGCGCTTGAAGCGTTGCAAAAGGTTTCTCTTTCGCTGCACTGCTGGCAGGCGGATGATGTTACAGGTTTTGAAAACCCCGACGGTCAGCTGAGTGGTGGTATTCAGGCTACGGGCAACTACCCCGGTAAGGCTCGCAATATGGCCGAACTGCGTAAGGACGTGGAGAAGGCGGTGTCGCTTATTCCCGGCAGCCACCGCTTGAATATTCACGCTATTTATGGTGACTTTGGCGGACAAAAAGTTGACCGTGACCAAATCGAACCTAAGCACTTCCAATCATGGATTGACTGGGCAAAGGATAACGATATGAAGTTGGACTTTAACAGCACCAGCTTCTCGCACGCTAAGAGTGGTGACCAATCGTTGTCAAACCGCGATAAGGGTATCCGTGATTTTTGGGTAGAGCACACCATTCGCAGCCGCCGCATTGCCGATGAAATGGGTAAGCAGCTTGGCTCAAAGGCTTGCCACAACCTGTGGGTGCACGATGGTTCAAAGGATTTGACTGTTGACCGCATGCTGTATCGTGAGAACCTGAAGGACTCGCTGGATAGAATTTTTGCCAACAAGTTTGCCAACGTAAAGGATGCTGTAGAAAGCAAAGTGTTTGGTGTGGGCTTGGAGAGTTTCACTGTAGGTTCGCACGAATTTTACATGGGCTATGCTGTGAAAAACGGCATTATGGCAACATTGGATATGGGGCACTTCCACCCAACCGAAGAAATCTACGATAAGATTTCATCGCTGCTGCTGTTCACCCCCGAAATTATGCTGCACGTAAGCCGTCCTGTGCGTTGGGATAGCGACCACGTGGTTATTTTGAACGACAGCGTGCAAATGCTTGCACAAGAAATTGTTCGCGCTAATGCTTTGCCCCGCGTAAACATTGGCTTGGACTATTTCGATGCATCTATCAACCGTATTGGCGCCTACGTTATAGGTAGCCGCGCTACGCAAAAGGCGTTCCTGCAAGCGTTGTTGGAACCCATTGCCTCGTTGCGTAAGGACGAAGCAGGCGGCAACTTCTTCGGTCGTCTGGCCCTGCTTGAAGAGGCAAAGGCATTGCCTTGGAACGCTGTGTACGACTACTTCTGCATGAAGAACGGTGTAGCTCCTGCCGAGGAGTACATTGCCGAAATCATGCGCTACGAGAAGGAAGTGTTGAGCAAGAGATAAACGATAGTTTGACAATTGTTTGAAATAGTTTGAGATTGTTTGATGCGCTACCGCGTGTTGTTGGGATACCTTCAAACGCGCGAGCGCATTAAACTATTGTCAAACGCGAAGCATTAAACCATCTTAAACGCGCGAAGCGCATTAAACCATTGTAACATGGAAATTTTTCTTGGTCTACTTATCATCGCTGTGGGTTGCTTTGCAACGTCCAGCTTTTACGTACCCATTAACAAGGTAAAATCGTGGGCATGGGAATCGTTCTGGCTGGTACAGGGCATATTCGCATGGCTCATTGTTCCCTTTTTGGGTGCTTACCTGTTCATGCCGTCGGGCACGCTTATGGATGTGCTTACCAGCAACAGTAGCGCCGCGGGGATGGCAATTTTCTATGGTGCCCTATGGGGCATTGGCGGCTTAACGTTTGGCTTGGGTATGCGCTACTTGGGTGTGGCTTTAGGCCAATCGTTGGGTTACGGTACATGCGCCGCATTTGGCACATTGCTTCCTCCCATTCTTAAGGGAGAAAATTTGCTGGCTTCCACCGAGGGTTGGATTTTGATTGCAGGTGTTGCCGTTGCCATTGCCGCTATTGCCATTATTGGCTATGCCGGGAGTCTGAAATCAAAAAGCATGACCGAAGAGCAAAAGCGTGAAGCGGTAAAAGAGTTTGCGCTGAAAAAAGGTCTTATCATTGCGCTGGTAGCAGGCTTTATGAGCGCATGCTTTAGCCTTGGTTTGGAGGCAGGTGAGCCTATTAAGCAGGCTGCTTTAGATAGCGGTACGCACGGCTTGTTTGCACAAAACCCCGTTACGCTTCTGGTTACGTTGGGCGGTTTTTTCACCAACTTGGTGTACTGCCTGTACCAAAATATTAAGAACAAAACCATAGGCGACTACATAAATGTGCCGGGCAAGGTATTCCTGAATAACCTTTTATTTTGCGCCCTCGCGGGTACGCTGTGGTACATGCAGTTCTTCGGACAAGGCATGGGTAAGCACTTCCTGGCTGCAAGCCCTGTAATGCTGGCGTTCAGCTGGAGCATTCTTATGTCGTTCAACATTCTTTGCGCTAACTTTTGGGGCATTTGGCTTAAGGAGTGGAAAGGCGTAAGCAAGCAAACGATTGTGGTGCTTGTGATAGGTTTGTTGGTGTTGGTATTCTCAACCTTGCTGCCTAAATTGCTGGAAATAGCGCTGGCATAAGAACAATTGACTTTAAATAACTAACCCTAACAGGGTCTTAAACCCTGTTAGGGTCTAAAAAAAGCGAGCGGAGATGTTACTACGACATCTCCGCTTTTTGCTTTCATTGCCGTCTGCTATCAACCTCTCCCTAAATCCCTCTCCTGTGGAGAGGGATTTGCTGCACACAAGCGCTCCCGTACATGCCGTTCTTATTAGTGGGCACACGCCCCTCTCCTGCGGAGAGGGGTTGGAGGAGAGGTTAGTAGAAAATTTACTGCATCTTCATTTCAATTATCCAACTTCCGGCAGATGAGTTAGCTTCGGTTGAGAGGTGGCGTGGAATAACCAACGCCATGCTCTTATCGCAAAAATTAATTTCACCCGTTTGTGATGTGGGGAAAGCATTAACGGTTACCGTTTCACTATCGAGCGTAGTTTGGTAAAATGCTTGATCAAAGGCTACGCGCACGCCTATGGGCTTAGTGGTACGGTCAACTACAAACTTAAGGGGGTAACCTTCAATAGGGTCCATACCTGTAATATATTGTAGGGCATAGGCCAGTCCATCAATAATAATGGTGTCGCCTATGCCTGCGGTAACCGTGAAGGTAAGCGTACTATTCAGGTCATTGTACGTGCCTGCAAGGGCTGCTACATCCGACTCGGCCATGGGGCAGTACATTTGGTACGTAAACAAAGTAGTAGCGTTGAGGTATGCCACACCGTTGCGCCCAAAAAGCGGATCGGTGAGGGTATACTGCACTGTGTCGTGCTGCTCGTTGTAGTAGCTGGGCGAAGTAGTTATTTCTACGCTACCCGATAGTTCACCTTTTTTTACGGGAACATAAAACTCATCGCCTACATCGTGCGATTCTCCATTGATGAAGAAGGAGCCGGCGCGGGTGCTTTTGCTCAGCTGCACGGGGATGCTGAAATCCTGTTCGGCAGGCTTGAGCAACCACACCTCCAGCGAGTGCGGATTGGTTTGCCCCGGTTCAACGTAAACCAACTCCGATGCCGTGCGAAACTGGTTTTCATTGCTGCCATCGTACGTTGCCTCATCATTGTCAGAGCAGCTGTATAGCGCCATGCTTGCTGCTATAATTCCTAAAAATAGATTTGCGTGCTTCATATCTCTTTACTGCTATCTTAAGTTAGGGTTAACCTCTGTTTCGCTTAGCGGGATAGGCCAAATGGTTTTGGTATCACTTGCTGATATACTTTCTACCTCGGATACCTTTCCATTGCCATCAATGTAGTCGCCAGATGAGCCGCGCTCAATAGTTTGGTTGAGGCGCTTAAGGTCGAAAAAGCGCTGCCCTTCAAACGCAAGCTCCTTGCGGCGCTCGCTGCGAATGAGGTCGAGCAATTCGGAGCCCGTAGGCGTACCCGAGGGAACAGCGGCATAGCGCCTAACTCTAACCATATTGAGTAGGCTAAGCGCGTTTGCATCGTCGCCCAAGCGAGCGTAGCATTCGGCTAACGTAAGGTACATTTCGGAGGTGCGTATCACCACGCCATCGCATACGTTTACGGGTGATGTTCCGCCACGCGTGCGGTACTTATATACGCCTGCATAGACGTTATCCTTGTAGGTGTCCTTGCGGGTATAGGCTGTAATACGAATATCGGTGGTGTCGGCATTGTAGATGTTTTTATACAGCGTGTGGTTCACGGCGTAGTTGTTTCTAAATCCATCGCTTGAACTTTGGCCGTAGTTGTTGCCTATGGTGGCGCCATCGGTATCAAGTATAGCAATGCGCAGTAACACCTCAGGGTTGGTTTGGGCAATGCTGCTGTGCCATATTTGGTAAAAACCATTACGGTCGAGTAGGTCGGTACCATACAACTCAGCCACGGCCTCATTGGCGTAAAATAGCGCATTTGATAGAAATGTTGAATCGTTACCATTGGCAGCAAGTGTAAGGTAAACACGAGACAATATAGCAGCTATGGATTGTTGCTTAACCCGGGTATTAACACTTGCATTATGCATGTCGCCGGTTTTACCTATCAAAGCGTATGCTTTAGTGAGGTCGTTTCGGATGGCCCCATACACTTCGCTCAACGTATTGCGTGAGGGCTTTGCTTGAGAATTGGTGCTGGTTACGTAGGGAATTGCCGGGGTAACAGCACCGGTTGCTGCATCTACATAGCGCGGAGCATACAGGCGTACCATGTCAAAGTGTACCATAGCGCGCACGGCGTAGGCTTCGGCCAGTAACCCGAATGAAGCGGTAGAATCGGGTGTGCCTTCAAACTTATTCGATGCCCCCAGCGGCTCAATTACGCGGTTGGCCTGCAGTATGGTGTTGTAGCCGGCCGACCACAGCCCACTCACGGCGCTGTTGGTGTTTTCAATGTTGAAGTTGAAAATGTCGCGGTAGGATTGCAGCCCTGCGGCAGTAATAATCAGGTTGTCCGACATTACATCGGGTAGTATCAGCATGGCGCCGCCGTAGTAGTTGCCTGAGCGCAAGCCCTCGTAGCACGAGCGTACCTGCGCATCAAAGTCGTCAATGGTTTCCAACTCCATATCGGCCGCGCCACTGGGTTCTTTATCCAAGTTGCAGGCCGATATTATGCAGGTAAAAGCAGCTGCAATAAGTAGGGGTATGTAGAATTTATTTTTCATTGTCTCTAAAGAAATCTCCGTTAAAAGTTAAGCGTTAGTCCTACCAAAAAGTTGCGCGATACAGGGTAGTGGTTCTGGTCATCGCCTTGCACCTCGGGGTCGAAACCTTTATACTTTGTAATGGTAAACAGGTTTTCGCATGAGGCTGATACGCGCGCTCCCTTCAAGCCAACTTTACTTACAAGCGTCAGCGGAAGAGCGTATGACAGGCTTATGTTGCGCAGGCGACCATAGGAGTTATCTTCAAGAAAACGGTCGGTGCTGTAGCTGATGTTATTGATAGACTGCTTGGGTGTATTGGTTATATCACCGGGGTTTTGCCATGCGTCGTACAGCAGGCTGCGGTCCTGATTACGGTTGCTGGCAGTTGCGCCGTCGCTAAGGCTGGTGGCGCGGCTGGTGTTAAACACGTAGCTGCCTACCGAGTAGTAGAAGCTGGCGCTTGCCGAAAGATTTTTCCACGAAAAGTTAAGGTCAAATGACCCATAGTATTTGGGCAAGTTGGTTTTCCCTTCCAGAATAACGGCATCGTCGCTGTTGAATACGTTGGTTACGTTACCATTCTTATCGTAGTACAAAGCCTCGCCTGTAGCAGGATTAACGCCCGCGTAGCGTACCATGCGGTACTGTCCCAGCGAATAACCTTCTTGCCTGATATACATACCTGAAATCACCGAACCTTCGTATAGTTCAAGTACCTCGTTTTTGGCAGTAGCAAATGTTCCGGTAAGGCTAAGATTCACATCTTTGGTGCTAATAATGTCACCGCGTAGCAGCAACTCCACGCCGCGGTTGCGCAGCTTACCTACGTTAGATAGTATGGAACCCTGCCCGGTGGTGGGTGATAGCGGAATGGGGTTAATCAAGTCGTGGGTTATACGGTTGAAAATATCAACATCGAACTTAATGCGGTTGTTAAACCACATGCTGTTGATGCTAAACGAAACTTGGTTGCTCTTTTCCCAAGTAAGGTTTCTGTTACCCACATTTGACGGGTACAGCGTAGTTTCATTATTATACGAACCTTGTGAAATAAGGCGACGCCATGAGTAGTAGGTGCTGGGCAGGTTACCCTGCGTACCGTAGTTTACGGCCAACTTCAGGTTGTCAATAATACCCTGTAGCGGCTGCATAAAATCTTCGCGGTGCATGTTCCAACCCACGCCAACCGACCAAAACGGTGACCAACGGTTATCGGGCGAAAGGCGCGACGAGCCGTCGAAGCGCAACGATGCATCAAGCATGTACTTGCTATCGTAGTTGTACGAAGCGTTGGTAAGGTACGACATCATAGAGTAGCCGCTGCTGCTGCCGCTGGGGGCATCAGGCTTGGCGCCGTTGCTCAGCGCGTCAATGTTGCGACTGGCGTAGTAGTCGGCTTTAGCGGTAGTGCTGCGCTCGTTGTAGTCCAGCCACTCAGTACCCGCTATTACGGTAAGGTTGTGGTAGTCGGCAAAAATATCACGGTAGGTAAACAGGTTGCTCCACGAGGTATTGCCGCTGCGAGCATAGCCATCGTAGCGGCTACCGTAGGTTTCGAGCAGCTGCGATATTACAGCGTCGGGGTATGAATACTGGTAAATGTATCGGTTGCCGTATTCAAGACCTAAGTTGGTGCGGAACGATACCTTATTGCCCAACTTAATATCGGCATACGTGGTTCCTGCCAGCTGCAACTTTTGTGTGTACTGCGGCGTAGTTTCCTGATACTCAAAAATGTTGATACCTCCCGATGGCAGGTCGGAGCCTAAGTAGTAGGAGCCATCGGCGTTGTACGGCGACAGGTAAGGCTGTGCCGCAAATACGTTGTACATGGGGTTGGTACCGTTGCTCGATTCGCTCAGCAGCGTAAGGTCGTAGTAGCCTGCGTTGAGGTTTACCCCTACGCTAAGCCAGCTGCGTACCTTGTGGTCGAGGTTGAGGCGGCCTGAGTAGCGGCGCATGTCGGAGCCAATTACTATGCCCTGATCATCGTACATTTGGGCCGAAAGGTATATGCGCGTTTTATCATCACCGCCCGATATGCTCAGGTCGTATTGCTGCGTGAGCCCTGTGCGGAAAATCTCATCCTCCCACTTGGTGTTGATAGGGTAGCTGCTGATTTCGTCATCGGTAAGAGTAGCGCCCTTGCCCACGCCCAGCAACTTTTCGTAGGTAAGCTTCTCCTGCGCGTTCATCAAGTTCAACTTACTGGTGGTGCGGGTTTTCCACGCCAGCTTTGAGCTGAGCTGAATGTTGGTTTCGCCCGACTTACCGCGCTTGGTGGTAATAAGTATCACGCCGTTCGAGCCTCGCGAACCATAGATAGAGGTAGCCGAAGCATCCTTAAGAATGGATACCGACTCAATATCGTTGGGATTGATGGCCGAGAAATCGGCGTTTGGCGAGGGCATTCCGTCAATTACAAATAGCGGTGTGTTGCTTGCGTTGATGGAGCCAATACCGCGGATAAGCATGGTTGAACCCGCAGCAGGGTCACCGGAGTTAACGGTAATCTGCAAACCCGGAGCAGCACCTTGCAGTGCCTGCGTAAAGTTGGCCGCTACTATCTTTTCTATCTTTTTCGAATCTACGGTGCTTACGGTACCTGTAATGTTGGAGTTGCGCTTGCGCGAATAGCCCACGGCCACCACTTCATCCAGCACCTGCGTTTCGGACTTCAACTCTACGTTAATAGTACTGCGTCCGGCTATGGATTGCGATTCGGTGGTATAACCGGCCATAGCGAAGTCCAGCGTAGCATTGGCATTGCTCACAGTAATGCTGTAGCTGCCGTCTTCGTCGGTGTAGGTAAAGTTGTTGGTGCCTTTTTCATTTACAACAAGAAAGTCAATTGGCTTCTTGGTGTCGGCATCCAGCGCTTTGCCGGTAATCTTAACCTGTGCAAATAGGCTTGTAGTAGCAAGCATCAGCAGCAGCGCGATGGTAAGTCTTTTCATCATTTATTCAAAAAAATCTATGCTGTAAATTACTTCTTTATCAAGGTTATCTTTTTCTGTACGCCGTCCTTGTCCAAGCGCAGGTAGTACACGCCGCCGCTAAGGCTCGATACCTCCACTCTCATGGCATCGCTGGTAACCTCTATGGTTTGCAATAGGCGACCTTGAGCGTCGAACATTGAGCATGTGCTGCCGCTTGCGCCAACTATAGTGGTGTACTCCTCGGCAGGGTTAACGGCCAGACTTGGCGAAAACTCGTTGCTACTGCTCTTCACATAGGGCATTACGGTGTAAGTTTTGTATGCCATGCCGTTTTCGGCAATAACCTTTACGTCAAATTTTTGAGAGAAATCCAGCACATCACCCGAATGTATTTCAGCGCCAGTGCTGACCATTACCAAACGAGCGCTTGCAGAAACGCTAAAGGATACGGCGTTGCTGCGGCTGCTGCCAACAGGGAGGGCTAAACCTACCTGGTTGTCGGCATTGTCAATGGCGCCAATAATATCGCTTGACAAATCGGGGTTGAGCGACATGGGCAGGTTGAATGTCAACATCACCGCCTCCGTGCTTTCCTCCTGTATGGCTATGGTGTAAGCGGCCGAGTCGCTATTTTCGGCAACTACGCTCAGCATGATTGCATCCGAGGAGGCGCTCACAACATCAAAACCGCTGCTTTGTATTTCCTTTCCTTGAGATTTTAGCGTAGCATACTTTGATATGGTAAAGGTGGGTACCAGCGCGCTGCGATCAACTCCGCGGGGGAATTTCATGTAGCGGCTGCTGCCCGAGATTTGCATTACCACATCCTTATCGAGCATGCTGTTGTGAGCCTTAAGGAAAGCAAAGCTGATTAGCTCATTCTGGTTGTTGGGGTCGCGCGTAACGTCAACCTCAAACATGGACGACAAATTCAGCTGCACGGCTTGCACGCTAATGAGCAAGGATGAGCTGAAATCTATAACGCTTTCGCCTGAGGTAATGCGTCGGTCGCCCAGCATCAGGCGCTCATCTTCCTTAGGCACGTTGGTTATAATGGTGGGTACCAAAGCCTTCTCGTTGGTTGACGATGGTACGTTAACGCTTACTATAGCGTTATTGGTAATAACACCGTTAACATCAGTTGGCAGTTCGGGATTGTTGGCCTTGAGGAACTGGAATTGCAGCAGTTCAATACCGTTAACAGCCGCGCTGGTAGCTTTGATGGTCCATTGCTCGGTGGTTGTGCCCTTTACCGCGTTGAGCGTCAGCGGGGCGCTCATATCTACCGTGTCGCCCGCTTTTAGTAGATGACCATTGGTGTACTGCAGCACGGCATTGTTGTTGGCAAAGTAGTAGTTGTTTACTTCCAACTTAGCCATATTAGCCGATGATGGGAGTACAATGGTTGCCGTTTTGGTGTCGTTATCTATCAGCGAGTACTCTTGCCCGGTAATATCAAAGCGGTCGAGGTTAAACACATCATTGGTTGCAGCGTTGCTTACTGCAGGTATAGCCAACGAGTATGTTTTGTTGGTGCTGCCGAAGCTACCTACTTCCGTCATTCTATCCTCATTGGGAATGGCTTCAAGTATGTAGCCAATATCGCCTGCGCTTTGGTAGGCTGCCAGCAGCGTTCCCGACGAGTATTCATACGCCATATTTACGCGCGACGCCACATCGGACGGGCCTTTACAGTAGTGACTCCATACTCCATTTGTAGTTGTGTCGAGCATAATAATTTCGGCATTTGCCGTTTGCGGGTTACGCATGGTAAACAACTTTCCGCCAAGGTCGGCAGCCAAGCCCGATAGCTGACTTATGGGCAAGGTTGTAAAGGTCTTGCTCAGCGTCGCCGCTCCGGTTTCGTGGTCGATAATGTATATCGCAGCGTTGGTGCCGTTGGCACCCAATCCGTAAAGTGTTTTACTTGCCGGATTGAAAGCTATTGCCTGTATTTTGGCGCTGTTGAAATGGTTTGCCAGCGTATCGTAGCTGCCATTCTGTGTCGCTTCGTCAAAGGTGAATTTAACTACACGGTTATCGTAAAACAACTTGTTGTCGTAGGTGCGGATGTACTGCTCCGAAAGCAAGTACCAGTTGTCAATATTCTTGTCGGTATCTACTACCCATGTTGCGGTGTTCATATTCGACACCTTGAAGGGTGGCAATCCTGTCTTCATGCGACTTGCTGCCGATGGTGAAGTAACAGGCGCTGTGTAGCTAATGCGTCCGCGCTTATTGGTGGTATTGAGTATGGGGTTTGTAGCAATGCTTACCCGAAGACTTGCAGAGTTGTTGGCCGTAATAGGATCATCTGCCACCAATGTGAGGTTGAGCGTGTACTCACCATCGGGGAATCCTGCCGGAACAGGAATGGTAAGCTCGCGAGTTTCACGGTCGCCTCCCAAATCGGTAATGGGCATGGTGCCGTTGACTATCACAACCTGCTCGCTGTTAACGTAGGTGTATGCCACGTTAACAGGGGTAGAGGCGGTGTAGCCTGTGCGTATAATATCCAGGCTGATACCCGCAATGGACGATGCCAGCAGCTCGGTGCTTGACAGCGTTGCAGAGTGCAGCTCCACGTCTGTGCTAACAGGAGTACCCACTACGCGTATGGTAAAGTCCCAGCCCGACATGTTGCCATCCTGGTATGCCGCTACGCGGAAGGTATAGTCGCCAGCTTGGCTAAAGTACATGTGCGGCCAAAACGTGCCGGTGTATACGTTGTGGTTTTCGGTACCGTCGTTATCCAGCGCAATAACTTCCACTTCTTCAAATACCTTATTTTTGTTGAAGTCGGGGATAAAGGCGGCATTCAGTCGCTTAGCTTGTTCCCCGTCCAGCGTAATAGAGTAGGGGTAACCCTTGCCCAACTCTACCTTTATAACCTGGTTGGTGTAGTCGTAGTAGCCATATTCGGTGGTGCTGCGCGATACGCCTGCCATGCTAAACGCGCTAACAAAGGCGTTGGGACCAAAATCGTTAGCTTGGCTACCATCGCCATACATCAGCTTAAGGCTGTAGGTATTGTTGCTGGCAATAGCGTCCGAGTAATTTTCAAAGGCAAATACCAGCGGATAGGTTTGGTTTAGCGGCATGGTTGAATCACCCTTAACGGTATGCCTAAAGGTGGTGTAGGCTTGCCGCCCCGGCTCAATGCTGCTAATGGTGTTGCTGCTGGTGCCTGTGGTTTCGCTGTAGCTTACAAAGGTAAGCGCCGTATCTATAACCTTAGGGGCGCTTCCGTATTGAAAACTTGCCATGAAGTTAAGTAGGTCTACAGCGGTTGAGCCGGTATTCTCTATTACCATTGAGGCTGTGTAGCCATTGGAGAATTGAGCCGGACGTGTAAAGTAGGGCCTTACAATGCCCAAGTCTTTGTTTACATCTTTGCTTACTTCTTTCAGTGTAAATTCCCATCCACGGTGGGTTTGGAATTCGGTACCATCTTTGTAATTGTATTCCAAGTAGAATTTTAAGCTGCCGTCATAGGCTGACGATGTAAAGGTTTTCCCATTGTGTATGGAGTCCTTCCACACCTTACCCAATACCGTACTGCCGGCATAAATAATAGCGGTGTCGCCTTCAAATAGGTCAATATCTTTAAACGTAATTTGCAAGCGTTTTGTATTATTCGATGGGGCAAATGTAGTGCTGTAGTTCCCATAGCCCGGATAGCGTGGGTAGGGGAATATAGTAGCACCATAGTCGGCTACATTAAGCGTATCGGTTACATAGGTAATGGAACTTTGATTCCCGGAACTCATGCGCTTGAAGAAGGGGTTAGCAGGATTGCTGGCTTGGTCATACTGGTAGCTGTCAACATTATATTCCACGTATGATACAGTGTCTCCCATGCTGCCATCTGCTGTGGCTGTAAATAATAGTTTGTGACTTTCAGGGTGACTAAACTGTATGCGCCCCATAGGTATGTAGCGTGCGGTGTATGGTTGTAATGTTGCAACAGGCTTGCTTGCTGCAAATACGGTATCGTTATTGCGGTAGCGTGCCAGACTTAGCGACACATTTCCGGCTGCAGCCTGGTAACCGATATTGCTAACCAATGCGTGTACTGCAGCCGATTTTGCTGCTCCGGTTAAGCTGTCGGCAGGGACGTTCATAGCCCAACCTACTCCGGTAGTTGGTCTGGCACCGGGTGTGCCTGAGTCAATGTTTACTACTACAAATTCATAGGGCTTCATTTCCTCAAAGTCAATGCTGGCAATGTAAACTTGCGAGCCCTCATCGTTAAGGTTGCTCTTGTATCGCTCTGTTGCACATAGCGCGTCAAAGTCAACCACGGCTGTACTTCCTGCATAAGATGTTAGGTTGTAATAGCGATCTTCAAATAGAGTTCTATCTACATCCGGATTTTGACGAATATTAATGGGGGAGTAACCCACCCTATTGCTGAAATCCTTGTAGGGAATAGTCTGAACTTTTTTGCCGTTTGCGGCAGTTTGCGCCTCTCCGTTTACGCGAACCCTCCACAAAGCAATATGTTGCTCTATGCTGGGATTATTTTGTGCTGTAGCAGTAGATACGTTCGGTGATAAACCGCGCACCCTATAGCTTACTTTCATTCTGATTTTTTTGTCGGTAGGCAGCTCCACCTTCATGCTGGCTGTTGAGCGAAAGTCAATTCGAGAGGCGTTGGTGTTGGCCGGTTCAAAAAAAGTGTTGAGCGTGGCATCGTTACCTTGTACAAAACTTTTACTCCAGTTGGCGTTATACGTGGCATCGTTATACACTGTGGCGCCCATGTACATCAGTACATTTTGCTCGTGCTCGGGTATGTAATTCCAAAATACGTTGGAGTATTTTCCTTGTTGCAAGCGTAAGTATTCGGGAACTCCCTCATTAAAATCAATGCGGAGGGGAAGCGATGTTATCTTGAGAGCCTCTGTTGCGCTTACCTCCAAACCAACGGCACGTTCACCCACAGCGCCATTCACCAGCGCGCGAACGCTGAAGTAGGTGCGGTGCTTAACAAGGCCATTGCGTATGGTATAGCTAAGCCCATTTACTGTATCTACAGGTGAGTATTCAATAAAATCGTCATTAAGCATTAGCACTTCGTACTTACCGCCCGCAGTTTTTATGAACTTTACCGAATCCCATGATAGCACGTTAGTGGTGTCGGTTATGCTTAAAGTCAGATTCTGTACTTGTCCTACAATGGGCATATTGCCTGTTTCAGCGTAGTAGCCATCCTGCGAAATACGGAAGCGCGACTGCGCTGTATACTGTTCGCTAGCGTTAAGTATTAAGTAGTTGTCACCACTGCCGGGTTGGTTGGCAAGGCGGTTATACGTGGCTCCTCCGTCCTTTGACAGTTCTACGGTGGTTGAGCCCGAGAGTCCTACGCTATGCCACTTAATCAGCAGGTTGCTGCCTGCGGTAATGGGTTGTCCGGTTACGGGAGTAAGTATGGTTACTCCTTTTTTAGCAAACGAGTAAACTACCGAAAATTGCTGCGTGGGCTGTGGTACTGCCGTACCTATAACGCGTATTTTGGCTTTTCCCTTGGCTGGCTTAGTGAGCGTAACTTGCAAAATATTATTAAGGTTGTCCACCTTTTCCACAGCGGGTTGCTCCGGATGCAAGGGGTCGGGTACCAACGGCAAGTACGTACGGTCGTACACTACCTCAAGATCAAGGTTGTTAACAAGCGTGGGGCCGTAGGTTTCGGCAACTGCCGAGGGGTCATTCCACGTTAGCATAACCTTCATCTCCTCGGTGTTGGCAGGTATATCCACGTAGTATTCGGCCACGGCACCGGTGGTGTTAATTTCGCCTACCATGAACTGCTTATTCTCGAGCATTTCCATGGTGTTGGGTACGTTTACCTCACCAAATCCGCTACCGAAATCGGGACCGGGTAAAAATATATCGTTGGCGCCGTTGCATAGTAAGGCCTTAGCCAAGCTGCTTATGGGGTTGGTGCCGTATAAGTCGTTGTAGCGTTGGTACAACACGGTGGCAACCCCCGAAACAAAAGGGCATGCCATGGAAGTACCACTTTTGGTGGTATACTTGTTGTCGTAGCTGAGCGAGTAAACGTTTTCGCCAATGGCGGCAATTTGCGGAATAATGGCGCCGCTCATGGTGGGGCCGCGGCTGCTTGATGTAGCGAGCGTACTGGTTTGACTGATGTTTGCCACTTGCAGTATATTTTTGGCAGCATAGGGTGCGGTTGACCACTCGTTGACCGTAAGACCTGAGTTGCCGGCGGCAAATACGTTGAGTAAATCGGGAGCGCCGTTTGCCAAGTTATCGAGGTTGTGCGAGCGCGTGGTGTACTGATACTTTGGCGCGGGCGTGGTATTTATAGCCGGACCATATGAGTTCTGCGTTACGCGAACGCCCTTGTCTGCGTAAGCATTATACATTTGAATAATCACATCGGGATAGTCGTAGTATTCATCCCACGAATAGTTGTATGATTCCATTTTTGCCTCGGGCGCCATACCCTTTGCGCGAGGATCTTTAGCGCCGCTACCTGCCATAATACCCATTACGTGCATGCCGTGGTCGGCAGTGTAATCGTAGTACACGGCTTGGTTTACGGTCAGGCGACCATACACATCAATATGCTCCTTTAGGTTGGTATCCCAAATACCTACAGTAACTCCTTTTCCGGTGTACTTGTTATTGGGGTTGCGCTGTATGTACAGATTTTCTCCACTTGCCCCACGGTTGCGTTCGTCGTAGTGCACTGGCTTAGGTTCGCCTAAGCTAATGGTGATAATCCACGGTTGCTGTGCCAGCACATGCAGGTTTATGCTATCCAACTCTACGGTAAAAAATCCAAGCGCAGCGCTTGCGTGCAGGCGGGCGTAGGGTAGGCCATGTAGTACCTGTTGCACTTGGGCGGTGCTCACTCCTTTGTAGCAACTTACTGCCAACCGAAGTTGACCACTCTTGGTGAAAGCATAGTTAGGTATGCGATTCTCGGTAATGCGTGCGTCTATTTTATTCAGCTCTGTGGTTTCAAATGCAGCATATAGCTTGTCCATGCCAGTGTACTTTTTTGTGCTTGGCTGAGACTTAACAGTGGCAAAGTAGGCATTGCTACCTATGTACTGGTTCAGCTGTATGCCTTGGGCGGCGTAGTTGTCCATCTCGCTTTTTGAGGGTAGCTCTGCGAACTGTAGCACCAGATATTCTGTGGCTTCTACAGGCTGCCTCGACTTGAGCAAGCTTGATTTTGTGCCGAGGTCTTTCTTTTTGATGAACTCCTTAGCGTTGGCTTGCGGAGTGTACGTAGTATTGTTGAAGCGTATGCTGTACTTCGAATCGGTCTGTTGTGCCACGGCGACAGATACGGTTAACAGAAGTCCTAAAATGCTTATTGCTACTTTTTTCATAGAATATTTGAAATATGCCAAGTTCATAATTTTTACCTACCCGATGTCATGTCGCTACTCCGAGGTTCGGTGTGCCTATCGCGCGCGCCAATGCAGTAGCCCAGCGTAAAGCGAAATATGTTGGATAGAGCATCGTTGGTGGCGTTGGTTGATACCTGATAGGCTATATCGAGCGATACCTTGCGGAACATGCCGCCCACACCAAACGAAAGGTATTGGCGTTGTCCCACCTGCTTGCTTTCGGTGAAGTAACCCATGCGTGCGGCTACCAAATCGCGGAAGCTGTACTCCAGGCCCACCGAAAGACCTATTGATTTCATTTCGTTGGCAAACGATTGGTCGCCGAAAGAGGAGAACAATCCTTTTACTACGCTATAGTCGCTATGGTCTTCTACAGGAACCATCAGCTTGTTGAGGTCGAGCAATAGCGCCAATCCGTGGTCTTGCGTAAGGGCGGTGCTTAGGCGTCCGCCAATGCGCAGGTTCATGGGCAAAAAGTACTTGTTGCCTTCGTCAGCGTAGCTAATTTTTCCACCCAAATTCGAAATGTTTACACCAAAGGCATACTGCGAATTTTTTCCCAGTAGTGTTACGTCTTTTTGGTGGTATACGTTGATATCGGCAGCTACGGTTTGCCCCACTTTGGAGTTGGGTGTGCCGCCCATAAGGTCGCTATTGATGTAGCGTAGCGCTACGCCTGCCGACCAGTTTTTTGCTAAGTGCTGGCTATAGGCAAAGTCTATGGCAAACTCGTTGGCTGTGTATTCACTGCTAAGCAGTCCGGATTCGTCAGTGGCTTGTATGGAGCCAACATTGTTGAACCATAGCGAGGCGCTGAATGTGCGCCCGCTTTCCATTTGGTAAAAACCGCTGAGGTAGCCTAGGTTGGCGTTGTCGGTTACGGAGCGCATCCACGGCGTATAGGTGAGCGATATACCACCTTTTTCTTCCATGAAAACGTACTTAGCAGCATTCCAGTGCTGCGAGTTAATATCGGGTGATGTGGCTGCTCCGGTGCTGCCCATTCCTGCCGAACGGGCATCGGGCGCTTCGTTAAGCAGTGGCACGGCAGTAGTCGTGGTCATGCTTTGCTGCGCTTGTGCCGCAGAGAGCATGCCGGTAAACAGTATGAGTAAGCAGGTTGCTTTGTTCATTATCTTTCTAAAATTGCAGAATTAAATGCTTGTGTTTTGTTAATGCGTTAGTAGGTAAATTCCTGAAATCGCACTTCGCCTTGGTTGTCAATCATGCTCTTTTTCACCCATACGGCAATTCCCTTGTATTTTTTGGTACTGCTTGAAAATACCATAGCATGAAGTAACTTTTGTGTTGTAGGTGATACAAGAATATCGGCTTGTACCTCCTCAAATCCGTTAAGATCGAGTTTCTTTACCAAAATAGCGCTATACCCGTCGGTGCTTAGCGGATTACGACGGTACATAAAGCTGGGATTTTCATTGCTGTCAAAATCTATGGCTTGACACATGATAGTTTGTCCATAAGTAGGTTCTACCACCGTCCTTCCGGCAGTGCCCCACTCCAACTCTCCTGATACCATATCAAGCCTTTGCATCCCCAATCCGCCATAGCTGCTATATAGCGCCGAGCCTTCAAACCACGAAAAAATCAGCGCCTCTCTTTCCTTGTAGTAGTAGGGAAGCGGATTGCTGTATGATTTGAGGTTGTTAAAAGCTATTTGCATGCCGGTGCTATCGGGTTTAAAGCGCAGCGCGCCGGTAGAGCTTACTTGCTGCACGTAACAGTTGGACGATGTTGAAGTTTGTGTGCGCTTGGCCTGATAGGCAACAATAGCACCACCATCGCCGTCAACCTTAGCCCGGGGAATATCGGTTAGCTGAAATATGCGATTAACGCTGTGTATGGCAATTTGATTGCCGAATGGCCCGCTTCCCCACAAATTCCCGGTAGGCCTTAAGTCGTTGGTTCGTTCGGTGGTGTTTGATGAGGCAACCTGGGCATTGGTAACTTGGAGTTTTTGAATATATAGCTTGTAGCTGTTGCCGCTGCCATTACCGTATGTGAAGAAAATATTGGTAGTGCCACCTGTGGTATCAAGCGTGAGGTAAGGCATTAAGGATAGCCCATCCACCCGTAGCGCTTTATTGTAAGCATTGTTGGCAACTGCAGCACTTGCCGGTTTTACCCCCGTATCAAGTGTGTAGTAGGGAACTCCTTCGGGAGTGACTCTATTGGCATATATCCTGGAGGCATCGGTAGTGTTGTCCGTAGCATCTTGATTGAACCATGCTGCTACAATGTCCCTGTTGGGCAATTCCACCAAGTCACCACCCATACGACTTGAACCATACACGGCAACATCGCTTGGTGTTGGCTCCACATTTCCGGTAGGGTCAAAGCCGGCTACGTAGGTAGTTTTTGCGGTAGACAGCTGAGTTTCGAAAACCAATGCTCCGTCCTTGCTGACCTTGTAAAGTGAAATATTTGAAGGGTCGTCGCCCCACTTGGTGCGGTGGTAAAATACCATGGCGCAGCCGCTATCGCTGGTGGCTATCATATTAAAGGAAAAGTTTGCGGCCCCCGTATACTTTTTTGATACCAGCGTTTCTTTACTCCATAACTTTTTTCCGTTGCCTACTTTTTGTACATACAACGCATAGGACGCGCGCGTGGAGTACGCCGCGCTATTGTTGGTTGTGTCCAAATACTGCGATCGTTGGTAGGCTACAAAGTAGGTGCCGGGCTCAGTTTTTGATTCCACTACTACGGGTGTAGTGCCGGTGGCAATAAAAACACTTGAATCAACCCCGCTATACGTTTGGGCGTATATGGTTGCTCCAAGTAGTGTAAAAACGATGAAAAATAAACCTCGTTTCATTAGTTAAATAGATTACAAATTGTTAGTTACTGCAAAGCGATTGCAAGTAGTTGATTTTTAAATTGATTAATCTTTTGTGAGCTTGATTAAATCTCAAGTCTTAAAGCAAAAGGAGGGCAAAGGAACAAAGAATTTCCCCTGATTGTTAATGGTTAGATGAGTTTTTTGCGTTAAAAAATTATATCTTACGTATATGTAAAATTTTTCCTGCTAATTTTTACGATTTGTAGGTAAAAGCGATTATTTTAACGTCGCATTGATAGTTTTAGAAAAGTGAAATTGTGTGATAATTTCTATCTCGTTTTGAGATAGCGATTTAACGCTGTTTTGTTTGAGGTAGGTGGTTAAAAAACTTTGAATATTTTCAAAAAAAACGTTTATTTTCTCATTGTTTTTTAAAATATCTGCAATGTTCCTCACCTTGTCGGGAACGGAAGCTATGCCTCTACCGCGGAGAGCGGTGTTTCCTTTGAGCGCGTGTGAGAGTTTTTCTAAATTAGTATTGTAAAGAAGGGTTCCGTGGAATAGCTGGCGGTCGCGCGAAACGTGTGCGGCTGTACCCGAAATTTTGTATTTGCCGCAACGAATTTCCTTGCGTTTTCCCATGCTGGCATTTACACCTAAGTGTTGTAGCGCGGCAATAATGGGTTCGGTAAAATCCCTATCCAGCGCAAGCGCGTCGTTTTTTGAAACAATAAAAGCGTAGTTAATGTTACCTTCGTCGTGGTACACCGCGCCGCCGCCCGAAATGCGGCGAACTATTTCAATGCCGTTGGCCTTGCAGTAGTTAACATCAGCTTCCGCCTCTATAGTTTGGTACTTTCCTACTATCACCGAGGGTGTGTTTATATACAGCAACAGAACGTCGTCATGACGTTCTGTTACCATATATTCCTCCAGCGCACAGTTGAGCGTGGGGCTATTAAACGGGCTGATGATGATGTTCATTAGGCATTTTTTTGACCTCTCCCTAAATCCCTCTCCACAGGAGAGGGACTTCTCAGCGCACGAGCGCTCAAGTGTTATGAGGTAAATTATCTGGGCACATGCCCCTCTCCTGTGGAGAGGGGACAGGGGTGAGGTCTTACTGCCCCACCTTAAACGCTACCCTTAGCTCCTCCACCTGCTCATCGTTAATGGGGTGAAGCTTGCCTATGGGTGCAGCCATAATGAGCGACTTGGCGCTGAATTCAGCTACCTCCAGCTTGTCGAAAGTTTGTAGCAGCTTATCGCCTGTTACCAGTACGGCATCGTTACCCAAAAGAACAGCGGGAGTTTTCTTCACCAAATCCGCAATCATCTGTGGGTTCTCGTACATGGTGCCGAAGGGAACCTGCGGAACGTCCTGCAAGAAAATCCAGCTCTCGGGGATGGTGCGTACATCAAACTTTACACCCGAGGTGCAAAAACCCATCAGGTTGGGTGATTGCGTAAGGATGATAGAGTTGATTTTGGGGTTGCTTTGGTAAATTGCCTGGTGTAAAGCAATGGAGCGACTGGGGTTTTTACCTGCCTCTACCATGCCATTTTTCACCTGTACAATGTGGTGCGGCTCTATGTCGAAACGTGGCACACCTGCGGGGGTAATTAAAAAGTCGTTACCGCGCCAGCGTACCGAAACCGTGCCGTAGCTGCTTATCATCAAATCCTGATCGCAGGAACGACGTACCATTTTGCAAATCTCGGTGCGGATGGCACGCTCATCTGAAGGGTAGGTAACACCCATAAAACGTGGGTATACTACCTCCAGCGCCTGGTCAAACTGTTCAAAGTCTGCATCCGAAAGGTAGTTAGGTTGCCCAAGTACGCTTGCGTTAAGAATGGTGCGGGCGCATAGCTCTAGCGTTTCAAAGCGCATGTAAGCATCCAGCATATCTTCACCGCACAGCACTACGCCGTGGTTTTCCATTATCACCGCCTTATACTCGGGGTGAGCCTTGAACTCGGCGGCAATCTTTTCGCCCAGCTGCTCGCTACCCGGCAGGTCGTAGGGGGCAAAACCCACCTTACCGCATACCTTGCGGGCTTGGGGAAGAATATTGGTATCGGGAACTTCGTGTGCTATGCTGAATGAAACCAGTGCGGGCGGATGGGCGTGAATCACGGCCTTCATCTGCGGGCGCATGTTGTAAACTGCTTTGTGGAAGGGGTACTCCGACGAGGGCTTGTGCTTACCCACGATAGTACCGTCGGCCTTTACGCACACAATGTCTTGCGGGGTAAGTGAGCCTTTGTCAACGGCGCTGGGAGTAATCCACATGTCGCCGCTTTCGTCCATTATGGACAGGTTACCACCGCTGGTGGTGGTCATGCCGCTCTTGTAAATGCGGCTGATGATGAACACCAGCTGGTCGGCCGGGTGCATCAGTGCTGTGTCTAGCTGTTTCATTGTTTTTTAGAAAAATAGAAAAACAGAACAAAAGTACAAAAGAATAGGAAATTTTTAGTGGGAGAGCATTCTATTTTTCTCTTTTTCTTTTGTTCTGTTTTTCCTAAAGTTTACTTGCATTTGCCAATAAATATTCCTCCGCCCCTACATTCCACAAGCCCTTGCTTTTCTCACACATTTTTGCCAACTCCGCGTACACAGGATTTGTTTTTCCTTTCTCTGCAAAATCAGCAATAGGAGTTAAAGGCATATCAATATGGGTGTAGATAAGCTTCTTTCCACCGGGAATTTGCGGCAGGTTCATGGTGGTGTCAATTACAGCATTGATACCGCCAATGTGTGTTACCAATCCCGCGGGGTCAAGTCCTTTGCTCATCATATCCAGCGCTTCCTTCATATCGTCGGTGTTGCCGCCGCTGGTGCCTACCACGTGGGTAAAGGCGTAGTGCACGTTGTAGAAGTTGAACTGTGCCTTGAAGTCAGTCTTAGCAGGACCTGCAAAGAAGTTGAGGCAACCGTCGAATGCCAAAATAGCATCGCCCTGCTCAACTACAGGGGCCACGGGAGCAAATACAAACACATCGTTGTAGCCCGCGCCACCTGTGAGCGCGCGCAACTCGGCGTTGGCATCGCTCATGGCAGAGGTGTTCACATACTTGAGCTCAATGCCGTTCTTCTTTGCTTCCTCGGGTGAGTAAAGTGATGCAGCCCTGTCCAAGCGTGTTTGGTCAATATCGGTTACTACCATCAAGCGTGGCTTGCGGTCGGTGCGGTGAATGGCGTAGTTGATTGCCGCCAAACCCATGGGGCCAACGCCTGCAAGTATAGCCATGCAACCACCGTCCACAATTTCCATTTTGTGAATGTACGAACCCGGTGTGGTGTGGTAGTTGGCGTGCATAGCGCCAATAACGCACGACAGCGGCTCCGACAGCGAAGCGGGGTAGTAGCCTTTGCCCTTGTAGTGCAACAGGCAGCCCAACTCCATTACTTCTTTTGGAATAACAACGTAGGTGGCATCGCCACCAATAAAGCGGTACGAGTAGCCGGGCGCGCTGAGAATTCCTACAGGACCTTTTTCGTAGTTAAGCGCGGGCTGAATGGAAAACTTTTCGCCTACGGCAAATTGGCTTTTCCAGCGTGCGCCTACTTCTACAATTTCTCCTGCAAACTCGTGACCAATAATGGTGGGGTTTTGCGCAATATCGCGCGGTACGCGCTTGTGCACATCGGCTTCGTGTGTAGCCTTATATGACGACATGCAGATGCTGTCGCAAACTACCTTGGCGAGAATCTCATCATCGCTGATTTTGGGTAGCTCAAACTCTTCAAGTCGAAGGTCATTTTGGCCGTATAGGCGAACTGCTTTTGTTTTCATAATAAAAAGCCCCCTAAATCCCCCGAAGGGGGACGTTGTGAGGCGAGATTTGTGGGTTAATATTTTTGTTTGCTATTCATTTATTTAATAATGTTTTCCCATTAGTGATGAGTTGTGCGTTGGCTATCCCCCGCTGGCGGGGGATAGCCGCCCACATCCATGCTTTCTCCGCACGTTGGCCTTGTGCGTTGGTAGCCCTCCCTTTTGGGGAGGGTTGGGAGGGGCTTTTAGTTGCTCATCACCTGTCCCCCCGTTACTGGAATAGCCTGCCCTGTTTCGCAGGTTTGCTCTACTGCATATAGCAGCGCTTTGGTTACATCCTCGGGGCCTGTGCCTTTTTTCATAGGCACTTGCGCCATGTAGAACGCGCGAACGTCCTCCACGGTTTTTGCTCCGGGAACTTTTCCTGCGTTGAGGTACTGCACAAATAAACCGTTTACGGGATCGCTCCACAGCGGACCTTCGTAGAAATTGCCCGGGCAAATGGAGTTAACCTTAATGCGGAATGGTGCCAACTCCAGCGCGAAGGATTGCGTCAATCCCACACCGCCGAACTTACCGCCTGCATAGGCAAAGTTAGCCTTGCTGCCACGCAAACCCGACTTGGAGTTGATTTGAATAATATCGCCGTAGCTCTCCTCGCTGTACTTGTTTTGCAGCTTCATCAGGCGCGATGCAACTTTGGTGCAGTAGAAGTAGGCGTTGTAGTTGATTTTGGTAACAAACTCAAAGTTTTCGGGCGTCATTTCTTCTAAGCCACCTGCGCGTAGTACGCCTGCGTTGCTTACAAAAATATCGAGTCCCCCGAATGCTTTAACGGTGTCGAACATGAGGCTGTTGAGGCTATCCATGTCCGCTACGTTGGTTTTTACAAAAATGGCGCGGTTGCTTTTTGCAGCCTTGTTCAACTCCTGCGCGGTTTGCTGACCAACGGCTTCGTTGAGGTCGGCCACCACAATGTTGGCTCCCTCCTTAATCAGGCAGCGGGCAATGCCCTCGCCGAAGCCTTGCGCGGCTCCTGTAACAATAATAGTCTTGTTTTCCACACGACCGCTTGCTGCTCCTGCGCTTACCTTACGGCGGTAGTTCTCCACTTCCCAGTTGTCAATGAAATCAATTTGCGCCTGCGTCATGGGGTGCTCACCACCGAACGATTGTGACAGATAGGCAATCTTCATCATATCCAAAAATACGTCCAGAATGATGTCACAACCCGCGGCGTTATCGCCTACGGCAACCAGCCCTACGTTTTTAATAAGAATTACCTTGGGAGTGTAGCCGTACTTTTTTACGTAGGCTTCAATTTCCTTTTCGGCTGTTGCCAAAATAGCTTCGGAGTTTTCTTCAGCTATGTAAATGTAGTTTGACTTGCAGTAAACAATAATATCGGGTGAGAATGGGCGTGATATTTTCGCAAACTTCTCTTTTGATTCGATGAAAGAATTCACCAGCTCGTTATTCACCACTTTCAGCGTTTTCAAACCCTGTTTGCTAAGCATCATGCGAATGGCGGGAATGGCGTTCACCAAGCAATCGCAAATCTTTGCTTCAACCGTAGGCAGCGGTTTGGTAACGGCCTTTTCAATTTTTCCCAGCACATCGGCGTAAATTTTTTCAATTTTCTCGATGTTGTCAGCACCTACAAAAATGCCGTGATTTTGCAAAAGTATAACTTCAGGCTCCTTGCCGTTCTTTGCCTTGAAATTCTTTACGCGTGTTTCTACCTCCTTAAACAGCACATATCCCGGGTCAATGTAGGGAATGTACAGCACACTGTCGCCAAATATTTTTTGCGTATCGGCTTCTGCATTTTGTCCGCACATCAGCGCGTTTACCATGGTGGGGTGCAGGTGCACAATGAAGGCCGCACTAATGGCGTTGTGCATGGATGTTTCCACGCTCGGGCGACGATCCTTGGTAATACATGCCGCAGCAAGGTCGTTCTTCACTTCCTCTTCGCGCGCTGCGGTATCGCTTGAATACGTTTTTTCAGAAATCACCTGTAGCTTCTTGCGGTCAAGTACCGCAAAGCCATCTTCGGTGATGGTAGCCAGCCCGTGGCCGCTAGCCTTTACCCACAGCTTATCGGCATTTTTATATGAGGTGTTGCCACCACCCGCAATCACGTAGCGGCTATCCTTGCCGTAGAATTGCGAAATTTTTATGAGGTCTTGTAGTTCTTTCATGTTGAATTGTTTAATCGCTGAACTGTTGAACTGTTTAATTGCAAAACTGTTGAATTGTTGTTTGGCGGCGGTTGTACCGCCGTCATTTTATTTTGCAGGCTCAGCCTGCTTAGATAACTCGACTTAGGCACAGCCTAAGCCGAACAACTCAATTCAACAATTAAGCAGTTCAACGATTCAACGCTTCTCTTATCAGTTCATCCCCCTTCTTAATCCACTCATCCCTTTTTGCTACATCGGCTTTGCCTTGCGCGTCAACGTAGCCGGGCTTGTCGTTGCGTACGGCATCTTGGTGTGCCGCTACAACGCATGCTCCAGCGTAGTTGATTTCTTTCAACTTTTGCGTAAGCGGTTTATTACCGCGTGCCGTGAGCATAATGGGCTCCATGGCGGGAGTGTTGTGCTCGGTACCGAATGTTACCACAAAACCTTCGTTGTGCAGGTACTCGGCGTACTGCTCCAGCACCTCCATTGAGTTGCGTGTGGTGATAAATTCAACGGATGCAATGCCACGCTGCTTCAGTATTTCCGCAGCCTTTTTTACATCCTGCTCAAAGTCGGTAAAGCCACCCTTGGCATCATCGGCAAGAAAGGGGTAGGTGGGAATACCGCCTGCCGCCAGAATGATTTTGCACACGGTGTCCATGGGTAAAAACGCCTTGGGGTCTTCGGACACGAATGCCGCGCCACCTGCTTTTAACAGGTTACCGCGAATTTCGTTCTCCACCGCCGCAACATTTTCCACTGCCGATTGCAAATCTTTTCCACCAAAAATGGTTTCGAAAAATTTTGCAATTTCCTCAGCGTTGTTGTTGCACCTTTTATACACTTCCATGCGCAAAGCCTTTGCTAAATGACGCTCGCGTATGCTGCCTTTGGTCAACTCTTTTTCAATGGTAGCGAAGTTGAGCGCAAAGCCTGCGTTCATGTTTGCCAACAGCTCATTCAACTTGCTGCACATGCGCTCTACGTGCGAGTTCGACTCCTTACGCACGGCTGCCAACTCCTCGGCGGGTTTACCTGCTAACTTAATAGGGTAGGCAAGACCTTTTCCGCTAAGGTAAGTACGGCCGGGGTTTCCGGGGTCGTTCACGCGCAGCCCTGCTGCTTGGTCATCGCTTTGCAGCGAAATAAATTCGATGTTGAATAGCGGGAATAGCTTGCGTTTTTCGCACTCGGTGTTCCACTCAGCATAGCCGTCAAGCGAATAGAAGTCGTTGATACCAATTACGGGCACACCTTCTTTTTTCGCCATATCCAGCGCATCGGTCAACTTCTCAAATGCGCTGAATGAGTATGGCGTGTGCAGGTGGGCGTTTACGTTAAGAACAGGGTTTGTAAAGTTCATAGCCTGATTTTTTAATGATAAAAGGATAAAAAGATAAAGGGATAAATTTTATCAATTTATCCTTTTATCGTGCGCAGCACATTTTATCTGCATTTTTATACTCCCTCCTTCGCCCTGCGAATTTGCTCCGCATCCGTAAAGTTGCGGGTAGGAACGTGTCCCTTTAGGGGAACAATCTTTTCGTGGATGGCGTCAATGAACCAGTCGGGCTGCGGGAAGAACGCATCTTCCAGCTCGTAGCACGGCGTAATCCAGTTGCGTGAACCCACTACTACGGGAGGTGCGTCGAGGTAGTCGAACGCCAGCTCGGTAATGTTGCGTGCCAGCTCGTTTAGGAATGAACCACGGCTTGAAGCATCGCTTGAAATTATAATGCGACCGGTCTTTTTTACCGACTCCAACACCTTTTCGTAGTTGAACGGAACGAACGAACGAGCATCGATAACCTCAGCGCTCATGCCGTACTTTTCTTCCAAAATCTTAGCGGCATCCAACGCGCAGTATAGCGTAGCACCAATGGTGAGGATGGTAATATCCTTACCTTCGCGCTTTACATCAGGCTCACCGAAAGGAATTTCGTAGTAACCTTCGGGTACACCGCCCTTGTGGAATTGCTCACCTATGTCGTAAATACGTTGGCTTTCGAAGAACACCACAGGGTCGGTACCTTGCAGCGCGGCGTTCATCAAACCCTTAGCATCGTAAGGCGTAGCGGGGAACGCAACCTTAAGGCCGGGGATGTGAGCGCAGAGCGAAGTCCAGTCCTGCGAGTGCTGCGCACCGTACTTTGAGCCTACCGATACACGAACTACCACGGGCATTTTTAGTAAGTTGCCGCTCATAGCTTGCCACTTGGGCAGCTGGTTGAAAATTTCGTCGCCGCAACGTCCAAGGAAGTCACAGTACATAATTTCGGGAATCACACGACCGCCGCACATAGCGTAACCAATGGCGGTACCAATGATTGATGCCTCGGAAATGGGTGAGTTGAACAGGCGGTGGTAAGGTAGCGCCTCGGTCAAACCACGGTACACGGCAAATGCGCCGCCCCAGTCGCGGTTATCTTCACCGTAAGCAATCAACGATGCATCCTTGTAGAAGCGGTCGATAATAGCCTCGAACAAACCGTCGCGCAGCTGGTATTGCTTCATTTTTGAAACGGGTTTGCCTTCGCTGTCGAAAGCAAAACGCTCCTTCTTGGCAATTTGCTGTACGCGGGGATTCTCGCTCATGGCGTGGTTCACATCGGGCTTTGCGTCCGACATTGAATCCACAGACTCATTAGAGAAAGTCATGCGACCCAACAGCTCGGGATCTTTGCTCAGGTCCATGCGGGGTGATATCTCAAGGTCGATAGCCAGCTTGAACATTTCGAACATTACGTCCTTCACATCTGTCCAAGTAGCATCCAAATCTTTTTGCGTAGCAACACCTGCATCAATCAACTTCTTGCCGAATTCTTCAATGCAGTCTTCTGCTGCCCAAGCATCAATTTCCTCCTTTGTACGGTATGATGATGAGTCGGAGGGCGAGTGACCCGATATGCGGTAGGTCATTACGTCGAGCAATACGGGGCCATTCTTTTCTTCCAGCACCTTGCGCTTGCGGCGGTATGCCTCAATCACAGCCAGTGGGTTGTAACCATCTACGCGTTCGCTGTGCATTTGCTCGGGGTTAACACCCGCGCCAATACGTGCTGCGAAATCGTAGCCCATGGTTTCGCCACGGGTTTGTCCACCCATGCCGTAGCTGTTGTTCATAATGTTGATGATGATGGGCAGACCACCCTTCATATCGCCTTCCCACAGCTGCTTGTACTGGTCCATAGCCGAGAATACCAAGCCTTCCCACACGGGGCCGCAGGCCATTGATGCGTCGCCAATGTTACCAACCACAATACCGGGTTTGCGGTTTACCTTCTTATATAGTGCGGCACCAACGGCAATGTCGCCGCTACCGCCCACAATAGCGTTGTTGGGGTAAATTCCGAACGGAGTAAAGAACGTGTGCATGCTGCCGCCCAAGCCCTTGTTAAAGCCGGTTACGCGGGCAAAAATTTCAGCCATTGCTCCGTACAAAAGGAAGCGACGACCGAGTTGCTTGGTGGTTCCCTTGAAACCTTTCTTTGCAATATTTACGGTGGTGCCACCCCAAAACTCGTTCATTATTTTTTCGAGTTCCTTATCGCTCAACAGCTCGATTGAGCGCAAACCCTTAGCCAAAATTTCGCCGTGGCTACGGTGCGAACCGAAAATAAAATCGTTGGTATCGAGCGTGTATGCCATACCTACCGCAGCGGCTTCCTGGCCTGCCGAAAGGTGTGCGGGGCCGGGGTTGTCGTAGGCAGTGCCGTTGTATGCGCCCGTGGTTTTTACAAGGTTGAGCATGGTTTCAAATTCACGAATTACCACCATGTCGTGGTAAATGCGCTTGAGGTCGTCCTTGCTGAAATTCTTTTCCTTGAGCTCCTCCGCAATCGTTTTCTTGTACTGATTTACAGGAATGGGAGTGAATTTAATTTCGCCCGATTTTCTCAGAAATTTCGGATCAACGTGTTGTGATTTTGGCATGATTATTTTGGTTTAAGTTTGTAATCTTGAATTTGCGATTTGGAACAAAAGAACAATAGAAAAAAAAGTAAAAAAGAATTTGACGCGTTGCGTCTTTTTAAATATTCTTTTGTTCTATTTTTCTGTTTTTCTCTTTTACCTTTATTAAAATGAAAATACCGTTTCCTTAAATATTTCCGATACGGTGGGGTGGGGGAATACCACCTCTTCCATTTCCTTGAGCGTCATTTCCTGCTCAATAGCCATGCACGCGCCGTAAATCATTTCGCTTGACGGATTACCGAGCATGTGTACGCCGAGTATTTCGCCGTGCTTGTCGCCCACCAACACCTTGCACAGACCAATACCGCCTTCGTTTTCGGCAATGAAACGACCTGCATAAGCCATAGGTAACTTTGAAACTTTAAAAGGAATATTTTTTGCTTTTGCACTTTCCTCGGTCAATCCTACGCCCGAAATTTCGGGGTTGGTGTAAACCACGCCGGGAATAGCATCGTAGCGCATAATGTCGTTGCGGCCCGTGAGGTTATTCACCACCACTTCGCCTTCACGACTTGCGGTGTGCGCCAGCAATGAAAAGCCTGTTACGTCGCCCGCTGCATATACGTTAGGGATGTTGGTACGCATTTTGGTATCCACCTTTACACCGCCTTTGAACAACTCTACGCCAAGGTTCTCCAAACCAAAGCCGCTTGTTACGGCGCGACGGCCAACGCTTACCAGTATTTTATCACCTACGGCAGAATTGGCTTTGCCATCCTTGTCAACGTAAATTACTTCGTTGCCTTTTATTTCGGTAACCTTGCATGAAAGGTTGAACTTCACACCACGCTTCGCGTAAATGTCGCGCAGCATGGCGCTCATTTCGGTGTCAAGTCCACCCAAAATTTCGGGTAGCATTTCCACCACGGTAACTTCGGTGCCAAGGCTGTTGTAGAAGCTGGCAAACTCCATGCCTATTACGCCGCCACCTATAATTACCAACCTCTTAGGTTGCTCCTTTAGCGAAAGGATTTCACGGTTGGTAAGAATAATATCGCCCGACTCCTTCAGTCCGGGGATGGGAGGAACAAAGGCTTCGGAGCCTGTGCAGATAAGCAAGTTTTTTGCGGCGAACTTTTCACCGCCGCACTCAATGGCTATGCCGTTGGCATCACGACCAGTAATCATGGCGTTGCCTTTTATCACGTTTACCTTGTGCGCCTTCATTTTGGCACCCACGCCGGCAACCAGCTTGCGTACTACCTTATTTTTGCGGTCAACAATTTTTGAGAAATCAAAAGTTGCCCCCTTGGCATCAATGCCGTACTTGTCGCCGTGAATAGCGGTGTCATACACCTTGGCGCTGTAAAGTAAAGTCTTGGTAGGAATGCAGCCCTCGTTAAGGCACACACCACCCAACTCATTTTTCTCAAAAAGAACTACGCTGAGACCCTTTGCTCCAGCGCGCTCGGCGGCTACATATCCCGCAGGACCACCACCTATTATTGCTAAATCGATCATTGCTGATTGTTGTTTAATTGTTGAATCGTTGAATCGTTGAATTGTTTATGCCCACCGTGGGGCGTCATGCTGAGCTTGTCGAAGTATGTGGGGGGGGTGTTTCCCTCGCCGCACCCCTTCGACAGGCTCAGGGTGACAACCGCACAGACGCTTTTGCGTTATGAACGTTACAAATGTTTAAACGTTATAACTCAAATTCCAAATTCTCTATCTCCACCGCTATTTGCTTCAGGAACCTCGTTGCCTCGCCGCCATCCAGCGCGCGGTGGTCGTAGGTAAGGCTGAGGCCGATGTGCGGAACGAAACCGTACACGCCATCACCCAAATCTTTCGGGCGGGGAATGATGGTGTTCACGCCCAAAATGGCTGCTTGCGGCAGGTTGATAACAGGCGTAAATATTTCCACGCCGTAGTTACCAAGGTTAGATACGGTGAAGGATGCCGCTTCTGACGATAGCAAATCGGGATCGATAGAACCCTTCTTGCAGGCGTTGGCAATTTCTTTAAATTGGTTGGCGAGACCTTGAATTGAAAGGTCGTCGGCATTCCTAACCACAGGTACCATCAGACCGCGATCGGTATCAACCGCCAAGCCGAGGTGTACCTTGTTAAACAGGCGAACGCTATCACCAAGGAAGTGCGCGTTAACCTGTGGGAACTTTTTTAGCGCCTTAATTACGGCAAGGCAAACCATGTCGTTAAGCGTAATGTTGGTGGGGTAGCCCTTCTTGTCCACGGCTTCCTTCACCTTCTTGCGCAGCTCCAGTATGCGACGTGCATCGGCGCTAAGGTGGTGAGTCAGCTGTGCTGAATTTTGCAGCGATGCGTGCATGGCCTTTGCAATTAGCTTGCGCATGTTGGTAAGCGGCTTCACCTCGCTATCGTTGCCATATACGGCATTCTTAGGCGCGGTGAGGTCGGCGGCTTTTGCCATGCCTGCCAGTCCGCTGCCGGTAGTTGCTACGGCTCCGGTTTCCTTTGCCACGGCTTTTGCCAGCGGTGTCATTTTGGGGGCGGTAGACATGGCGGCCTCTACATCGCGCTCAATTACGCGACCGTGAGGACCTGTTCCGCTAATGCTTGAGGTGCTAATACCGGCCTTGTCTGCCAAACTTTTTGCACGAGGCGAGATGGCCGATGAAGTACCTGCGTTTACCGTTGCAGCGGCTGCTGCAGGTGCGGCTTGTGCTGCGGGAGCAGCGGCTTTAACTTCTTCCTTTTTCTCCTCGGCAGGAGCGGCTGCGGGCGCTCCGCCTGTGCGGAACTCGTCAACGTTTTCGCCTGTCGCGCCAATTACCATTACGTTGGTAAGCACGGGAATTTCATCGCCCTCCTTGTAAAAAAGTTCAAGCACCGTGCCGCTTACCTTAGCTACTTCTTCAAACGAAGCCTTGTCGGTTTCGTAGGCGAAAAGCACATCGCCTTCGGCTACGCTGTCGCCTTTTTTCTTTTTAAACTCGGTAAGGATGCAGCTCTCAACGGACTGTCCTTGCTTGGGCATAATAACTACTGTTGCCATAAACGGGAATTATTTAATATGATGATTTTAAATTTCGAATGAACACAAACATACGATAATATTTATCTATTTACAAGTGCTTTTTTGTTAAAAGTTAAATGATTGATAAATAAATATTTAATGTATAAAAAATGCTTTACAAGTTTCAAACTTGTAAATAAGATTAAGAAGTTTGTAGATGCAGGTATCTTTACCTACTTTTGATACCTTAAAATGATTGAACTACCGCAATATAAACAAGTGTACGAGGCGTTGCGTCGTCAAATTTTGGACGGGGCATACTTGGCAGGTACGTTGTTGCCCTCTGAGAGCGAGTTGTGCGATACGTACAACCTCACGCGCCCCACGGTGCGCAAGGCACTCAATCTGTTGGTAGCCGATGGATTTATTGCGCGCTATCAAGGCAAGGGGAGCGTGGTGAAAGGTACGCCTAAAAGTATAGGTATTCTTTCCATTGGCGGTACAACTTCGGCGGTGGGGCGTGCGAATTTTCAAACACGCATTATTCATAAATCCGAAGTGCGTCGCTGGAATGAGGCGTTTGGTTTTGCCATAAGCGAGGAGGAGCAAAACGCGAGCTGCATTTATTTTGAGCGTGTGCGCGTACTCAACGGTGAACCCATTTTTGTGGATATTACCATGCTACCCAACATCAACCTGCCGCGCTTTACGGCGTACAGCTTAGAGAATACCTCGTTGTTTGATTTCTTGCGAACCAAATACCAAATTGTGGTTACGGGCGGTACACAACAGCTCTTTGCCATTCGTGCCGATAAGCGTTTGCAACAACATTTGAAGGTGCATGCAGGGCATCCTATTCTTCAACTCAATCGTAAAATTGAAACTACCCGTGAGGGATTTCGTATCTATAGTCAGGTGTTTTGCAATACGCAAACCTACGGCCTGACAGGCGCTTTTTAATTGATATTACTACTATCCTAACAGGGTCTTAAAACCCTGTTAGGGTCTAAAATTTACACCTAAAACAAAAATCAAAATGCATCACGGTCCTAACATTATTATGCTACTCATACTTTCAGTAGTAGTGATTTTGCTCGATTTGTACGCCTACCAATCGCTGCGTCTGCTGACCTCCTCCACGCCAATTCGTATTGTTTATTGGGCAGTGCTGGTATTGCTGATTGCGCTGCTTGTTGTAGGCATGTTTTCCATGACTCAGGCGCGAGGCGCGGAAACATCGCAGCTGGGCTTTGTATCTGTAAGCCTGTTTATGACGGCGGTGGCTATGGTTGCCGCCATGGTGCTACCGCTGTTTTTTGAAGATATTGTGCGCTTGGTAATGCTTCCTATACGCTACTTTTCGCAAAATACGCCTGCATTTTTACCTCGTGTAAAATGGGTAAGCGTGATTTCGGTGGCGCTTGGCGGCGCTATGCTGTTGCTTATGGTGCAGGGTATGCTGTGGGGAAAGTATAGCTACAGGGTACATAAGCAAACTATTTATTTCAAAGATCTACCGAAAAGTTTTGACGGTTTCCGCATTCTTCAACTATCCGATTTTCACTCGGGCAGTACCGATAATTTTAAAGCGGTGCAGCGCGGTATCGATTTGGCAAAGGCGCAAAATGCCGACGTGTTTGTTTTCTCCGGTGATATAGTAAACAGCACAGCCGATGAATTCACTCCTTGGATTCCCTACATGGCGCAAATTAAAGCGCCGTACGGACAATTCTCCGTGCTGGGAAATCATGACTATGGTGACTATCATTCTTGGAGTTCGTTAGAGGAGAAGATAGCCAACCTTGATTCGCTTATAGCGGAGGAAAAGACTGCCGGTTTCCGTGTGCTAATGGATGAAAGCGTAATGTTTGAAAAAAATGGAGAGAAAATAGCGCTTCTTGGAGTGCAGAATATAGGAATGGGAACACACTTCTCAGCCTATGGCGATTTGCAAAAAGCGCTTACAGGTGTGGATTCGGGCGCATTCAAAATTCTAATATCGCACGACCCGTCACATTGGGATAAGCAAGTGAGCACCTACCCTGAAGACATTCAGCTGACGCTTTCGGGGCATACGCACGGTTTCCAGTTTGGTGTCGAAAACCGCTTTTTTAAATGGAGTCCCGTGCAGTGGATGTACCCGCATTGGGCGGGCTTGTACGAAAAGAACGGCCGCTACCTATATGTAAACCGCGGTTTTGGTTTCATACCATTCTTCTTGGGTAGGGTGGGGATAATGCCGGAGGTTACGGTGTTGGAACTAAAGAAGATTTAGCAAGGAACCCTAACAGGGTCTTAAAACCCTGTTAGGATCATAAAAAATTGAGTGCTCTTTCAAAAAAACACTTATATACAAAAAGTGCTCTTTTGAAAGAGCACTTTTATTTTAATAGGTCATGCCAAAAAGCCAAAGCGGAATTTTGTTTCCATAACCAATCTCAGTATCGTCCATAGCAACGTAACTATTGCTGATATCCTTTATTTGCTTGAATCCCTTCTTTTTCCCACCCACCTCAAACAAATGTTTTTGGTCAACCGTAAAGTCGCCCCGTAGGGCTGTACTTACGGCGTGATTCACTCCCACTTGGTTGGCAAAAAAGGTTTCTCTCAACGTGCCTACGTTCACGGCATAGTCACCCAAGGCGTAGAGTAGGTTGCTATTATTAAGGTAAATCTTATCGGGCTTACTCATGCTACCCAGATTCTTTTTGGGTAGCGATAGCGTTAGTATAAGCCCGGCCTTTTGCAGGTAACCCAAATACTTTATCACCGCATTTCTGTTTGTGCCTATCTCATTACTTAACTCCAATATGTTGGGCGTGAATGGCACCATGGAGGCTATTATCATGAGCATCTTTTTTATCTTGTGTACCGATAGATACTCAATATTCTCAACAGCCGGCAGGTCATTTTCCAAAATGGTATTTATGGCATTTTGCACCCTTAAGGGGTAGCTGGCTATGTCCTCCTTGTAAAAAGGATAGTAGCCATACTTAAGATACCTTTTGAACTCCGGTAATATTTTAATCTCCGCGCAAATTTCCGAAGCAAGGCTTACGTGATCGGTTAGTATCTCCTCAAGCGAAAGAGGTATAACCTCTAGCTTATCTTCAAACAAGAGAAACTCTCTAAACGAAAGCCCCGCAAGGTTGTAGGTAATCGCCCTTCTTGATAGATCTGCCCCTGATTTGTATATTTCTAGCATGGAAGAGCCTGTGAAAACAACATGCAGGTCGGGAAAGCTATCGTATATGTTTTTTACCTCTACCGCCCAGTTGGGATACTTGTGCACCTCGTCCAAAAAGAGGTGAGTACCTCCGTAGGCGCTAAAGAGTTCGGCCAAATCCACCAGCGTATTTTTGCTGAACCAAATGTTGTCGAGGCTGGCATAAAGTGCCTTACTTTTGTCGACAAAGGTAGCTTTGATGTGCTGTAGCATCAGAGTGGTTTTGCCAGTACCTCTTGCTCCCACAATGGCAATAAGCCTGTTGTGCCAACCAATCTGATCGTACAGGTATCTAAAGTAGGTAACCTTAGTTGCGTTCAGCAACCTGTTATAATGATTTTGCAGTGCGTCCATGATTTCATTATTCTTGCTGCAAATATACGAATGTTTTTTTGAAAAAACACTTTAATTACAAAAGTGCTCTTTTAAAAGAGCACTTTTGTAAGAATCGAAAAAAACGCTCGAAAAATTCCGAGCGTTTTCAAATTGTCAATTTTACAAAGTACAATTGACAATGGCTATTACTCCCACTCAATAGTTGCCGGTGGTTTGCTGCTAATGTCGTACACTACGCGGTTAACGCCACGCACCTTATTAATAATTTCGTTTGAAACCTTTGCCATAAAGTCGTAGGGTAGGTGTACCCAGTCGGCAGTCATAGCATCGGTGGAAGTTACGGCACGCAAGGCAACAGCATTTTCGTAGGTGCGCTCATCGCCCATTACGCCTACCGATTGCACGGGGAGCAAAATTGCACCCGCTTGCCAAACCTTGTCATACAAATCCCATGAGCGGAGTTCCTTGATAAAGATGTCGTCCGCATCCTGCAGTACGCGTACTTTCTCGGGAGTAATATCGCCAAGTATGCGCACACCCAAGCCGGGGCCGGGGAAGGGGTGGCGGTTGATAAGGTGTGGCATCATACCCAACTCACGACCTACGCGGCGTACCTCGTCCTTAAACAAAAGGCGCAAAGGCTCTACCAACTTTAGGTTCATTTTTTCGGGTAGCCCGCCCACGTTGTGGTGCGACTTAATTACCGTTCCTGTTATAGAAAGCGATTCGATAATATCGGGGTAAATAGTACCTTGACCAAGCCACTTCACATCTTTCAGTTTGTGTGCCTCTACATCAAATATATCTATAAATCCCTTGCCAATAATCTTACGCTTCTTTTCGGGGTCAGTTACTCCGGCTAATTCTCCATAGAATTTTGCCTTAGCATCCACACCTATTACGTTTAGACCAAGGTGCTCGTAGTCCTTCAGTACGTTCTCAAACTCATTCTTGCGAAGCAAACCGTGGTCAACAAATACGCAGGTGAGGTTTTTGCCGATAGCCTTATGTAAAAGCACCGCAGTAACTGATGAATCCACGCCACCCGATAGCGCAAGCACTACCTTATCGTCACCCAGCTGCTGCTTTAATTCCGCAACAGTTGATTCAATAAATGAGGCGGGAGTCCAGTCCTTTTTGCAGCCGCAAATGTTTAGGAAGTTATCCAAAATTGTGGTGCCATCTTCGCTGTGAAACACTTCGGGGTGAAACTGTACGCCCCAAGTGCTTTCACCTTTTACGTGGTAGGCAGTAACCTTCACATCGTTGGTGCTGGCTATGATTTCAAAGTTGTCGGGCACTACGGTAATGGTATCGCCATGCGACATCCACACCTGAGAGTTCGACTTCACGTTTTTCAGCAACGGATCGTTTCCATTTACAGTAGCAAGATGCGCGCGACCGTATTCGCGTGAATCGCCTTTTTCTACTTTACCACCCGATGATTGAGCAATAAATTGCGCTCCGTAGCAAATGCCCAACACGGGATATTTTCCACGAATGGCATCAAGGTCGGCGCGAAAAGCCTCCTTATCATTTACCGAAAACGGGCTTCCTGAAAGGATTACACCCTTCACGCTTTTGTCGCTGTCGCTAAATTTGTTGTAGGGTACAATTTCGCAGTAGGTACCGAGTTCGCGCACCCTGCGGCCAATGAGCTGCGTGGTTTGCGAACCGAAGTCTAGGATTAGTATTTTTTCTTGCATGGTGTGTTTTTTTGCAGCACGAAAATAGCTGTTTTTTTTCTTTCTACCTAAAGTGCTAGTTTTAAATTAATTGTAATAGTTTTTTAGAAATGTATGTTCAAAAAGTTTTTATTTGTTGTTTGGGCTGCAAAAACTGCCTTATGGAATGAAATATGTTCAAACAAAGGTGAGAATAATTGCTAACTTTGCAACTTTCTCCACTTGTTTACACAAAGAATAGATTGGTATTGTGGGTAAAGAATTCCTTATAAAGGACAATGAAGCAGCATTCTTCACCGATTATTATAAAACGCGAGAAAGCGCAGGTGCTTGAAAAAGTGTCGCTGAATTCTACTTCCTATAATGAAAGTTGGATTCAAGATTTGTGCTTTACAAACCCAACTCTTCTGCCGGCAGAAGAGCTGGAGCCTACTTTTGGAGGAATGCTTCCTATTTGTAGAGAGTTGTCCACGCCTTCCGGTTACGCGGATTTGATTTACATTAATGAGTATGGCTTTATAACCATTGGGGAGTGTAAATTGTGGCGTAATTCTGAGGCAAGAAGAAAAGTTGTAGGACAAATCTTGGATTATGCTAAAGATCTAGCCAAGTGGGATTATTCGAAATTTGAAGAGGAATGCCTTAAGGCTGCTAAATGCTCTGAAAAAAGTTTGTTTGGGATTATTCAAAAGTTCTATCCTGATGTAGAAGAAGCAGCATTTATAGATAATGTTCAACGAAATTTGAGCAAAGGGCGTTTCCTTTTGTTAATTATTGGTGACGGGATACGTGAGAATATGGAGGATATGGTGAACTACATTCATCGTAATGGAAATCTGAATTTTACGTTGGGATTGATAGAACTGCCGGTTTTCAAAAATCCGGAGGGCGAAGAGTTGATTGTTACTCCGCGAATTTTAGCAAAAACGAAAGAAATCGAAAGGGTTATTTATCGAATAGCTGACGATGGAGTGCCAGAGAAAGTTAACTCGGATATTCAAGAGCTGGTCAGCCAAACGATTTCGGATGTTGTGTTTTTTGAAAGACTACAAAAGAACGTAGGGGTTGATAAACTGGAGGAGTTGAAACGCTTTATAGCAAGTTTATCATCACAACTTAATATAATAGCAAAATTGGGTAGAGGTAAACGCTTGTCTCTTAATCTAAAGTCTGGAGATGATGAGCTCAACTTCGCCTCTATTCAGGAGTCAGGAGAGGTTTGGTTTTATGGGATAGTGAATAAAACAGAGGTGTTGGGGAACAAGCAAATTGGAATAAACTACCTGAAAGAGTTGGCAGACGCGGTTAAAGGACGGTTTTTTGATAGCACGAAGGAGTGGAATTGGAGCGTGAAAAGAAATAACGCTTATATCAATGTGGTGGAATATTTGGCAATACAGGAGAAGTGGACAGAGATAATTGCCAAAACGCTAAACGAAGTTAGCAGATTAGATGAGTAAGTTTTATAGAGAACATTAAAGTATATAGAAATAATGATAACAACCGAACAAGCCAAAGAATTGGCCAAGCGCGAGCAAGCGCTATGGAGGCACCTTTGACGTTGAGCAAAAGCAAATACAATTAGAGGAGGAGGAGGGGAAAACTCAAGACCCCGTATTTTGGGATGATGCCAAAAAAGCCGAGCAGCAGCTTAAGGTTGTTGCTGAACTCAAAATGTGGATTGGGGCGTACAACGCGGTAAAGCAGGATGTGGAAGATTTGAATGTGCTGCTTGAATTTGCCAAGGCTGGCGAAGCCTCTGATGATGATGTGGAGCAGCAGTATGACAAGGCGCAGAACAGCATTGAGGACTTGGAGATGCGCAATATGCTGCGCCACGAAGAAGATAAGTTGGGTGCTATTCTTAAAATCAATTCGGGCGCAGGCGGCACCGAAAGTAACGATTGGAGCGCCATGCTCATGCGCATGTACATGCGCTGGGGCGAGCGCAACGGATTTAAGGTGGTGGTGCGTGAACTGCTGGATGGTGATGAAGCCGGCATAAAATCGGTTACCATGGAATTTGAGGGCGAGTATGCCTACGGTTTTCTCAAGGCCGAAAACGGCGTGCATCGCCTGGTGCGTATATCACCGTTCAACGCGCAGGGTAAGCGGCAAACTACTTTCTCATCAGTATTTGTTATTCCCGCCATTGACGATAGCATTGAAATTGAAGTCAACCCTTCTGATTTGGAGTGGGATACCTACCGCTCGAGCGGTGCGGGCGGACAGAACGTAAACAAGGTGGAGACAGGTGTGCGCGTGCGCCACATTCCTACGGGTATTGTGGTGGAAAATACCGAAACACGCTCACAGTTTGAAAACCGCAACAATGCGCTGCGTATACTAAAATCGCACCTGTACGATATTGAAATGCGCAAGCGTCGAGAGAAGGAAGCAGAGGTGGAAGGTAGCAAAAAGAAGATAGAGTGGGGCTCGCAAATTCGCAGCTACACCTTGCATCCATACAAGATGGTAAAAGATCACCGCACCGATTATGAAACTTCTAACGCGCAAGCGGTGCTTGATGGCGATTTGCAGGATTTCATCAAGGCGTATCTAATGCAATTTGGCGGATAGCATGCCAAGACCCTAACAGGGTTTTGGACCCTGTTAGGGTTAGTCCACAAACGGTAGCAGTAGGTGCCACTCTGTCAGCCTTCTGCCATTTGGCAGGAAACTTGCACATATTACCATGGCGATTTAAACGTTTTTACAATCCTTATTTATTAATATTTTGATTGTTAAATATTTAATTCGTAATTCTTAATTTGTAATTCGTAATTTTATATAGCAATGTCAGAAGAAAAAGATTTAAACGGTGGTTGCGAAGAAAATGGCAACTGCAAAAATGGCGCTTGCGAGCAGCCCGCCGAGGAGCATATGGAGCGTGAAGAGACGAACGGAGCAGCTGCAGAAGCAAAGGCCGAACCTTCGTGGGAGGAAAAGTATGCCGAATCGCAAGATAAATATTTGCGTTTGGTAGCCGAGTTTGACAACTACCGCAAGCGCACCGCGCGTGAGCGTATGGAGTTGATCATGACGGCTGGTGAGGATACCATTAAGGGCTTGCTCAACATTATGGATGATTTTGAGCGTGCCGAAAAAGCTGCAGAAACTACGCAGGATGTAGATTCGCTACGTGAGGGCACTAAGTTGATTCACCAAAAGTTGATGGACTACCTCGGCAGCAAGGGCGTAAAAGTAATTGAGTCGGCTGTGGGTGGCGATTTTGATACCGACTTGCACGATGCCGTAACCAAATTCCCTGCTCCCGACGAGGCGCACAAGAATAAAATTATTGACACCGTGCAGAAGGGCTATAAGCTCAACGATAAGGTGATTCGTTATGCTAAAGTGGTAGTAGGAGAGTAAAGAAATTGACAATTTTATTATTTACAATTGACGATTGAATGCGCGTTAAATTGTAATCGTAAATCGTCAAATTGTAAATCAAAATTCATGTCAACAAAGAGAGACTATTACGAGATATTAGGAGTAAGCAAAGGCTCCACTGCGGAAGAAATAAAAAAGGCTTACCGTAAAAAGGCCATTGAGTTTCACCCCGATAAAAACCCCGGCAACAAAGAGGCGGAGGAAAAGTTTAAGGAGGCTGCCGAGGCTTACGATGTGCTTAGCACGCCTGAAAAGCGCCAACGTTACGACCAGTTTGGCCACGCGGGCATGAGCAACAACGGTATGGGAGGTGGCTACGGTGGTGGCGGCTTCAGCATGGACGATATCTTCTCCAACTTCGGCGATATCTTTGGCGGAGCCTTTGGTGGTGGCTTCAGTAACTTCGGTGGCTTTGGTGGTGGTGGAGGGCGTGGTCGCACGGCAAACTACGGCTCTGATATTCGCGTTCGCGTAAAGCTTACGCTAAAGGATATTGCGCACGGCGTGGAGAAGAAGTTGAAGGTTGCCAAAACGGTTACCTGCAATACTTGCCACGGCAGCGGCGCTAATGATAAGGACTCGGTAGCCGCTTGTACCAATTGCCACGGCACAGGTCAGGTAACGCATACCGTAAATACCATGTTAGGGCGCATGCAAACCTCGGCTGTATGTCCTAAGTGTCATGGCGAAGGCAAAATTATTACCAAGCCTTGCGAAACTTGCCATGGCGAAGGAAATGTGAAGGGCGAGGAGGAAATTTCGTTCAAAATTCCCGCAGGTATGGCCGAAGGAATGCAGCTCAACGTGAATGGCAAGGGTAACGCCGCGCGCCGTGGTGGTCAAAATGGTGATTTGCTGGTGGTGGTAGAGGAGGAAAAGAATGAGGAGCTGATTCGTGACGGAAATAACTTAGTGCATAACCTGTTCATCAACTTCTCAGAAGCAGCGCTTGGCGCCAGCGTGGAGGTTCCCACGGTGGACGGTAAAGCCAAGATTGCTATCAAAGCCGGTACGCAACCCGGTACCATTCTGCGCTTAGCAGGCAAGGGTTTACCTACGGTAAATCGCTACGGTAACGGCGACTTGCTGGTATACGTAAACGTATGGGTTCCCAAAACACTGGATAAGGAGGAAAAGAAAACGCTTGAAAAACTTGCTGCTTCTGAAAACTTCAAACCCAAACCCGATGCCAGCGAAAAGAATTTCATGGATAGGTTGAGACGAATGTTTCAATAATAATTGAGAATGGAGAATTGAAAATTGAGAATGAGGCGTGTGGGTTGTCACCCCTGAGCGAAGCGAAGGATCTCAAGTTTTGTACAAAATTTTCATAGAGTTCGTCATTGCGAGGAGGAACGACGAAGCAATCTCATCTAAAATAGTAATCCCCGACAACTAGTTGTCGGGGATTACTATTTTATTTTTTCACATATACTATCTTCTTCGTTTCAAAAAATTCCTCTTCGAAAAAATCAGATAGGGGAGTGATGCTCAAAGGTTGTTTTACGGGCTTCAGCTCTTCAGTTAAGTCGCCGCCCTTGAGGTAGAGAATGCCGTTAGGAATGCTACTCTTATCGCCGCGCATAATTTTAGGCCATACCCAACTCATAAAAGTGGGCAAGTCGGTAACAGCGCGGCTTACCACAAAGTCAAATTTTTGTGGAAGTGTTTCGGCACGCACTTGCAGGGCAGCTACGTTTTTCAATCCTAAGGCATTTGCCACTTCATTCACCACCATTATTTTTTTGCCAATGGAGTCCACCAGCATAAAGGAGCATTGCGGAAACATAATGGCAAGCGGTATGCCGGGAAATCCCCCGCCCGTACCCACATCCAATATTTTTGCACCGTCGGCAAAAGTAGTAACCTTGACAATAGCCAGCGAGTGCAGTATGTGTCGCTCATACAGCTGCTCAATGTCCTTTCGTGAAATGAGGTTGATGCGCTCATTCCAGTGGCGGTATAGCTCATCCAACTGCGCAAATTGTTTGTTTTGTTCAGGGGTGAGGTTTGTGAAATATTTTGAAATAATTTGCATGCTATTTAGGGGATACAATCATTTTCATCAGCTGCTCTTTTGCACGAAAAAGCATAGTTTTTACGGTACCTATGGGAATATTAAGTTCTGCTGCAATCTCTTCGTATGCATACTCCTTCATATATCGTAGTTCTATTATCTGTTGGTATTGAGGCTTGAGTTTTTTGAGCAGTAGCGAGGTGGTAGCCATATCTTGCTCTGCAATCATATTTTCCTCGGGATTGCGCTGCGCATTTTGCGCGTTGAAACTCTCGTCCTCCACCAGCTTATCGATGGAAACAGTGCTGCCGCGCTTGCGTTTACGCACAAAATCAATACAGCAGTTATTAGCTATTTTATAAACCCACGTGCTGAAAGCGTACTTGGAGGAGTAGGTGTGAATATTCTCAAAAGCCTTTGTGAACGCCTGCTGTGCTATATCTTCGGCATCGGCATCATTGCTTAGCCGTTTCTTTAGTAGCCGTAGCACACCCTCATAATGGCACTCCATCAACATTCGAAACGCCTGCTGGTCGCCTTTACAGGCCTGCTCTATCCACTGAGTTTCTACTTTTGCGGCTTTGCCGGACATTACTTAATTTTTTTTATTTTTTGTAGGTTGGGCTGCACTAAGGCTACAATAAATGTCAGTAGCGGAGAAATAATATCGTACACCAGTATCCAAAAAAATATTCCTTTTTCCTGCAACTTATTCAGCGCTTTCCTCATTATTACCATGCGTGTGATAAGGCGAGTGATTACTAGAGGAGCCATGCATAGCATGAGCAGGTAGTCGAGACGTATAATGGCAAGTATCAGTAACACTAAAAATGTTGTGTAGAAAGATGTACGTGACAATATCTCGCAACGTAACCTCCAAACTCCGCGTTTACCCATGCTAAGCAGTGATGAGTATAGGCATTTTTGCTTAAACCACTGTTCAAAGGTAAGTACTTGCGACGATGATAATATCGCATCCGATGATATCGCAACACGTGTGTTTTCCTCGTTTCCGTTGCGGCACAAAAATATAGTTTCTTCGCTATTGGGGTATGAGTTGTAGTGTGCAAAACCTTTGCTGCGGAAAAAGAAAGACTGGCTAATGCCCATATTTTTTATGGTACAGCGGTATGGCTTTCCCAGCATAGCGCCATGCAATGAAAATAGTGCCGATACCACGCTGTCCGAACGCATGACTTTATCTGCAAGGCCCTCGCGTGGCTCGTTGCGACAGTAGCCCACTACCAGCTCCCCTTTGCTGCCAAAGGCCTGTTGCATGCTGGCAAGCCACTTGTTGTCGGAGGGCGCACAGTAGGGCTCGGTAAAAATAATATTGTCGTACCGTGCAGCCTTTATGCCTATGGTAATGGCTAACTTTTTATTGTGTAGAAATTGGTGGTCCAACTCAATAGTTGTAACCTGCAATTTCTTGTACTTGAGTTTTAGCGTGTACAGCAGTGCCTCCGTTTCATCCGTGGAGCAGTCGTTTACCACCACTACTTCAAACTCGGGATAATTTTGTTCCAAATATAGCGGCAAGTTCTTCTCCAGATTTTGTTGCTCATTTTTTGCGCAAATCACCACCGATACAGGAGGTTTTGTACTTTTTCCCGTGTACGGCTTAATGTTGACTACGTGACGAAAGATACTCCAGTAGTAGTAAAATTGAATAAAAGCGCAAAGCGTAAAAATACCGAAGATGACGTAAAGATAAACGGGAATTTCGGCCCACTGAATATTTTGCAAAAAATTGAAATACACTTTTAATATAGGATGCTTTTAGGAGAGTAAATTCTTGTAGTTTAATTAAATTATTGATTGTTAGGTGTTTGTTGTTTTCTTTGCACCACGAAAATCAAACTACAATTTTACTAAAGATTTTGGAAATTCCGCCTATCTTTGTAATTCTATTTTTATAACGAGAAAAAGGTAGAAATTACATAACTTTTAACGGAGAAGCAGCTTGCGTTAGCGAGGAATGACGGACTAATGCAAATTTTTTATGACTTTTGAATTAACTCATACCGACGCCGAAAGTTCGGCGCGCTGTGGTTGTCTTCATACGGCACATGGCGATATTCACACGCCCATATTCATGCCGGTGGGCACAGTGGCTACGGTCAAGGGCGTTTTTCATCGCGATTTATCGCATGAGGTAGGTGCCGAAATTATACTTGGCAATACCTACCATCTTTATCTTCGTCCGGGCTTAGAGGTGCTGGAGGAGGCAGGGGGATTGCATAAATTTTCGTCGTGGGACAAACCTATACTCACTGATAGTGGTGGTTACCAAGTTTTTTCACTGGCCGATAATCGTAAGTTGACCGAAGAAGGTTGCGTTTTTCAATCGCACATCGACGGCTCGCGCCACTTGTTTACCCCCGAAAATGTCGTAGATATTCAGCGTACCATTGGTGCCGACATTATTATGGCGCTGGATGAATGTCCGCCCGGAACAGCGGAGTATGACTACGCAAAAAAATCGTTGGGGCTTACCCAACGTTGGTTGGAGCGTGGCGTGAAGCACTTTGATGAAACAGAGCCAAAGTATGGCTATGAGCAAACATTTTTCCCTATAGTGCAGGGTTGCGTGTATCCCGATTTGCGCAAGGCAGCAGCTGAACATGCTGCTGCGCTCAATAGGGAGGGCTATGCCATTGGTGGATTGGCGGTAGGCGAGCCTGCCGAGCAAATGTACCAAATGATAGAGGTGGTCAACGCTATTTTACCTAAAGATAAGCCGCGCTACCTGATGGGAGTGGGTACGCCCGAAAACTTGCTGGAGGCGATTGAGCGTGGCGTGGATATGTTCGATTGCGTAATGCCTACGCGTAACGGGCGCAATGGCATGCTGTTTACCTCGCGGGGCATAATGAATATGCGTAACCAAAAGTGGGCGCGCGATTTTAGCCCTATTGACGAAAATGGTACTACCTTTGTAGATCATACGTACAGTAAGGCATACCTGCGCCATCTGTTTGTAGCCGATGAAATGTTGGGCGCGCAAATTGCCAGCTTGCATAACCTTGGTTTTTACCTATGGTTGGTACGCGAGGCGCGCGCGAACATTATGCGGGGCACTTTTACCGCGTGGAAGCGTGATATGGTAAAAAAAGTTTCGACAAGAATTTAAAATACGCAATGTTGTTATTGCGGGCTTGACCCGCAATCTCCTAAAAGGGATTAATGAAAAAGCTCGACTGGTACATAATTAAGAAATATCTCAGCTCCTACATCTTCATCATACTTGCGATGACGGTCATCATTATAGTGTTTGACACCAGCGAGCGAATAGATGATTTTGTAGATAAAAAAGCTCCGTTAAAGGAGATAATATTTGACTACTACGGTAATTTTGTTCCGTATTTTGTCAATATGTTCAGCGGGTTGTTTGCCTTTATCGCTGTAATATTTTTTACCTCAAAGTTAGCAGGACACACAGAAATTGTTGCCATGCTTTCCAATGGTATTAGTTTCCGACGTATTATGCGCCCCTATCTTTTAGTGGCTACGTTTATAGCTCTGGCCAACTGCTATCTTGCCAATGTTACCATACCCGCAGCCTCGCAAAAGCGCTATGCTTTTGAAACAAAGTATTTGAAAAGCGCGTACCAAAATCGCGAGCGCGATATTCATCGGCAAACGCAACGTGGCAGCTTTGCCTATATTGAAAGTTTTAACGTGCGGGACCAAATAGCGTACAAATTTTCGCTGGAAAGCATCAAGGATGATAAGCTGCAATCAAAGTTAACCTCCAACTATGCCAAGTGGGATACCGCACAAAATATATGGCATGTGCACAACTACGTAATTCGCACCATAGCTGATAGCGGCGAGGTAATACGTCAGGGCGGAGAATTGGATACGCTCATTACGCTTACAGGGCAAGATTTATCGGTGCGCGCTAACAAGATTGTTGTAACTATGGGATACCGAGAAATCAACGACTACATTGATATGCTGCGATTGCAAGGTGCAAAAAACGTAAGCGAGGTGCTGATAGAAAAGCATAAGCGCTTTGCTTATCCCATGGCAAGTATTATTCTTACCATCATAGGCGTGTGTCTTTCGTCGCGCAAAATGAGGGGAGGTATGGGGCTGCACATCGGTTTGGGAGTAGGCCTGAGTTTTGCTTATATTTTATTCCAACGTTTTAGCGAAATGTTTGTGCAGGCCGATGTGCTTACACCGGCCATTGCGCTATGGATTCCCAACGTGTTGTTTTTGTGCGTAGGCTTTTGGCTTTACCACAAAACACCAAAATAAATTCAGTTACGAATTACGAATTAAAAATTACGATGTTCGTGGTTTAATTCGTAATTCGCAATTAATAATTCGTAATTGATTTGCATCGTTCATCCAACATAGAAATAAGAAATCGCAGGGCAACGTTTGACTACGAGTTGCTTGAAACCTTTACGGCTGGCATGGTGCTTGCGGGTACTGAAATTAAAGCCATTCGTGAAGGTAAGGCTTCGCTATCCGATGCATACTGCTTTTTTATGAATGGTGAGTTGTGGGTGAAAAATGCCAACATCTCCGAGTATCGCTTTGGTACGTATGCCAACCATAACGCTAAGCGCGATCGTAAGTTGCTACTCACTAAGCGCGAACTTCTAAAGTTAGACCGTAAAACCAAGGAAAAGGGGTTTACAATTGTGGCGTTGCGTATTTTTATCAGCGAAAACGGTTTTGCTAAGCTGGAGATTGCGCTGGCACGTGGTAAAAAATCTTACGATAAGCGCGACAGCATAAAGGAAAAAGACCTTCGCCGTGAGCATGATAGGGGAATGGTTTAAAGCCCGACCTATTCGTACGAGAAGCTGCTGCCGCCTATAAATTCGCGAATAACGGAAGTAGGCGGTATTTTGCGCTCATCCTCGGGGTTGATAAACTCAAAGTAGCTGATAAACTTAAGTAGTCGACAAGCCTCGGCAAACGCAGGATCGTCGGGTGGAACAAGGCGCAGCATGGGTCCGGCGTACTGGCGTAGTATGTTCAGCTCGTATAGTAGCGACGAGTTAAACATGATATCGGCATTTTCCTGAAACGGAAAAATATTCCTATCCTCTCCACGACGTACGCTTTGCCAGCGGGCTAATGTGGCGCGGGCGCTGTTACCCCTAAAAAAAGTATCGCGCACCAATCGACGTATCAAACGGTTGTCGGTGGTTGATATGCGGTTGTTTTGGTCAAGGTTAATGGAGGTGAGCGCCGATGCGTAAATACGGAACTTATTTTTGAGATTTACCGATTCGGTTAGTTTTGGGTTGAGGGCGTGAATACCTTCAATCACCAGTATATCCTTTTCGTTAAGCGTCATTTTTACGCCCGAGTCAACGCTTTGTCCTGCATCGAAGTTGAACTTAGGAAGGCTTACGGTTTTACCCTGTAGCAGTTCACCTAGGTGCGTATTGAACAAGTCTAAGTTTAGCGCGTTTACCGATTCAAAATCATGATCTCCATTTTCGTCAATCGGAGTATCTTCGCGATTTACAAAGTAGTTATCCATTTCAAGCACCTTGGGTGTAAATCCTGCTACTTTAAGCTGTATGGCAAGGCGTTTTGAAGTTGTAGTTTTTCCACTACTCGAAGGGCCGGCTATAAGTACGACTTTGGTATCGCCCTTGCGCGATGAAATTAAATCGGCTATTTGCCCGTACTTTTTTTCGTGTAACGCTTCGGAGATTTTGATGAGCTCATCGGCTCCGCGTTGTTGTATCAGCTCGTTGATTTGCCCAACAGTTCCCGCACCCAAAATGTCTGTCCAGTTTTTATGCTCCTGAAAAATGTCGAACATTTTTTTCTGAATCACAATGGGCCCCAATTCGTCGGGATTCTTGGGCTTGGGAAACATGAGCAGCATGCCGTTGTAGTAGGGTGCCAGCCCAAAGTTGAACAGGTAGTCGGTGCTGGGTACCAGCGGACCAAAAAAGTGGTCGGCATAGTCGCCTAGGTAGTACACCGAGGTGTAGAGTCTGGCGCGGGTTTGCAGCAGACGTGCCTTCTCAATGTAGCCCTGACGCAAAAATATGCTGATAGCTTCGCTGGTGGGTATCTTGGTTTTTACAAAAGGTATATCGTCAATGACAAGCTGACGCATGCGCGTGGCAATGGTACCTATCATGGAGGTGTTAATGTCGGTATCTCCATCCAGCTCACAATAAAAACCGTTAGAAACCGAGTGCTCAATATACAGGTTGAAGTTGGGAAAAGTATCCTTTACCGCGCGCTGCAGTAAAAAGCAAAGCGAACGCTGGTAGGTACGTGTACCGTCGGGGTGTGAAATGTCAATGAAATTAACTGTTTGCGGGCCATATACCTCGTGCCACAACTCCTTCAGCTGATTGTTGACATGTGCGGCAATAACAGATGACCCCAACTTTACTTGCATATCCTGCGCTATTTGCAGTAGCGTGGTTCCCGGCTCGTACGAGCGAATTTCACCGTTGTTTTGGCAGTGTATGTTGATTAACTTCATAGCACTTGTTTTAGGTATTGCGCTGTATAGCTTTTCTTATTTTTGCAAACTTCTTCAGGAGTTCCGACACATAGGATTTCGCCACCACCTGCACCACCTTCCGGGCCAAGGTCAATAATATGGTCGGCTACTTTTATCACGTCCAAGTTATGCTCAATTACCACTACGGTGTTGCCACGCTCTACCAACTTATTAAGTACGTCAAGCAGCACGCGCACGTCCTCAAAGTGAAGCCCGGTGGTGGGTTCATCGAATATGTAAAGCGTGTTACCCGTATCGCGCTTCGCAAGTTCGGTAGCCAACTTTACACGCTGACTTTCGCCACCGGATAGGGTAGTGCTGGGCTGTCCCAGCGTAATGTAACCTAATCCAACATCTTGTAAAGCCTTTATGTTGCGGTAAATGTTGGGTATGCTTTCAAAAAATATGACGGCCTGATCAATGGTCATGTTCAGTACGTCGTTAATACTTTTGCCCTTATAGCGTACGGCCAGCGTTTCGTTGTTGTAGCGTCGACCGTTGCAAGTTTTGCAAGTTACGTAAACATCGGGTAAAAAGTTCATTTCAATGGTTTGCACACCTGCACCACGACACTCTTCGCAGCGTCCGCCCTTTACGTTGAACGAAAAGCGCCCAGCCTTAAAGCCGCGAATTTTGGCATCGGGGGTGGCTTCAAACAGCTTGCGTATATCGCCAAATACGTTGGTGTACGTGGCGGGGTTCGAGCGTGGGGTGCGACCAATGGGTGACTGGTCAACTTCAATTACCTTATCGATATTTTCAATGCCTTTGATTTCCTTGTAGGGTAAAGGATTTTGCGATGAACGGTAGAAGTGCTTGCTGAGTATGGGTTGCAGCGTTTCGTTAATGAGCGTTGACTTACCGCTACCCGAAACACCCGTGATGCAAATGAACTTGCCAAGTGGTAGCTCCAGCGTCACGTTCTTTAGGTTGTTACCCGTAGCGCCTTTTAGTATGAGCGATTTCCCCATTCCCTTACGGCGACAGGCAGGTACTTCAATCTTTTTTTCGCCCGTAAGATATTGCAGCGTGAGACTCTTTGACCTCTCCCCCTGCCCCTCTCCGCAGGAGAGGGGAGAGTTCCCAGATGCAGAGGTGTTCCAAATTTTCGAAGGTCTTTCGTCTAGCACTTTTTTTACTTTACGTGCAATGCCAGGCGAATCCTTTAGTATGTCTTCGTTTGAAAAACGAAGAATTTCAAATCCATTATTAGCGAGTATATGATTGCGTATTTCGTCATACTCTTTTTGCTCGGGGGTATTGTGAATACCCCCATCAACTTCGATTATTACTCCCTTGTCGAGTGAGACAAAGTCAACAACAAACGTATCGATGATGTGTTGGCGTCGTATTTTGTAGCCTATTTTATTTGCTCTTAATTCTTCCCAAAGTGCTTTTTCTGCTTGGGTTAAATGCGAACGCATTTCTTTAGCTGCGGCTTCTAACTTCTTCCAACGTTTTTTATCGGTAGTAAAAAACAACTCTTGATTCTCACACTTAGCTTTATCGAGGCTTACGCCCCTCTCCTGTGGAGAGGGGATGGGGGAGAGGTTTTTAAGAATATCGTTAATTTTGCCTTGAAAAATAATTTTTCCTCCATGCATTCCTGCTCCGGGACCTACGTCTACCACCCAATCAGCAGCGCGCATCATTTCCTCGTCATGCTCTACCACTATGATGGAGTTACCCTCATCGCGCAGCTTCTTGAGCGAGTCGATGAGGCGCACGTTGTCGCGCTGATGGAGTCCAATGCTGGGCTCATCAAGAATGTACAGCACGTTTACCAGCTTTGAGCCTATTTGCGTAGCAAGTCGTATGCGCTGGCTTTCACCACCCGACAGCGTGCGGCTGCTACGGCTTAGCGAGAGGTAGTTTAATCCAACGTCAAGCAAAAATGATAGGCGACTACGAATTTCCTTAACAATTTCGGATGCTATAGCGCGCTGCTTAGTAGTCAACTTCTTCTCCACCGTGGCAAACCATGCCGATAGCGTGTCGATATCCATATCGGCCAGCTCGGCTATGTTTTTGTCGGCAATTTTAAAGTAGAGCGCCTCCTCCTTAAGCCGTGTGCCGTGGCATACGGGGCAAGTTTTGTACGATATGTATTTATCCGCCCAATTCTGGCTGGAGTCATCCTCCTGCTCGTGGCGGCTGGCAACAAAGTTGATTACTCCTTCAAAGTTAAGGTAGTAGTTGGACGACATACCTATTTTGCTGCCGTCGATGCGGAAGCTCTCCTGCGTGCCGTGAAGCACAGCCTCCATGGCCTCGTCGGATATGCTTTCAATGGGGTCGGAAAGTGAGAAGCCTAACTTTTTGGCAAGCGCCTCGAGCTGCAAAAAGATGAGGTTGTTTTTCTCGGAACCTAATGGCTCGATACCGCCCTTGCGAATACTTTTTTTCCTATCGGGAATAATTTTATCCACATCCATTTCGGCAACAGTGCCCAAGCCGTTACAGTGCGGGCAGGCGCCTTGCGGCGAGTTAAACGAAAAAGAGTGTGGTGCGGGCTCATTGTACGAAATGCCTGTGGTGGGACACATGAGGTGGCGGCTGTAGTAGCGCGATTCCTGCGTGTCAATGTTGAGCACCATCATGGTGCCGTTGCCCTGCTGCATGGCGCCCACTATGGCGTTGTATAGGCGCTTCTTGTCCTCCTCGCTAGGGATAACTTTATCCACCACCAGCTCCACAAAGTGCGTTTTGTAGCGGTCAAGCTTCATGAGGGGCTTCATTTCGCGCACCTCGCCATCTACGCGTACGCTCAGGTAGCCCTTGCGACGTAGCTGCTCAAACAGCTCTTTGTAGTGACCCTTGCGCCCTTTTACAATGGGGGCAAGTATAAGCAGCTTTGTCCCTTCAAACATTTCAATAATCAGGTTCGCAATCTGCTCATCGGTGTAGCGCACCATCTGCTCGCCCGTGTTTTTGGAGTAGGCTATGGCGGCGCGAGCGTAAAGCAAACGTAGGAAGTCGTATATCTCTGTGGTGGTGCCTACGGTAGAACGCGGGTTCTTCGACGTAGTTTTTTGCTCAATGGAAATAACAGGGCTAAGGCCTGTTATTTTTTCCACATCCGGGCGCTCCATACTGCCTACAAACTGTCGTGCGTACGACGATAGAGTTTCCATGTAGCGTCGCTGCCCCTCGGCGTAAATGGTATCGAACGCCAGTGACGACTTACCACTACCACTCAACCCCGTAATCACCGTAAGGGCGTTGCGCGGAATGGTAACATCGATATTTTTTAGGTTGTGAACGCGTGCGCCCGTAACCTCTATTTTGGTTTCTTCCATAAAGCCTCTCCTAAATCCTCCCCGAAGGGAAGGACTTGCCAACGCACCTTGCGCACTTGTAGGTAGACAAAGATTTGTATGGCTGTGTAAAATTAAAATCGAACAAAAATAACAAAAAACTTACTTATCCACGACTCTAGAAGCCCTCCCTTTTGGGGAGGGTTGGGTGGGGCTTCTTACTTATAAGCATTTTCCCTAAATCCAACCTCGGGTACTTTAATATAGTAAGTTTTATTCTGCTTGTTTTGCAGGCTGGCATCGCGAAGCCAGGGGTTAAGTATCTTCAATATTTTGTAGTTGGTGCTGTTTTGTGCGGCAAAGTCAGCCCAGCTGGGGACGGCAGTATCCACCATTACCTCCTTGTAGCGGTAGGGAGGATACAGCTCGTTGGGACGAACATAAAAACCGTACTGTTGAGGGTTGGAAATAATGAGTTTTAGTGCCAATATGCGAAATAAGTAGCGTGAAGTTTCCTCACTCAGGCGCAAGTCGTGGTAGGAAGTCGATTTTTGCTTTACTACCTGCTGAGTAAGCCCATTGGTACCCATGTTATATGAGGCGGCAGCCATAGTCCAGCTGCCAAAAATATCGTGTGCTTTAAGCAGAAACTTGCATGCCGCTATGGTTGACTTTTCAATGTGGTAGCGCTCGTCCACCTCGCTGTTTATTTCCATGCCCAGCTCCTTACCTGTGGTTGGTAGTATTTGCCAAAACCCAACGGCTTTTGCGGGTGATACCAGCTGCTGCAGGCCGCTTTCGGCTGCACAAAGATACTTAAAGTCGTCGGGTACCTTGTACTGCTGCAGAATGGGTTCTATAAGCGGAAAAAAACGATTGGAAAGCTTGATAATAAGCAAGGTCTGAGAATGCCAAAACATGTTTACAGTCAGCTCACGCTCCAAGCTTTCGCGCGTGTCGAAGTTTTCAAGAGGAATATTTTCTCCTGCAAAATCAAGTTTTGCAGGTAGCTCAGGAGTACGAACATTTTGCTGCAAAAAATACTGCCCGGACGCGTCGTTGAACTCCGGCTGCTTATCTTTTCGGGTAGAAATTCCTTGCCCGTAAACGCTCGCGAGAGATAGATATAAGATGCTCGCCAGTATGATGTTGTACCTTATGCGGGATGTTTTGAATTGTAGCATTATATCAACACAAAATAGGGTAACAAAAGTAGCTATTTATTAGGCGTTTTCGTTCAGAAAGTAGAGCCAAAAATCTATACTTTGTTAAAATTGAAGTGTGGTGTAAAACTTTTTAACAACTATGCAGATTTACAACGTGTTTGCCTGTTGATAAATACTTGAACAGTATAACGCATAGTAAAAATGCCTATACTTGCACCCGGAAATCAGCCGTTTTGAGACTTATTAATGGAGGTTTGTCCCTCGCCATTCCTTGCCTATGCGTATCTTCGCTCGGGTTGGAAGCGGCAAGTTTTTCAAAAGGCTTTTTGTCAAACAAAAAAAACAACAAATGGAAAACAAAAAGAAGGTAGAAGAGCTACAGAAAAAAGCCGAAGAGGCTCAAATGGGTGGCGGAGAGGTGGCCATTGCCAAGCAAAAGGCGATGGGCAAGCTTACTGCTCGCGAGCGTATTTTACTGCTCGTAGATGAAGGCTCGTTTCACGAGTACGACCTGTTTGTGGAGCACGATGTGCGCGACTTTGGCATGCAAAATAAGAAGCTGGCCGGCGACGGCGTAATTATTGGTACGGGTACTGTTTACGGTTCACCTATTGCCATTTTTGCGCAGGACTTTACGGTGGCCGGTGGCTCTTTGGGTTCGATGCACGCTCGTAAGATTACCAAAATTATGGACTACGCGCTGCGTATGCGTATGCCCCTTGTTGGTATCAACGACTCGGGTGGCGCACGTATTCAGGAGGGCGTAAATTCATTGGCCGGTTACGGTGAAATCTTCTTCCGCAATACGCTTAACAGCGGTGTAATTCCTCAAATCTCTGTAATCCTCGGCCCATGTGCCGGAGGTGCAGTGTACTCACCTGCGCTTACCGACTTCGTATTTGTGGTAGAGAATATTTCAAAGATGTTTATCACCGGTCCCGAGGTTATTAAGACCGTACTTGGTGAAGAAATTTCAATGGAAGAGTTGGGTGGTGCACGCGTACACAGCGAGGTTACGGGTAACGCTCACTTCTTCTCTAAAACTGAAGAAGATTGCTTTGAGCAAATCAAGAAGCTCATCACCTTCATTCCTTGGCACAACCAGCGCAAGGCGCTTGCCTTTGAACCCGCTGAGCCTAAGAATGAGTACAAAATTGAGAACATTGTACCCGAAGATCCTACCAAACCTTATGACGTGCGTAACGTAATTCGCGCGGTGGTGGATAACTCCGATTTCTTCGAAATTCAGGAGTTATGGGCTGCCAACATCGTTATTGGTTTTGGTCGTCTGAACGGCGAAACGGTGGGCTTTGTAGCCAATCAGCCTATGGTAATGGCAGGTGTGCTGGATTGCGATTCGGCTGACAAGGCTGCTCGCTTTATCCGCTACTGCGATGCATTCAACATCCCCATTGTTACCTTCGAGGACTTGCCCGGATACCTTCCCGGTGTTGACCAGGAGCATGCCGGCGTAATTCGCCACGGTGCTAAGATGCTGTACGCGTACAGCGAAGCTACCGTAGCGAAGATTACCATCATTTTGCGTAAGGCTTACGGTGGTGGCTACATTGCCATGAACTCGCGCCACCTGCGCGCTGACTTTGTGTTTGCATGGCCGCACGCCGAGATTGCCGTGATGGGCCCCGAAGGCGCAGCTAACATTATTTTCAAGAAAGAAATTACCGAAGCTGAAGATCCCAACGAAATGCGCAAGCTGAAGGTGGCTGAGTACCGCGAAAAGTTTGCCAACCCCTACGTTGCAGCATCAAAGGGCTACATTGACTCGGTAATTAATCCTAAGGATACACGCAAATTCTTGTTGCACGCCCTTAAGGTGTCGGTGAGCAAGAACGCGCAAATGCCACATCGTAAGCACGGGATTCCTCCGTTTTAAACAAATTCATTAATTCAAAATTTAGAGTTCGGACGGTGTCAGCCTGAGCGAAGCGAAGGATCTCAAATTGGATGAATTTTAAATAGAGGAAATGTTCAATTAAAACTAAGGAAAACATGCAAGATAACATTCAACAGAATTTGGTGCCGGGTACAGTACAGGGCATCGACATTGTTTATGAAACCAATGTTCCCAAACGCTACTTGGAGCGCAAAAAGTGGGAACGACCCAACCCCAATGCGGTGAAGTCGTTTATTCCCGGCACAATGCAGCAAATAGTGGTAAAGCAGGGACAAAAGGTGAAAGAAGGCGAGCAGCTGGCAGTATTTGTAGCCATGAAAATGAACAATATCATAGCCGCGCCACATGCAGGTACAGTAACCGAAATTTGTATAAAAGAAGGCGACCGCATACCTAAGGGTGTGGTGATGTTTGTGGTGGAGCCATAATAGGGCAATACCGCAGTGAAGAAAAAGGAGCAAAGTAATTTTGCTCTTTTTTTTTGTATTTTTGTTTGAACTAAAATATGTGTCATGAAATCCTATCGCAAAGAATTAACTTTTAATACCTCGCATCGTCGCGAATTCATAAATATTACCCCAACCATAGAAGCCTGCTTGCGTGAAAGCGGTATAAAGGAGGGCTTGCTGTTGTGCAACGCCATGCATATTACCGCTAGCGTGTTTATTAATGACGATGAAAGCGGTTTGCATCACGACTACGAGGTATGGCTTGAAAAATTGGCGCCCGAAAAACCGCACTCGCAGTACCGCCACAACGGTTTTGAGGACAATGCCGATGCTCACATGAAGCGCCAAGTAATGGGACGTGAGGTGGTAGTGGCTGTTACCAACGGGCAGCTGGATTTTGGCCCTTGGGAGCAGATTTTTTACGGTGAGTTCGACGGAAAACGCTCTAAAAGGGTACTCGTGAAGATAATTGGTGATTAATTATTTGTCTGTTTATTAGTGTTTTGTGTTATTTAATTTTTAATTTTTAATTCTTAATTTTTAATTGTTTTGTGTTTTTAGGTAAAAGAGCTATCTTTGCATCCCTATTTAAAGAGCAAATATTTAAAAGTTTGAGATATGGCACAGAAAAGAACTTTCCAACCGTCAGTACGTAAGCGTAGAAATAAGCACGGTTTTCGTCACCGCATGGAAACGGCTAACGGTCGTCGTGTACTTGCTGCACGTCGCGCTCGTGGTCGTAAGAAACTTACCGTTTCCGACGAGCCCAAGTACGGTAAGTAGCCCACGGCTGCTGCCCCTTGTTTTTTATAAGAGGTAAAAATCCTAGTGGGTTTTTGCCTCTTTTTTTTACAAATATTTCGAATAATGTCCCTGCGGGACATTATTTGATTAACCGTAGGTGAGCGAAGCGTAACCTATGGTTGTGCGGACATCCGCATGTGGCGCGCGGAACACAAATTTTTTTCAAGGGAAACGCTTGTTCCGCGCGCAAAATAAAAGGTGCCTATTCAAGCCACGGGTTTCGCTACGCTTCACCCGCGGTTAATAAAGTGCAGTCCCTGCGGGACAAAAAATGAATGTTATGGATACCATAAAAAGTAAAATACAGCAAGGCGAGCGCATTACTCCCGAAGAATGCCTCGCACTTTACAATACCGCTACACTTCCTGAATTAGGGGTGTTGGCAAACGTTGTACGCGAGCGCAAAAACGGTAGGAATGCCTACTTTAACCGCAACGTACACATTGAGCCTACCAATATTTGTGTAAACAAGTGCAAGTTTTGCTCATACCGTCGTGCAGAGGGCGAAACGGGTGCTTGGGATTTGAGTCTTGACGATATTTTGAAAGTAGCGCAGCAGCTGGTGGGGCAAAATATTACCGAAATTCACATCGTAGGCGGTGTACATCCGCGTCATCCATTTTCGTTTTACGAAAGCGTGATTGAGGGTGTGCGCAATATTTTACCCAACGTACACATCAAAGCCTTTACCGCGGAGGAGTTATGGAAAATGGCGGAACAAAGCGGTAAGCCTGTGGAGCAGGTATTGGCGCGTTTGCAGGAGTTGGGCTTACGCTCCATTCCCGGTGGCGGTGCCGAAATTTTGAATGATGAAGTTCGCTCGCGTATTTGTGCCGAAAAAATCAACTCGGGCATTTGGCTCAACGTGCATGAGCAGGCGCATAAGCTGGGTATTGTGTCCAACGCTACCATGCTGTACGGTCATGTGGAAAAGTATGAGCATAGGGTGGAGCACCTTACGCGCTTGCGCGATTTGCAGGACAAAACGGGTGGCTTCAACGCTTTCATTCCGCTTAAATTCCGCAAGGCGCATAACGAAATGTCGGACTTAGGCGAAGTTACCACTATTGAAGATCTGCGTAACATGGCTATTTGCCGCATATTTTTAGATAATATTCCTCACCTTAAGGCGTACTGGCCCATGTTTGGCAAAAGTGCGGCGCAACTGGCGCTCAGCTTTGGTGCCGATGATTTGGACGGTACTATTGGCGATAGCACCAAAATATACTCCATGGCAGGCGCTGATGATAAGAATCCGCAAATGAGCGTAGAAGACCTATGTAACATGGTGCGCGACGCAGGTTTTATGCCAGTAGAACGAGATTCTCTCTATCACTCCATTAAGCAATATTAACGCAGTTTACTTTGATTTACGACGTTTTGCGACTTACTTTGTAAGTTGCTGTCATTGCGGGCTTGACCCACAATCTCCCGATTAGGGGATCCCGAATCAAGTTCGGGATGACACTGCAATCAAAATGCTATTTCAAAGTTTTATGCAAAAAAACAAGGGTAGGACGGGGCTGCTGTGGCGCCTATGGAACAACTTTTATGTGCGCAACGTTATTTTTGCGGTAAGCACAATTATTCTTTTACTCCTCCTGGTGAACCTTGGGCTAATGATTTACACGCGTCATGGGCAAACCTTCGAGACTCCCAACTTTGGTGGTATGTCATTGACCGATGTGCAACGCTTGGCACACTCCAAGCACCTGCGTATTGAGGTTACCGATTCGGTATATATTGCGCATAAGGCGCCCGGTTCGGTGATTGAGCAAAATCCCAAGCCTAAGGTGCGCGTGAAGAATAATCGCACCATTTTTATCACGCTAAATGCTACTACTGCTAAAAAAATGCGCATGCCTGATGTGGTAGGATTGTCGCTACGCCAGGCAAAAGCTACCATCGAAATGCAGGGATTTGAAGTTGGGCGACTATCGTTTGCTCCCGATATGGCCTCGAACAACGTGCTTAGCCAACTCTATGGTGGTCGCACAGTGCAGGCGGATGAGTTACTCTCGGTGGGTAGCAAAATAGACTTGGTGTTGGGTAAGAGCCATGACTCGGAACGCACAGCATTGCCGCAGCTCAAGGGCTTGTCGCTGGTTTCAGCCAAGAGCAACATTGTTGAAGCTTCGCTCAACGTTGGAAAAATAAAGTACGATGAGTCGGTAATGAACATGGCAGATACTATGGAAGCGAAAGTATACGCGCAGTACCCTGTTGCTACCGATGATACCGATCTTGAAGTAGGTTCGCAGGTGGATGTTTATCTAACGGTAAATACTGCTCGCTTAGGACAATAACTCAATGCTGAAATTTCGTTATATTACATTTTTTTTGGTAACATTTGTTGCCCTTGTGCAGCCACTGAGTGCGCAGGTGAGGGAGGTGCTAGTACCCATTGAGGTGCCGCAACGCCAGAATATAGCAACGGCTAAATTAAAGTCATTGTTGAAGGGAGGAGCCTTGGCAACAGCTAAACTGGATACGCTCAACCTTCCTTTTTTTGATGACTTCTCTAAGCAAACGAACGGTATTCCCGATCCTGCAAAATGGACTAACCGTAATGTGTTTGTAAATAATTCATACCCAATTAATCAGCCTACCATGGGCGTGGCTACCTTTGATATTGCCGACGAGAATGGCTTTATCTATAAGCACGCCAACTCGACCGGTTTCCCTGCCGATACGCTCACTTCTATGCCTATAGGTTTGAAGACTACAGATGGTGGTGTTTTCCTCAGCTTTTCATATCAGCCAAAGGGCAACGGTGACATGCCCGAGCGTAGAGATTCGCTTACGTTGCATTTTTACTCACCAGCCGACTCAGCATGGGTGAGCATGTGGAGCGCCTATACCGATACCGTTAACGGCTCCATTAAACCGAATGTACTAAGTGAAATGCACTATTGGGAAGAGGCTCCAATACAAGTTTATAATAGGCAGGCGCATACCGGAAGTATTGATTCGTCATTTTATAAGGTGATGATACCAATTGCTGATACGTGCTATTTGAAACCGGGTTTTCGCTTTATGTTTGTCAATTATGCCTCGCGGTCAAAGGACGAGACGTCGGGTAAGCAGAGTGATTGCGACATGTGGAATGTGGATATGGTGTACCTGAATAAGAATCGTATTGCCACTGATACGGTTGCTATAGATGTAGCAATACAAACACCGATTTTGCGCATGCTGAAAGGTTATACCTCCATGCCGTGGCAGCACCTCAAGAAAAGTACCACTGCACAGCGTGAACAGCTGGTGAATGCGGCAGGGACAGGTGTTACCGTTTTTCCCGTGGTTGCAAACTTATATAACGATGAAAATGCTTTTGCTGCCGAGTTTGAGATTGCATGCGTAAAAGGTGCGCAAACGCCCACCTCTAAAAAAATTTCGGGAGGTAATACTGCTCTGGACGCTTCGGAGAAGAGGGTTATAAACTTTAATTTTCTTACAAATGATATACTTAATGTGCCACTAACCACTGCCGATTCAGTTGCCTTTGATGTTAAGTTAGTTATATGGGATTATATTGTAGGCCCCGCGGATATGGAGGGTGCTTATAGAAGCAACGATACCTGCGTATTTCGTCAAAACTTTTTTACCTACTATGCATATGATGATGGAACGGCTGAAAATGGTTATGGTGCTTTCGGCAACCAGGCAGATAGGGCAAAAGTAGCAGTGCAGTATAATTCGTACCTGCGAGATACGCTAAGTGGCGTGTATATTTATTTCAATAATACGCTTGATAGCGGAAATGTTCAACCATTTAGGCTTACGGTGTGGAATGACAAGAGAGGTGTACCGGGCGATACCTTGTATCAGCAGGCCAACTGCTATTCTCGTTTTGATAGCTTGAATAAGTATGTGTACTATAAGTTGAATAGACCAGTGGTGATAGATGAGGGAGCAACATTTTATGTGGGGTGGGTGCAACAGAGTACTGCTATGCTCAATGTGGGGTTTGATAACAATAATCCCATATCGGGTAAGAATTTTGTTAGCACTGATGGATACACATGGGATCCTTCCAAGTTTGATGGGCAAGGTGCTATTATGATTCGCCCATCATTTGCTAAGGAAAAGTTTGATGTGCCTACATCAGTAGTTACGCCACGCGCAAATTTAGTGAGCGTGACGGTTTACCCTAATCCTGTAAGTGACGATTTGTATTTGGAGTTGCCCGATGAACTGCGTGAGAAAACGCTGCGCGTGGAAATTTTTAACCTCGGTGGACAGTGCGTAATGCAGAGTGATATTGAGGGCGGTGTCTCAATAAACGTATCAGCGCTGGTGCAGGGCACCTATTTTATTCGCTTTATTCACGGCAGTAAGCCTGTGGGATATGCTAAGTTTGTAAAGAGATAAGGTAAGCCAAGAGCGTCATTGCAAGAAGCCCGCCTGACAGACGTAGTCGGGCAGGGAGCGACGAAGCAATCTCCTACTAACAAGAGATTGCTTCGCCTTGCTCGCAATGACGCTCTTGGTAAAATATACTTAGAAAAATAGTGAATACAGATTTAGAAAATATTGATATTGCCGACGACTCCGAGGAATCGGGGATGTATGAGCACTTCTCTATTACTGCAGATAAAGGGCAGTCGCTGCTGCGAATAGATAAATTTCTAACCAACCGGTTGGAAAATATTTCGCGTAACCGAGTGCAAGCTGCAGCCGAAGCAGGCACTATTCTGGTAAACGGAAAGCCTGTAAAATCCAACTACAAGGTAAAGCCGCTTGATGTAATATCGGTGGTGATGCCTTACCCTCCGCGCGAGGTGGAGATTATTCCCGAAAATATTCCACTTGATATACTGTACGAAGATGATGACTTGCTGGTGGTGAACAAGGCTGCAGGCATGGTTGTTCATCCGGGCCATGGTAACTTCAATGGCACGCTGGTAAACGCGCTCACGTACCACCTTCAGGATTTGCCCATGTTTAAAACGGGTGATATCCGCGCGGGGTTGGTGCATCGTATTGATAAGGACACTTCGGGAATACTGGTAGTGGCAAAAACGGAGCTTGCGCACAACCGCCTTGCTAAGCAGTTTTTCGATCATACCATCAATCGCCTATACACAGCTATGGTGTGGGGTGTACCCGATCCTAAGGAGGGAACCATAACTGGGCATATTGGACGGAGCTTGCGCGATAGAATTAAGATGCAGGTTTTCTCCGAAGGAGAATATGGGAAACATGCCGTAACGCACTATCGTGTGTTGGAGGATTTGGGCTACGTGTCGTTGGTGGAGTGTAAGCTTGAAACGGGGCGCACGCACCAGATTCGAGCGCACATGGAGTCCATCGGTCATCCGCTGTTTAACGATGAGCGCTATGGTGGTAGTGAAATCCTGCGTGGTACAACATTCTCAAAATACAAGCAGTTTGTGCAAAATTGTTTTGACTTACTACCTCGTCAGGCGCTGCATGCTAAGGTACTGGGCTTTGTGCATCCCACTACGGGAAAGGATATGTATTTCGAGGCGCCTTTCCCCGCTGATATGGAGGCTGTGGTGGAGAAGTGGAGAAAGTATTTGGGAAACAGAGAAGAATTTGGCTGAGGATGAATAATCGCAATCTGAACTAGCAAAACCTAATAACCTATGAAAATGAAAAACAAGTTCTTACTGTCGGCAAAAAATCTCCTACTGGCAGCTACGTGTGCAGGTATTCTATTTGCCTGTGAAAAAGATCCTGATAGAGATGATGTAATGCCGTTAATGGTCTCATTTAGTGTTGACTTGACGGATGACGATTTGGTGCTGACGGTTGTGGATACGCTTGATAAATTCTTGGTCACTTTTAGCGAGGCTATTGATCCCTCTACCATATCGGGTAATGTAAGTATTAGGAATTGGTCAAATATTCTCCTTCGCACTGCTACGCCACCGTTTGAGGTAGCGCTGAGTGGTAATGCGAATAATGTTGTGGCCATTACTCCTCTTGCTGGCGAAAGGTTTCTGCCTGGAGTTACCTATAGAATTAGCATCTCACGGGACTTAAAGTCCGTAAGTAATAAAGCGCTTAAGATTGCGTACCGCGGCTACTTTTGCATGGGTACACCTGCCTCTGAGGAGCAAATGGGCAACAAGACTGAAGTAGTAGTTGTGAGCGATATACACTTGGGTGACCAACGTAGTATGGCTGGTGGCTATGCATGGTTTAACACAAACCGAGATTCGCTGGTTAACTTTTTAGACTACATTATTTCACGTGCAAAGGCCACTAAAACATTGATAATAGCGGGTGATTTTTTTGACGAGTGGCTGGCTCCGGTAGATACCGCGACGTTTGGGGACGGAAAAGGAAAGTTGTTGACACAGAATGAGTTTGTGGGTAAAATAGTGGAGGCTCACCAAGATATAGTTAATAGGGTGAAGGCTGTGAAGGCCGCGGGTATTGATATTGTCTATATTCCCGGTAACCACGATATGCACGTTACGGATGAAGATATTATTACTCACTTTGGTCCGGGAACAATTACGGTTGCGCGCGATGCCGCCGGCTTGGGAAGGTATGCGCCATATACTAATGTAGTAGTTGAGCACGGACACAGATATGATTTTTTTAATGCACCTGACCCTCTATCTAACCAAGGAAAGAGTGTTGATAATGTTAGTGACAAGTCTATCTTGCCTCCGGGATTTTTTGTGACTAAGATTGCTTCCACCTATGACAATCTTCATGGTACGACTAATAGTTATCGCAGGTCAACAGAGGATGAGGAAACCGCCACATGGGGTGATGTTGACAACTTTCATTTGTACTACTATGCGTGGAGGCTAATTCTCTGGGATAAGCCATACTCTTTTGGTAAGGATGAAAAGCGCATCAAAACGGGCATTGACGGATATACAAGTGCTTATAGCTTAAATGATATTGTACCCCAAAGTGCTCAGCCTGCTAATGGATATCCCTACCTATACTCGGATATACATGAAGTGGCTAAATGGCAAGCTCGATTGACTCAAAACGAAGTTTCTCCATCTATAAGTTTTCTTAAAGGTCTTATGGCCGGTGCAATTAATAGCGTGTATAAGGATTTTGCCTTTTCGCAGTATATAACGCCATCAAAAGCACAGGTTGTTGTTTTTGGACATACGCATGAAGCAAAGATTGTAGTGGGGCAGACTGGAGATAAAAAAGGTGCAGTGTATGTAAACTCAGGTACGTGGATTGATAAGAGGTGGTCAAGGCACCCTACTTGTACATTTGCTGTAATTTCCAATAAGGACTCGCAACAGACGGTGTCCCTTAACCGTTTTACCGGTAGTGGTGGGGTAGAACAAATCAAGAAAGTTACCCTTAAGAAGTGATTACACTGAAATACAAATGAAAAACCGCGGCAATATTTGCCGCGGTTTTTCATTTGTATTAATTCTCCATTCTCAATTGAGTTAAACAACTCCCGAAAATCCCATAAACGCCATAGCCAAAATGCCGGCGGTTACCAGCGCAATGGGAACGCCCTTCATGGCTTTAGGAACGCTGTTCAGCTCCAACTCCTCGCGAATACCCGCGAAAATAACCATGGCCAAACCAAAGCCTAACGAAATACCCACAGCGTAAACTACGCCTGAGCCTAACGTGTAACCCTTCTGAATAGTGAGCAACGCAACACCAAGCACAGCGCAGTTGGTGGTAATAAGCGGAAGGAAAATACCTACAGCGGAGTATAGCGCAGGGCTGATTTTCTTTAGCACAATCTCTACCATTTGCACCAGCGCGGCAATTACCAGAATGAACACAATGGTTTGCATAAACTCAATGTGCAGCGGCGCCAGCAAGTAGTGAAATAGCAGATAGGTAATAATGGTTGAGAGCGTAATTACAAACATTACCGCGCCCGACATACCCATGGAGGTTTCTACCTTGCTTGATACCCCAAGGAACGGACAAATGCCAAGAAACTGCGAGAGCAGAATGTTGTTTACAAAAATGGTGCTGATAATAATAATGATGTATTCCATATCTTGATATTTTTACGAAATCCTTTTCTTCATCATGTTGAAAAGCACCAACAGGTAGCCCAACACAAGGAAGGCGCCGGGTGCAAGAACGAAAATCAAAATGCCTTCGGTTTCAACAATCGTTTGCCCGAAAATCATGCCGCTGCCCAGCAGCTCGCGCACAGCGCCAATAACGGTTAGGGAAAGCGTAAAGCCCAACCCGATGCTGAAGCCGTCGATAGCGGAAGCCACCGCGCCATTCTTTGAAGCAAATGCCTCGGCACGACCAAGCACAATGCAGTTCACCACAATCAGGGGAATAAAGATACCCAGCGTAGCGTGTAAGTCGGGCAGGTAGGCCTGCATAAGCAGCTCCACCATAGTAACGAATGCCGCAATAACTACAATGTAGCTGGGGATACGCACTTTGGCGGGAATGAGTCCTGCTATGAGCGAAATAGCTAAGTTGGAAAGGATAAGCACCAGCATAGTTGCCGCACCCATGCCCATGCCGTTGAGGGCGGAGGTGGTGGTGGCCAGCGTGGGACACATACCCAACAGTAGCACAAACGTTGGGTTTTCCTTAATTATACCTTTGGTGAGAGAGCTGAGGTTCATATTTGGAATTATTATTTTTAATTTAATTAGATAAATGCTTCGCGATAAATTGCGCTTCGCGCGATAAAGGGATAAAATTTATCTTTTTATCTCTTTATCCTTTTATCTTTTATTCTTGTTGCAAACTCATAAACGCAGTGTAGGCACGTTGTACAGCATCGCAAAAAGCGCGTGAGCTGATGGTAGAAGCGGTAATAGCATCCACATCGCCACCATCCTTGGTAACGCTGAGCTTAAAGTCAGCGGGATTTTTGCCAACAAACTGCGTGGTGAATACAGGCTTTTTCCCCTCCACCTGCTTATCGGCCATTTTGGCGCCCAAGCCCGGAGTTTCGTTTTGCGATACCACAGTTACGCCGTTAATAGTGCCGTCGGGCAGGAAGCCTACCATAACCTTAATGCGTCCGCTGAAGCCGTTGTCGCTAAAGGTTTCAATAGCGGTACCAACATTTACACCATCCTTGGTAGCTGGGTAAAAGTAGAGCGAATCGCCATCAACAAATTGCGCGAATTTTGCGGAAGCAGGAGCGTTGTTGAACTCCGGCACCACAGCCGCAATCGCGTTATTGATTTTAGCGTTCTTAGCTTCGGCAATAGTTTGCTCGGTAAGCGCGTAAACGCTCGCCACCGCTGCTGACGAAAGCAGCGTGATTACCCCAAGGGTTATTACCAAATTTTTCAGCGTTGATTCTTTAGCCATTTTTTCTCTATAAGAATTCAATAATATTTTTGACTTGCGACACTCGATATGCGACATGCGAAAGAATTCGCGTATCGCATGTCGAAAATCACATGTCGTTATTTCTTTACCTTCACCACGCCAAACCTTGTGGGCTTTACGTAGCGGTTAATGAGCGGTACAAGGGCGTTCATTATGAGTATAGCAAATGAAACGCCTTCGGGGTAGCCGCCAAAGCAGCGTATCACCACCGTAATTACACCTATTCCCACGCCAAATATTATTTGCCCCACAGGATTCATAGGTGAGGTAACGTAGTCCGTTGCCATGAAAATAGCGCCCAGCATCAAGCCTCCTGCCGACAGGTGAATGAGCGCGGGTGCGTAAATTTCGGGGTTAACCAAGTTGAGAATACCTGTAAATGCCCATACCGTTAGCAGAATAGAAACGGGAATGTGCCATGTGATAACGTGACGCCATAGCAGGTATAAACCGCCAATAATAAGTACAATAGCTGAAGCTTCGCCGAGTGAGCCACCTACTTTTCCTAACCACAAATCGATAGGTGTAAGTTCGGTAAGCGTGTGTGATTTTATCCAGGCCAAGGGAGTTGCACCTGTAAGTGCATCAGTGGTGGCGCCGGTTGAGGCATCAACCACTTGCCATGGCCACAGCGTGCGCGACATAAGGGGCTTAGGCCAGGTAGTCATTTGCACGGGGAAGGATATGAGCAGGAACACACGTCCTACCAGCGCGGGGTTGAAGGGGTTTTGTCCTAAGCCGCCAAAGCTCATTTTCCCTACGCCGATGGCAATAAAAGCACCCAGTATAATAATCCAAATGGGTAGGTTGCTGGGGAGGTTGAAGGCAAAGAGCAAGCCGGTAACCACAGCCGATAGGTCGGAAATGGTGGGCTGCACCTTTAGCACATACTTTTGAATAAGCCACTCGAAAAGCAGGCATGAAGCAATGGAAATTGCGGTAACCACAATGGAGCTGATACCGAACATGTACACGGATACGCAAAACGCCGGAGCCAGAGCTATGAGAACGTCGCGCATGAGGCGCTGTGTGCTGAGTGGTCCTTTGGCGTGTGGAGCGGGAGAGACGGTTAGCATTTATAATTTATAAATAGTTTGACAATAGTTTGATGCGCTTCGCGCGTTTAAAATGGTTTGAAATGGTTTAATGTGCTGCGCACGTTTGACGTTGTTTGTTTGAACGCGCGCAGCACATTAAACCATTTCAAACGGCTATTTACTTGCAATTCCTTGCCCTCATCCTCTTCATTACCTCGGCCTTGCCGTAGCGCACCCAGTCGAGTAGGGGAACGTTGGCGGGGCAGGTGTAGAGGCAGCAGCCGCATTCAATGCAGTCGTAAATGCGGTCTTGCTCAAGGTTATCCCACAGGTTGTTTTTTGCCTGACGGGTGAGTAGGAAGGGCTCTAAGCCCATAGGGCAAGCCTCTACGCACTTAGCGCAGCGTATGCAGGCGCCTTCGGTACGGCGGTGCGATTCGCTTTCGTCGAACAGCAGCACGCCCGATGTACCCTTGGTTACAGGCACGTCAACCGAGGCGGTTGCCTTACCCATCATGGGGCCGCCAAGCACAATTTTACCCGTGTTTTCGGGAACGCCACCCGCCAGTTCTATAAGTTTGGAAACGGGAGTACCCACACGGGCAACAAAGTTTTTTGGCTTGCTGACTTTTTTTCCGGTAACGGTAACAACGCGCTCCAGCAGCGGTTTGTTCTTTTGCACAGCCTCATACACGGCAAAGGCAGTGGCTACGTTTTGCACTACGGCACCCGTTTCAATGGGCAGACCCATGGAGGGAACTTCCTTGCCAATAATTGCCTTAATGAGTTGTTTTTCGCCGCCCTGCGGATATTTTACTTTGAGGGGAACCACTTCGGTTCCGCTGAATTTCTTGGTGAGATTTTTGAGGTGAGCAATGGCATCGGGCTTATTGTTCTCAATGCCAATGTACGCCTTGTCTACGTTGAGCGCGCGCTTAAGCACCTCTACGCCTACCAATATTTCCTCGCCCTTTTCGAGCATAAGGCGGTGGTCGGCGGTGAGGTAAGGCTCACACTCTACGGCGTTGATGATAAGTACCTCGGCCTTTTTACCCTCGGGTATGCTAAGCTTTACGTGGGTAGGGAAGGTTGCTCCCCCCATGCCTACAATGCCGCTTTCCTGAATCTTCTTTACAATTTCGGGTCGCGACAGCGTTACCTCGCGCGCAATATCCTTGCTGCGATCAACGGTTTCAACCCACTCGTCGCCCTCCACCTGAATGCTGACGCACACCTTTTTTACGCCCGAAGCGTCGCACACCATAGGTTCTACGGCAAGCACCGTACCCGATACACCGGAGTGTACGTTGGCCGAAACAAAGCCTGAACTTTGCGCCAGCAGCTGCCCAACCTTCACCTTGTCGCCTTTGGCAACGGTGGGGGTAGATGGGGCTCCAAGATGTTGACCTACGGGAATAATGGCAATGCCCTCGGGGACAATCGTTTCAAGGTTGGCGTGTGCCGAAATTTTATTGTCGGATGGGTGGACGCCACCTAATGTAAATGTTTTGAGCATGTTATATTCTTTGTGAAAAGAAATGCAACCTTATAAAAAGGTAATAATTAGCAAAGATAATGTTTTTCCTTAAAAGAGATAAGGAATATTAAGGGCTTGTTTGTAGTGGGTGTAAATATTTAACATGTAGTTAAATGTGCTTGTGTTTTGACAAGGTGTTTGTGTAACTTACTGTAACGTGTGCGTACCTTAAAAAGCATTATGCCTGTGGCAGAATTTTTCGTAAGTTTGTTTCTGCAAAAAGAGGCCAATAATTGTACCTCTCCCCTGACCCCTCTCCGTGGGAGAGGGGCGTGTGCCACGAATGTAGGCAATAAGTATGGGGCGCTTGTGCGTTGTAAGTCCCTCTCCTGCGGAGAGGGATTTAGGGAGAGGTCGTAATGGAAATGCAGTTGAGTTGATATTTAGAATCATAATATTGCGAGTTAATGAGAAAAATCACACTAATGTTGGTGTTGCTATTTTGCGTGGGATATACTTTTGCACAAGTTGATACTGCTTTTAACCAAATAGATGCCAAAGGCTTGAAGCAGGGGCATTGGCAAAAAAAGTACCCTAATGGCAAGTTTGCTTACAAGGCGCTATTTGTGGATAATAAGCCGCTGGGTTTGCTGGTGCGCTTCCACGAAAACGGCAATAAAATGGCGGAGATTAACTACTCTGACGATGGCACAGCCTTTGCCCAGCTGTTTTCGTCGCAAGGCGCACTCATAGCCGAGGGCAGCTACCGCGGTGAAAACACCAAGCATGGCCTGTGGAAGTACTACCGCGGGGGTAAGCTAGTAATGGACGAGGTATATGACAATGGCAGGCTGCACGGCTTGCAGCAGTTGTACTACCCCGGTGGGGAGCTGTACGAGCGCAAGCAGTTTAAAAATGGTGAGTTGGAGGGCTTATATGAGCAAATAGATGTACGCGGTAAGCTGGTATTTGAAATAATGTACAAGGCGGGTATGCAAAACGGTAGCGTGCGCTACTTTTACGACAACGGTCAGCTGCGCATTGAGGGGCGCTACGAAAAAGGCCTGCGCGTGGACGAATGGACTTTTTATGAGCAAAACGGAAATGTGGAGCGCAAGACCACCTACACCAATGGCGTGCCTGCCGACAAAGATGAAGTAGATAAGAAAAACTCCGACTACCTAAAGCAAATGGAATCGCAAAAGGGGCAGTTTGTGGAACCGGAGGAGATGATCAAAGAAAATTAAGAAGGACTTCTCCTCCGACCCCTCTCCGCAAGAGAGGGGGAGACTGCCTTCTGGTAAACGTTGTTTCTATGTGACCACATCTCGTTCTTCAGGGAACACGCCCCTCTCTTGCGGAGAGGGGTCGGGGTCGGGGTTTGAAGTCTGAAATCTGAAATCTGAAATTTGAAACCTGAAAAAAGCATATCACTAAAAGACCTGCAGCTGGTAATTAAGCGGGCGGTGGAGGCGCTGCCTGATACGTACTGGGTGGTGGCGGAGGTGAACGAGCTGCGCGAGTCGGGGGCGGGGCACTGCTTTATGGAGCTGGTGCAGAAAAGCGAAGCCGACGAGCGCATTGAGGCCAAGGCTAGCGCCAGCATTTGGGCTAACCTGTACCGCATGATTAAGCCCTACTTTGAAAGCGCCACAGGTGCACAGCTGGGTGAGGGCATGAAAATAATGGTGCGCGTGGCGGTGCAGTACCACGAGTTGTACGGCTTACGCTTGAATGTGCTGGATATTGACCCCACCTATACCGTGGGCGAGGTGGCCATGCAGCGTCAAAAGACCATAGCGCGCCTTAAGGATGAGGGCGTATTTGACATGAACCGTGAGCTGGAGCTGCCGTTGCTGCCGCGTCGTATTGCCGTAATTTCATCGGAAACGGCGGCGGGGTATGGCGATTTTATGCGACAGCTGCATGGCAATGGCTACGGCTACACGTTTGGCACCACGCTGTTTTCGGCAGCCATGCAGGGTAGGGAGGCCGAGGGCTCGATAATAGCCGCGCTGGAGCAAATTCACGCGCGTGCCCACGAGTTTGACGTGGTAGCCATACTGCGTGGCGGCGGCTCGCAAAGCGACCTTTCGTGCTTCGACACCTATCTGCTGGCAGCCAACGTAGCGCAATTTTCGTTACCTGTAATCACCGGTATCGGACACGACCGTGATGTGAGCGTAACAGACATGGTGGCAAATACTATGTTGAAAACACCAACTGCCGCTGCCGAATTTTTAATAGAAAAAATAGCCGAGCTGGATGCCTACATTGAGCGGCTGGCGGAGGAGCTATCCTCCTTGTGGGGTAGCGTGCTTGAAAGCAACGAGCAGAAGTTGCGCCTGCTATCGTCGCGCTTGGTGATGGGTGTGCAGCAACGGGTGGCAAAGGAAAGAATGGCGGTGGAGGAGTATCTGCCCCAACGCATAAAGCAGGCTTGCCTGCACAAAATTACCTATGGACAGCTGCGCATAAATGAGCTGGAGAGTAAAATAGCGCTGCTCAATCCGCATAACATACTAAAGCGCGGCTACTCTATTACGCTGAAAAACGGTGCACCTGTGCGTAGCGCAAGCGAAGTGCTGGCGGGCGATGTGCTGGAAACAGTGCTGAGCGAAGGGAAGGTCAAGTTGCAGGTTACAGGTGACCAGTGACCAAGGTGTGCTGGCTGTCCTCCGCTGGCGGAGGTGCCCTTTAGGGTGGAGGTGGAAGTTGAGCGCGTGATTGCATCCACCCCCGGTCTTCGACCACCCCCGCCAGCGGGGGATAGCCAACGCACTCTTCCTCCAATCACTAATTACTAATCTCTAAATATCGTGGCAAAAAAAGAACAAACATACGCTGAGGCCTTGGCTGAGGTGGAAAAGATTTTAGCGCAGCTGGAAGCCGGCGAGCTGGATGTAGACAAAATGGTGGTGGCGGTAAAACGCGCTACCGACTTGCTGCAATTCTGTCGCGAGAAGCTGAGCGCAACCGACGAAGAAATTCAAAAGACAATGCTTAGTGATTAACGGTTAATAAAATCTGCCTAAAAATTAGAAGTACGTTTACCACGGAGACACAGAGAACACTAAAAACCTAAGTGAACTCTGTATTTCTAGGCTACATTCGGTAGTTTGATAGAAATTCCGAGAAAACAGATACAAAGGCTAAGGGTTTGATATATTGTATTTTCTATGTCTCCGTGGTTAAAAATTTAGACGGTTTCTTATTGTATTATCTGCGTTTATCTGTGACGCAGCCTGTTTAATCTGTGTTCTAAGACTTACGGCTTACGACTTTCCGACTGCCAACTTTATAATGTTTGTAATTGTGAACAATTAGTTGTATTTTTGCTCATAATTATGAACATTACAAGATGAAACGCTCGCTACTTCCAAGCCAAAAAAGAACGCTGAGCTCTTTGGGAGAGAACATAAAATACGCACGCTTGCGTAGAGATTTATCGTCGGAGCAGGTGGCCGAGCGCGCCGGAGTTTCCCGCAATACGCTGATAAAAGTGGAAAAGGGAGATGAGGGCGTTGCCATAGGCTACTACTTTAGAATACTTGCGGTACTTGGGCTGGATAAAGACATGCTTCTGGTGGCAAAAGATGACGAGTTGGGGCGTGCATTGCAGGATGCAAAGCTGGTAGTAAAGGAGCGGGCCTCGAAAAAATAGAATATATGGTACAGCAAACAGACATATACGTGTACATGGATTAGTTGGAGTCCAAAGAGCCTGTTTTAATGGGGGGGGTGTATGGCGAATTTATTAGAGATAAAGAGGCTTTCTCTTATGAAAATAATCCCGCATGGCTGAAGCATGCCCGATTTCGCGCGCTGGATCCAGACCTCTCAAAGTTTGCCGGAAAACAATACCTGCCGGAAGATAAAAGCAACTTTGGCTTGTTTCTCGATTCCTCGCCCGATAGGTGGGGGCGCACGCTTATGCGCAGGCGTGAGGCCATTGCCGCCCGTGCGGAAAATAGGCAGCCTCGCGTACTGGCGGAGGCTGACTATCTGATGGGTATATATGATGGTAATCGAATGGGAGCCTTACGTTTTAAGTTTTCGCCCGAAGGGGAATTTATGGACAACAATAGGGCGCTGGCTACGCCGCCTTGGGCTTCTATTCGAGAGTTGGAGCATGCCAGCTTGCAGCTCGAAAAAAACGAGCAGCCTAATGCCGCTGAAAATACTCGATGGCTGAACATGCTCATTTCACCAGGCTCGTCGCTGGGTGGCGCAAGACCTAAAGCCAATGTGCTTGATGAAAAAGGGCAGCTGTGGATTGCAAAATTCCCAAGTGGAAACGATACAAAGAATATAGGAGCTTGGGAGCTGGTAGTGGCAAAAATGGCGCAGCAATGTGGTGTTTCTATGTCGGAATGCAAAGCTCAAAAATTTAGCAGCAATCACCATACATTTCTCACCAAGCGCTTTGATAGAAGTGATGCCGGGCGGCGAATTCACTTCGCATCGGCTATGATCCTGCTGGGCTATACCGACGGTGCTGATCACGCTCATGGCGCAAGCTACTTGGAGTTGGCCGAGTGGATTATGGCAAGCTGCGCTGACACTGCCCAAAACCTGGAGCAGCTATGGCGCAGAATTGTGTTTAATATCGCCGTTTCCAACTGTGACGACCACCTGCGCAACCATGGATTTATACTCACGGCCAAGGGGTGGCAGCTCTCGCCTGCCTACGACATTAACCCCGACGAAAACGGAATGGGCTTGAAGTTGAACATTTCAGAGGACGACAACTCGTTGGATTTTGATTTGGCATTGAGTGTAGCCGAATATTTTGGACTAAGTAATACGCAGGCAAAAGAGATTTTAGGTGAGATAAAAATGGGGGTGTCCGCTTGGTGTAAGTATGCCACAAACTGCGATATTGCCCGCGCGGAGCAGGAGTTGGTGGCGCGAAGCTTTAGGTTTTCCTAACCCGAATTCATATATTTGCAAAAATAAATGCTAAAAATTATGAGAAGCTACTTTTTACTACTCCTTTCTTTTTTGATGTTGACTACGTGCACAGGCAAGCAAAAAGAAAGCATGAAATATTCGCAGAAAATGGTGGAAGCCCACGGGGTAAAAGATTTTTATTGCAACCGACACTACAAGGCCGATTTGGGCACTTCGGGCTGGGACTACGTTTCGGGTCTTGTGGCCAACTCTGTGCTGAAGGCATGGATTATGTACCCCGAAAAAACGGAGTACTACGATGCCGTAAAAGCCTATGCCGATAAGGCAACCAATGAAGATGGAACAGCCATTTTGAGCGAAAAAGGCGATCCCGCCCTTCGCCCCAGCAACATAGATGACCTGCCTGCCGGAAATATATATTTTGCTCTTTATAAAGAGGAGTTGAAGAGGGGTAATACCAAGGATGCTGAGCGCTATAAAACCGCGGCAACCGTTATTCGCAATAAGCTCAAGTACGACCACTCGCGCATAGCTGCGGGCTTGCCCGGTGCCGGAGGATTTTTCCACAAAGCCACCTACCCCAACCAAATGTGGCTGGATGGCCTATACATGGGAGCACCTATTTACGCCCAGTGGCAGTACGTATTTGGCGCTGAAAACGCGGAGGACAACGCGCAAAGTTGGGATGATATTGCATTACAGTTTAAGACCATTCACAAGTACACCTACAACCCCGAAAAGCAGCTGAACTATCACGCATGGTCGGCTACTCCAATGGACCCCAACTCATTTTGGGCTAACCAAACGGAGCCATTCTTGGGTGCCAGCAAGGAATTTTGGGGACGTGGCATGGGGTGGTACTTCAGCGCGCTGGTAGATGTGCTGGAGTTTATGCCCAAGGAGCATAAAGATTACAACGATGTAGTGAACATTTTACAGCAGGTAGCCGCAGGGCTCAAACGCTGGCAGGATGACGAGTCGGGCGTATGGTACCAGCTGCTGCAGTACGATGCCACCACCACGGCTGATGGAAAAGGTGATACCGTAGCAGGAAAGGTTTACAACGTAGGCACCGCCCCCAACTACTTGGAAGCATCCGCTTCCTCCATTTTTACCTATGCCTACTTAAAAGGTATCAGGCTGGGATTACTTGACAAGGCAACCTACCTATTCGTTGCCGAAAAAGCGTATCAAGGTTTGCTGAAAACGTTTATTCGCGAAAGCGAAGATAAGTTTGATGTAGTACAAACCTGCGCCTCGGCAGGCTTAGGCCCCGCCAAAGACCACTCACGTACCGGCACTGTGAACTACTACCTGTGTGGTAAAGATGTAACGATTGTGCAGAACGAAGGCAAAGCAATTGGGACGTTCATTCTGGCTTCGCTGGAATACGAGATGATGAAGAGATAAAAGTTCCGCTTAAGCGAAACGATAAACGCTTCGCGATAAAATGCCCTACGGGCGATAAATGTGCTTCGCACGATAAATTTTTATCGCCCGTAGGGCATTTATCTTTTTATCATCCCGCTGTGGCGGGATATTTATCAATTCATAGTTGAAAACTATGAATTTTCTTCTGGTTTCATCACTACCCCCAAGCTCTTTTTCCCATTGATTTTTATTACCAGAGGCTTAGTGAATTGCACGTGGCGTATGTACTTTGTTTCCATAACGGCAGGTTGCGCGTTGAGGAATTCGCTGTCATAAAATCCGCCGCCCTCCTTTAGGTATGAGTTCACGGTAAAGTAGCCCACGTGCAGCGAGGTGAGGTTTTGGAAAAAGTGCGTACCCTGGCTCGGGTCAATGCGGTAGTTGGTTAAGCCAGCCTCCACAATGAGTCGCGCGGCCGAAATGTGTGGCCATTTAACAGGAACCCCCAGCCAAGTATCACTACTTCCCCAGCGACCAGGGCCAATGAGTATATAGTTCTTGCCCTCGGCTACCATCTGCTTATTCAACTTCTCAATATCGTAGGCTATCAGCTGGTTGTTTGAAGCGTTGAATACCTCCGGCTTCACGTACACCACATCGTACACATCGTTGGTAATGCCGTGCCCCAGCGCGCTGGGCGTACTGATGAGCGTTTGCTCGTGCGGAATAGCTTCAAGGTCTTCCGTTATTACCTCGCGGCTATCTACTATGGGGCGAATTTGCAGCAGGTAGAACGTGCTTTTAGGGTTGTTTGCTGTCGGCAGGTTTACCGCAAACTCTATTTCAACGTGTCGTCCCATTTCACGGTGGCCTATCTCTAAAATCTTTTGCAGCATAGGCGCAATGGGTACCGCGTCGTGATGCAGTACGTTAGCAAATGAAATAATTTTGCGTCCACCCTCGTAAATTCCATCGCGAATAATTTGATCGTTGGGGTCGAACGTAGAGGCAATGAGGCGCAGCGTGCCGTCCTCCTCGGCATCGGGTATCGTTAGCTTCAGCAGGTTGCAGGCATCGTCAGCTTGCAGGTTGAAGTTTTGGTTGTTGAGGTCGAGCGCGTAGAACTTGGTTTGCGTTTCGCGCAACGCCAAATCCAGCGTACTCAGCTGCAAAATGTTGTTGGGGTGGGCGGGCGAAAAGCGTAGCGTATTGCCGCCATCAACAATGTACTTCCCCAGTCCCAGCGCAATGTTGGCTATGCCATCTTCGGGGCATTCCGGTTCAATGGGGTAAAAGTTTACTGAGCGCGCTACTCCCGACATGGAAGGGTAGTAGCGGTCGTTGTAAGCATTGCCGCATACTTCCTGCAACACTATTGCCATTTTCTCGTTGTCAATCACGTTTGATGTTGCCTGCATGTACGCCTTGCTATCCTTAAAAAATACCGAAGCGTATACACCCTTGATAGCATCGTTGAGCATGCGCAACGTATGTGTTTTGGCACCCTTTACGTAGGGTATCATGTAGGTGTTGTATATACCTGCAAATGGTTGGTAATGAGAGTCTTCTAGAAGGCTTGACGAGCGCACGGCTATGGGTGATTCAATAGCTTCGAAAAAAGCCAAGAAGTCCGCCAGCAAGCGTCGTGGTAGCGTTGCTTTGAGAAAATGCTGTAAAATTTCTTCGTCGGGCAAATCGCTTAGCGCAATAGGGTAGAGCTTGTTGCTCTCCATAAACTCGTCGAAAATATCGGTACACAGCACCACCGTTTTTGGTATGGCTACTTCCAATCTTTCTACGTTTTCCAGCGCCGTGTTGCGCTTAATGAGCGAGTCCAAAAACGCCAGACCGCGCGCCTTGCCCCCCATAGAGCCCTCGCCAATACGGGCAAAGTTGGAGTACTTGTCAAATCGGTCGCGCTGGAACACCGCTACAATACCGCGGTTTTTAATTTTACGGTACTGTACTATGGAATCAAAAATGATTTTGCGTACTTCGCCCAAATCATCGGATTCCTCAATGGTCATTTGCTTGAGAAATTCTGCTACCGGAAATAGCGCGCGGGAGTACAGCCAGCGCGATATGTGGTTGTTGGTAACGTGGAGTCGCAGTGAGTTGTCGGGGATATCAAAAATACAGTCCTGCAGCTCGCGCAAATTGGCTACACGTGCAACCTCCTGCTTGGTGACAGGGTCGCGGAAGATAAAATCACCAAAACCAAAGTCGTGCATCATGTGGTCGCGCAGCTCCATCTCCAGCGTCTTCGAGTTTTTGTCTACAAACCCAATTTGCATTTCATCGGCGTACTGCTTATTTTCGCTTTCGGACGACTGTAATAGCAGCGGCACAAACTTATCCTTTTTGCGAATGGTGCGACACAATTCTATGCCAGCATGCTTGTCCTTAGCTCCCTCGTGCGAGAAGCTTACATCGGAAATAATGCCCAGCATGTTATCCTTGTACTTTTCGTATATACCCAGCGCTTCTTCGTAGGTACGTGCCAGCATTATCTTGGGGCGACCGCGCATGCGCAGCATTCGCTGGTGATCGTTGAGCGCCTCGGTCATAAATTCGCGCGACTGCTTAAACACAATTTGGTACAAGTGTGGGAGTATGGAGGAGTAAAAGCGTATAGAGTCCTCCACAAAAAGCAGCACTTGTACGCCTACCTCATCCACATCATTCTCCACGTTCATTCTATCCTCAATAAGCTTGATGATAGCTACCAGCAGATTGGTATTACCCAGCCAGCTGAATACGTAGTCAATGGCGCTGAGGTCTTCGTTGGCAATGCGCTGCGATACCTCACGCGAGAAGGGCGTAAGCACCACAATAGGTATGTTAGGGTGCTTGCTCTTAATTTCCTTGGCCTTGGTGAACGTATCGCTGTCGCTGGTGGGCATGCTTATAATAAGCTCAAAGCGGCGCTCCTTGAGCAGCTTCATAGCCTCCTCCTGGTTGGTGGCCAGCGTAAAGCGCGGTGGGTAACGCAGGTTGAGCGACACGTACTCGTTAAAAATCTGCTCATCCACCCGCCCATCATCCTCCAGCATAAAGGTGTCGTACTGGCTGGCAATGAGTAGAATGTTGTAAATGCGGCGGTTCATCAAGTTGGCAAACGAAGTGTCCTTGAAGTACAGCTGCCTGATGTTGGGTGTAGATCTGAGCATAATTTTTGCGGAAAAGTTTGCCCAAAATTACTAAAAATTACTTGTCGAGGTATGCCTTAACCCTTTCTACCGCATTAGCTCGCAAGTTGAAGTAGTAAAACTGATAATCCATACCATGGTAGGTACCTTTAGGGAAGGCACCGCTGGGCGGGTAGTCGTTCGGGTCTACAGTCGTACAAAATAGTGTACCCCTTTCCTTATTCACTTGGGCATCGGCAAATCCGGGTTGCCTTACAAACGTACCATTAGCCATTCGGATGTAGGCACCCAGATTACATGAGGCGGGAGCATTTGTCTCGCCGCGCGTCCATGTTAGCGGGTTTATACATACCCCCACTCCAGGAGTCATTACGGGGTTGGGACCATCAATCACGGGCGCTTCCGTGTTGTACGAAATAATTACACCCGTATCGTAGGACGTATCCGCAAATACGAGATGAGGGTTCGCCGCCAAAAAGGTAGGTGTAATATCGTAGCCAATGAGGTAGGCTGCAACCATGCGCTGCTGCAGTTCGGGGTGCTTAACCATGTAGTCGCTCAAGAAATACATAAGCACGTTGGAGCCTTGCGAGTGACCTGCTAGTATAAACGGACGTCCATTATTGTGGTGGGTAATAAAGTACTCAAATGCGGCAATCACATCCGTCAAAGGGTATGATTTTAGCGCCTCAGCTTGAGTGGCAAGATCCTTTTTCAGCACGCTTGCGCTGGATTGGCGGTAGTGCGGTGCGTATACGTTGCATACGCTGTCAAAAGCACTTCCCTGCATCTGGTAAGCAATAGCCGCTATCATACGTGATGTGGCATCGTTAATGTCCATAAAACCCGAGTCTCCTGAAAATATGGTAGGATATACGTAAAATAAGTCGGCAGGTTTGGTGGGGTTGGACTCTGCGCGCAGCCATGCGCTTGCCACGGAGTAGTTTGTAGGTGTAATTACGTTGTGTTCATCATTGCTGCTCTTGCTGCATTCTGCCAATGTTACCATTGTAAAAAGCGCAAGCAATGGAAGTAGGAGAGTGTTATTTTTCATAATGAGTTTTTTGCTCAGAAGGATGAGCAATTTTTGTGTGGTTAGTTATTGGTCGCTAAGTATAACAATTTTCTGAAAATTTCTTGATCTATTGCCAAATTTGACAAAGATAGCCTTTTTCATGATATAGGATGCCTTCACACCTTCGCGCGAAAATACTTTGTGTTACAATTTAAATAACGGCTCTCAAAAAAATGTATATTTGTAGGAGCAAAAAAAATTGCTTTATTTTCTTTATTGTTTTACGCCTAAAAAAATAACGCTATGAAAGTAGAACAGGTGATGGAGAGGCTTCGCGCCAAGTATGGTCATGAAGCCGAGTATCTGCAAGCTGTGCAGGAGGTTCTGGAATCAGTAGAGGAGGTGTATAATCAACACCCGGAGTTTGAAGAGGCCAACATTATTGAGAACATTGTTGAGCCCGATCGTATTTTTACCTTTAAGGTGGCGTGGCAGGACGATTTAGGCAAAACGCACATCAACACAGGCTACCGCGTGCAGTTCAATAACGCCATAGGCCCCTACAAGGGCGGTATTCGTTTTCATGAATCGGTAAGCCTTTCTACGTTAAAGTTTTTAGGTTTTGAGCAAACCTTCAAAAATGCCCTCACCACGCTACCCATGGGCGGTGGCAAGGGTGGCTCCGATTTTTCTCCCAAAGGAAAAACCAAGGCAGAAGTCATGCGCTTTTGCCAGGCCTACATCACCGAACTGTGGCGCCACATAGGCCCTGAAACCGACGTTCCCGCGGGCGATATTGGTGTGGCAGGTCGCGAAATAGGATTCATGTACGGCTGGTACAAGAAGTTAGCGCGCGAAAACACGGGCGTATTCACCGGCAAGGGTATGATGTGGGGTGGTTCGGTCATTCGTCCCGAGGCCACAGGCTTTGGTGCGGTGTACTTTGTACAGCACATGCTGCGCATGAAAAATTCCGATATTAAGGGTAAAACCGTAGCCGTATCGGGCTTTGGCAACGTGGCTTGGGGCGCGGCTATGAAGGCCACCGAGCTGGGCGCTAGGGTGGTGGCTATCTCCGGCCCCGATGGTTACATATACGATGAAAAGGGGCTTGATGCCGAAAAAATTGCCTATATGGTGGAGTTGCGCAACTCGTGCAACGACGTGGTGGCACCCTATGCCCAGAAGTTTGCAGGTAGCAAATTTGTAGCAGGCAAAAAACCGTGGGAGGTAAAGGTAGATATAGCCTTGCCCTGCGCCATACAAAACGAGCTCAACGGCAACGATGCAAAGCTACTTATTGCCAATGGCGTTACCTGCGTAGCCGAGGTGTCCAACATGGGCTGCACGCCCGAAGCCATCAGCGAATTTGTAAACAGCAAGGTTACCTTTGCACCCGGCAAGGCGGTTAACGCAGGCGGCGTATCGGTAAGCGGGCTGGAAATGTCGCAAAACGCCATGAAGCTCAGCTGGCCCAAGGAGGAGGTGGATGCCAAGCTGCACATGATAATGACCAACATTCACGAAGCCTGCATTAAGTACGGCACGCAACCTGATGGCTACATCAACTACGTTAAGGGCGCCAACATTGCCGGCTTTATGAAGGTGGCACAAGCCATGCTCGAGCAGGGAGTGTGCTAAAATCGATATGCGATTTCCCGACATGCGATATGCGAACTTCGCAAGTCGCATGTCGAGTATCGCAAGTCAAAATTCTAATACATGGTCAACCTCATTCTACTCTTTTTCTACATTGCCACCCCCGTGTGGATACTGCTGCTGTGCAAGCGCTTTAAGCCCATACAAAAGGTAGGCGAGGTGCTAATGGCGTATTTTGCAGGTATATTTTTTGCCATCATTATTTGGGTGTTTCAGGATTCGGGCGTGCTGGCGGGGGAGCAGCTAACCTCGCTACGTAGCATGCAGTCCACCATTTGCGAAATGGTGATACCCTTTGCCATTCCACTCATGCTTTTCTCGGCCAACCTTACCCACCTGCGCAAGCAGCTCAGTTCCGGCGGGCGAGCACTGCTCACGGGCTTGGTGGCGGTTACTATTACCACTACTACATGCGCCTTTGTATTCCACCCCTACATTGGCGATAATATGTATAAGGTGGCTGGCCTCATTACCGGCGTGGAGGTAGGTGGAACGCCCAACATGGCGGCCCTGCAGTTTGCATTGAGGCTGCCCGAAAATACGTTCATTCAGCTGCAGGCAGCCGATATGCTAGTGTGTTTCTTCTACCTGCTATTCATTTTTACCATAGGCAAGGTAATATTGCGCAAGCTCCTGCCCAAGTACGTGCCCTTGGCATCGGGCAAGGATCAGCAGCGCTCTGTATCCGAAGGGCAGTACTACTTCATGCGTTCGCGTGGCGGACTTATTCAAATGCTCAAATCGCTCGGTGTATCGGTGTTGCTGGTGGCAATTTCCGTCGGCTCATCCATGCTGCTGTTTGGCGAAATTCGTGTGCCGTACCTCATGCTGGTGCTTACCACGCTCAGCATAGCCGCCTCGTTCATCAAGCCAGTGCGCAACCTACGCTATTCCTTTGACGTAGGCATGTTCCTGGTGCTTGTTTTCAACATTTCCATTGCCTCCATGGTTGACTTTTCCGACTTGCTCAACCCCGAAATGTACTACTTGGCAGGCTACGTTGCTTCATCGGTTTTTGGGTCGGTGCTGCTGCACGCGCTGCTGTGTAAGCTCTTTAAGGTCGATGCCGACACGTTTATTGTTTCCTCCAACGCCCTTATCAACTCGCCCCCCTTTGTTCCCGTGGTTGCCGCGGCCATAGGCAACCGTCAGGTAATACTGGTAGGCATTACCGTGGGCATTGTAGGTTACGCCGTAGGCAACTACCTTGGCTTTACGGTGGCGGAGATACTGAAGAATGTTTTATAAAGAAAATAGATAAATTTTTGCTTCGCAAAAGATAAAAGGATAAATGCCCTACGGGCGATAAAACCCCACCCGCAATAGTGAGGCGTGAGCGAGGGTTATCCCCCGCTGGCGGGGGTGGTCAAAGACCGGGGGTGGAAGTTTGCTAGCTATTTGCGGAAGGATACCTCTCCCCTAAATCCCTCTCCTGTGGAGAGGGATTTAGGGGAGAGGTCTAAAAACATCAAGATGAGTTGAAAAATGAACCACGTTGCCTACATACCATCCCCCATCGGCACCATAAAAGTTACTGCCACCGACCGTGCTGTAACTTCTATCACTTTTGTGGATAGAGAGGATGAGCAGGCTACCGAACTTACTCCGCTGTTGCAAACTTGCTGTGTGCAGCTGCAGGAATACTTTGATAAGAAGCGCAAGGCATTTGACTTTCCCATGCAGCAGGAAGGTACTGAATTTCAGCAGCGCGTGTGGCGCGAGCTGGTAAAAATACCTTACGGGGAAACCACCACCTACGGCACGCAGGCCGTGCGCCTGGGAGATGAGAAGGCGGTGCGCGCAGTAGGCACGGCCAACGGCAAAAACAAGCTGTGGATTGTGGTGCCCTGCCACCGCGTAATAGGTAAAAGCGGCAGCCTCACAGGCTACGCCGGTGGCATTTGGCGCAAGCAGTGGCTCTTACAGCACGAAGCAAATCTTTTAATCTGAAACCTGAAAAATTAATTTATGAAACGTAAAATTCTTTTTGTTGTATTGGCAATTATTACCGCCCTATTTCTTTGGCTTATGAAACCATCAAACGATTACCTGCGCCGCGCCTTAAGGTACCAGCTACCCGGTATTAAAGACTATGAACACTTTGAAAATAGAGTGGTGAAGGCCTCCAATCCGCAGCCGTGGAATTTTACGAACGACTATAATGCCGCAGCCATCCCCGATAGCCTTATCCCCGATTTTGATAAATACAAAACCGTGGCTTACCTCGTGGTGAAGGATGGAAAAATTTTCTTTGAGAAATACTGGGAAGATTATGGACCCGCATCGCTCAGCAACTCCTTTTCTGCGGCAAAAAGCATAGTGTCGCTGCTGGTAGGTTGCGCGCTCGACGAGGGTAAACTCAAAAGCGTAGACCAGCCCATGGGCGAGTATCTGCCGTGGCTTGCTGAGTTTGAAGGGCGCAAGCTTACGCTAAAAGACTTGCTCGCCATGAGCGCTGGAATTGACTGGGCCGAAGAGTATGCCTCAGCCACCTCCGTTACCACCAAAGCCTACTACGGCCGAAATTTGCCTGAACTCATGCAGCAGGTAAAAATGGTAGCTAAGCCTGGCGAAACCTACTACTACCAAAGCGGCGTAACGCAGCTGCTGGCGCTGGTTCTTACCCAAGCCACAGGCAAAACCTTGAGCGATTACGCTTCCGAAAAGCTGTGGACACCCATGGGCGCTGAACACGATGCGCTGTGGATGCTCGATAAAAAGAATGGCATGGAAAAAGCCTACTGCTGCTTTAACTCCAACGCCCGCGACTTTGCCCGCTTTGGCCAGCTCATACTTAATAAAGGCAGGTGGAACGACAGCGTGGTTGTTTCCGAAAAATATATGACCGATGCCACTGCCGCAGCCTCGTGGCTCAAGGACGGTAAAACAGGGAAGCCCGTTGACTTCTACGGTTACCAATTTTGGCGCCTGAACTTTCGTGGCGATGATGTGCTGTACATGCGCGGCATTTACGGTCAGTACGTATTTGCCGTTCCCGCCAAAAATATGGTAGTAGTGCGCCTTGGTCACCTTCGCTCCGACGAGCGCACCGAGGATAATTTGCCAACTGATATTTTAACGTGGTTAGAGACGGCGTGGAGCATGGTAAAGTAGGCAGTGGGCTGTGTGTGTCGGCTATCCCCCTCACTGTGGACAAGCGCACACTGCTATAGCCCCCTTTAGGGGGTTGGGGGTAAAATTTTCAATTTTTAATTTTCAATTAAATTGACTTCGATTTTAATCATCTACACCGGCGGTACCATTGGTATGAAGCTCGATCCTGATACGGGTTCGCTAAAGCCGTTCAACTTTGAGCAAGTGGAGCAGGAGGTACCCGAACTCAAGAAATTTGCCTACGCTATCGATACCATTTCGTTCACGCCCATCGATTCATCCGACATACAGCCGCACAGCTGGTTGCAAATGGTCGATATCATTACCGAGCAGTATGATAAGTACGATGGATTTGTGGTGCTGCATGGTACCGATACCATGGCCTACACAGCGTCCGCGCTCAGCTTCATGCTCGAAAATCTGAGCAAGCCCGTAGTGCTAACAGGTAGCCAGCTGCCCATTGGCATGATTCGCACCGACGGTAAGGAAAACCTTATCTCTGCCATAGAAATTGCCGCCTCCAAGCACTCCGATGGCAGCGCCTGCGTGCCCGAGGTGTGCATCTTTTTTGAGAATGAACTGCTGCGTGGCAATCGAACATCGAAGTACAATGCTGAGCATTTTCGCGCCTTCCGCTCCGATAACTTTCCGCCCTTGGCGCAGGCTGGTATTCATATTGCGTACAATGAGGACGTTATTTTGCGGCCCACCGATAAACCCTTGCAGCGTCACACCTACCTGGATACTAACGTGGCCGTGCTGCGTATTTTTCCGGGCATGTCGCAGGCATACGTCAATAGCGTTTTGAACATACAGGGGTTGCGTGGTGTGGTGCTCGAAACTTACGGCTCGGGCAATGCTCCATCGCTGCCGTGGTTTTTGGATGCATTGAAAAATGCCATTAACCGTGGTATAGCCATTATGAACGTATCGCAATGTCACACAGGTACGGTCGATATGTCGGCTTATGAAGTAGGACGTAAGCTGATGCAAATAGGTGTCATCAGTGGCTACGATAGCACTACCGAGACTGCGCTGGCAAAGCTCATGTTTCTGCTGGGGCACTATAGCAGCGTGGAAGATGTAAAAAAGGGGCTGAGCATGTCGCTTCGTGGCGAAATCTCTATTTGATGCGTACCCTAACAGAGGTTTGAACCCCTGTTAGGGTTTTTTATAATATTTGCAAAAAGTAGCTTTAAGCAACCCTTATTCAGGTATAATATCTTTACATTTGTCGCTTGCATTGCTGAAAAAAGGAATTAATTAACACATTAACTATATGAAAAAGATTTTCTCATTTCTGATTTTGTCGCTGGTGGTGGTATCCGCTTGGGCAAAGGAGTACAAGTACGAAACTGTACCCAACGATCCCCTCAAAGTGCGTATTTACACGCTAGACAACGGACTAAAGGTATACCTGAGCGCTTACCACGACGAGCCGCGCATTCAAGCTTTTGTTACTGTGAAGGTAGGTGGCAAGAACGACCCTGCTGAAACCACCGGCCTGGCGCACTACTTCGAGCACCTTATGTTTAAAGGTACTGCCAACTTTGGTACCTCCGATTACAGCAAGGAAAAACCCTTGCTTGACCAAATTGAGCACTTGTTTGAGGTATATCGCACCACTACCGATGAGCAGCAGCGCAAGCTGATTTATCGTCAAATTGACAGCGTTTCCGGAGTTGCAGCGCACTACGCTATTCCCAACGAGTACGATAAGCTCATGACCGCTATTGGATCCACTGGAACTAACGCGTGGACATCAACCGATGCCACTAACTACATTGAAAATATTCCTTCAAACCAGCTGGAAAACTGGGCAAAAATCCAGTTCGACCGTTTTTCAAATCCCGTAATTCGTATTTTCCATACCGAGTTGGAAACCGTGTATGAGGAGAAGAATATGTCGCTTACCAACGATGGTCGCAAAGTGTATGAGGCTCTGCTATCAACCCTTTTCCCTCATCACCCTTACGGCACACAAACCGTATTGGGTACGCAGGAACACCTCAAAAATCCTTCAATTACCAATATAAAAAACTACTTCGAAACATACTACGCGCCCAATAATATGGCCGTAATTATGTCTGGTGACTTTGAATTCGATAAGGCCATTGAGGTCATAGATCAATATTTTGGTAAGCTAAAGAGTAAACCCGTTCCTGCCTTACACTTGGCTAAAGAAGAGCCGATTATAGTACCTGTAGAAAGAACGGTTTACGGTCCTGATGCCGAAAATATTGCCATAGGTTTTCGCTTTGGCGGTGCTGATAGCCCCGATGCCGATATGCTTAAGCTGCTCGATATGGTGCTCATGAATGGCAAAGCAGGTCTTCTCGACTTGAATATTGTGCAAAAACAAAGGTTGCTTGGTGCATCAAGTTCGGTAATGGAGCTGGTGGACTACAACGCGCTAATACTCGGTGCTACACCCAAGCAAGGCCAAACGCTGGACGATGCTAAGGCTATTTTGATGGAGCAGCTCGATAACCTGAAGCAAGGTAAGTTTGACGAGTGGCTGCTTAAGGCCGTAATAACCGACTTTAAGCGTATGACCATCGAAAGTACCGAAAGTAATAATGCGCGCGCATATGCCATGCTCGGCTCATTTGTTGATGGTGTTGCATGGAAAGACGAAGTAGAAGAAATCGATCGCCTATCAAAAATAACCAAGGAGGAGTTGGTGAAATTTGCCAATGAGCGTCTGGGCGAAGGCTATGTGGTAATATACAAGCGTACAGGAAAAGATACCAGCGAGGTGAAAATCGATAAGCCCGAAATTACTCCCATACAAATGAATCGCGATGCCGAAAGCGAATTTTTGGCTACAGTAAAGGCTAGCAATGTTACGCCTATTGAGCCTGTTTTCCTTGATTTTCAAAAAGACTTGAGCGTATTGAAGACAAAGAAGTCCGGACTGGAAATGCTCTATAAGCAAAATATAGATAACACCCTGTTCGACTTGCTGTACGTATTCAATATGGGTGCCAATAACGATAAAGAGTTGGCAATGGCGGTATCGTATCTCAAATATCTGGGTACCGATAAGTACACTGCAGAGCAGCTAAAGGAAGAATTCTACAAGTTGGGCTGCGCCTTCAATGTAGTTTCATCAGCCGAGCGTGTATACGTAAATTTGAGCGGTCTGAACGATAATATGGAAAAATCGCTACAGCTATTTGAGCATATTTTGGCTAATGCCAAGGTAAATACCGAAGCCTATCAAAACTTGGTTGGCGACTTACTCAAATCACGTGGTAACGCAAAACTTAACCAGCGTGCCAACTTTAGCATGCTTACCGCATACGGTACCTATGGTGAATTTTCACCCGCAACTAATATCCTTTCAGAAAAGGATTTGACAAACCTTGATCCTCAAAAAATGGTGGATAAAATTCACGAGTTAACATCGTACAAGCACCGTATTTTCTACTACGGCCCCATGAAGAGTGCCGACGCTATTGCTCTTATGGACAAGTATCACAAGGTGCCTAAAACGCTCAAAGATGTGCCAGCCGAGGCAAAGTACGTGGAGCAACCCACTACCGCCAATAAGGTGCTTTTTGCTAACTACGAGGCAAAGCAAATTTACCTTACCATGATGTCGAAGTTAGGATCGTATGATAAAGCAATGGTGCCCATTGCCACGCTGTACAACGAGTATTTCGGTGGAGGCATGAATGCCATTGTGTTTCAGGAAATGCGTGAGGCGCGCGGCTTGGCTTACTCTGCTAACGCCTCTTATGCTTTGCCCGGACGCTTGGATAGGTCAACCTACATGCGCACCTTTATTGCCACGCAAACCGACAAAATGGGTGATGCCGTGGATGCGTTCAACTCTATCATTAATGATATGCCTGAATCGCTGCCCGCATTTAAGCTTGCGCAGAACGGCATTATTCAGCGCATGCGTACCGAGCGCATAACCAAGTCAAGCGTGCTGTGGGCGTACGATGCAGCACAAAAGTTGGGACTAAATTACGATATTCGTCGCGATATCTTCACTAAAGTTCCCACTTTTACGCTTACCGATGTAAAGAACTTCCAGCAATCAAACGTGAAGAATTTGCCTTATACCTACTGTATTTTGGGTGACGAAAATACAGTAGATCTCGATAAAATGGCAACCTTTGGCACCATTGAGAAGGTAACCCAAGAACAAATATTCGGATACTAATGCGCTACACCGAAATCATTGAGGACTTGCGCTCCGCGCCCTTTGTGCGCCTGTTCTTGCCTCTTGCTCTCGGAGTAACCTTTCAAGTACAACTCTTTCAAGTAAAGCCAAGCATCACACCTGTGTGCTTGGCTTTACTCTTTGTATTAATTGCTACGCACAAGTTAAACCTAAGCTATTCGCGCCGCTGGTGCTTTGGAGTAGTGTTGTATCTGTTCCTGTTTTTCACAGGCATTGCCTTAGTCCAAAATATAAAAACCGAAAGCGATTACCCTGTTGGAAGAAGCATATACGTTGAGGCGGTGGTGAACGATGCTCCCGTAAAAGGCGATAGATTTACTAAGTTAAACGTGCTTGCCTCAGCCTACAGTGATAGCTTAAATACGTGGCGCAAGGTAGAAGAGAAGATGATATTTTACCTGCGCATTGACAGTTCAAAAGTTGCTCCACGTATGGGCGATAAAATTCTTACGCGGTTGACGTTATCGCCCTTGCCTGCAGCGAAAAATCCGTACGAGTTTGATTACGGAGCCTACCTCAAGCAGCGTCAAATATTTTCGAGTGCCTTTATCAATTCCGATAGTTACGTTATCATTAGTAGCGGTAATACGCCCTTGTGGCGGGTATTTCCTACGGCAGTAAGCAGCTACCTGCTCAACTATTTTTCCAAGCAAGGGCTGCAAGGTGATGAACTAGCGGTGCTCCAAGCGTTGACCATTGGCGACAAATCGCTACTAAATAGCGATCTCAAGCAGCTTTACATGGATACCGGGGCCATGCATATCTTAGCTGTATCGGGTATGCATGTGGGCATCATAAGCATGATATTGGGATGGTTGCTTGTGTTTATGAAAAAACAAAAGTACGGAATTTTGCTACGGGGTTTGCTCATTCTTGTTTTTATATGGCTTTATGCGGTGGTTGCAGGCCTGTCGCCCTCTATATTGCGTGCTACCATTATGTTCTCAATAGTAACAATAGGCGGCATGCTCAACCGCCACACCAATACGTATAACTCGCTTACATTTTCGGCTTTCCTCATTTGTGCACTCGACCCCTACAGCCTTTTCGATGCCGGTTTTCAGCTGTCGTACGCAGCTGTAATCTCTATCGTGTTTTTCTATCCCTACATTTATCATTGCTTGAATTTTCGACGGTGGTTGCCCGATGCCCTATGGTCGTTGGTGGCAGTGGCCATAGCGGCCAATATCGGCACCTTGCCCGTAGCCGTGTACCTCTTTCATCAGCTACCCGTACACTTTATTCTTACCAACGTACTATCTACGTTACCCACCATGGCTGCCATGGGTGGTTTTTTAGCTACGCTTATTTTCGTACACTTTCCCATTTCTCAGGTAGGGTGGTTCTGCGCCAACTTTACGGGATATAGCATTAAAGCACTCAACGGTTCCATACGCTTTGTCGAAGGGCTCCCATATGCACGTATTGAAGCCCTATGGTTAACGTCCTTACAAGCATGGCTACTTATGTTGAGCATCGTCATGCTTGCCTTGTTCATATGGACACGAAAAACCAAGCTCGTTTTGCTTGCGCTTACTCTCTTTAGTGCTTGCCTTTGCCTGCGGATAGCGACAAAATATGAGCAAGCGCATCAAAAAATGTTGACCGTATATAGCGTGAAAAACGCATCGCTCATTACCCTTGTCAATGGTCGCGCAGGTTTTGCGCTATGTGATAGCGCCGACCTTTCAAATACTTTTGATTTTAATGTCAAAAACCACATGGTAAGCCTTGGATTTGCAGGATTAAAATCGTTAGAAAGGATAGCTCTGCAAGACATCGGTAGTGAGAAGTTTCAGCATTACAATGTCTACAAAAACTTCATCAACTTTGCAGAAAGAACAGTAAAAATACTACATGATGAAAAGCTGCACAATCCACATCAGCCTCTACCTGTAGATTACCTTATTTTAACCTCACAATGCAAGCTCAAACCCGAGCAAGTGTTGGCAATGTACCATCCCCAACTTTTCATTATCGATGCATCCGTTTCGGCAAGGGAGGTTGCACGCTTTAAACGAGTGCTTACCACCCACGGATTGCCCTTCCATAATGTGCGTGAAAATGGGGCATTTATTCAGAATTTTTAACAGCATATCGCCCATAAATCCAGTATCTTTGTTCGCAAGCGCATTACCCTAGTAGGGGCGCAAGTTAAGTTATATGTTTAACAAGCGGAGCCCTGTTAGGGTTTCTCAACTATTAATAAATAAAAAAAATGAAAACGCTGAAAAACCTTGCTCTCATTGCCATTGCAGCCATTTCGCTGTCGTCATGCTCGTACTACAACAAGCCCGTAACCATGCAGGAAAAGGTGGATGCTGCCTGGGCACAAGTGCAGAACCAGTACCAGCGCCGTGCTGATCTTATTCCTAATTTGGTGGAAACCGTAAAAGGTTATGCCAAGCATGAGCAGCAAACGCTGGAAAGTGTGATGGAGGCGCGCGCTAAAGCCACGCAGGTAACCATTAACCCCGATAAGTTGGACGAAGCATCACTTAAAAAATATCAGGCAGCGCAAGGCGAAATTTCTTCAGCCCTGAGCCGACTTATGGCGGTAGCCGAAAGCTACCCCAACCTAAAGGCTAACCAAAATTTTATGGAGTTACAAGCGCAATTGGAGGGAACAGAAAATCGCATTGCTGTTGAACGCCGTAACTTCAACGAGGCAGCGCGCGAGTACAACACCTACATTCGTCGTTTCCCTGCAAATATCTTTGCTGGCATTTTTGGCTTTGAAAAGAAAGCCTATTTCGAGGCCGAACCCGGTGCAGAAAAAGCACCCGAGGTAAAGTTTTAGTTACAACCCCTAACCCCATAAAGGGGGGGTGATTTTATTGTGTGTGTGCATTTACCACGTGCGCTGGAATTCGTTTAATTCGTCCAATTCGTGGATGTATTTTGTATCTTTCTGAGATAAATTTACATGAAAAAGTTTTTTCTTCTCATATTGCTACTCGTGTCGCTATCAGGTGTTTCGCAAAACTTGCCACGCCCCATGCAGCCGGCACGCTTGGTGAACGATTTTACCAAACTCTTCACCCCGCAAGAACAGACTGCACTCGAACAAAAATTGCGCGTTTACCATGATAGCACTTCTACGCAAATATACATTGTCACCATCGACAATACCGATGGTTACACACTTGCGCAGCTGTCGCCCGAATTTTTTAAGCAGTGGGGCATAGGACAAAAGGATAAAAACAACGGCGTACTCATTCTCATAAAACCTAAAAAGGTAGGTGAGTATGGCGATGTATTTATTGGTACAGGCTATGGTATGGAGGGCGTACTACCCGATGCCTACTGTAAGCGCATTATCGAGCAAATTATCATTCCAAACTTTCGTCAAAATCAATTTTACGCAGGAGTAGATAAGGCTACAAATGCCATTATTGCCTACGCTTCCGGAGAGTACAAATCAGATAAAAAGGTGGGAGAGCAGCCGGGGAATTTCATTCCCATACTTATTCTCATTGTACTTATTGCAATTTTCTACGCCGGACGCAAGCACGGTGGTGGTAACGATAAGGATAAGAATGGCGGGAGCGGCATATTCTTCTTACCCTTCTTTTTTGGTGGAGGAGGCGGTGGTAGTCGAGGAGGTTCCTTTGGCGGTGGTTCCGGCTTTGGTGGAGGTGGATTCAGCGGTGGCGGTGGAGGACTTTCCGGAGGTGGTGGCGCAGGAGGGCGCTGGTAAGGTAAAAATGTACATGTTGTCAACATGTACATTTTTTATGTCTACTACTTGCTGGCCTCTTCCGAGCCCGGCAGTAGATGGTGCTCCTCTGCAAACCTCTTTAAATGTGGAAAGAGGTTGTTGAACGTAATGTTGAGTTGAATAGCGTTGTAAACCTCCTTCCTGCTGCCGCGAGGTAAAAACTCGTTGGCGTAAGTCAACTCCATCTGCAGGTCATCAGTAAACGAATAGCCTAATCCCGCAGTGAGCCTGTTTCGGTCAAAAAATTGTGAACCGGTTACATCACTTTTTGTTTTCAGGTAAATCTCCTCAGAGAGTATTGCGAAAAACACACCCTTACGAATAATCATGCTATTAATAGGGTATAGCAATTTGATTTGCTCGCGAAAACGGAATACAGTTTGAAAGTCTTCGTCGGCATCTAAATTCCTATCTTCAATCCTGGTGCGTGACAGAAGCGTGTATCCCACTTTGTGAAAGTAGTAGGTGCCTTGCAATGCCAACCTTATTTCTGGCAATTTATTTTGGTCTATTTCCGGCACATCACGATTGTAGTAGTAGGCTGCAAAAGCAGAGAACTTCCACCGCGAGTTAAAGTAGTAGTGTGCCCAGCCGCGCGCGTACAGTTGTGCGTTGTAGCTGAATATATCTTTATGCTCGTTGGGTGATGATGACCACGTGTCTCCCAAGTTAAGTTCTGCCGACCAGCGAGTGCCGAGCGGACGAGTGAGCGCAAACTCATTCCAAAATTGGAAGTATGAAGTAGTTTGTGCTTGCGTTATGGGTGCAAGCAAGCATAGTAAAAAAAGGAGTAGTATATAGCGATAAAACCTCATACCCGCTGCTTATAGATTCGATAAAGGTAGCGTCTTTTTCTCTAAAAAAGTGTTTATTGAAACTATTTACCGTTGCTAAAGGAAATTAAGCATACATTATATAAAATAAGCCTTTTTTTATAGCTATATTTGTACATTGCTAACCTCTATTAAACGTAATATGGATAAGGTAAAATATACTCTGGCACTTTTAATATTCATAGCTTCGGTATCATTTGCATCAGCGCAGTGCGACGTGCGTCAGCGCGTGATGGCCGATGGCTCGCTTTACAACTATGTAGCGCCCGTGATGCTATACCAAACCGCCACTCGTACGCTACAGGGAGGTGTTATGACCGATGGTGAAAACTACTTCTTAGAGTTGCGCGTTACGCCCAAGTTGGTACCCATGCCCGATAAAGTGGCACTGACGCTGACGTTAACCAATGATGAAAAGTATACACTTGATATGTTTGATCGACGCTCTTCGGCCAACGACTCCTCACTCGTGACAACATTTTTAATGGCAAAAGATAAAATAGAAGATTTTTCCACCAACGAAATCAACACCGTTGATATGATGTATGACAAGCAGGATAGTACTTATAACGTATATACGCTAAAGTTACACCGTGCTCTCATTAAAGAACACTTGGAGTGCTTGAAATCGAAAAAGTAGCACCACTGCTTTAGCATTACAGCGTATTGTCCATTGTTAATTATCCATTATTAATTGTTTTACTACCTTTGCAATCCTTTTTTACACTTTAAAAGAAATGATTGCAGTAGATAATCTCGCCATACAGTTTGGCAAACGTACCCTTTTCCAAGACGTAAATCTGAAGTTCACCGCGGGCAACTGCTATGGCGTTATCGGCGCCAACGGAGCAGGTAAGTCCACTTTCCTGCGCATGCTTAGCGGCGAGCTTGATGCAACGCGTGGCACCATATCCTTCGGGCCCAACGAGCGTCTATCCGTATTAAAGCAGGACCACTTTGAGTTCGACGAATTCACCGCCCTCAATACCGTAATGATGGGGCACGATAAGCTGTGGACGGTAATGCAGGAAAAGGACGCGCTCTACGCCAAGCCCGATTTTTCCGATGAAGATGGCATGAAAGCGTCGGAGTTGGAGGCGCTGTTTGCCGAAATGGACGGATGGAACGCCGAGAGTGATGCTGCAGCACTGCTCAGCGGCCTTGGAATTAAGGAGGCGCTACACCATACGCTCATGAAAGACATCAGTGCCAAGGAAAAGGTGCGCATACTTTTGGCGCGTGCCCTCTTTGGTAAGCCTGACAACCTACTGCTCGATGAGCCCACCAACGACCTTGACGTAGAAACCGTAATGTGGCTCGAAAACTATCTTGCCAACTGTGACAACACAGTGCTGGTGGTATCGCACGACCGTCACTTTCTTGATGCCGTAAGTACTCACACCGTAGATATAGACTTTGGTAAAGTAAAACTTTTTGCCGGCAACTACTCCTTCTGGTACGAATCGAGCCAGCTGGCATTGCGTCAGCAAGCGCAGCAAAATAAGAAAGCAGAGGAAAAGAAAAAGGAGCTGCAGGAGTTCATCATGCGCTTTAGTGCCAACGTCTCCAAATCAAAACAGGCCACCAGCCGCCGCAAGATGCTCGAAAAGCTCAATATTGAGGAAATTCAGGCATCAACACGTAAGTATCCCGGTATTATCTTTGCCCCCGAGCGCGAGGTGGGAAACCAAATTCTGGAAGTACGCGGGCTCTCCAAGTCAATTGATGGCACAGTACTCTTCAGCAATGTCGATTTTGATATCAATAAAGATGAAAAGGTGATATTTCTTTCGCGCGATCCGCGTGCTATGACTGCCTTTTTCGAAATACTGAATGATCACGATAAAGCCGATAGCGGCTTCTTCAAGTGGGGCGTAACCGTTACGCACGCATATCTTCCGCTCGACAACTCATCGTTCTTCAATACCGATCTCAGCCTTGTAGATTGGCTCGGGCAGTTCTCTAATGATACCACCGAGTCCTTTATTCGCGGCTATTTAGGTAAAATGCTCTTTTCGGGCGACGAGATATATAAGAAAGCAAGCGTTCTATCAGGAGGAGAGAAAATGCGCTGCATGATTTCGAAGATGATGCTTAAGAATGCCAACGTGTTGGTGCTTGACTCTCCAGCCAACCACCTCGACTTGGAATCCATTCAGGCATTCAACAACTCGCTCAAAACCTTTAAAGGCAATGTGCTCATGTCGTCGCACGACCACGAATTCATACAAACCGTATGTAACCGTATTATAGAGCTCACACCAAACGGTACTATCGATAAGCTGATGGAGTATGACGAGTACATTACCGATGAAAACATAAAAGCGCTACGCGAAAAGATGTATAAGTAGAAGTGTTGCTTCTCTTTTAATGGCTTCTTTGCGGCTTAGCGTCTTTACACGAGATAAAAAAAATGTATTTGCAATTACTTGAAATACAAGCAAGATTGAAAATACTTCCAATTATTTTCGCAAAACATTTGGAAGTATGGGAATAAAACCCTTACCTTTGCATCCGCTTTTGAAAACAATAACGCTCTTTAAATAACGACTTAAAAATTATTTGATTTTTTTTTACAAATAATTTGGAGGTTTGAAAAAAAGCAGTACCTTTGTCGTCCGCTTTGCTCTGAGCGAATCGAAAACGCAACAAGCAAATTACGGATGCGAAAGCAACAAGGTTCTTTGAATATATTGAAAGACAGGATAACAACAAGGAAAACGTCAATTCCCTTATTGTGAAATAAGGAGTTTTCCAAAACTAAAGCCAGAAGATCACAAATTGTTTTATATTAATTAGTATGAAGAGTTTGATCCTGGCTCAGGATTAACGCTAGCGGCAGGCCTAACACATGCAAGTCGAGGGGCATCGCGGGGTAGCAATACTCTGGCGGCGACCGGCGGACGGGTGCGCATCGCGT